>DATJIW010000016.1:0-80845 GCA_035492775.1 Vicinamibacterales bacterium
GGCGCCTTGAACGTCGCGTCGGACGACCAGGGACCGAATGCGCCCTGGTAAGCCGCGCGTGCGCGCCAGGTGTAAGTCGCATCGGCGGTCAGTGCCGCCGAGGCGGTGTACTGCACCTGGTCGCCGCTGACGCTCCCCGCCACGACCTGCGAATCGAACACGACGGTGCTGCCGCTGCGGATCTGGAACTGGTACGACAACGCGAGCTCGGCGTACTTGCCCTGCGATTTCGTCGCGACGAGGACGAGCGCATCCGGCTGCGTGCCGTTGATTGGCGACACCGGCGTCGGCGCAGTGGCCTTGAGCGTCGAGCCGTCGGCTGCCGCGGACGCGTCACCGCCGGCTGCAGACGAAGGCGAGGTCGGGGCCTGAGACGATTTCCCGCAGCCGATGGCAAGCGCGAGCGCGCCGGCGGCCGTACACAACAAAACCTTTCGCATCTATGGAGCTCCGCAGATCTGAGTTGAACCGGACGAGGGTGGCATCATGATAGCGCTGATTACGCGTGGGGGGAATACAGAATTCGCAGAAAAAATCGCGGTACGGCTCGCGATGAACTCATCCACTCGCGAGCGACCGTGCTACGATGGCGATGCCTCGCCGGTGCGCGTCGCGCCGGCTCCACCCCCACATCAGGAGACGTGATTTGAAGATGTTGAAAGCCGGAGTTCTCGCGTTGTGCCTGTGCGCCGTCACGGTGCCGGCGAGCGCCCAGCAGATGCAGTGGACGGACCGCGGATTCGTATCCATCAACGGCGGGGGACAAGTCGGCTCGCACGACCTCGCCTCCACGCAGTCCTTCCCGCTCTTCGACGAAACCGCACTCGTGACCTCGTCGCAGAGTGTCGGCAGCGGCGGACTGTTCGATATCAGCGGCGGTTATCGTGTGTGGGAGAACCTCGCGGTCAGCCTGGGCTACACGCACACGTCGAGCAAATCGGATATGAATGTCAGCGCCAGCATTCCGGATCCGGTCTTCTTCGATCAGCCGCACCTGGTCACCACGTCGCTGTCGGGCGCGAAACACTCCGAGAACGTCGTCAACATCGATGCGGTGTGGATGCTGCCGGTCACGGACAAGATCGACGTCGGGTTCTCGCTCGGCCCGTCCATTTTCTCCGTCAAGCAGGACGTCGCCGCCAACCTGTCCGAGTCCAACTCGACGCCCACGCTCGTGAGCGAAAGCAAGACGACCGCTGGCATCAACATCGGCCTCGACGTGACGTACCTGCTCGGCAAGTTCCCGGGCCTCGGCAATAATTGGGGCGTCGGCGCTTTCACGCGGTACACGTGGGGCTCCGCCAAGTTCGGCAACTCCAGCGACAAGCTCACCGTCGGCGGCTTCCAGATCGGCGCCGGAGCGCGGTTCCGCTTCTAAGGTCGAGTTCACAGGCTCGAGGTCGGAAGCGGGAACTGCCAATCGGAAACTGGCTCCGAGAGCCGGGTGCTTGTGGATCATCCGGCTCTCGTCGTTTGGCGAAGCCTCTAACCTCTAACCGCTGACCTCCGCCACAACCTGCCGTTTCACCTGATGTCACAGGTGTCCACGCGGATGTTCGGCACTGTGCTCGGACCATTCCAGTTGGGCGTCTGCGCTCCGTCGGAATCCCCGAGGACGTCCCACTGCTTTTGGGAATTGCCCTGGCCCGAGCAGATGATGTCGCACGAGTAGCCGTTGCAACTGGTCCCGCTCGCTTTGCGCAGGACTCCAAACGGCCCGCCCGCAATCGCATTCCGCGTCAACGACGCTGCGGTCGCGAACAGGAAGTTCACCGTATCGGTCGTCGACATGTGCCCGTACTTCGCGCGCTCGCACTCGACGATGGTCAGCGGATTGCTCGAATTGCACGCCGCTCCAGGCGACGGGCTCGGCGAGGGTGAGGGCGAGGGCGAAGGACTGCCCGCCGGCGTCCGGAACGTCTGCGTACCACTCCAGGCGCTCGTGGTCGTGCCGTCGGAGGCGCGCGCGTGCCAGAAGTACGTCGCGCTCGATACGAGGTTCGCCGTCAGGAAAGACGTCTGGCCGCTGCCCTGGCCGACGATTCCTGCCGAAATGAGCGACCCGAAACCCTGGTCCCGGGCGACCTGGAATTCGTACGACAGTCCGCCTACCGGCCCGGCGATCGCGGCGTTCGCGACGATGAGCGTCGGCCGGTTCGACGTCACCTGGGCGTTGTTGATCGGGGAAATGGCCACCGGCGCGCTCACCGACGGCTTCTGCTGAATCTCGAACGACGCGGTCGAGTAAGGACCCGTATTCGCGCCGTCCTCGGCGCGCACCCGCCAGTAATACGTGCGGCCGATCTGGAGGATGTCGAGCTGCACGCTCGTCTTGCCGTTGGCGCCTGGCGCGACGCCCGAGCGGCTGAACAGCTTCGTGTTGAACGCGTTGTCGCTGGCGACATCAAATGAATACGACAGCGGGCGTACGCCATTGGTCGCCGCATTTTGCACCGTCAGCGTCACGGGCTGCTGGGTGTCGCGGAACTTGAACCCCTGGGACGGCTGGAGCACCGAGGGCGCGGAAATGTTCACCCCGGGGATCGGTCCTGCGACGGACGGCGAGAGCGGGTTGGAGCTTTTCTGGGTCTCACATCCCGCCAGCGTCAGTACCAGCAGACCGCCTATTGCCGTCACTGCTCGAGCTGTTGCTTTCATGGCGCCACCTCAAACACGTACGAACGAACCGCCAGGCAGGCGCGCGTGCCGCAGACACACGCCGGTTGCCATATCGGCACGAAACACAATCGGCTTTAGGGAGAAGGGTGCTGGGAAGCCCTTGGGAATCGAGATCATCAGAATACCCGCGCCGCGCAGCAGGAGCAACGGTTTTCGTCATCGACCGCCTCACTGGCAGACCGGCGCCGGGTACTCTTTGTAGGTCGGGAAGCTGCCGTCACCCCACTGGAGCTGCAGTGGATGGCCGGGATTGTCGTAGTCGATCGCGATGTCGTGACCGTACACAGCGCCATTGCGGCGCTCGGCGATGAAGTCCACGCTGATGTCGGGCCCCCCGCGTTTCAGGTTCCACCCGAGGTCCATGCCCCCGCACTTGCCCGCCTCGATGATGCGGTCCCGCAGGAACATCATGTTCTGAAGGCGCGCGTCGCGGCTGACGCCGGCGGCCAGGCGCTCCGGGTATTTGGCAGCGACGTAGGCGATGAGGGCGGTGCCGTTCGTGGGATACCCAGCTGCAGCGCCGGCAGAGGGACTGACGACGCCGGTGCCGTCAGTAGACGATGGGCCGACGGGGGACGATTTCTGAATGCCGCACGCCGTGAGACACACGACCAGCGGAAGGAACAAGAGTACACGGGTCTTCATACGTCTTTCATCCGCGCGCACCACGGGCGCACGCGTTGTTGCAATCAGCGGTTATTGAAGAGCGCCGGCAGCGGGAAGATCCTTTGCCGGCTGAACAAGTGTCCGGTCAGATCTGCGACACGTCAAGCTCGGCCGGATGGAATTCCGGCCGGCGCTGCCTCAGACCCGCGCCTGACGTCCGATATAGACGAGGCCGCCGGAGAGCGAGAACAACATGATGAGCGCCGCCCCCATGAAGGAGACGAGCAGCGCAGATTCGAGCGGCAGCCCGAGCCGCGTGAAGTAAAACCCGAATGTCGCTTCCCGGACACCGAAGCCGTTCACGGACAATGGAATCATCTGGACGATGAACGACACGGGGACGATGACGGCAAGTTCCGCAAAACCGATCGGAATGCTCATGCTGCGGGCGATCGCGAGATAGAACAGCACGAGAACCGTCTGGACGATGACGGCGCCCACGAAACAGCCGGCGATCGCCATGGGCGTTTCCTTGAACTTCGTCAGCGCGGCCGTCAGCCGGGCGATGCGCGCGTCGACCCATTGCTGATGAAAGACCCGCAGGGGCGACAGCAGCCGCGTCATGGATTCGGGCATCAGCAGCGTCGGGGTCGCAACGATCGCGCCGACACAGAACCCCGCCCACAGCAGTTTCGGGCCCAGCGGGCCGACCGACAGTCGCTGCATCAGCGTCGCCCCGGTTGCGGCCATCAATGCGAGACCGAGCAGTCCGATTCCGCGATCGATGAGGACCACCGTCGTCGCCAGCGTCTTGGAACGCGCGATCCGTGCGGTATCGGAAATCCTGATGAAGTCGCCGCCGATATTGCTCGGCAGGAAGTTGTTGAGAAAGGTCGCCACCAGATACGAGGAGACCAGAAAGGCGTAGGGGATCCGCAGGTGCTGCGCGTTGAGCAGCAGGCTCCAGCGCCAGGCGCTTGCGAGGATCATCACCAGGTAGAGCAGCAGCGCGGCGGCCAGCCACAGCGGCGACGCATGCCGCGCGTAGCCCCACAACCGGGCCATGTCGACGCGCCTGAAGAGCAGCCACAGCAAGCCAATGCTGACGCCTGCCTTTACGAGGTTGATCGCGATCGATCTCGCCCGTGAGGACCGCGGGGATTCGACTATGGGTTGCACCGAAGGCCTTTCACTGTACTACAGCCAGCCGTGCTCGCGGTACCAGGCGAGCGTGCGGCGGATACCCTCCCGCAGGCCGACAGCCGGCGCATACCCGAGTTCGGCCCGCGCGCGCGTGATGTCGAACGCGCGGCTCTTCGTGAAGAACTCGACGCGCCGCCGATAGAGCGGCGGGGAGATGCCCAAGGGGGTGCACACCGCCTCGCATGCCGCGCCGGCCAGCCACAGCGGCCACGCCGGAATATGAACGCGCGGTGCGGGAACGCCGGCTTCCTCCGCGATCATCGCGGTGACCGCGTTCAGCGTGCGCACCTCGGCGCCGGCGATGATGTACGTGCGGCCGGCTGCGTGCGGGACCTCGCCGCAGAGGCGCAGCCCCTCGACCACATCGTCGATGTACGTCAGGTGATAGAAAATGCGCCCGCTACCGAAAATCACGAAGCGGCGCCTGGCCACTCCCCTGAACAGCTTCAACAGGCGCCGATCGCCGGGACCGTGAATTCCGCTCGGCCGCGCGATGACGACCTCGACACCCGTTCGCTTCGACGCCTCCGCCGCGATCCGTTCTCCCTCCAGCTTCGTTCGCTGATAGACGTCGCCAGGACGAAAGGGCGCATCCTCGCCGGCAGGCGGATGCTCGATGTCGCCGTGCACGCCGACGGTGCTGCAGTGAACGACCCGCCGGACGCCGCACGAGGCGGCGGCATCGATGATCGTGCCGACGGCCGCCGCATTGACCGCATGGTATACCTCGTCGCGCAGCCCTGCCTGGCGGTAGAGCGCTGCGACGTTGTAGATGACGTCCACTCCGGCCGCGGCGCGCTGAATCGAGACGGCATCGAGGAGGTCGCCCTGGACGTATTCGATGCGCTCGGTCGTGCCGTCGCGGTCGAGGCGCCGATCCCCACGGACGAGCGCGCGGACGTCATAGCCGCCCGCGGCAAGTGTCCGCGACAGGTGGCCCCCGGTGAAGCCGGTGGCGCCGGTGACTAGGACGCGCACCGCTGGGCCAGAATGGTCACCGGTGAGCCGAGCACTCGCAGAAGACCGACGCGCGACAGGAAACCTTCGACACGGCGCGTCCACGCCAGCGATCCGATCCGTTTGTGAATCGCGATCGGGATCACGAATTGCCGATGCTGTGACACGAGGCGGAACCCGTTCGTTTCCAGCTCGCGTCGGATCGTCCGCAAGGCGAAGACGCGGTATGCCTCGGTGCCCGTCGAGAACGGCTTCACCAGGCGCCGCGCCGCCGATTCGAGCGCGGCTACGCTGGATGCGGCCGGAAAGTCGATCACCAGCCGCGCCTCCGCCACGCGGCACAACTCGGTGAGAGACCGTTTCCAGTCCGGCGTGTGCATCAGCACCCGGAGACAGACGACCGAATCGAACGCGCGGTCGGGAAACGACAATTGGTGCGCATCATCGAGGCGGAACTGGATGTGCACGCCGGCGTCGTGGGCCCGGCGTTCGGCGACGGCGAGCATCTGCACCGAGGCATCGACGCCAGTCACATCGGCTCCGCGCCTGGCGAGTGCAATCGCCGCGCGGCCCGTCCCCGTCCCGACGTCGAGGACCCGTCGCCGCTCGACCGGCGCCAGAAACGCCGCGATCTGATCGGCCTGCGCGTCGGCGAGGAGGCGGCCGATCGGTCCGCCGAAGCGCATGGCGTCGAAGCGATCCGCCATGGCCGGATCGGCGTAGACGGCGTAGCTGTAGTGATCGGCCGATCGATCCGCTTCGGTCACGCCACGCCCCCGGCCACCTGCGCCGCCGGTTCGCCGAACAGGTGCGCGCACGCCTGTCGCGTCCGCGCCAGGTATGCGTCGTAGCTGTACTTCGTCTCCGAGAGTTCTCGCGCGCGCGCGCCAACGCGTCGTGCCTCGTCGCGGTCCGAGAGCGCGCGGAGAATACCCGCGCCGAACGCGTCCGGCGTCGCTTCGGTCAGGAAGGCGACGCTGTCGTCGAGCACCTGCGTGTGCGTCAGCAGACGCGTCGCGACGATGGGTTTGCCCGATTGCAGGTATTGATAGATCTTGAGCGGTGTGTTCGTCCCCAGGCTCCGCGGCGAGACGAGCACGTCGGCGGCGTCGAGAAATGAGGGAATTTCCTCGGCTGGACGCTGCCCAGCGAATACGAGCGCGGCCGAGATCCCAAGCGCGTCAGCGGCGCGTCGTGCCGCCTCGATTTGTTCCGGACGGCCGCCGGCAAGTACGAGCCGCGCGGCTGGCATCACCCTGAGGACCGGCCCCATCGATCGGAAGAGCAGGTCGAGACCCTGATATGCCTCGAACGTACCGGTGTAGAGCACGAGCGGGGTGTCACCGCGCAGTTGCAATGCCGCGCGCACCGAGGTCCCGGATCCTTCCTTCGCCGTCTCGGCTGCGCCCGGGGCATTTTCAATCAGCACGGACGGCACCGCCGGATCGATCGCGCGAACGACCTCCTCGAGTTGCGGGCAGATCACGATCACGACGCGCGAGCGCCGGACGACGAAGCGCTCGAACCGCGTGAAAAGGCTCGTCAGCACTCGCGAGCGGCTGTAGGCGAAATTCTGCAGTTGCTGGGGCAGGCTCGAGTGCATGTCGTACAAATGCGGCACGCCGAGCATCGAGGCGATCACCACGCCGAACCAGCTGCCTTCTTCGTGCGAGTGCACGGCGTCGTATCCCCCGGCGAGTGCACGGCGGATCGTCGTGAGGGTGACCAGGAGGTCCAGCGGCACCTTGCGCCACGAAGGCCCGATTCCGACATCGCGTACGAACGGCGGCCGCAGCGACCGGAATACCCGCAGCCCCCGCATGGAAATGTCGCGTCCGAAGGGATAGGTGACCAGATCGACGGTATGGCCCAGTTCGAGCAGCGCGCGGATGCGGTGGTACTCGCTGAACGGTGTGCCCCGGGGCTCGAAGAAGGGCTCCGGCGCAATCATCAGGATGCGCATCAGGGTAAACGGCTTATTTTAACAGCCGCCGCAAGTCGCCGTGCGCCGCCTTATCATAGAGGCCATCTCGTGCCTGAAATTTCCCGTGCACAGCAGCAGTTGTTCGACGGGCGCCGTTCTCCGCGCCAGAAGTTTGCCGCGCACGTCGTCGGCCGGGACGGGTGGGGGGCCCTGCTGAAGTACGAATTCGTCCAGCAGGCCTCCCAGAACGTGGCCGGCGCCATGGGGTTCGCGCTGCGGAAGGTCATGTATCCGTGGCTCCTGGGCGCGTGCGGCCGGAACGTCGTGTTCGGACAGAACGTCGTGCTGCGGCATCCTCACAAGATCCGGATCGGTGACAATGTCGCGATCGACGACAACTGTCTCATCGATGCGAAGGGGGAGAGCAACGCGGGGATCACGATCGGCTCCGGCGTTTTCATCGGACGCAATTCGATCCTGTCGTGCAAGAACGGCGACATCGCCATCGGCGACGACGCGAACATCGGGTTCAACTGCGAGGTTTTTTCGGCCAGCCGCGTGGTGATCGGAGCGTCGACACTGCTGGCGGCGTACTGCTATGTGATCGGGGGGGATCACGACATGAGCGATCCCGCTGCGGCGGTGCTCGAACAGGGCCGCCGATCTGCCGGCGTGCGGATCGGCAGCGGAGCATGGCTTGGCGCCGGCGTCAAAGTGCTCGACGGCGTCGTGCTCGGCGATGGGGCGATCGTGGGTGCCGGAGCCGTCGTCCGGGAAGCGGTGCCCGAGGGCGCAATCGCGGTCGGGGTGCCGGCACGCGTGGTGGGCCAGCGAGGGGTGGTCTCCTAGTCCCATATGAACGCCGAACGGCCATTGCGGGTGCTCCAGGTGTGCGACCACCTCGGATGGGAGGGTTCGCGCATGCACGGCGTGAAGCGCCTGTTCGCGTGGATGATTCCGCGGTTCGATCGTTCGCGCTACGACGTGTCGCTCGTCAGCCTGCGCAAGCGCGATCTATCGGAAGAAACACTCGACTCGCTCGGCATCGACATCCAGTACCTGCACAAATCGAAGTTCGATCCCGCCACGCTGACGGCGCTGCTGAAGATCGTCGATCACAAGCAAATCGACGTGCTGCACCTCCATGGGTATGGCGCCACGACGTTCGGACGTCTGGCGGGGAGGATGCGACGGCTGCCGACGATCCTGCACGAGCACGCAAACCTCACCGATACCCCGTGGTTCCAGAAGGTTGCCGACCGGCTTCTGGCGCCCTCGACGGACCTGGCGATCGCGGTTTCGAAGAGCACGGCGGAGTTCGTCATCCGGGCGCGGCAGATGCCGCCGGAGCGCGTCAAGATCGTGTATCTCGGCGTTCCGCTCGAGGAGTTCAGCCGGCCTCGCTCAGCGGCCGAGATCGCAGCCGCGCGTATGGAGCTCGGCGTGCAGCCCGGCCAGGTCGTCATCGGCAGCGTCACGCGGCTTCACGACTCCAAGGGGAACAGCTATCTCGTCGACGCCGCGCGAGCGGTGCTGAATCAGCGTCCGCACGCGCGCTTCTTTCTGTTCGGAGAAGGGCCCCTCCGGTCCGAACTCGAAGCGCAGGCGCGCGCGCTCGGACTGGGCGAGTCGTTCGTCTTCGGCGGCTTTACGAAGGACGTCGCGCGCACGGTGTCAGCGTTCGACATGAGCGCATTCCCGTCGCTCTGGGAAGGCACGCCGCTCACCGTCTTCGAAGCGCTCGCGATGGGGAAGCCCATCGTCGCGACCGACGCGGACGGCCTCGTTGACGTGCTGACGGCTGGACGGGACGCGGTGATCGTCCCGCGGCGCGATGCCGATGCGCTCGCCGGCGCAATCGTGCGTTTGATCGACAGCGATGCCGAGCGCGCGCGGCTGTCGGCTGCGGCCCGCGAGACGGGGCAGCACTACGACATCGCGGCG
Organism: Vicinamibacterales bacterium; assembly: GCA_035492775.1. Lineage (GTDB taxonomy): Bacteria > Acidobacteriota > Vicinamibacteria > Vicinamibacterales > 2-12-FULL-66-21 > DATJFQ01. The sequence continues at coordinate 9,314 of DATJIW010000016.1, forward strand.
TTCGTTCGCAAGATGGAACGGCTCTACGACCTGCTCCACGCCACATCACGGAACACGAAGCGCCAGGGCGTTCTGCAGGCGGACCTTTCGTTCCTGACCGACGGAGCGCGCGCGTGACGGTCTCGACCCACACCGCGGGTGTGGCGCCGATGAACCTCCGACCGGGGCTGCTGCTTGCCGCGCTGTTCCTGTGTGTCTATGGCGGCCTCGCCCTCACCGTGAACTTCCCGAAGGCGGCCATCGGCTTTCAGAGCGACGAAGCGACCTATTACATGATGGGCTACAGCCTTGCCGACGACGGCGACCTGGCTTATCGGAGAGAGGATCTCGTTCGCGTCTGGCACGAGTTCCCAAGCGGACCGGCGGGCGTATTTCTAAAGAAGGGCCGCACGCTCGCTGGTGCGCCCGATCCGGATGCCTCGCGGTACTACTACGGTAAAGCGTTCATCTATCCGCTCGTCGCCGCTCCGTTCGTGAAGATTTTCGGCACGAATGGATTTCTGGTGCTGCACGCGTTCCTCGTGTCGTTCGTCCTGCTGTGCGGCTATCTATTCCTGCACGCGCGTGCCAGTGCGACGGCGTCGGCGCTGCTCGCCGGTGCATTCGTGATGGCCAGCGTCGTGCCGGTGTACTTCGTCTGGATCATGCCGGAGTTGTTCAACTTCACGCTGGCATTCCTGGCGTATTTCTGCTGGCTGTACAAAGAGGTCGCCGATCCGCTCCGCTCGCCGCGCGGAACCGCCTGGTTGTTCACCCGCCGAAGCGATCTGCTGTGCGGTGTGCTGCTCGGCATCGATACGTTTTCAAAGCCCACGAACGCGCTGCTGTTCGCCGCGCCGATGGCGTGGTGGCTGTACCGCGCGCTCCGCGGCGACGGCCTCCGAATCATCACGCGGACGCTGGTGCCGGCCGCGTTCGTGTTCCTGCTGTGCGCCGGCGGACTCTTTGCGGCAAACATGGCGATCAGCGGCGAATGGAACTATCAGGGCGGAGACCGGAACACCTACTACTTCGAATTTCCGTTCCAGAATGCCGTGCCGCAGCACGATCTCGGCCAGTCGAAGTCGCGCGAGGGCGTGATGGGCAACATCATCTTCAATCCGAGGACGTTCAGGTCCAACCTGGCGCACAACCTGGAGTACTTCTTCGTCGGGCGTTATACCGGACTGGTCGGCTACTTCTTTCCTGCGGTGTTCGCGATGGCGGCATTTCTGGCCGCACCGAGGCGGCGGCCCGGATGGCAATGGCTGGTGCTCGCCGCCGGTCTCATGCAGGGTCTGATGTTCATCGTTGCGACGCCCTATACGTGGCACGGCGGGGGCGTCGGCAACCGGTATTTCTTCAGCGGCTACGGAGTGATGCTGTTCGTGATGCCGCCGATCGAGTCGATCGCGGCGGCGTTCCTGCCGTGGGTGGCCGGAGGGCTCTTCGTCGGCGCCATGGTGTTGAACCCCTTCGTGGCGTCGTTTCGCCCGGCCGACAATGCGAAGCGCGGGCTGCTCCGCGCCTTTCCCGTCGAGCTGACACTGGTGAACGATCTTCCAGTCAACACCGACCCCGACCATGCGCGCCTCTGGTTCGGGGACAATGCCGGGCAGGGCGACCCCGGGTTTCTCGTCTACTTCCTCGATGACAATGCGTACGGGCGCGAAGCCGACAAGAGCTTCTGGACGCGCGGAGAGTCCACCGCGGAATTCATCATTAAGACCGACAGGCCGATGCGACGCGCCATTTTTGCGCTGACGTCGGGCCCGCGTGCCACAACGGTGACGGTGACCGTCGGAGGGCGCTCCGAGCAGGCGCATCTGGCTCCGAACCAGACGCAACAGGTCGCCATCGCGCTGCCGCCGGGCACACCCTTCGAGAAGGAAGTGCACGCGCTCGTGTGGCTCGCGTCCGTGTCGTGCGACAGCGGCTTTACGCCCATCTTCGTGGATGCGCACTCGAGCGATTCCCGGTATCTCGGCGTCCGCGTCCACCCCGTCCTGGAGTTGCAGCCGGAATGAGGATCGCCGTCGTCACGTCCAGTCCGCCGATGGCGGAAGGCGGCCACATGGTGATAGCGCGCGAGGTGACCCGCGCGTTGCAGGACGCCGGCCATCAGGCGCACGTCATCGTGACCCCGCAGAATCCGTTCGGACAGCAGACGTCGGCGTACGTCGCGACGTGGCTGACGAACGTGCGATCGACCGAAGGGCAGCCGATCGATCAGGTCATCAGCCTGCGGTATCCGAGCTACGCCGTTCGCCATCCGCGTCACGTGTGCTGGTTGAATCACACGATGCGGGAGTACTACGACCTGTGGGATCGATTCAGCGCGACGCTGTCTCCGCAAGGCCGCATCAGGGAGCGCGCGCGCCGCAGCGCGATTCACGTCACCGATCGGTACCTGCTGCGCAGGGTGAACCGGTTGTTCTTCCAGTCGGAAACGATTCGCGAGCGGTATCGCATGTGGCCGTCCCTACGCGCCGAGGTGCTGTACCCGCCGGCGCCGCAACGCGCATACCGGTGCGACGGCTATGGGACGGATTTCTTTCTCGTGTCGAGGCTGACGGCGCTGAAGCGGGCCGACCTGCTCATCCGCGCCCTGGCGATGCCGGACGGCGCCGGTCTCACGTGCACCATTGCGGGCGCGGGGGAGGAATCCAGTTCGCTGAAGGTCCTTGCCCGTGACGCGGGGGTCGCCTCGCGGGTGACGTTTCTTGGACGGATCGATGAGCCGGAGCTGTTGCGCCGCCTCGCAACGTGCCGCGCGGTGGTGTTTCCGCCGCTGCAGGAAGACTACGGGTTCGTGACGGTGGAGGCGTTTGCCTCGCGGAAGGCCGTCGTAACGTGCCGCGACTCCGGCGGGGCCGCCGAACTCGTCGAAGACGGCGTGACGGGCCTGATCGTCGATCCCAGTCCGCAGGCGCTCGCGCGTGCGCTGCGGAGGCTCGCCGAGGACGGGGCCTTTGCCGAACGGCTCGGCACAACCGCTCAGGCTCGCGGCGCGCAGTTGACGTGGAGCGGAGTCGTGGAAAAATTGGTGAACTGGTGAATTGAAATGCCGTATGCAACCGAGCTGGAAGCGCGGATCGCGAAGAAGGTCACCCGCGCGATAACGGAATATCACCTGATCGAGAACGGCGACCGCGTGATGGTCGGGCTGTCGGGGGGCAAGGACAGCTGGGCGCTCATGCAGATGCTCGACGTGCTCCGCCGCCGGGCCCCGATCGAGTTCTCGCTGGTCGCGGTCAACATCGATTCGGGGTATGAGGGATACCAACACCACAAGCTGACCGAAACGTGCGCGGCTCGCGGCTGGGAACTCCACGTCGAGCACACGCAGATCGGCGAAGCCATCGAAGACATCCTCGACGAAAGCGCGACACCGTGTTCCTTGTGCGCGCGTCTGCGCCGGGGCGCGCTGTACCGGCTCGCGACCGAGGTCGGAGCGAACAAGATCGCCCTCGGCCATCACGCCGACGACTTCATCGAGACGCTGCTGCTGAACGTTTTCTTTCAGGGGACGATCAAGGCCATGCCGGCGCGCCTCGTTTCCGACAACGGCCGGCACGTCGTCATCCGCCCGCTCGTGTACGTCACTGAGGCCGAGGCCCTGAAGTACGCGAAGGCGTCCGCGCTGCCGATCATCGGCTGCTGCTGCCCGGCGTGCGGCGATCTCAGCCTGCAGCGTCAGCGCGTCAAGCGTTTGATCGCCGAGCTCGAAGTCGAGCATCCGGAGATCAAGAACTCGATGATCCGCGCGCTCGCCAACGTCGCCCCCCGTCATTTGCTCGACCGCCGCCTCGAAAAAGGGGACAGTCCCCATTTTTCGCAAAAAATGGGGACAGCCAGCCAGATCGACGATGCCTGGGTCGAAACACAGGCTCCGGAGACCGCCGCCAAGCGGCGCCGAGTGCCATTAGTGGAGGTGAGATGACGAAAAACCCGGTGTGGCTGACGGTGATGGTGGTGACGCTGGCTTGCGCGGCGCCCGCCGTGGCGCAGCAGCGGCCCCTCGTGACCGAGGATCCAGAGACGGTCGGATCGGGAAACGTCCTGCTCGAGGGCGGATTCGACGCGTGGCACGACGTCACCTATCCCGCCTCGGGACTCGAAGGCAACCTCATTCGCCTCCCGACCCTCGGCGTCAGCTTCGGACTGAGCTCGATCGCAGAGCTCCAGATCGACGGCGGTATCTACAACCACCTGAGCGTGACGCGCCGCCACGACGCGCCGCTCGCCAATCAGCTGACGTTCTCGGGCGACTCGACGAGCGACGTCGAGGACATCGTCGTCGCAACGAAAATTCGCGTGATGTCCGAACAGTCGGGCCGTCCGGCGATCGGCGTGCGGTTCGCGACGCGCCTTCCGAACGCGGGGAACGAAAGCGGCCTCGGCCTCGACACGACTGACTTCCACGTCCAGGGACTCGTCGGCAAGACCGTCCAGTCCATTCGCATCGTCGGCAACATCGGACTGGGAATCCTCGGGGATCCAACCCGCGGCGACAATCAGAACGACGTGCTCGACTACGGCCTCTCGTTCGCGCGCGCGCTGCGCCAGGGTGTCGAGGTGGTGGGCGAGATCAACGGCCGCGCGAGTACACGCGGCGGAACGCCCCCAGTCGGCACCGAGAGCCGGTCGCAACTGCGTGTCGGCGCGCGCATCACGCACGGCACTGTCCGGTTCGACGGCGGCCTCCTCTTCGGCCTGACGTCTCTGGATCCGAGCGTCGGCGTGACGTTCGGCGCCACCTGGGTGTTCAAGGGCTTCACTGTTCCCTAGCAGTGGGCGGGTCCTGCCTGACGACGCAGAGGTTCGTCGCCGGCCCGTCGGACTGCGCTATATTTACGCGCCATGAATCATTCGAAATCCGCAAGGACACTTTTCATCTTTGCGCTGGCCACCGCGGCGGCCCTCTCGGCAGTCGGCGTGTCGGCTCAGCGTGGCGGAGCTACTCCTGGTCCCCGGGCGGCCACGACGCCCGAACCGTTGAAGTTCCGCTATATGGGACCCGCGCCGGCGGGCCGCATCGCCTCCGCCGCCGGGGTCCCCGGCGATCCGAACACTTACTACCTCGGCTCGGCGTCGGGCGGACTGTGGAAATCCACTGATGGTGGACAGACGTTCGCACCGATCTTCGACGAGCAGGACGTTGCGGCAATCGGCAGCATCGCCGTCGCCCCTTCAGATCCCAACACCGTCTGGGTCGGAACCGGAGAGCCCTGGGTAATTCGCTACAGCGACGTCATGGGCGACGGCGTTTACGTCTCGCCGGATGCCGGCAAGACGTGGAAGCACGCGGGCCTCGAGAACACCGGCCGCATTGCGCGCGTCCTCGTTCATCCCAAGGACGCCAATACGGTGTACGTCTGCGCCGAAGGGCGGCTGACGGGCCCGCAGCAGGAGCGCGGCGTGTTCAAGACGACCGATGGTGGTGCGAACTGGCAGCGCATCCTGTTCGTCGACGAGAACACCGGCTGCTCCGGCCTCGCCATCGATCAGAACGATCCCAACACGCTCCTGGCCGGCGCCTGGCAGGTCGAACAGCGGACGTGGGTGCAGCGGAGCGGTGGACCGGGCAGCGGCGTTTACATCACCCATGACGGCGGCGCGAAGTGGACGAAGATCACGTCGGGCATGCCGAAACCGCCGGTCGGGAAGATCGACGTCGGCATCGCCCCGTCGGACTCGAAGCGGATGTACGCACTGATCCAGACTCCGGACCAGGGCTCGCTGTGGCGGTCTGACGATGGCGGGACAACCTGGAAAACCGTCAGCTGGGATCGCTCGCTCATCGGCCGCGCCGGCTACTACATACGTCTCGGGATCAACCCGCAGAACGCCGACGACGTCTTCATCTCGAGCAGCAGCTTCCACCGCTCTCAGGACGGCGGCAGGAATTTCAGCGGCAACGGCGGCGGACCCTTCCCGTTCACGGTGGGTCAGGCGAGCTGCGGCGATTGTCATGACATCTGGATCGATCCGCAGGATCCGGCCCGCTACGTGCTCACCGATGACGGCGGAGCGAACATCAATACCAAGAACGGGATCGTTCGTGTGTCGCTGCCGAACGGGCAGATGTATCACGTCCACCTCGACAATCGGGTGCCTTACTGGATCTACAGCAATCGGCAGGACGACGGGACGATGCGCGGTCCGTCCACGCATTCCGAACAGACGGGCAACGGACGGCTGCCGGAAGGCAGCACGATGCCCCAGCCGCCGGCATTCAACGGCCGGGGGCGCGGTGCCGGCGGAGGCGGGTTCGGCGGCCGCGGGCGCGGACAAACCGGTCCCGAGTGGCAGCCGAACATCGGCGGCTGCGAGTCCGGCTTCACCATCCCCGATCCGAGCAACGCCGACATCGTCTATGCGTCGTGCTACGGCAACAAGGTCACCCGCTGGGACGCCAAGACCGGTACGGCACGCTCGATTGAGCCGTGGATGGTGTCGCTCGACTCCCCGCCCAACGAGGCGAAGTACCGCTGCCACTGGACGGCGCCGATGGCGATCGATCCCTTCGATCCCAAGAACGTCCTTTACGGCTGCCAGGTCATCCTCAAGACGAGCAACGGCGGGCAGTCATGGACCGAGTTCAGCCCGGATCTCTCGACGAAGGATCCGGCTCACGTGGTGTCCAGCGGCGGCCTGGTCGGCGACAACCTGGGTCAGTACGACGGCGAGGTCGTGTGGGCGATCGAGTACTCGAAGATCAAGCAGGGGCTGATCTGGGCGGGCACCAACGACGGCAAGCTCTGGTACACGCGTGACAACGGCGCGCACTGGAACGACGTCTCGAAGAACTTCAAGGATCTTGCGCCATGGGGCACGTTCAATCAGATCTGGCCGTCGACGTTCGACCCCGGCGCGGCGTACGTGGCTGTGGATTACCACCTGATGGACGACCGCAAGCCGTACATCTACAAGACGACCGACTACGGCGTGACATGGAAGAACATCACGGGCAACATCCCCAGCGGCCATCCGCTCGACTACATCCTGTCGCTGTCGGGCAACCCGAACAAAGCAGGGATGCTGTTCGCGGGCAGCGCGCATGCGTTCTACTATTCGATGGACGATGGAGGGACGTGGAGCCAGTTCAAGGAAGGCCTGCCGCCGGCGCCGGTGAGCTGGATCAACGTAGAGCCCCGCTTCCATGACGTCGCCATCTCGACTTACGGCCGCGGCCTGTACATCCTGCCGAACATCACGGTGCTCGAGCAGACGGGCAGTGCGGCGACGCCGACCGTCACGAAACCGACGCTGTACGACCCGGCGCCAATCATCCGGCTGGCGCGCGACGCGTTCGAGCAGTACGGCCGCCCCCATTTCACGCTCGCGCTCCCGAGCGCGCCGTCTGCGCCGATCAAGATGGAGATCCTCGACGCCACGGGAAAGGTGCTGCGGAACGACGAGATCGCCGGTCACCAGGGACTGAACGGCATCAACTGGGATCTGCGTCTCGATCCGCCGACGCTCGTCGCGCTGCGGACGACACCGCCTGAGAATCCTCACATCTGGGAAGAGCCGCGGTTCCAGAATACGGACGTGCGCCGGATCACTCACTGGGGCATCACGCCGCAGACGGGCGTCCCGATGGCAGCGCCTGGCAAATACCAGGTACGCTTTACGGTAGACGGACAGCAGTACACCAAGCCGTTCCAGGTGCTGAAGGATCCGGCGGTGGAGACATCCGACGCCGATCTGCAGCTCTCGATGAACACTCAGGTCCAGATCCGCGACGCGATCACGCAGACGTCGAACATGGTCAACCAGATGGAGATCTGGCGGAAGCAGATTGAGGATCAGATCAAGGCCAACCAGGGCAAGGCCGACGTAGTGAAGCCGCTCGAGGACATGAACAAGCGGATCCTCGACGTGGAACTGCAGCTCGTGTCGCGGTCCGAGATGCTGAGCGATGACAAGTACTTCCCTGAAGCCTACAAGGCGTACATGAATCTCATCTGGCTGAGCGGCGGCGTCGGACAGGGCGCGAGCGACGAAGCGGGGTCAATCGACTACAGGCCGACCGATACGCAGATGAAGGTCTTCTCGGTGATTCAGGGCGACGTCGAGAAGGCGGAAGGCGGCTACCTGAGGCTGCTCAGGACCGAAGTGCCGGCATTCAACAAGCAGATGTCAGGAAAAATTGCGCCGATCACCGACACGCTCCCCGGCGCGAAGTAAGCGTCAGATTCGATAGAACCGATCGACCGCCGCAATCTCCGCGTTGCGGCGGTCGGCGTCCCAGCCCAGGATGTCCGCGGCGACTCTCGCCATCGCCGCGACCATCGCTTCGCCAGGATGTCCGGCGCTCCCGCGCTCAGTGCGGCGGATGGCGATGTCGCTCAGCGTGCACGCCATCTCGTCGCGGATCACGTAGACGATCTCCGCTCCAATCGTTGGTTCGCCGGGAACGAGCGGCATCCGCCACTCGCTATGCTCCGCCATGAGCCTGATGATCTGGGCGCAGCGGTCGCCGTAGATCGACGTCAGATGCCTGATCATCGGCGGAGCGAGCTCGAGTCCCACCGCGCGTGCCGTTTCGATTGCCAGCGCTTCATGATCCGCGATTCCCGCTCCGGGCAGGGGAGCGGCGTCGGTGCGCGACGGCGCGATGGAGCGTCCGAGCCGGCGCGCCGCCGCGTTGACTGCGTGAGACGCGACGCCCCGTGCGGTCGTGTATTTGATCCCGACGACCGTCATCGAGCCAGGTGCGCCGGACGCCGCGTGATCCAGAATCTGCGGCGCCGCGAGCAGGTCGGGACGGCCGCCCTGGCCGCGGCGTGCGGGGACCACTCCGCAGTGGACGAGGGTCACATCGTTACGCTGCAGGCTCAGTCGGGGAAACGTGGCATTGACTTCGGAGAGGAACCGTTCGACGTCGCGCTGTTCCGGAGGGCAGTCGCCGGGCTGCTTGAACTCAGCCGATTGTCCGGTGCCGACGAGCGCCCGCCCTTTCCAGGGTGTCAACGTCAGCATCCTGCCCTCGCGCGAGGGCGCCGCGAGAGCGATGTCGCTGGCCGGACGCGTCGTCACCAGATTCATAGCCTGGAGCAGCAGGAATTCGCCGGACACGCCAAAACGCCGCATCAAATCGCCGGCGCAGGCGCCTGATGCGTTGATCGTGAGGCGGGCGCCCACGTCGTACGGCTCTCCAGTCAGCACATCACGGACGCGCATACCCCTGATCGCGGCTCCCTGCCGGATCGGCTCGAGCGCTTCCACGTAGTTCGCGAGCCGCGCCCCATGGGCGTCTGCGGCGGCCGCGAAGGCGAGCGCGAGCCGATCGGTGTCCACGATCTGGTAGTCGTACCACATCGCACCGCCTGTGAGGCCGTCTTCGCGGACGCCGGGGAACAGCTTCAGCGTTGCCGCTTTCGAGACGAGCCGTGCCGCGGGGAGGTGCAGTTCGGGCTCGACGTCCTGGTTGCGATGGCGCCCGAGCCACGCGTCGACCTTGAATGCGGCGCGCATCGCAAGACGGTTCCGCAGCACGGATCGATACGTGCCGATGATGAAGGGCAGCGGCCGCAGCAGTCGCGGCGCCATGCGTGCGAGCGCGCGGCGCTCGCCAATGGATTCGCGCGACCGGCCCACGTGTCCCGTCTGCAGCGCACGCAGGCCGCCGTGGGCGGTTTTCTGATGATTGAACGATGCAGCGGCCGCGAAATCTCCTCGTTCGACGAGCGCGACGCTCAGCCCGCGGCTCGCGGCATCGTAGGCAATAGCGAGACCGTAGATGCCGCCGCCAATAATCAGGATGTCGTGCTCGCGGCTCGTGAGCGCCGCGACTTCGCGAGGACGCATGGGCAGACGGCTTATCTTATAGTAGGCGGAATCGATGCCCGACAATGCCGCGGTCCGACACTACTGGGATGCCCACATCCACGATCTCGACGTCTCCACCGCCACACCGGGCACGCCGCAGTTTTTCCAGGATCTCGATCAATATCACTTCGAGAAACTGCATCATCTTCCGCGCCTGATCGATTTTGACGGCTACCGCGGTCGGAAGGTGCTCGACGTGGGCTGCGGTGCGGGCACCGATCTCGCTCGATTCGCCCGGGGCGGCGCCGATGCGACCGGCGTCGATATTTCGGCATCCGCTATTGCGCTGGCGAAAGCGAATTTTGCACAGCAGGGGCTCGTTGCGGATCTTCGGGACGCCGATGGCGAGCACCTGCCGTTTGCCGACGACACGTTCGACCTCGTCTATGCGCACGGAGTGGTCCAGTACACGGCTGACAGCCGGGCGCTGGTCGACGAGTGCCGTCGCGTCTTGAAACCCGGGGGCCTGGCGGTTTTTCAGGCGTACAACCGGATCTCCTGGCTGAACGCCCTCTCGAAGTTGATGAAAGTCGGCCTCGAGCACGAGGACGCGCCGGTACTGAAGAAGTACAGCATCTCGGAATTCCGCTCGCTGCTCGACGGCTTCGCCGACGTCCGCATCGTCGAGGAGCGCTTCCCGGTCAAGTCGCGGTTACACGGCGGCTGGAAAGGCATGGTGTTCAACACGTTATTCGTCGGCACCTTCAATATGCTGCCGCGTGCGTGGGTTCGCCGGTTCGGGTGGCACCTGCTCGCGTTCTGCCGCAAATGACGATTGTCAAAGCGCACGCATACGGCAACGACTTCATCCTTGCTTCAGACGCCGATATCCAGGCGTCGGCGGACCGCGCAGCGCTGACGCGGATCCTGTGCGACCGCCACCGCGGCATTGGCGCCGACGGCGTCATCTTCCACCGCGCGACCGCGGGTGGCGCGGCGATGGACCTCCTCAACGCGGACGGCAGCTACTCGGAGGTCTCCGGCAACGGCGTCCGTTGCCTCGCCGCCTGGATCGCACGCCAGCGAAGCCTGTCGCCGGGTGCCTCGGTGTTGATCCAGACCGACGCGGGCGCCAAGTCGCTCGAGTTGCTTGCAATCGAAGGCTCGCGCCATACCTTTCGCGCGGCCATGGGACATCCTGAACAGGTATCCAGACGAACGATTGCGCTCGACGGCACTTCCGTCGATGTGGTGACCCTTCGCGTCGGGAATCCCCAATGCGTTGTCCTCGGCGCGTTGTCGACCGAGCGACTGCACCGCATTGCCGGTCCGCTTGCCGTCCACCCGTCGTTCCCGGCTGGAACGAACGTAGAGCTTGCAAGCGTTGAATCGCCGGAGCGCGTACGCATCCTGATCTGGGAACGCGGCGTCGGTCCGACGGAGGCCTCGGGGACGGGCGCCTGTGCGGCGGCGGTCGCGTCAATCGAGTACGGCGGCGCCTCTCGCGACCTCGAGGTGGTGTCCCCCGGCGGCGCGCAGCGTGTCGAGTGGCGTGCCGACGGTCTCTACCTCACCGGCTGGGCCGAACTGCTGTTCGAAGGCGCTTGGCTGGCGTAAGTCAGCGTCGTCGCTTCGGAGGGTGCTGCACCATGGCATCAACAGCGACGATGGCTTTGTCGAGCTTTTCGCGTACTCCATCGAGCGCCGTCAGCGCGTCCTTGTAGTTTTTCATTGTGACCGCTGTGCCTGATTTTTGCAGTTGCGCGCGCGTCTCGTCGAGCGTCGCGCGTGCCTGGCGAAGCTCGCGGGGAGGAACATGCGCGGCTTCTGCGGCGGCGAGGCGGGTATCGAGCAGCTGCGTTCGTGCGAGCAGCGTGGTGATGCGCGTCTCCGCATCACTGCGCGCCTTGGCCTGGCCGTCGGCGGCCGCGCTCGCCGCGGCTTTCGCGCGCTCGCGCGCATCGAGCGCGTAGCTGAGCGCCTGACGGTAATCGCGCTGGTCGACGGCCTCGTGCGCTTTCTGCAACGACGCGGTTGCCGCCGTGTAGTCGTCCGGCGCGTACTGATCGGCGCCCGCCGCCCGCGCGGTGTCCACGGCGCCCTGTGCCTGATCAATCTCCTTCTGCGGCGGCTCGGAGCATCCGAAGATGCACACGAGCACGGCTCCGGCGACGATCAGGCGACGCACGCCGGAAGTATAGCAACGATTGATGTAGCATGAAGAGAATCGAGCCGCACGATCGCCCGCGCGAGAAGCTCGAACGCATGGGTGCGGGGAGTCTCGGCGACAACGAGTTGATCGCGCTCGTGCTCGGACACGGCGCCGCGAAGAGCGGCGCGCTCGATCTCGCGAACGACGTGCTGACCGCCGTCGGCGGGCTGCACGGGCTTGCACGCGCGTCGGCCGACGAGCTCCGGTGCGTGTCCGGCATCGGCGCCGCCCGCGCCTCGCAACTGCTCGCGGCAGTCGAGGCCGGCCGCCGGACGCTCGTGCGGGGCCGTCGCGAGCGGCCGCAGATTATCGAACCGCGGAACGTCGCCGACCTTCTCATCCCGCAGTTCGGCAGCAAGCGGGTCGAGCACTTCGGCGTGCTCCTGCTCGATACGAAACATCGTGTCATGCGTACGTCCGTCGTGTCGATCGGATCGCTCGACGCGAGCGTCGTCCACCCGCGGGAGGTGTTCCGCGAAGCGACGACCGTCGGAGCAGCGGCGATCGTGCTCTTCCACAACCATCCCTCGGGCGATCCGGCGCCGAGCAGGGACGACGTGGCGCTGACCGAGCGGCTGGTGCGCGCGGGAGAGTTGATGGGGATACACGTGCTCGACCACGTGATCGTGGCGGAAAACCGGTTCTACAGCATGCGCGAGCGGAAAGACCTCTAATGCTCTATTTCGACTGTTTTTCAGGCGCTTCGGGCGACATGATTCTCGGGGCGTTCCTGGATCTCGGGTTGCCGCTCGAAGGCCTGAGGGCGGCACTCGGCAGCCTCGCGATCGAGCACGGGCCCATCGCGACCGACCGTGTGAAGCGGGCGGGGGTCACAGCCACCAAGTTCCAGGTAAGTGCGGCCGCCGACAGCGGCCAGGCGGATGGCCACAAGCATTACCACCTGAAGCACATCGTTGCCGCAATCCGGCGATCGGCTCTCTCGCCCGAAAACCAGGAGCGCGCCGTTGGCCTGTTCGAGCGGCTCGCCGAAGCAGAGGCTTCGATCCACGGAACGCCGATCGACAAGGTGCACCTCCATGAAGTCGGCGCGCTCGACTCGATCATCGACATCGTCGGCGCCGTCTATGCGTTCGACTGGTTTGGAACCCGCGACGTCGTCGCCTCGCCGTTGAACGTGGGAGGCGGCACCGTCGAATGCGCCCACGGAACGTTTCCGGTTCCGGCGCCGGCAACGGCGCGTCTGCTGGCCGGCGTGCCGATCTATGGCAAGGGGACGATGGAGATGGTCACGCCTACCGGCGCGCTGCTGCTTACGGGCTACGCGCGGGAATGGGGCGAGATACCGGTGATGTCGGTCGAGCGGATCGGCTACGGCGCGGGCGACCGCGATCCGAAAGGCACCCCCAACGTGCTGCGAATCATGCAGGGCACGCGCGCGGAGGCGTCTGATACGGAGCGTATCGTCAAGCTCGAATGCGAGGTCGACGACATGAATCCTCAACTGTTCGGGCCGCTGATGAACGCGCTGCTCGCCGCCGGTGCGCACGACGTTTATTACACGCCCGTGCAGATGAAGAAGAACCGGCCCGGGACGCTCGTCACCGTCATCGCGCGTCCGGACCTGCGGGAGGCGTTGACAAGCGTGTTGTTCAGGGAATCCACGAGCATCGGCATCCGGCATGAGGAGATGGCCCGCACGTGCCTCGAGCGCGTAATCCAGACCGTTGACACACCGTATGGAACCATCCGCGTCAAGGTGGCGCGACGCGACGGCCGCGTCCTGAACGTCGCACCGGAATTCGATGATTGCGTGCGCGCCGCCGGAGAGCACGGGGCCTCTGTGAAGGACGTGCAGGCCACGGCCGTCGCCGCCGGCTTCGCTGCGCGCACCAGTTAGACGCCGAACTCCCGACTGCAATTAAAATCGTTCAGATGTCCAGGTTCTATCTGACGACGGCGATCGACTACGTGAACAGCCGGCCGCACCTGGGCACCGCCTACGAGAAGATTACGGCGGATGCCATTGCGCGGTATCACCGGCTGGACGGCGTCGACACGCACTTCGTCATGGGCAACGACGAACATTCGCAGAACGTGTATCGCCGCGCCCGTGAACTGGGCCTCGATCCGCTCGCGTACTGCGATCGGATGGAATCGGAGTTCCGATCGGTCTGGGATCTGCTGGACGTCTCGTACGACGACTTCATCCGCACGACCCAGCCGCGGCATCGCGTGGCCGTCCAGGAACTGGTGCGCCGCATTGCTGCGCGCGGGGACGTTTACGAAGGCTTCTACGAAGGGTGGTATTGCGTCGGGTGCGAAGCGTTCAAGCAGGAAAAGGACCTCGTCGACGGCAAATGCCCGCTGCACAGCACGGTCGAGTGGATTAAGGAGAAGAACCACTTCTTCCGGCTCTCCGCGTACCGGGATCGGCTGCTCGAGCATTTCCGGGCGCATCCGGAATTCCTCCAGCCGGAAATCCGGCGCAACGAGATCCTGCGGCTGCTCGAAGCGGGCCTGGAGGACATCTCGATCAGCCGCGCCGGGCAGGCCTGGGGCATTCCGCTGCCGCAGGATCCGCGCAGTGTCACCTACGTGTGGTTCGACGCGCTGATCAACTACGCGTCGGCAGTGGGATTCGGATCCGACGAGGCGCTGTTCGAGCGATGGTGGCCGGCCGACCTTCACATCATCGGCAAGGACATCACGCGCTTCCACACGGTGATCTGGCCGGCGATGCTGATGAGCGCGGAGATCGCGCTGCCGCGGCAGGTCTTCGGTCACGGCTTCATCACCGTCGACGGCCAGCGGATGAGCAAATCGCTCGGCAACGTCGTCGATCCCGTGGACGCGGCGCAGCGGCTCGGCGTCGATCCGCTTCGCCTGTATCTGATCAAAGAGGTCACCTATGGCGGCGACCCGGATTTCTCCTGGTCCCGCTTTCAGGAACGCTACAACGTCGATCTCGCAAACAATCTCGGCAATCTCGTGAGCCGCTTGTCCGCGATGGCCGAGAAGTACCGCGGCAGCGTTCTGCGGCCGGCTGAATCGCCGGGCCGTCTCGCTCGTGTCGCGTCGGATGCGCTCGACGAGTACCGGGCGGGGATGGGCGGAGCCGTACCGATGCTCGAGCGCGGCACGGCGGCAGCCTTCAGCATCGTCGACGCCGCGAATGAGTTCATCGCGGAAACGGAACCCTGGGCGCTTGCGCGAGACGAGTCGAAGGCGGGGCGTCTCGACCAGGTGCTGTTCGACGTCGCGGAGGCGATCCGCGTCGCGGGGATTCTGCTCGAACCCTTCATCCCGAAATCCGCGCGCGAGATCCGCCGCCGCGTCGATGCGGATGACTCGACGCTGCTCGCGCATGCCGCATGGCGCAACCAGGGTGAGCGGCGGATTCAGAAGGGCCCGGCCTTGTGGCCGCGGCTCGAGAACGCCAACAAGACCGGGAGCATTACCGTGGACACACAGGACAAACTGCCGCAGCCGGCACCGGCGCCAGCCGCACCGCCCGCCGCCGCTCCATCCGTCGACACCCGCATCACCATCGACGACTTCATGAAGATCGATCTTCGAGTCGCCAAGGTTCTCGCGGCCGAGAAAGTGCCGAACTCTCGGAAGCTGATGAAGCTCTCGATCGATGTCGGGACCGAACAGCGGACGGTCGTCGCGGGCATCGCCGAGGCGTACGAGCCGGAGCAGCTCGTCGGACGGACAGTTGGCATCGTGTTCAACCTCAAGCCTGCCAAGCTGATGGGGATCGAATCGAACGGCATGGTCCTGGCGGCGAGTCCCGACGGCGGCAAACCGACACTCGTCAGTTTCGAGAACGAGGTCCCGCCCGGATCGCGGATTCGCTGAACCAGTTGTCAGTCGCCAGTCGTCGGTGTCGCTGGGCCGGCTTCTGCCGTTCGGCGGCACCGGGACTGGATATGTCCATGATCGACAGTCACTGTCACCTTGCGGACGAGGCGTTCGAGCCGGATCTCGACGCGGTGATTGAACGCGCCTGTCAGGCGGGCATCGAGCGCGCGCTGTGCATTCTCGCTGCCGGTGACGAAGCAGAGGCGGTGCGGGCGGCGCGGGTCCTGGAACGATGGCCCGCGGTTCGATTTGCGACGGGCGTCCACCCCCACAACGCGGGCGCTTTCGACGGACACCCCGCGGATGCAGTCGAGACCACGCGCGCGCACGCGCGGAAGTTCGATGCATGCGCGGTCGGGGAAATTGGCCTCGACTATCACTACGACTTCGCGTCACGGCCGGTGCAGCAGGAGGTGTTTGCGGCCCAGATTGCGCTGGCGGTGCGGGCGGGTCTGCCGGTCATTATTCACACGCGGGAGGCGACGGACGACACCTTCGCGATTCTTCGCGAGGCCGGCTCCGCGGTCCGCGGGGTGTTTCACTGCTTCACAGGTGACGCGGCGATGGCACGCCGCGCGCTCGACATCGATTTCTACGTCTCGTTCGCCGGCATCCTCACCTTCCCCAAAGCGGTTGACCTTCGCGAGGCGGCCCGTATCATCCCGGAAGACCGGCTGCTCGTCGAGACGGACTCGCCGTATCTTGCGCCGGTGCCGCACCGCGGGAAGCGTAATGAGCCGTCATTCGTGCCGCGGGTGCTGGACGTGCTCGCCGAGACGCGCGGAACGGAGGCCGCCGCGCTCGAGGCGTCGGTTGCGCGGAACTTTACTCGGCTGTTCGGCCCAAATCACGCGGCTAGAACGGCTTAGCGCGTTGACACCGTCGCGCCTGCTCCGATACTGTTAAGCGACGAGCGCGCATTCCTTTGAGCGATACCGCCCAGAATTCCCCCGTGACCGTGGACCTGACGCAGATCTTCGAGCCGATCCGCTCGGATCTCGAACGCGTCGAAGCGGAATTCGCCCGCCATATCCAGTCCCGCGTCGCGCTCATCCCGGAGATGGGACGGTACATTCAGGGAAGCGGCGGGAAGCGTGTCCGGCCGGCGGTCCTCCTCATGGCCGCCCGACTTGGGGGATATTCCGGGGATAAGGCGGTCCTCTACGCGTCCGTCGTGGAGTTCATCCATACCGCGACGCTCGTGCACGACGACATCATCGACGGCGCGGATTTGCGGCGGGGCCGCATGGCCGTGCACTCCCGGTGGGGAAACGACATCACCGTCCTGCTGGGCGACTACCTCTACATCAAGTCGATGGGGATGGCGCTGACCTACGACTCGCTCGATCTCGTCCGCCTGCTGTGCGACGTCACGCTGCGGATGATCGAAGGGGAGCTGTATCAGCTCACCAAGACGGGCGATGCCGACATCTCGGAAGAGGAGCATTTCGAGATCATCCGGCGGAAGACCGCGTATCTCTTCGGCGGCTGCGCGCAGATCGGCGGGATCCTGGGCAACGTCTCCGCCGAGCAGGAACACGCGCTGCGCGAATTCGGCTTTAACCTGGGGATCGCGTTCCAGCTCGTGGACGATCTGCTCGATTACACGGCCGATCAGGCGGCGCTCGGAAAACCAATCGGCGGAGATCTGCGCGAAGGCAAGGTCACGCTGCCGATCATCTTCCTTCGGGAACGCGGCGGTTCCGAGGCGGATCGCCTGATCCGTGAAGTCGTGCAGGAACGCGCGGTCACCACCGAGCAGTGGCGCGACCTCGTTCACCGGCTGCGCGACTGCCGTGCTCCACAGCTTGCCTACGCTCGGGCGGTCGAATACGGCGACCGTGCCAAAGCCGCACTCTCCGCGTTTCCGCCGAGCCGGGAACGCGACGCCCTGATCGCCCTTACCGATTACGTCCTCGCGCGGGATCGCTGACCCTTTGGACGGCGGAGCGCAAGTGGATCCGGTTCGGCGGCTGCACGAGCTGCGGACCCAGATCCGCCACCACGAAGAGCGCTATTACATCGACAGCGCGCCGGAGATCTCGGACGAGGAGTTCGACCGTCTGCTGCACGAACTCGAGCGCCTCGAAGCCGATCACCCGGACCTGGTGACGCCCGATTCGCCCACACAGCGCGTCGCCGGCCGCCCGACGGAGAGCTTTCCGACCGTCGAGCACGCGCTCCCGATGCTCAGCCTCGACAACGCTTACAACGAGGATGAGTTGCGCGCGTTCGACGAACGCGTGCGGCGTGGCGTCGGCGGCAGCGAACGAGTCGCTTACGTCGCGGAGCTGAAGATCGACGGGTTGAGCATCGCGCTCACCTACGAGAACGGACGTCTCGTGCGCGGCGCGACGCGTGGAGACGGAGCGCACGGCGAGGACGTTACCGCGAACGTCAGGACGATCCGCGCCATCCCGCTCTCGCTCCGTGGCTCAGCGCCAGCGCGCATGGAAATTCGCGGCGAAGTCTACCTTCCGCGCACGTCCTTCGAGCGCATCAACAGAGAGCGCGAAGATGCCGGCGAACCGCTCTTCGCGAATCCGCGTAACGCGGCTGCGGGCGCGATGCGGAACCTCGATCCGGGCCTCGTCGCGAAGCGCCGGCTGTCGGCCTTCACCTATCAGGTCGTCCTTCCTGAAACGGCCGATGACGCCACACCGGCAATACCGGCGTGCCACAGCGATACGCTCCGCCAGCTGTCAGTGTGGGGTCTCCCGGTGGAGGGTCACTGGCGGGCCTGCGACGGGATCGACGCCGTGATGGCCTTCGTCAACGAATGGGCGGATGGGCGCCGCGAGCTGCCGTTCGATACGGATGGAGTGGTGGTGAAGGTCGACGACATCGCCTTGCGCCAGCGGCTCGGGACGACGGCGAAATTTCCGCGGTGGGCCACCGCGTTCAAGTTTCCGGCGCAGCAGGCGCACACGAAGTTGCTGCAGATCGCCGTCAACGTGGGCCGCACGGGCGCGAATACCCCGTACGCCGTGCTCGAGCCCGTCTTCGTGGCGGGTTCGACGATCTCGATGGCCACGCTGCACAACGCCGACGACATCGCGCGCAAAGATCTCCGAGAAGGCGACACGGTCATCATCGAGAAAGCCGGTGACGTGATCCCCCGGGTCGTCGCGCCTGTCCTCAGCCTGCGGCCTCCTGACTCGCAACCCTGGGTGATGCCCGCGACCTGCGCCGCCTGCGGCAGCGCGCTCACGCGTGACGAGGAAGAGGTCGTCTGGCGCTGTGAGAACACTTCGTGCCCGGCGCGTCTGCGGCGCAGCCTGGAGCACTTCGCGTCGCGAAGCGCCATGAACATCGAAGGGCTCGGGGAGTCGCTCGTCGACCAGCTCATCGAGCAGGGCCTCGTCCACGACTGCGCCGATCTTTATCACCTGACCGCCGAGCAGCTCGAATCGCTCGTCGTCGCGCCGCGCGATCCGAAATCCGATCGCGCCGGGCCACGCCGCCTGGGCAAGGTCGGACGGAACGTTTTCGAGGAGATCGCCCGCAGCCGCAGCAACGATCTGTCGCGTCTCGTCTACGCGCTCGGCATCCGCCACGTTGGCGAAAAGGCAGCCGCGACCATCGCGCGGCACCTGCGCACGATGGACGCATTGATGGATGCGACCATCGAGCGGTTGACCGCCGTACCGGACGTCGGGCCGGTCGTGGCCGCGTCGGTGCGCGCCTTTGCAGACGAACCGCATAATCGCGCGCTGGTGCGGCGCCTCTCCGATGCCGGCGTCAACCTTGCCAGCCAGCAGCCCGACCCCGGCGTCGGGGCGCCAGGTGCCCTGGCTGGAAAGACTTTCGTTCTGACCGGCACGCTGGAATCGCTGACGCGGGAGCAGGCGGCGGACGCCGTCGAACGGCTCGGAGGCCGTGTGTCGGGCGCGGTCAGCAAGAAGACCAGCTTTGTCGTCGTGGGCGCCGAGGCGGGTTCGAAGCTCGAGAAAGCGCGTGCCCTGGGTATCCCGACGCTGACGGAGGACGAGTTCAAGGCGCTTATACTTGATGCTGATCGTTAGCCGTCGGCCGTAGACCGTCAACCGCAGGCCACCGGGCCAGCAGGTATGCGCAGATTCACTTTCGTCTCCGCCGTGCTGTCGTCAGCGGTCGCGTTTCTCGTCGGCGTCATCCTCGCCGGCGGTACGGGATCCACGGCAGTCGTCGGAGGCGCGCCGCCGCCCGCGCCGCCGCAGCGGTCCCAGGTCCGCCCGGCCGCCGCCAGCTCCCCCGGAGCGTCGGTCAACTTCGCCGACGTCGCGGAACGGATCAATCCATCGGTCGTGAACATCGACGCCGCGTCGCGCCCGGGCCATCACCGGAGCGACGATCCGCAGGACACCCCGCGCGACTTCGACGTCCCGCATCAGGGTTCAGGAAGCGGATTCGTCATCGATCCGCAGGGCTTCATCCTGACGAACTACCACGTCATTCAGGATGCGGATCGGATTTCGGTGACGTTTGCCGACGGCCGCACGCTTCGCGGCGACGTCGTCGGATCGGACCCGGCAATCGACGTCGCGCTGCTGCGCGTCAACGGCGTCTCGAATCTGCCGCAGGCTTCGATCGGCAACTCCGACGATCTGCGGGTCGGCGAGTGGGTCTGCGCGATCGGCAATCCGCTCGGCTACGTCCATTCCGTGACGGTCGGCGTCGTGAGTTTCATCGGCCGGAAGCTGTTCGACGCCAGCCTCGACGACTACATCCAGACCGACGCCGCCATCAATTTCGGCAACAGCGGCGGGCCGCTGATTAACGCGCGGGGCGAAGTGATCGGCATCAACTCGGCGATCAGCTCGCGCGCCAGCAACATCGGCTTTGCCGTCCCGATCAACCAGGCGATGGCAATCGTTCCCCAGCTCAAGGCGCGCGGCAAGGTGTCGCGGGGCTTCATCGGCGTCGCCCTGACCGACGTCACTCCCGATCTCCAGCGGTCGCTGCGGCTCCCGGTTTCGCGCGGCGCGCTCGTGCAGGACGTCACGGCGAACTCGCCGGCCGAACGAGCCGGGCTTCGCCCGTATGACATCATCCTGTCGGTCGAGGGCCACGAAGTCTGGACGAACGAGGAGTTGATCCGCGACGTCTCGGCGCGACAACCCGGCACGACCGTGCGGCTCGACGTCGTTCGCGACAACCACCGCCTGCTGACGCCGGTCCGTCTCACCGAGCGCCCCCCGCGCGAGGGCGACGACGACTCATCGTCGGGAATCGGTACGCGCGGCGCCGTGCCCGTCGTCGTTCCGAACGAGCCGCCGCTCGGCCTCACGGTTCGCGATCTGGATTCCGGGTTTGCGCGCCGGCTCGAGATCCCCGACTCCGTCCACGGCGTGGTCGTCGCGAAAATCGATCCCGCCGGAGCCTCGTTCGTGCCCGCGATCCGGCGGGGATACATCGTCATGGAAGTCAACCGGCAGCCGGTGCGATCGGCAAGCGACTTCGAGCGGATACTCGCGGCCGCTCGTCCGGGCGATACGCTGACGTTCTTCGGATACGATCCGGCCCAGGCGCAGCGCACGTTCGTTACCGCGACGGTGGACGATTCACGATGAAGGCACGGATTCTCGTCGTCGACGACGAGGCGGAGATCAGGCGGTCGGTCCGGATGATCCTCGAGTACGAGGGGCACGACGTGCAGGAAGCGTCGAGCGGCCCCGAGGCGCTTGCGCTGGTGCAGCGCGAACCTCCGGACCTCGTGTTCCTCGACATCAAGATGCCCGGCATGGACGGCCTCGAGGTGCTCCAGAAGCTCCGGGAGCTGAACGACGACGTGCCGGTCGTGATCATTTCGGGGCATGCGACCGTCACCACGGCCGTCGAAGCGACGAAGCTGGGCGCGTTCGACTTCATCGAGAAGCCGCTCTCGAGCGAGCGGGTCCTCGTCACCATCCGCAACGCGCTCGATCAGACGCGCCTGGCAGATGAGAACCGGTCGCTGAAACGCGCCGTCGAGGCGCGCCACCAGATGGTCGGTGAGAGTCCCGCGCTCCGGCAGATCTGGGATTCGATCAAGCGCGCAGCGCCCACCAATGCGACGGTGCTGCTGCTCGGCGAGAGCGGCGTCGGAAAAGAGCTGGTGGCGCGCGCCATCCATCGCAACAGCCTCCGGAGCCGCGAGCGCTTCGTGCAGGTGAACTGCGCCGCGATCCCCGAAGAACTCATCGAGTCGGAACTCTTCGGACACGAGAAAGGCTCGTTCACCGGAGCGACCGAGAAGCAGATTGGAAAGTTCGAGCAGGCCGACCGCGGCACGATCTTCCTCGACGAAGTCGGCGACATGAGCGCAAAGACGCAGGCGAAGGTGTTGCGCGTCCTGCAGGAAGGAGAGGTCGAGCGGCTCGGCTCCGCGCGGACGATCAAGGTCGACGTCCGCGTGATCGCGGCTACGAACAAGGACCTCGAGGCGGAGATCGAAAAAGGCAACTTCCGCGAAGATCTGTACTTCCGTTTGAGCGTCATCCCGATCCGCGTGGCAGCGCTCCGCGACCGCCGGGAGGACGTGCCGGTGCTGGTCCGGCATTTCGTGGACTTGTTCAGCCGCGAGAACAACCGCCGCCCGCAGCGCTTCACGCCGGCGGCGCTCGAGTACCTGCAGAAGGCTCGCTGGAAAGGCAACGTGCGCGAGCTGAAAAACACCGTCGAACGGCTGCTCATCATGACGCCCGGAGACGCGATCGACGTCGACGACCTCCGCGAAGTCGTCCGGATGGACGCCCCAAGGCCGGCCGCCGGCAATTCAGGCGCGATCGATGCGGAAAAGGAACGGCCCGGCACGCTCCGCGAGTTCAAGGAGTCCGCCGAGCGTGAGTTCCTCGTGCAGAAGCTCCGCGAAAACGGATGGAACATCTCGAAGACCGCCGAGGTGATCGGAACGCCGCGAAGCAACCTGTACAAGAAACTCGAACAGTACGCGATCACCCAGGAAAGCGACGGCTAGGCTCGTCGGCGGGGGAATCCGACCCCGCTGCCGTGAGAAAATAGGCAGGTCGCAGTACGCCAGACGATCGCCGGCCTGTGTGTCCTTCGGGACATGGGGGCGGGAGGAAAGTCCGAACTCCGCAGGGCAGTGCGCCGGGTAACGCCCGGTCGGGGCAACCCGAAGGAAAGTGGCACAGAAAACATACCGCTCGCGTCCGCTTTTCGGCGGACGCGAGTAAGGGTGAAAAGGTGCGGTAAGAGCGCACCGCATCCCTGGTAACAGGGATGGCAGGCAAAACCCCGCACGGAGCAAAGCCAAATAGGGGGACGCTCGAGGACGGCCCGTCCGAAGTCTCCGGGTAGGCTGCTGGACCCCGCCAGCAATGGCGGGGCCAGAGGAATGATCGTCACACCGTGGCTTCCGTCAGGAAGCGGCGGTGGACAGAATTCGGCTTACGGCGTGCTGCGGCGTTCTCTCTTTTGTCTCCATATGTCCGCGGCGTGAACTTTCGCCAGTCGCCGCGCGTATGATAGGCTATGTTGGATTTCAACATAGCCTATGTCCAGACGACGATCCCTCAGTTACGGCGCCGCCGCAATCCTGCATGCCGTCGGGAGCGGCCATTGCTTCGGATTCGACATCATCGACACGACCGGGCTGACGAGCGGAACCGTATATCCCACACTCGAACGTCTGGAAGAAGCAGGTCTCCTGCGATCCCGGTGGGAGAACGCCGATGACGCGCATCGCGACGGCCGCCCCGCGCGGCGCTACTTCACGCTGACCGCGCGCGGAAGGGAGGCATTGAACGCCGCCCTGGAAAAATACAAGGCGCTCCGGCCCATACCGAGCGTGTCTCGGGGCGACGCGTGACGGCCGGCCTCGCGCTCTGCCGTCTGCTGCTGGCATCGGCAACCCTCATCGTCCCTGCGCCGCGCCGCCGTCGCTGGCGCGAGCAGTGGGATGCGGAACTCGTGCACTACAGCCGCTGGCTTGCGCGCGAGCGCCGTGCGTCGTTGACTTGCACATGGCGGCTGTTTGCCCGCGCCACCGGTGCGATTCCCCATGCCGCGATGCTGCGGCTGCAGTCCTGGAGTCCCCGCATGATCGAGCAGGATCTCAAGTCCGCCTGGCGACTCTTCGTCCGCAAACCGGTGTTCACGGCGGTTTCGGCGCTGATTCTGGCGCTCGGCATCGGAGCGAACGCCACGATGTTCAGCTGGGTCGAATCGATCCTGCTGAACCCGCTCGATGGCGTCCCCGATCAGCAGCGCCTCGTCGCGCTCACGGGGACGTATGGCAGCCGCGACAATCTGAGCTTCTCGTACCCGAACTTCGTCGACATCCGGTCGGCCCGTCCCGATGGCCTTGAAGATGTGATGGCCTTTCGCGTTGTTGCGGTCACGGTGGCTACGCGTGCGGAGCCGTCGCGGGCGTTCGGGGAGCTGGTGTCGGGCAATTTCTTCGACGTTCTCCACGTGCGCCCGCTTCTCGGACGGACATTCCGCGACAACGAAGCGACGACGCCGGGGAGCGCGGCTGTGGCGGTGATCTCGGACGGGCTCTGGGGCCGACTCTTCGCCCGCGACCCGTCGGTCGTCGGCCGCATGCTCAAAATCAATACGACAGATTTCACGATCATCGGGGTCCTTCCGCCGGCGTTCCGCGGATCCGCGGCAGGTCTCGCGCTGGACGTTTACGTGCCCATGAGCATGCAGCGGACGGTGATGCCGGGCGACCGTCTGGCGGCGCGGGGCAACTCGTGGCTCGAGGTGTACGGCCGGCTCGCACCCGGAAGCCGCATCGAGCAGGTGCGCGCGGGACTGCGCGTCGTCGCTGAGCGGCTCGAAAAAACATACCCGCAGCCGAACGAGGGCCGAGGCATTGCCGTCGTCCCGCTGTCGCAGGCGGATGCGAGCGGAATGCTGCGGCCCATCATGGCCACGTTGATGACGTTCGTGGGCCTGCTTCTGATCGTTGCGTGCACGAACGTCGCTGCGCTGCTGCTCGCGCGCGCCGCCGGGCGTCAGCGCGAACTGGCGGTGCGACTGGCTGTTGGCGCGAGCCGCGCTCAACTCGTCCGGCAGCTCGTTGTCGAAGCGTTCCTGCTGGCCCTTGCCGGCGGCGCCGCCGGACTCTTGATGGCGAACTGGACCTCCCGGGCGCTCGCCTGGTTTATTCCGCCAACGCCGTACCCGATCGCGTTCGAAGTGGGAGTCGACCAGCGCGTGATCGCGTTCGGCGTGGCCGCGACGTTCGTCACGGTCGTCATCGCCGGACTTCTGCCCGCGCTCCGAGCGTCGCGTCCAGACGTTTCGAGGGCGTTGAAAGACGCGGCAGCTGCGAACATCGGCGGGTCGCGGGGACGCCTGCGGCAGGCACTCGTGATTGCGCAGATTGCGTTGTCGATGCTGCTGCTCGTATGCGCGGCGCTGTTCGTCCGGAGCCTTCGCCGCGCAGAGACTGCGGATACGGGGTACACCGCGAGGACCGGGTTGTTTGCATCGCTCGACCTGCAGGCCGCAGGCTACGACGCCGCGAGAGGCTCAGCGTTTATTCAGACTGCGATCGAACGAGTGTCGGCCGTGCCCGGCGTCCGCTCGGTGTCCGTCGCTTCATCCGTTCCGCTGGATATCAGCGGAGGCAGCGATCAGGGGTTTTCCGTCGAGGGGTACGAGGCGCGCCAGAACGAGGAGCTTATCGCGTACTACAACCGTGTCGGTCCTGGGTATTTCGACACGATGGGCATCTCCCTCGTGGAGGGCAGAGGCTTCACGAACCGCGATACGAGCGACGGTCCGGCGGTCGTCGTCATCAACCAGACGATGGCGTCGCGCTACTTCGCGGGGCGGAGTGCGGTCGGAGGGCGCATCCGGTTCGGTAACGGACCTGTCACCGTCGTTGGCGTCGCACGGGACGGCAAGTATCAGTCCCTGACGGAAAAGCCGAAAAACTACATGTACATCCCGGTCCTGCAGTCGTACTGGCCCGCGCTCGTCCTCCACGTGCGAACGTCCCTCGAACCCGCTGGCGTCCTGCCGGGCATCGCCAGGGAAATCCGCCGCCTGGATTCCGGATTGCCGCTGTTCGACGTGCGGACGATCGAGGAGCATCGGCGGATCGCGATGTTCGTGCCGAAACTCGCGAGTACGTTGCTGGGCGTCTTCGGAGGTCTGGCGCTGCTTCTCGCCGTGGTGGGGTTGTATGGGATCGTGGCGTTCACGGTGGCGCAGCAGACACGGGAAATCGGAGTCCGCATCGCTCTCGGTGCCACACGGCTGGAAGTGTTGGGGCTCGTGCTTCGGCAGGGTCTCGCGGTGGCGGCAGTCGGAGTGGCGATTGGGTTCGTCCTTGCGGGGATCGCGTCGCCCGTGCTGCAGAAGCAGCTGATCGGCATCTCCGCCCTCGACCCGATGAGCTTCGCGGGAAGTGCTGTACTGCTGCTTGGCGTGGCGTGTGCCGCCTGTGCGGTCCCCGCGTTCCGCGCTGCGTTTCTTCAGCCGCTCAGCGCGTTACGGCACGACTGAGACGGGAGCTGAAAGAGCGGGCTTTTGACCCGCGAGCCGCGCTCAGGCTATCTTCGAAGCTGGTGCGCGCGCTCCTTCACTCGTTCGTCGCGACGCTGCTTGCGTTCGTCGCGTCGGGGCCCGCCGTTGCGGCGGCAGGCCGGCATCATGGCGCGCACCACACGCCCGTGCGGCTCGTCCAGCTCGGGGACGGCGGCACGCTCATCCGCGTTCACGTCGACGATCGCCGCACGTTCGTCCTTTCTCGAGAAGAGATCGCGGCTGCCGTCGTTCGCGATGTCGACGCCGACGGCGATCTGGACATCCTCGCGAACACTGCGCACGGCCTCGTCCTGTGGCGCAACGTCGGTCAGAACCAGTACGTTCTCGCAAATCCCGCCAGGCGAACGCTGACCCGGCGCGCCGGCTCCGGCCTGGCGCCTTCGCGGCAGACCAGCCTGGGCTCCGGCTTCGGTGAACAGCGCCAGCAGTTCGCCGCGCAGCACCAAGCGCTGCCGGCCCGTGGACTTCCTCTCGCTCCGTCTCCCTGCCAGCAGGGAACCTTCATCCGATCCAGCGCCTGCCGCACGTATGCGGGCCGGGCGCCGCCCGTGAACGCCTAAACCGTTCGCGGCGGCACTGCCGCATTCCACCCATTTTTCCGGGTCTTTGGTCCCGTGTAGGAGCTTGCATGCGTGTGGCATTGGTGGATTTGCCTGCGACACATGGCGTGGTGTCGAAGGATACGGTCGTTGGCGGGTACGGTTCGCGCCTCGAGCCGTTTTCACGCGTAACGCGCGTCATCGCGATGATGAAGCGCCGGATGCACGATACGCCGAGCGTGCACCTCGCATACCTGGCGGCGATTCTCGCAGCCCACGGACACGACGTCGTCTGGTCGCGCGGAGAGCTGGACGAAGCGGACGTCGCGATCGTGTTGAGCTCGCTCGTCGACTACAAACACGAAACGGCTTGGGCGGACGCAGCGCGGGCGCGCGGGGTTCGCGTTGGGTTTGTGGGCCTCACGGCATCCAAGTTGACGGAGCTCTTTCGGGATCATGCCGATTTCATCGTGATCGGAGAGCCCGAAGCGGCCATCAGGCGACTCGCGCGGGGACATGCCCTCAAAGGCGACTGTCCGAGCGAGCCGATCGACGATCTGGATTCGCTGCCGTTTCCGCGATGGGATGTGGCCGGGCTGTCGCGGGCCGGGCGCTGGTCAGTGCCGTTTGCGGGCCGTCCGTATGGGGGTGGCATTCCGCTCCTCGCGAGCCGCGGATGTCCGGAGTTCTGCACGTATTGTCCGCACCGGATCCTTGCCGGCCATCGGATGCGGTCCGTCGGCGCCATCGTCGACGAGCTGGCCTATCTCTCTGATCGGTTCGACGAACCCTACGTGATCTTCCGCGATCCGCTGTTTACGCAGGATCGGGATCGCGTCGTGTCGCTCGCGCGCGCGATTCGCGCGCGGGGCCTCGAGCTGCGGTTCGAATGCGAAACACGGCTCGACCGCCTCGATGCGGCGCTGCTCGACGAACTGCACGCGGCGGGACTCCGCGCGATCAGCTTCGGGGTCGAATCGGTGTCGCCGGACGTGCTGCGAAAGGTCGGACGGCGGCCGATTCCGGAGTCGCAGCAGCGCGCGATCATCACGCACTGCCGGAAGATCGGCATTGCCACGGCGGCGTTTTACGTCTTCGGGTTCCTGCAGGACGACTGGCGGTCGATCGCCGCCACTATCGACTACGCCATCGATCTGGGCTCGGCGGCTGCGCAGTTCAAGCTGCTGACGCCGTATCCCGGCACGCCGCTGTGGAAGCAGCTGGCGCCGCGCGTCTTCGAGGAAGACTGGGAGCGGTTCGACGGGTTCACGCCGACGTTCGAGCACCCCCAGCTCGGTCCGGCTGACCTTCGTTTTCTCCTCGGCGCGGCGTACACTCGTTTCTATATGCGACCGTCCTGGCTGGCGGATTGGTCCCGCATCAACGCGACGGCGGTACGTCGTGTTGCCCGGCGCATGGATGCGCCGGTCGCCAAGCGGCACGCGCGCCAGGAGGTTGCGATGATGGCTCGTGCAGTGACGTGTTGACAGCAATCTGCCGCTACGGTCCCCGCGTTCTCCCCGGAACCTCCGAGATCGTCGCTCGCTGCCGCGAACGCGGCGAGTTGATCGAAGGGCCGTCGATTCGCCCGTTCGAGCGCGCGATGGCGGCGCGCCTCGCCGTGCACGACGCGGTCGCCACCTCGTACGGGCGAATTGCGTATTACTACCTGATCAAAGCGCTCGGGCTGCCGCCCGGCGGAGAGGTCATCCTCCCGTCACTGACGTTCTGGGTCATTCCGGAGATCACCCGGGTCGCAGGGCTGACGCCGGTCTTCGTCGACGTTGATCCGCGCACCTTCAACATCGATCCGTGTGCGATCGAACGCGCGATTACGGATCGCACGGTCGCGATCGTCCCCACGCACTTGTACGGCCTGCCGTGCGACATGGACGCGATCATGGCAATCGCGGAGCGCCACGGCCTGAGAGTCATCGAAGACTGCGCGCACGCCCTCGGCGCCCGGTATCGCGGACACCAGGTCGGAACCTTCGGCGACGGCGCGTTTTTCAGTTTCCAGACATTGAAGCCGCTCAACACATATGGCGGCGGGCTGGCGGTGGCCCGCGATCCGGCGGTCCTGCGGTGTGTGCGCGCCCAAGCCGAGGCCGAGCCGTGGCCGGGGCAGCAGCGGATCGAGAATCGTCTGAAGGTCGGCGCGGCGCAGCGATTCTTCAGCCGTCCGGCAGTCTTTACCGCGACCGCGTTCCCCGCGCTTGTCGTCGCCATGCTGTGGCACAAGCGGCCGGACGTCTATCTCTGGGAGAAAGTGCGCCCGCTCGACCCCCTGCCCCCCGAGTACCGCGAGCGGTATACCAACGTTCAGGCAGAGATCGGTTTGGCCTCTCTGCCCCACCTCGATGAATGGACCGCCCGTACCCGTGAGCACGCCCAGGTGATGAATGAGGTCCTGTCCGCCGTCCCCGGTGTTCAGACCCCCTATGTGCCCGACGGCTGTGAACACGTGTACTACCAATATTGCGTGTACACCCCGGACCGGGACGAGATGGTGCGCCGGGCGCTCGTGCGCGGCATGGATCTGGAGACCATGCACGTGGATGTGTGTGCGTCGATGCCGCTCTTTGGCAACGGTCATCTCGCGACACCGAAGGCGGAGCAGGCCGCCCACGTGGTGCAGCTCCCTGTCTACTCGTCACTCGGGGCGCGGCGCGCCCGCCGCGTCGCCAGGACCGTCCAGCGCCTCGCACGGACCTGACGTCGGCAGTCGCGCGGAGATGACACTTTTGTGGGATCATGCTGTCTCCGTGTGGCTCGCACGGATATTGCTTGGATTAGCGGCGGCATGGCTCACTATCTCGTCACCGGCGGTGCCGGCTTCATCGGGTCTCACCTCGCGGAGGAACTCGTTCGCCGCGGTCACGACGTCAGGGTTGTCGATAATCTGGTTACGGGCAGACGCACGAATCTCGATCATGTAACCGGCGTGGATTTTCTCGAAGGCGACCTGGCCGATCTCGCGGTCGCGCACCGTGCGGTCGACGGCTGCGACTTCGTGCTCCATCAGGCCGCGATACCTTCTGTTCCGCGGTCAGTGAAAGATCCGATCACGTCGAATCGTGCGAACGTCGACGGCACGTTGAACATCCTCGTCGCCGCGCGCGATGCCGGCGTCAAGCGCGTCGTCTTCGCGGGTTCGTCGTCCGCTTACGGCAATACGGCAACGCTGCCGAAGCACGAAGAGATGCCGACGCGGCCCCTCTCGCCGTACGCGCTGCAGAAGGTGATCGGCGAAGAGTACTTGAAGATGTTCACGAGCCTGTACGGCCTCGAGACCGTGACGATACGGTACTTCAACGTCTTCGGCCCGCGGCAGGATCCGTCGTCTCCGTATTCGGGCGTCATCTCCGTGTTCGCGACCGCGCTGCTCGAGAACCGATCGCCGACGATCTTCGGCGACGGCGAGCAGACGCGCGACTTCACCTACGTC
The DNA here is from genome assembly GCA_035492775.1 of Vicinamibacterales bacterium. GTDB lineage: Bacteria > Acidobacteriota > Vicinamibacteria > Vicinamibacterales > 2-12-FULL-66-21 > DATJFQ01. Next base: position 39,585 of record DATJIW010000016.1, read on the forward strand.
GCGAACGTCGTCGACGGCGTGCTCCTGGCGTGCGAGGCGCCGGATGCGAGCGGGGAAGTGATCAACGTCGCGACCGGCGGCCGCATTTCGCTGAACGAACTGTTCAGGACGATGCGCAGGATGATCGGGGCCTCGGCCGACCCGAAGTATGCGCCGTTGCGTCCCGGCGACGTGCGCGATTCACAGGCGGACATTTCGAAGGCGAAGCGGCTGCTCGGGTACGAGCCGACGGTGTCGTTCGAGGATGGCCTCCAGCGCACCGTCGACTGGTACCGTACTGCGGCGGCCATGGCGTAACGGGTCAACCCTGATGAAAGCACCCCGACAGGGTCAGACCCCTGTAACGGCTGCGATGGGAGCCCTCGTCGGGTTGTTTTTGATGCTGTTGCCAGGGGGGCGGCCGGCTCGACTCGCGGCGGCGGCGGCGCCGCAGAACACTGTTCCAGCTGGACGTCTGGCTGTGTTCGCCGCGCCCGGATTTCCAACCGTCGATTCTCCGGTCATCACACCTGACACCCTGGCCGAAGCATTCGCCGGCCTGCCTTCCGTGACGTTTGATTCGCCTGCTGCGCTGACCGAGGGGCTCCGTCACGACGCTGACGTTCTGGTCCTCCCGTACGGAAGCGCGTTTCCCGTAGACGCGTGGCCGGCGATTCGGAACTTCCTCAACGCTGGCGGCGGTCTCCTGGTGCTCGGCGGCGCGCCATTCGAAGTCCCCGTCCGTTTGGCGGCAGGCACGTCGTCGTACGTGCAGGGGCCGCGACAGCCGACGTTTGCGCACGAACTGCTGATTGGACCGACCGACGAAGTCGAGACGTCGCAACTCGATGGTCCCGTGAAGGTCGCCGCCGTGCCGACATCGGGATGGACGTCTCTGCCCGCCGCCCCCTCGCACAGCTTCGCGCTCACGATCCGCCTCGCCTCCGTCAAGGACTTTCCGGACGAAGGCGGATCGGAAGGACGCCGCGACGGCATCGTGCGGCCGCTCGTGCACGTGCTGGACAGGGACGGAACGCCGCGTGCGTGTCCGTTGCTGATGATCGATCGCGTGCGCGGCGACGGCGCAGGCGCCCGCTGGATGCTCGCGCCCTCAGACGCCGTGCTCTCCTCCGCGTTCATCCGTGAAGCGGCGCTGCGCACTCTCGAAGGGGCCGTCGACGTCGATGCTCGTCCAGTGCGTGCGTCGGTCGCCCCTGGCGAAACGCCACGGTTGCGTGTCCTCGTGCAGCGTCCGATGCCGCGCGCGAACGAGGCGCCAGCGGCCGCCGCGCACGTCACTGTGACAGACGACGGCGGAGCGACGCGGTGGCAGGGAGACCTTCAGCTCGATGGACCTCCTCAGCTTCGTACGACGGTGAAGCCGATCGCCGCCGGCGTTGCGCTGGCGCCGGGCTTGTATCACGTGGCCGTCGCCGTCGCAGGCCTTCCGTCTTCCCCATCGTCCACGGCGACCGGGTTCTGGGTACGCAACGACGCGCTGCTGACACACGGACCAAAACTGAGTGTCTCGCGCGACTGGATTCGCGCCGACGGTCGCGTCATGCCCATCGTGGGCACGACCTACATGGCCTCGGATGTCGATCGCAAGTTCCTGTTCCAGCCGAATCCGCATCTCTGGGATCAGGACTTCGCGGCCATGCAGCGGAGGGGGATCAACTTCGTCCGCACCGGCATCTGGACGGGCTGGTCGCGCGTGATGCTCGATCCGGGAGGCATTGACGAAGGCGTGCTGAGCGCGCTCGATGCGTACGTCCAGACGGCCGCGCGTCACGGCATCCACGTGTGCTTCACGTTCTTCGCGTTCCAGCCGCCGTCCTTCGGCGGGACCAATCCGTTTCTCGATCCCCGGGCCATCGACGGTCAGCGCGCATTCGTGACGTTGTTCGCGTCGCGCTTCAAAGACGTGCCGTGGATCTCGTGGGACTTGATCAACGAGCCCTCGTATTCTCCGGCCAACGCCCTGTGGACGAATCAGCCGGTGGGCGACCCGCAGGAAGCGCGGGCGTGGCAGGCTTTCGTGTCGGAGCGCCATGGCGATGATACCGGCGCGTTGCGCGTGCTCTGGCGGACACCGTCGGACGACGTTCGCGGCATCCCGTCGCTCCAGGATCTGAGCTGGACGATGATCCGGGAAGGTCGCGTGCCGCGAAAGGCGTACGACTTTACAGTGTTCTCGCAGGAGGTTGTCGCGCGATGGGCTGCCGGCCTTCGGAGTGTGTTGAAGGCATCGAGCGGCGACGCACTGGTGACGCTGGGTCAGGACGAGGGAGGTACGGAGCTTCGGCCAGCGCAGCAACTCCACGCCACATCGGTGGACTACACGGCCGTACACACGTGGTGGAACAACGACGACCTGCTGTGGGACGGCGTCCTAACGAAGGTCCCGGAGAAAGCCAACCTCCATCAGGAAACCGGCCTGATGCGCCTCGAGGAGACGGACGGAGAGCCGTGGCGAAGTCCTGAAGATGCGGCGCGGCTCCTCGAGCGGAAGGTCGCATACGCCTTTGCGTCGCGCGGGGCGGGAGCCGTGCAGTGGGCCTGGAACATCAACCCGCACCAGCCGATCGACAACGAGTCCGTCATCGGCATCATCCGGCCCGACGGCACGTACAAACCGGAGCTGCGCGCGCTGACCAATGCGTCCGCGTTCGCCGCTTCGGCGTCCGAATGGCTCGACGACTTCGACGCGGATCCGGTCATCCTCGTCATTCCACACGCAAGGCTGTTCTCCGGACGGCCGGGCGGGCTTTCGGGCACCAAGCGCGTGGTGCGGGTTCTCGCCGAACGATTCGGTGTCGTGCCGACCGCCCTTTCGGACGAACGCCTGACTGCGGAGCGCCTTGCGGGCGCGCGTCTCGTCATCGTGCCCGATCCGGAAGTGCTGCCGGAGGAAGCCGCGAAGGCACTTGTTGCTGCATCTCAGGCGGGCGCTCTCGTGCTGGTAACCGGAAATCTCGAAGGCGATCCGTACGGACGCGTGACCGAGGCGCTGAGGGCGCTGGGTGCGGGCGCCGAATCGCGTCCAGTCGTTCAGCACGAGCGCACGAGATGGGGCGGGGGGTGGGCCACATTCGATCAGGGGCAGAGCACATGGCTGCGGCGTCCGGCGGAGGAGGAGACCCCCGCGCCCGCGGGAAAGATTTGGCGCGAGCCACTCCCGCTCGCGTTTGCCTCCGACAGCCTGCCGCTCGTCGGCCTTCTGCGCGCTGCGCTCGGCTCGGCAGGCGTGGAGGTCAGCGAGAGCGATATGCCCGTGGCCGCCCGCGTACTGCGCGCGTCGCGCGCGGCGCTCATCGTCTGCGTCAACGAAACTGCCGGAGACGCCGTCCGCACCGTCGTTGCCGATGGAAAGCGCGTGGCCGTTCCCGTGGCGGCTGGTCGGACCCGCTTAGCGCTGCTCGAACGAGCGACCGGCCGAATTATCGCCTCGACGCCGGGCGAACCGATCGCAGCGGCGCGCCGCTGACCTGAGCGAAGCTCGTATACTGCGATCGTGAGGCGGCGTTTCTTCTGTACGGCATGCGCTGTCGTGGCGTGGCTCGTTGTGCAGCCGCGCAGCGCGCCGCCTGCGGACCACATCTGGTTCAGTCCCAATCCGGGCACCATCGACTACGTCCGGTTGTTCGAGCAGCCCGGGGAGTGGCCGCACGCGCGGCAGCTGTTCTCTGTTTTCAAGTTCTACCAGCAACACACGCAGATGCCGCCGCCCGCCGTCGTGGGTCCGAACAGCTACGCCGCACTGGCTGGAGCGGACGCGTTCCGGACGCTTCAACGGTGGGGCAAGAAGATCGCCATCGAAGAGCCGACGGTGAAGGACTACTACTGCACGTCAGACGACAGCGGAATGAACGCGTCAATTGCTGATACGGTGGCGTCCGTCGAGGCGGTCGAGCGCGCGGGTGCGTCCGTGAGCTATCTCGCGATGGACGAGCCCTTCGCATCCGGCCGCGCGGCGATCTGCGGCGGACCTGCGCTCGAGCCGACGGCGGATCGCGTCGCCATCTATGTCGGCGGCGTCCGGGCCGCGCGATCCTCGGTGCAGATCGGCCTCATCGAGGCGTATCCGTTTTCGGACGAGCCTGCAATGGAGACGATCCTGGGTCTGCTGCGCGCGCGAAATGCGATGCCGGCGTTCCTTCACGTCGACATCGACTTGAGTGCCGCCAGTCAGGCGGGACTCGACGTCTCGACAGACATGCGGCAGCTGAAAGCCGCCTGTGCTGCCGCCGGCGTGAAATTCGGGATCATCGTCTGGGGCAGCAACGGCGATGCGGATGCGCTGTATGCCCGGGATGCCGGCCGGCTGGTGAACGCAATCGCGCAGGCCTTCCCGTCTGCGGCGGATGTGCCGGATCACATCGTCATCCAGAGCTGGGCCGTCTCCGGCTCGGGCGCGTCGATCACACCGACCAACCTGCCGGAGTCGAGGGCCTACACGCACACCAACCTGCTCTGGAGCTTCTACCGGCGGCTTTCCGGAGAGACGGGACCGTCGGTCGGCACCGCCGTTTCGCGCCGGTAGATCGGATCGGTCGAATCACCAGTACGAAGATCAGCGATCGCGCAGCCGTCCCGCGCGGACGGTGAGCCGAACGACGCGGCAGCCGTCGCACGGCGGCGACATACCCGCAGCGATGCCATAGGTCATCGGCGGCTCGACCCAGACATTGACGTCGCGTTTCATGCGCAGCGACACGGCGTCGGTGATGAGGCTGCCGAAGGCGGAGTCGAGGTTCGTTCGGACTGATCGATCATCCACGAGCACGAGTGTCGTTCGATCGGGCCAGGTCCGGACGTGCGGCGCCAGATCTTCGAGCACATTGGACGAGAATACGGCGAGCTCCGTCCACCGCTGTGTGCGCGCGAGGTAAACAGGCAGGCACATCACGGGAATCGTTGCCATTGCGGCGAGCGCCCAGACCGGCCGGCGCCGCCTGCACGACTCCCAGCAACGCTCGAGCAGATGGCCGCACGCCAGTGCCGCGCCAATGGACGGGAAGCACGCGTAAAGGCTCGATCTCGACGGTATGGCGATCGTCGGCACGAGTGCAGCGACACACCATGCGAGAGCGAACAGAAGAAGCCGTCGGTTCACGTGCACCGTCCTCGGCCACATGATGACGAAACCCACGAGTGCGACGGCCGCCGCGAACGTCGCAGTACGGTCGGCATACTCCAGTGCGTTGCGGGCAAGCGCGGCCGGCGCGAATGTAAAGCGGTAGTACGACGGCGCCGTCCAGGGGGTCATGGCGCCCGCCGACGTCCGCAGCAGCACGTAGCCGGCGAGCAGTGCGAGGGCCGCTGCGCCGAGCGCGGCCAGCTCGCGTCGCGAGTATCGATGGCCGATCCCGAGCGAGATCGCTGCCGCGGCGATGAGCGGCAGGACCACGGCTTCCTCTTTAGACAAGAGAGCCGCGGCAAATCCGAGCACGGCGGCCAGGATGGAGCCGCGAATCACGCCGGTGATCGCCACGAGCGCGCACGCGACGAGAATCAATGCCGTGCGTCCGCTGATCCACAGCAGCGCCATGCCGATTCCGTGGAAATTGAGCAGCCAGACCGCCGCGGCCGCGGCAGCTCCGGCCTGTCCGACGGCCGCCGCGCGTGCCAGCCGTGACAGCAGCACCGCATCGAGGACCGCCAGCGCGAGGTTCGTCCATCCGTAACCGAGCGCGTGAGTTCCGAATAGCGCGTAATTGGCTGCAAAGCTGAGCGACACCAGCGGCCTGTAGAAACCTGGCGCGACGCTCAGGAATCTGACGATATCGTGAAAGGACGTAACGCGTGAGTGCTCGATCCAGCCGAAATCGTCCGAGATGAACCCCAGACCCACAGCGGGCGCATAGACGGCGAGAAAGACGACGAAAGGGATGGCAACTGCCGCGCGGATGGATGTTTGAAGCTGGCGTGATGGATTCGACGACGCGAGGGATGCGGTCGGCCTCAATCGCAAATCCTGGATGAAGCGCAAACCGTCAATCCGTGAACTGCACTGAGCCACCAATCCACAGTCTCGAATCCACGTTGCCGATCGGGTCCTTCAACCGCCAGCCAGCGCGCCGATAATGAGGAACGGCTCCTTGCCCGCGACGACGGCGGCCGGCACGATCGTGTCGGCCGAGACGTGCGACAGGTCCTCTTCGCACGCAAAGAACCTGACGAACGGACGTCGCTTGTGCGTGACGTGATCGCGAATCGTCCCGGCGAGCATCGGGTACTGCCCTTCGACTGCATCGAGAATCGACGCGATCGTCGGCGGCCCGTCGACGTCGAGCACCACTTCGTTCTGAACGTGCGCGAGCACCTTCAGATGGGGCGGCAGCACCACACGGATCATGAGAGCGTCTGCACCTCGACGGACAGAACCGGCGGCAGGTCGCGCACGATCGCCGACCACGAATCGCCGCCGTCATTCGAAGCGTACACCTGTCCGCCCGTCGTGCCGAAGTACACGCCGCAGGGATCGAGCCGATCCACGGACATCGAGTCGCGAAGGACGTTAACGTAGCAGTTCTGCTGCGGCAACCCGTTCGTCAGCGGTTCCCACTCATTGCCCCCGGTGCGGCTCCGGTAAACACGGAGCGCGCCGTCCACGGGGTAGTGCTCCGAGTCGCTCTTGATCGGGACGACGTAGATCGTTTCCGGCTCGTGCGCGTGGACGTCGATGACGAACCCGAAGTCGCTCGGGAGGTTGCCGCTGATCTCCGTCCACCGGTCGCCGGCGTTGTCGGTCCGCATGACGTCCCAGTGCTTCTGCATGAACAGGGTGTCCGGACGCGAGCGGTGCATCGCGATTCGATGCACGCAATGGCCGACTTCCGCGTTCGGATCGGGAATGTACTGCGATCGCAGTCCCTGGTTGATCGCCTGCCACGTTTCGCCGCCGTCGTCCGTACGGAATGCGCCGGCCGCGGAGATCGCGATGAACATCCGCTGCGGATTGTTCGGATCGAGCAGGATGGTGTGCAGGCACAGCCCGCCGGCCCCCGGCTGCCAGCGGGGTCCCGAACCGTGTCCGCGCAGACCCGGCATCTCCGCCCATGACATGCCGGCATCGGTGCTGCGGAAGATTGCGGCGTCTTCGACACCGGCGTATACGAGATCGGGATCCGTCAGCGACGGTTCGAGATGCCAGACCCGTTTGAATTCCCAGGGATGGGGTGTGCCGTCGTACCACTGATGCGTGCCGGGGACGCCGTCGTACACGAACTTGTTGGCGACCGGCTGCCATGACTTTCCGCCGTCGTCGGACCGCTGCATGGTCTGGCCGAACCAGCTGGTCGATTGAGACGCGTAGATGCGATTGGGATCCGCCGGCGATCCTTTGATGTGGTACATCTCCCAACCGCCGAAATGGGGTCCGCCGACGTCCCAGCGCTTGCGCGTGCCGTCGGACGTGATGACGAAGGCCCCTTTGCGCGTGCCCACGAGAACACGTACTCCGCTCATTACCCTGCTCCCGGTAGTCAACCCTGCTGCGGTCGGATAACGATACACGAGGCGCACACACTTCCGCCATGCGTCCGATCGGATGAGCCGCGGAAAAGGGGACAGTCCCCATTTTTTGCGAAAAATGGGGACAGCCACGATTTTTGCGCAAAAACGGGGACAACCGACAGGAAGGAACTCGAGCGGTAACCAGACGGCTGTCCCCATTTTTGTCGAAAAATGGGGACTGTCCCCATTTCGGCGTCAGCGCGCCACTGATGCGGCGGTTTCGCGGAGGATGCGCTCGAGGAGCGCCGGGTCGGCCGGCTTCGTCAGGTACTGATCGAATCCGGCCTCGGCCGCCTGCTGGCCGGCCTCTTCCTCTCCCCACCCAGTCAACGCAATCAGACGAACAGGGGCGTCGTGGGACGCACGCAGTTCGCGCGCGACCTCGTAGCCGCTCATATCCGGCAATCCGATGTCGAGCAGCACGACGTGCGGACGCGTGTTGACGACGCTGTCAATCGCGCCGCGTCCGGTGTGCGCGATCGAGACCGTGTGGCCGAGCATGCCCAGCATCACCTGGAGCATTTCTGCCGAGTCGCGGTTGTCGTCGACGACGAGCACGTGCAAGCCGCTCGGCTGGACGTTGGAAGGGGTTGTCATTCGATGACGCCCATTGTCGCACATCCGGCCGGCGCCCCGTCGGGCGCGCCGCTCCTATTGACTGACGATATGAAACGAGTGATACTCATATCGATCGTCGATAGGAGCAAGGATGGGAAAGAACCGCCAGGCCGAAATGCTCCAGGGCACGCTGGAGCTGCTGATCCTCCGGATGCTGCGGTCCGGCGAGCAGAACGGCTGGGACGTCATGCACCGCCTCCGCATCGTCACCGGCGACGTGCTGAGCGTGACGCCCGGCGCGCTGTACCCCGCATTGCACCGCCTCGAGGATCGGGGCCTGATCGCCGCCTCCTGGGGCGCGACCGAGAACAACCGCCGCGCAAAGTTCTATCGGTTGACGCCTTCGGGGCGGCGGCAGCTTGCCGCGGAACGACGGACGTGGACGCGTTTCAGCGGCGCTGTCGAAACGCTGCTCAGGAAGGCGTAGCGTGTTCGGGCGAATCTGGCGGCGCTGCGTGGCCAACATCAGGCGATCGCGGATCGAGCGCGATCTCGACGATGAAATCCTCTATCACCTCGATCAGGAAGTCGCGCAACTGCGACGCGAGGGGCTGGACGAGCGCACGGCGCGCACGGAAGCGCGGAAAGCGTTCGGCGCAATCGAGGTGTCGAAAGAAGCATCCCGGGATGCGCGGGGCATTCGCCTGCTTCACGACCTCCGGCAGGACATCCAGTACGCGCTCCGCCTGATCGGCCGGCAGCCCGCATTTGCCGCGACGATTGCTGCGACGATTGCCGTGGCCGTTGCCGCCAACACGACGTTATTCGGCGTCGTCTACGGCGTGCTGCTGAAGCCGCTGCCGTTTCCCCAGGCCGATCGTCTCGTCGTCATCTCGGAAGAGAGCCCGACGCGGCCTCGCATGCCGGTGCCGTACCCGGACTATCTGGACTGGCGCGCGCGGCAGCACGTGTTCGACGACGTGTCCGCGGACCTCGTCATCGGCGGCGTTCTCACGGGCGGTGCGGAAGCGGAACGCGTGTTCGGCCGCGCCGTCACGCGCGACTTCTTCTCGACGCTGAATCTGCCGTTTGCGCTCGGCCGCCCCTTCACCGACGACGAAGATCGTCCTGGCGGGCCGCGTGTGGCCATCATCGGGCACGCGCTGTGGCAGCGCCGTTACGGCGGCAATCCAGCAATCGTAGGACACTCCATCACGTACAACGGCGACGCGTACGAAGTGGTCGGCGTGCTGCCGGCAGAGTTCGAGTATTACGGCCGCGCGGACGCAAACAACGATTTGTTCCTGCCGTTGGGCCAGAGCACCGGTGAGCACTACATGGTTGCGCGGGATATGCACCCGCTTCACGTCACCGCCCGCCTGCGATCCGATGTTCCTCTCGAGCGTGCGTCCGCGGATATGCGCACGATCGCAGCGGCGCTTGCACGGGAGCACCGCGAGACGAACGCCGACGTAGATGTTCGCGTCCGTCCTCTGCTCGACGACTACGTCGGCAACGTGCGGACGATGCTGCTGCTCCTCTTTGGCAGCGCGGCGATCGTCCTCGCCATCGCGTGCGCAAACATTGCAAATCTCCTGCTGGTGCGAATGACGACGCGGGGCCAGGAGCTCGCGATGCGGCGTGCGCTCGGCGCATCGGGCGGACGGCTGGCACGGCAGTTCCTGACCGAGAGTGCGGTCCTCGCCGGCGCGGGAGGAGCCGCCGGCGTTGTCATCGCGGCCTCGGCAATCGCAGCGCTGCCGCGGCTGCTCCACGGCGCGCTGCCGCGGGCCGCTGACGTAACACTCAGCTGGCCCGTCGCCGTGTTCGCGCTGACGATCACGATCCTGAGTGGGGCGGCTTTCGGAGCGGCCCCTGCGCTGATCGGTCGGCGCTCCAACTTGCGCGAGCCGGCGGGATCGGGCGGTCGCACCACGGCCGGCGGCCGCCATTTGCGCGACCTCTTCGTGCTCGCACAGATCGCGCTCAGCACAGTGTTGCTGACCGCCGCGGGCCTGCTGGTGAGAAGCTTCGACGCTGTGCGCCGCGTCGATCCGGGCTACACGGCCGAACACGTGGAAACGATGAGGGTGAGGCTGCCGGACGCAAAGTACTCGGATCGGCGGCAGGTGGTGACGTTCCTTGACACGCTGCTCGCGCGCGTAGCCGCGCATCCGGGGGTCGAGAGTGTCTGCCTCACGACCGGCGTACCGCTCGGTCGCGCAAACGAGGAGCAATTCCTGGTTCGCGGTCAGCCTGCCGTGCCCGGCACACAGGAGCCGGTGGCACTCACGCAATGGGTTACGGACCGGTACTTCCGCACGTTCGGGATTCCAGTCATCGCGGGCCGCGCCTTGACGGCGGCCGATCGCGAAGGCTCCGCACAAGTGGCAGTCGTCGACGAGCAGTTCGCCACACGCTACGGCCACGGCGAGAATGTCGCATCCATCCTCGGCACACACATCCGCATCGTCAGTGAAGGGGATCGATGGCGGGACATTGTCGGGGTCGTGCGGCACCTGCGGCATGCTGGGCTCGAGGAGCAACCGCGCCCGGAGATCTACGCGCCGTACCTTCAAATGGAGCCATCCTGGCAGCTTGAAATCGGCCGTGCGATGGATCTCGCCGTGCGCAGTCAGGAATCGCCGGAGGCCGTCGTTTCGGACGTACGCTCCGACGTCCGCGCGCTCGACCCCGACCTGCCGCTGTCACATGTTCGCAGTATGACCGACGCGGTGGCCGCATCCATTGCGCCGCGCGCGTTCAGCGCGGCGGTGTTGCTGGCGTTCGGGGTGGTCGCGCTCCTTTTGTCCATGGTGGGCATCTACGGCGTCATGAGCTACAGCGTCAGTCGACAGACAGCGGAGATCGGCGTACGTCTCGCGCTCGGTGCTCAGCGGCACGACGTGCTCAGGCTCGTCTTGCGCCGCGTCGTGATCGTCCTTGTGGCGGGGGCCGGGGTTGGCATTGCGGTGTCGCTCGCGGCGGGCGGCCTGCTACAAACCATGCTGTATGGGGTCACGATCCGAGATCCACTTAGCTTCGCGGTCAGTGCATTCTCGCTAGTCGCTGCCGCGCTCGTCGCCGCGTGGATACCGGTGCGGCGGGCGCTAGAACTCGACCCCGTCATCGCTGTTCGGCAGCCTTGACGCCGCGCTACCGCGCCGCGTTCTTCGCTGCGTCCCAGCGTGCCACGTGATTCAACAATTGCTGCCCCTGACACACTGGACACAGCGAGCGCGGCGATCGCGGGCGCGGCCCCGTCAGCTCGACGCGTTCGCCGCCGCATTTTGAGCAGGGACCGGCCCATGGCGCGGGGGAATAAGGACGCAGCGCGCGGCCATCCGTCTCCGGCAGCGCGCGAGAGAGTCGCGCGTAGTCCTCGATCGCAAATGCGAACACGTGCGAGATCTCCAGCGACGCCAGCTGTTTCAGCGCGTGCAACGGCTCGAGGCGGTCCCGCTCCGGCAGAATCCCACGCATCAGCAGCCACTCGAGGGACGTCAGATTCGCCAGAGGTCCCAGAGATTCGACGCGATGACACTTGCGCGAGGCGTCGTAGCTCGGAGGAGTAGAGAGCAGCAGGCGACGGAGACGCGAGAGAGGGCGCAACGGTTCGAGCGAGTGGATCTTCGGCAGACAATAGATCTGAAGCGAATCGATGTCCACGAGCCTCTCGACCCCATCGAGCGTTGCAGGATCGGTCAGACGCAGTTCGCGAAGCGATCGGCTGGACGTCAGCGGTGCGATCGAGCGGCGTATGCCGGCGAGTTCGAGCGTTGCGAGATTCGGGAGCGCCGCAAGGCGCTCCAACTGACTCTGCTCGATGTGCTTCGCGCCGGTGAACACGCTGACCGCAGATTCGAGTACGGCGTCGGTCCAGTCTTCCGGCGTTCGGAGGACCGTCCGACGTTGCCGCGGCGGCGGTGCGCTATCCGCTGACGTTCCCTGCTCGGCACTCACGGACGTCAGTGTAACGGTGGGCGGCGGTAACCGCGGTTAGCATCGCACGCGTCCCGCACGAGCCGGCGTTCATCCCCGAATTCGATACGTTCGACAAGTCCGGCCCAATCAGAGACTTCCGCGGACCGTCGCTGAGTCGTGCCGTCTGGCGGCAGCCTTGCCATCTCGCCGGTCGGCCCCCGGCGAAACGGTTCTCACAAGGTGCCCGACCTCTCACTTTGTGCACGAAGCACACCGCCGGGGTCCTTCACATCAACCTCACTCAGTTGGAGGATACACATGCGCGCACTGTTGCTCTCGCTCGCACTGCTCGCCGCTGCCGCGATGCCGGCCGGCGCCCAGCAGACGACCACAACGCCCCGGCCGGCGACTCGCGCGGCGAAGGCGCCCGCGCCGACGTCGCCAATCAATCTGAACACGGCCACGCAGGCGCAGCTCGAGTCGCTGCCGGGCATCGGTCCCAAGGCTGCGGAACGGATTCTCGAGTTCCGCCAGAAGAACGGCGGCTTCAAGAAGATTGAAGACTTGATGAACGTCAAAGGCATCGGTGAGAAGAACTTCCTGAAGCTGAAGCCGTACATCACCGTCTCCGCACAGAAAGCGGAAGCGCCCGCTGGCAAGTGAAACACACGCCGATCGCGGACCGCGGGCTGTCGCTCATCGAACTGATGTTTGCAATGGCGATCGCTGCGACTCTCGCGGCCGTCGCCATACCAGTCTCGACGACCACGCTGGACGACTTTCGAGCGCGCTCGGCCGCCCGTCACGTCGCGCAGCGCATCGCACGCCTGCGCGCGGAAGCGGTGAAACGATCGTCGTTCGTCGGGCTTCGGTTCGTCGCGAGCGGCAGCGACTATTCCTACGCGACGTATGCGGACGGCAACCACAACGGCATCCGGAGTGCGGACGTGGCATCCGGCGCGGATCCCCGGTTGAACAGTCCCGAACTGCTCGCGTGGAATTTTCCCGGAATCCGTTTCGGCATCGCCCCGGGCATTCCCGACGCGGACAACCAGCCTGTTTCATCTCAGGACGGCGTCCGAATCGGCAGTGCCCGAATCCTGTCGATGAATCCGGACGGCTCCGCGACGCCAGGCACCGTCTACATCGTCTCTCTGAAAGGTGCGCAATATGCGGTCCGCGTGCTTGGCGCGACGGGCCGGACGAGGGTGCTGAAGTTCGATCGGATATCGAATCGATGGGTGGAGCAATGAACGAACGGCGAAAACACTGCCGGGTCTCCGGTGCGATGGTGAGCGACACGCTCGTCCGCATCCGGCCGGGACACGAAGGCGCCCTGCTGAACTTCAGTCCCGCCGGCGCGCTCGTGGAGGTCCGCCGCGCGATGCCGCCCGGGACGCGAGTCGATTTGCAGCTGTGCGGACACGATGTGCGCCAAACCTTCCGCGCCCTCGTGCTCCGATGCAGTGTTCGAGCAATCGCGGCACTTGAAGGCGTGACCTATCAGGCGGCTTTCCAGTTCGAGGAGCCGCTCGACATGGAGCGGGAATCCGCTGCCCGCGACGGGTATTCCGTGCACACGACGGTTCACCTCCAGGACGCCGATCACGGGTCCGAACTACCCGTCTCTCGGGATGCGAATCGAAGTTCAAAGCAGGAATCCAGCAAATGACTGGCAAAACCGTGTCTCGCCCGGTGGCACTTTCCTTGACTTCTGTGGTCGCCACACGCAGCAGAGGAGGACTGATGCGGGGATGGCGTCGCGCGACGGAGCGGCGCCGGACGGTCGGCACGCTGCTCGAGGCAGTGGTGACGACCTTGCCGGCGATGAGGGCTGTGGGACAGATACGCGGACGGTTCGAGTCGGAGCTGAAGTCGTTGCTCGACGCGCGCCGGATCGAACTCCGCGACGGTCCTGTCACGACGGCTCCTATCGATGCGTCGATGTCGGTGGACGTATCGGCGGGGCCGCTGCCGCTCGGCGCCATCGACGTGACGTTCGACTCCGGCGCGACACCGCTCGATTCCTGGGACCGGCAGCTTCTCGACAGCGCGCGCAACGTCGCCGCGCTGGTCCTGTTGCTCGAGCGGGCCTACCGCGCGGGTGCGCTTGCCGCGACTCGCGGGCGCTTCGATGGCGCGGCACCCATCATCGGGTCGAGCGCGGCCATTCGAGCCGTTCGCGAACGAATCGATCGCGTTGCCGCCACGAGCTTCACCGTCCTCATCGAAGGGGAGAGCGGCAGCGGCAAAGAGCTGGTCGCTCGCCAGATTCACGATCTGAGTCCCCGCCGGAACGGGCCGTTCGTCGCAGTAAATTGTGCCGCGATCGTGGAAACGCTGCTCGAAGCGGAGTTGTTCGGCATCGAGGAGCGCATTGCGACCGGCGTCCGCGGCCGGCGCGGAAAGTTCGAACACGCGCATGAGGGCACACTTTTTCTGGACGAGGTCGCCGATCTTTCGCCCGCGGCGCAGGCAAAGCTCCTGCGCGCGATCCAGGAGATGTCCATCGAGCGCGTCGGCGGCGCGGGAACGCGGCCGGTGGACGTGCGCATCATCGCCGCGACGAATCAGCGCCTGTCGGATCTCGTCGAGCGCGGGCGGTTCCGACGCGATTTGTTCTACCGCCTGCACGGCGTGGAGATCTCCGTTCCGCCCCTCAGGGATCGTCCGGAAGACATCCTGGAGCTGACCGAATATTTTCTGGAGCGGCACCGGTCGTTTCGCCGGCTGCGCCTCTCGCAGGCGGCTGCCGATGCGCTCGTCGCGTATGCGTGGCCGGGCAACGTTCGCGAACTGCAGCGCGTCATCGAACGTGCCGTCGCGCTCGCCGACTCGGATCATCTGCAGCTCGATGATCTGCCTCCCGGGCTCGTGGATGAATACGCCGAGAACCTCATGCCGTCATTTCACCGGCGGCACACGCTGCGGCAGTGGGCGGCGCGGTACGTGCGGCTCGTGGTCAATCGATGCGGCAACAACAAACGCCGCGCGTGCCGCGAGCTGCAGATTTCCTATCACACGCTGAACGCTTACCTCCGGCGTCCGCTGGAGGAAGCCGGTTCGCCACCGGCGATTACGTCTGGTGCGGGCGGGGCGGACTCTCCGCAGGGGCGCGCGCCAGACGCATCGATCCTCGCGAGGGGATCGCCACCTGGAGGAGTGTCATGTTGAAGAAGGCGGTGTTCGTTCTTGTCGTGATGGCGGGACTGGTGAGCGCGCCGCGCCCTGCGCTCGCGCAGACCTGCTCGCGCGACCTGCTCGACTGCTACGCGCGGGCGGCGAAGGTCGACAACTTCTGGTACCGCTGGGCCGACGGCCTCGATTGCGAGCTGCAGTACGCCGGCTGCGTTCGTCGCGTCCTCGTCGGCTGAAAACCTGTCGGGCGCACGGCGGCGATCAGCGCCGTGCGCTCTCCGGGAGGATCGATGCGTGTAATCCTCGTGACACTCTTCGCACTCGGCCTGGTCGCCTGCCGGCACCCCCGGACGCCGGTTGCGCCGGTCCGCCTGTTCGGTCCGGTCATCGGCAACGAAATCATTGCCGGCCGGGCAGACGATGGAGGTCGAAATCCGGTGGTGTTGCTCGTGGCGGAACGGTCGCTGGTGTCGATCGACGTGCAGCATCGGACGTCGACCCGAACCGACCTTGCGCTTGCGGACGCGTCGAGCTGCTGGGGGCTCGCGCGGTTGTCCGACGGCAGCCTCTGGACGATCCGCGACTGGAAAATGCTTCGTCAGATCTCGGCGAGCGGGGACACCGTACGTGAGTTCGCACTTGACGGTGCGCATGCCGCGCTGTTCAGCGCGGGGGATCGGCTCTTGTTTCAGCGCGCGGAATTCGTCGCGCCCGAACAGGCGCTCACGTCGGGGAAGCCTGGTGATTCCAGGCGCGAGCCATGGAGTACGCTGCAGACGCGACCGTATAAGCTTGCTCGGACGTCGGTGGCCGCGCTGAATCTGGTGACGTGCGGTCCGACACGAGCGGAAGAGCGCGCGTGCTGGTTTCCGGACGATCCTGGCGTCGCGCTGATCGACGTCGGCGGCCGAACGCGGCGGATGGAACTGTCCGGAATTCCACACGTCGCGCCGGAAGTGCTGCTCACGAGTGACAACCCCGCCCGGCCCGTCCGGGACGCCTTCGTCGATCGCACCGGAAGCCTGTGGATCGTCAGCGCCGGCACGCCGATTGACGACGGGCCGCATCCGCCCGGAGGATGGTTGCTGGCGCATTTCGCGCCCGCCGGAACGCCACTGGAGCGGTTCGATCTCACCGAACCGGCCCGGCTCATTCTCGATGCGGATTCCGCACGCGTCGTGCTCCTGCTCGGAAGCGGGTATGTCGCGGAGGTGCGGCTGTGACGCGGCTGCTGCGGTTCTTCGTCATCTCGAAAGTGCACCCGCCGCACATCCTGATCCTCGCCGCGGCCTGTTTCGGCATCGGCTTGTGGACGATCGAATACGACGCCGGCGAGCTGGATTCCGCCCTCGGGCTCGTGCTCGTTGCACAGATGTTCCTGGCGTCCACCGGGTTCACCTCGCGCGCCTTCGCCGGCCACTTCGATCCGGTCCTCGTGGCAGGCTCGGCGCGGACCGATGTCGCTGCAGCGCACTGGCTCGCGTCCATTGCACCAGGCGTGATGGCATGGCTCGCCCTTTCGTTGACCGGGCTGCTCGTGCACAGTTCCGCCGCCGTGTCGGCACTCGCCGGACGACGACTGGTGGCGCTGTTGATCGTCTCGAACATCGCATGGGTGGCAGGGTATCGGCTGTCGCGGGGCGCCGCCGGCGTCCTGTGGTTGACTGTTCTCGTTGGAATCCTTCTGCAGCACAACCTGCGGGCGCTCTCCGCGTCGATCGATCAGGGCGCACACACCTGGCTGCTCGACGTCCCCGTGGTGTTCGTCTGTCCGTTTCTCCTGATCGGCGATCGCCCATACGTGCCGCCGGTCGTCCTCGCGATCGCGGCTGCCCTCGCGTTTACAGCTGTCGGCCTGGTCGCACTCGCGACGAGGCGATTGGACGTCCTGCTGATGGAGCGCGGGTGAGCAACGTGCTGGAGCTGGCGGCCGTCTCGAAAGCGTTCGGAAGGCACCGCGTCCTCAAGCAGGCGTGGCTGCACGTGCGACGCGGAGAGATCGTCGGCCTCGTCGGCGCCAACGGCGCCGGCAAGACGACCCTGCTGCGGATTGCGGCAGGCCTCATGTGTGCGGACCAGGGAACAGTACGGTGGGACTGCTGGCCGCCGCGCATACGGCATTTCGGTGGAGAGTCGACGTTGCCAACGCACGTAGCGGCGCACCGGTGGGCAGGCTTCTTTGACGTGCGCTCGGACGAAAGGCGGCACATTGGCGCGTTGTCACGCGGCACCCGTCAGCACCTCGGTCTGACGATCGCGCTGCACGGTCCGGCGCCGGACCTCCTCTTGCTCGATGAACCCTGGGACGGCCTGGATCCTCCAGCCGCCCTGCGTCTGACAGCCGGCATTCGGGACTGGGGTGCTGCCGGCACGGCAATCGTCATCTCGTCGCACCGCCTTCACGATCTGGACGACGTCACGACGAGGTTCGTGCTGCTGGAGGAGGGCCGGTGCCGGAACGTGCCGGAGCAGGACCGCGTGGCTGTCGAGCGGATCGCCGAGCTCGTCGCGCGAGGGAGCAGG
Source organism: Vicinamibacterales bacterium (assembly GCA_035492775.1). Lineage (GTDB taxonomy): Bacteria > Acidobacteriota > Vicinamibacteria > Vicinamibacterales > 2-12-FULL-66-21 > DATJFQ01. The sequence continues at coordinate 57,225 of DATJIW010000016.1, forward strand.
GCCGCCGACCCGCCGCGCCTCACGCGCTCGCCATGATTATTTCTGAACGATCTTCAAGGCAACGCTGACGCTGTTCTTCGTGCTCGCGTCCGTCACGGTGATGTTCAGCGTTGTCGATCCGCCGCCCTTCGGCGTGCCGGTGATCGCGCCGTTCGCCGTGTTGAACGTCAAGCCCTGCGGAAGGTTGCCGTTGAGCGACCAGCTCGGGATGCCCAGGACATTCGACGCGGCGAACGCATAGGCGAACGGGACATTCTTCACGGGCGACAGAGCGGATGGCGGCGAGACGATCTTCACGGCCGCCGAAACTGGAATCACATAGCTCACGCTCGCGCGCATCGTCGTATCGGCGGCATCGGCGACCACGACAGTGAACGCGTACGTGCCTCCCGACGTGGGCGTGCCGCTGAGCGATCCGGTGGCGGACAGCGACAGGCCTGGCGGCAGCGAGCCGCTGGCGAGAGACCAGACATACGAACCGCTGCCGCCGCTGGCCGCGAGCGTCACGGAATAAGGAAGCGTCTCGCGTCCGCCCGGCACGGTTGCGGTCGCAACCTGGAGCGGCGGTCCAGAGACGGCGATCGTGAAAGTGCGGACGGCTGTGTTCGTTGCACCACTCGCATCCGCGACGGTGATGTCAAAGCCGTAATTGCCAACCGCCATTGGTGTGCCCGAGATGACGCCAAGCTGGCCGTTGAGCGTCAAGCCTGGCGGCAGGGCACCGCTGGTCAGGGTCCAGAGGTAGGCACCGCTGCCTCCGGTCGCAGCGAGCGCGGCGGCGTATTGGACGCTCATCTGCGCCGCGCCGAGCGACGTGGTGGTGATGGCGACTGGCACCGGCGCCGGTGGTGGCGGCGGTGGCTGCTGCTGCGCCGACGTGCTGTCGGACGAGGTCAGCTCCAGCAGGAAGACGTCCTGCCGGAAGCTGCCGCCGGCATCGCCGCCGGGGTCGGTTCCCAGGGTTTTTTCCCAATTGGAGGTGAACAGAGCCCAGTGGCCGTCGGGTGAGATGTTCGGCCGCGGCTCGTACCAGAAATACGTTGTCGTCGCGTCGAGATCGTTGCGGACGTCGGATCGATGGTGCGCGAAGCGCCACACCGTCGCGTCGGTGCCCGCCGGCGCATCGGTCTGGATCGCCACCAGTTCATCGTCCCAGGCGCGCCAGGCGGAGGTGTTCGTGCCGTACCGGTACAGCCCGCTGACGTAGGGCACCTGCCGATCGCTGCGCGCGTTGTTCCACGATGGATGATCAGCGAGCGATGTCTCTTTGGGCGAGAGCACCGTCGCGATCAGATCGTGCGAGAGCGTCGGCGTCGAGAGGGTCCGGAACTGCCACTGCGCCGCGTCCCATGTCGTGCTCGTACAGCAGTCCTGGTTGATCGAGACGCCGTAGCCGAACGCATCATGACCGTACGGGTGTGCGTCGGCGGTAAGCGGCGTCATCGCGTTCGTCGCAGTGTCCCAGACGTACATCTGCGACGCATGCCGCGCACCCGCCATGTCCGCCGCGGTCGGGTACAGGACCACGTAGCGGCCGCTGCGGTCGATCGTGGCGTGGTGCAGCGAGAAATTCAGTGTGATGGGCGCGGGCTGACCGTTGAGTGTGGACGTCAGCGTATCCAGCACCTGATAGTTCGATGGATTGTTGACGTCGAAGATTACGACGAAGTGGTGCTTGTCCTGCGCCGTTCCTCCGAAGAAGGCAAGAATCCGTTCGTTCGGTCCCGCGCTGGAACCGAGGCCGCCGACGAACGTTCCCGTCAGTCCGGTCTGGACCGCGTCGAGGTTGAAGATCGTCGTGTACAGCCCGGTGGAGAAGTCGTACTTGTCGATCGTCCGCAGCGTCGTCCCGGCGCCGGAGTAGCTGCCGTAGACGACCGAATCGTTGACGAACGAGAACTGCGGCTCGAGATAGAACCGCAGCACGAGGCCTCCCTCGCCCGTGGACGTCGGCTGGATGCGCCTGGCAGAATGCGTCGCCGGGTCGAACGTGAACGGGATGATTGTTCCGTCAGTACTCACCACGTAGAATTTCGTGCCCGCGGCGCTCCAGGCGAGCGAATGTGTACCAGAGGGAGTGCGGAACGATCGATTCAGATACCCGGGCCGCACGTTGCCGTCGGTGATACGGGTGATCGACGTCCCGAACGTCGGATCCTGGATCGTCGTGCCGGCTGGACCCATGGCAGGGACCGCCGGTTTCGGATAGGAGTATCGATCGACGACGGCATAGTACGGCCCGACGGCCGCGCGGACCGCGGCTCCATCGGGATTCGGCGACGTCGCCATCGTCTGGGTTGAGGGTGGCGGCGGCGGTGGTGTGCTGGTGATGCCTGGCAGCGCCCCCGTCTGGACGGTGGCGCCCGAAAGTGAACTTCCGATCGAATAGAAGGTCGTGTCGAGCGCCAGTGGGAAGCTCGGAGCGACCGCGCTTCGGTAGACGACGCCGCCGTTGCGCCGATAGATCACAGCGCCGCTTTCGATCGCGACGGTGAAGTGATCGCCGGCGACGAACGTGCCCTCGGTCTTGTAGACGCCGAGTTCGCGAATCTCCCAGGCGCCTCCCGGCCAGAAGCTGAAAGCAAAGTTCATCGTCGTGGAGACGGTGGACGATGAGAGGTCAGTGCTGAGACCCGCGTAGAAGCGCTGGCCGAAGCCAGGCACGAAGTCGGCGTAGCCGTCCGACGTGAGCTGCTGCGTGCTGTGTGCGCCCGAATCCGGGCATCCCTCGCAGCCGCCATTCTTGATCAGGGCGCCGGAAGAGGCCGCCACGTTCAGCGGTGATTGCCATGAGGCGAGCGTCTGCGCGGCAGCCGGCTGTGCTGCCGCAATGACACACGCCGCCGCGAGAAGCGGAACGGTCGGCTTCATACCAGGGTCCCTGTGTTCGATTCGATGAAATCGGCTCACGGCGCTGACGCGCCGCGCGGGGATGATGGCAACGGTGGTGCCGAGCCGGCCCTGGGGAGTCGACTGCGAAGTTATCCGCGAAACGTCGGAATTCGGGCGAAAGACGGCCGGCCAGGGAGCCGGCGCGATCACGTTTTTCGAGGGCCGGTTACGAAGCTGCCATGTCCGACGCGTCGGAATCTTGACCGTGGGAGGGGCGCATAGTACCGTAACTTGGTTGCGCGCCGGCCGGCGCGCCTCGCCAACGACGGCACCTCGCGTCCGCATGAATCAGCCCTCGGGCACGCTCAAGAAAACGCCGCTGTATGCCCGCCATCGCGCGCTCGGCGCGCGCATGGTCGAGTTCGGCGGGTGGGACATGCCCGTCGAGTACTCCGGCATCGCCGACGAGCACCTGGCGGTACGGACCCGCGCCGGATTGTTCGACGTCAGTCATATGGGGGAGATCGAGATCGCGGGCCGCGACGCGCTGGCGGCCGTGCAGCACATCACCAGCAACGATGCATCGCGACTGGCCGTCAACCAGGCGCAGTATGCCGCGCTGACCACGCCCGAAGGCAGCTTCGTAGACGACGTACTGACCTACCGTCTCGCGGACGACCATTTCATGCTGGTCGTCAACGCGTCGAACATCATCAAAGACTTTCGCTGGATTGGCGAGCACATCCAGGGCCTCGGCGATGCCGCCGCGGTCAACACCAGCTCACGGTATGCACTCATTGCGATCCAGGGGCCTGCGGCGCGTGACATCCTGCAGACGCTGACGGGCGTCGACCTCGCGGCCATCAAGTACTACTGGTTCGCGACAGGCGAAGTCGCGTCCGTCCGGGTCACCATCTCCCGAACGGGGTATACAGGAGAAGATGGATTCGAGGTGTTCGTCGCGCCAGCGTCCGCGGAACGCGTGTGGGATGCCATTTTGGCGGCTGGCAAGCCCTTTGGCCTCCTGCCTGCCGGCCTCGGCGCCCGTGACACGCTGCGGCTCGAAGCGTCGATGCGGTTGTACGGCAACGACATGGACGAGCAGTCGACCGTACTCGAAGCGGATCTCGGCTGGATCGTGGGCTGGAAGAAAAGCGAGTTCATCGGCGCTGACGTATTGCGCCGGCAGAAGGCCGAAGGGACGGCGAAGAAACTCGTCGGATTCGAAATGGTCGATCGCGCGATTGGCCGGCACGGTTACGACGTATTCATCGAGGGCAACAACGCCGGAATCGTCACGAGCGGCACGCAGACGCCTTACTTGAAGAAGGCGATCGGCATGGCCTACGTGCCGTCGGATCGCACGGACACTGGAACCGAAATCGACATCGACGTGCGCGGCCGCCGGGCCAGGGCCGTGATCGTGCCGATGCCGTTCTACAAACGCGCCAGGTGATGCGGGACGGCGGGCGCGCAGGGAAAAGGAGCCTTATGTATCCAGCGGACCTCAAATACACGAAGGATCACGAGTGGGTGAGCCTGGCCTCGGGCAATGCCCGTGTCGGCATCACCGATTACGCGCAGAAGCAGCTCGGCGACATCGTGTATCTGGAACTGCCGGCCGTGGGGCGGAGTCTCAAGAAGGGGGAAGTGTTCGGCACCATCGAGTCCGTGAAGGCGGTGTCGGAGCTGTTCAGCCCCGTATCCGGTGAAGTGACCGCCGTCAACGACGCCCTGACCCAGAAACCGGAAACGGTCAACACGGACCCGCACGGATCATGGATGATTGCCGTGAAGGTGGCTGACGGCGACACGAGCGATCTGCTCGATGCCGCGGCGTACACCGAACTCACCAAGTAATGAACAACACGCACGACGCCTTTCAAACCCGACACATCGGTCCAGACGCCGGCGCCCGGGACCGCATGCTCCAGACGGTGGGTGCCAGAACGATCGACGAGCTGATCGACGAGACGATCCCGCGCGACATTCGTCTCTCGACGCCGCTGAACCTTCCACCGGCAGACACCGAGGCGGCCTACCTGCGGCGGCTCCGTACGATTGGAGCGCGCAATCACGTGACGCGGGCCTATATCGGCATGGGGTATTACGGCTGCATCACGCCGGCCGTGATCCAGCGCAACGTCTTCGAGAATCCCGGCTGGTACACGCCCTACACGCCGTATCAGGCGGAGATCGCGCAGGGGCGGCTCGAATCGCTCCTCAACTTCCAGACGATGGTGAGCGACCTCACGGGAATGCAGATCGCGACGGCGTCGCTCCTGGACGAAGGAACGGCCGCTGCCGAAGCGATGTCGATGTTCCATCGCATCAATACCAAGAAGGCACCGGCGGGGCAGCCGTCCGTGTTCCTCGTCTCGCAGCATACGTTTCCGCAGACGCTCGATGTCCTGCGCGGGCGCGCCGAGCCGCTCGGCATCCAGCTCGAGATCGGTGATCCGGCGTCGCTTCCGCTGGACCGGGCGTTCGGTCTGCTCCTGCAGTATCCGGACGATCGCGGCGAACTGCACGACCTGCGGCCGATCATCGAAAAGGCGCACGCCGCCGGCGTTCTGGTCGCGGTCGCGACCGATCTGATGGCGCTCACGCTCGTGACCCCGCCCGGCGAAATGGGCGCTGACGTCGTCGTGGGGAACTCGCAGCGTTTCGGCGTGCCGCTCGGCTACGGCGGACCGCACGCGGCGTTCTTTGCGACGCGCGAGTCGTACGTGCGTCAGGCGCCCGGCCGGATCATCGGCGTCTCGATCGACGCGCTCGGGCAGCGCGCGTATCGCATGGCGCTGCAGACGCGCGAGCAGCACATCCGCCGTGAGAAGGCGACGTCGAATATCTGCACGGCTCAGGCGCTGCTGGCGAACATCGCGGCAATGTATGCGGTCTATCACGGGCCACAGGGGCTGCGCGCGATTGCGGAAGGCATCCACAATCTTGCACAGGTGCTCGACAGCGGTCTGCTCGCGCTCGATTACCGGCAGACGAACACCGCATTTTTCGACACGCTGCGCGTGGCCGGTCCCAACGCGGCCGCCGTGCGTCCGTCCGCGGAAGCCGCCGGCCTGAACTTCCGATACTTCGCCGACGGGGCGGTGGGCATCTCGCTCGACGAGACGACCACGATAGACGACGTCAAGGACATCTTTGCGGTCTTCGCGAAGAACGCGGGCAAGCTGGCGGCCCTGGTGGCGCGCGACGACGCCGCGTTCTCGATGACTGTTCCGGCCCCGCTGCAGCGGACATCCAGCTATCTGACGCATCCCGTGTTCAACACGCATCGTTCTGAAACGCAGATGATGCGGTACATCCGGTCGCTCGAGCGGAAAGACGTCGGCCTCGATACGTCGATGATTCCGCTCGGCTCCTGCACGATGAAGCTGAACGCCGCGACGGAGATGATGCCGGTCACCTGGCACGGGTTCAGCAAGATGCACCCCTTTGCGCCGCGCGATCAGGCCGAAGGCTACCTGCAGATCTTCCGTGAACTGGAAGGGATGCTCTGCGAGATCACGGGGCTCGATGCGGTCTCGCTCCAGCCGAACTCCGGCGCGCAGGGCGAGTTCGCGGGGCTGATGGTCATCCGCGCCTATCACCGCGACCGCGGAGACGTCGCGCGCGATGTCGTCCTCATCCCGGCGTCTGCGCACGGCACGAACCCCGCCAGCGCAACGATGGCCGGCCTCCGCGTGGTGGTCGTCGCCTGCGACGATCACGGGTACATCGTCGTCGACGATCTCCGGAAGAAGGCGGAACAGCACCGCGACCGGCTGGCGGCGCTGATGGTGACGTATCCGTCGACATACGGCATCTTCGAGGAGCGCATCCGCGAGATCTGTGCGGTCGTCCACGAGAACGGCGGACAGGTCTACATGGATGGCGCGAACATGAACGCTCAGGTGGGCCTCACGAGCCCGGCGTCCATCGGCGCCGACGTGTGCCACCTGAACCTGCACAAGACGTTCGCCATTCCGCACGGGGGCGGGGGGCCTGGAATGGGGCCGATCGCCGTGGCGAAACACCTCGCGCCGTATCTGCCCGGACATCCCGTCGTGAAGGTCGGAGGCGCGAAGGCCATTTCAGCGGTTGCCGCGGCGCCATGGGGCAGCGCCAGCATCCTCCTGATCTCCTACGGATACATGCGCATGCTCGGCGCTGAAGGAATGGCCGACGCGACGCGCGTCGCGATTCTCAACGCGAACTACATCAAGGTCCGCCTGCACGATCATTACGACGTGCTCTACGCGAACCACAACGGCCGCGTCGCGCACGAACTCATCTTCGACCTTCGGCCGTTCAAGCACGCCGCGGGCGCGTCGGTGGACGAGCAGGACGTCGCAAAGCGGCTGATGGACTATGGGTTTCATGCGCCGACGGTGTCGTTCCCCGTACCCGGGACGATGATGATCGAGCCGACGGAGAGCGAGGGGCAGGACGAGCTGGATCGGTTCTGCGATGCCCTCATCCGGATCCACGACGAGATCGCCGCCGTGGTCGAAGGGCGCGTCGATGCGAAAGACAACGTGCTCAAGAACGCGCCGCATCCTGCCGGTGCGGTCTGCGCGGACGAGTGGCCGCATCCGTACTCCCGCGAGCAGGCAGCCTATCCGCTGCCATTCGTGCGAGCGAACAAGATCTGGCCGGCGGTTGCGCGGATCGACAATCCGTACGGCGACAGGAACCTGATCTGCGCCTGTCCACCCATGGAGGAGTACGTGGAGGAAGGCGTTGCCGCGTCGTAACGCGTGCCGGTGACGGTCTGACTACCGGCTCATATTTGCCTGGGTGTTCACGGCGGCTCGCGTCAGCTCACGGGCCTTGCGCTGATAAGCGGCGAGCAGCCGCACCGTGATCGGTCCAGGCTTGCCGCCGCCGATTATGCGGTCGTCGATCCGCGTGACCGGACTCAGCTCGCGCGTGGTGCTCGTGATGAAGGCTTCGTCCGCGGTGTCCAGGTCTTTCGGCAGGAGCACTTCGTGTCGGACGGGCACGCCGATCTCCTGGCCAACCTCGAACAGAAACGCGCGCGTCACTCCTTCGAGCAGTCCTGCGGCGGAGGTCGGTGTGAGCGCCGTCCCGCGGCGGACCATGAAGAAATTCGATTGCGAGCATTCAGACAGTTCGCCCCGGTAGTTGCACATCAGCGCCTCTTCGGCGCCGCGCCGGTAGGCGGCCTGCATCGCGAGCGCGTTGTTCAGCAGGTTATTGGACTTGATGACCGGGTTCACCGAGCCCGGATGGTTGCGCAGGACATCGACGAGCGAAAGCCGGATCCCGTCGCGCGCGATCCGTTCCGGTGGCTCCTCGTTCGGTTTGACGATGATGACGAGCGTCGGCGTCGGAGTGGCTTTGACGTCGTACGAAAGTTCGCCGACGCCACGCGTGAGAAGGATGCGAATGTACCACTCCCCGGCCGGTCCGCCGTCTGCCGTCGCCGCCGCGTCCACCGTATCCTGGATCCACCGCGCAAGCGTACCGTCGTCGAACGGCACGTCGAGCGCGAGATGCCGTGCGGACTGCCGAAGGCGCCGCACGTGGCGATCGTACAGAAACGGGACCTGATTGTAGGTCCGCAGCGTTTCGTACACGCCTTCTCCGTACACGAACCCGTGGTCGTACACGGGTACGACCGCTTCGCTGGCCGGCATGATCCGGCCGTTGACGTAAACCGCTCCGCGCATTTGCATGGATCCTAGCATTACTGAAATAGTAGGCGGCAAGCCATCGATGCGAGTGCTCAACACACAGCAGATGCGGGAAGCGGATCGCCAGACGATCGACGACGTCGGGATTCCGTCGGTCGTCCTGATGGAAAACGCCGGCCGGCAGGCAGTGGCGGCGATGGAGGCGGCGTTCGATGACCTCGCATCCAGCCGCGTGGCCGTACTCTGCGGCCGTGGCAACAATGGCGGCGACGGATTCGTGGTCGCGCGGACGCTCGTCCAGCGCGGAATCGAGGCCATCGTTTTCCTGCTGGGCAGCGTCGGCGATGTCCGCGGCGACGCACGAACGAACCTCGAGATTCTGGGACGCGTCGGCGTCACGGTCGTGGAGATCTCGGACGCACAGGAGTGGGAGCTGCACTTCACCGAAATCTCCGAGTGCGACGTGATCGTCGACGCAATCGTCGGTACGGGATTTCGGGGACCCGTGTCGGGCCTGCTGGAGACGGTGATCGGCGACGTGAACGCACTCGGCACTCCGGTAGTGGCGATCGACCTGCCGACGGGTCTGTCGGCCGACACGCACGACATCGACAGCGACGCGATTCAGGCGTCGATCACCGTGACGCTCGCGGCGCCGAAGCTGCCGCTGGTGCTCCCGCCAGCCGACGTGTACGGCGGCGACCTCGTCATCGCAGACATCGGAATACCCGCGGGCGTCATCGACGAAATCGACGGACCGCGCGTCGAATTGCTCACGCGTGAAAGCATGCGCGAGCTGGTGCCGACGCGCGCGGCCGATTCGCACAAAGGGGACTTCGGACGCGTGCTCGTCATTGCGGGCTCGACCGGGAGAACGGGCGCGGCACACCTTGCCGCGCTCGGAGCGTTGCGGTCGGGCGCAGGCCTCGTCACGATTGCGACGCCGCGGTCCTGCGCCGCCACGATCGCGGCAATGATGCCCGAGTACATGACGGAGCCGCTCGACGAGACGGCCGCGGGAACGGCCGACTTCGGCGCCGTCGATCGCGCCCTCGCGGTCAAGGCCGACGTCATCGCGCTCGGGCCCGGCCTCGGCCGCGACCCGTCGACGTCCGCGTTCGTCCAGGCGATCGTCGAGCGATCGGGCGTGCCGCTCGTACTCGACGCGGACGCGCTGAACGCATTCGCCGACGACCCCGATCGCCTGGAAGGCCGCGACGGCGTCGACATGATCATCACGCCGCATCCGGGCGAGATGGCGCGGCTGCTCGGGGTGTCGGTGGAGCAGGTGCAGTCCGACCGGCTCGAACACGCGCGCGAGTTCTCCGCGGCGCACAAGGTCCACGTGGTCCTGAAGGGACACCGGACAATCATCGCGGGCCCGGACGGAAGATCGTTCATCAACCTCACCGGCAACGCCGGCATGGCGACCGGCGGCACGGGGGACCTGCTGACCGGAATGATTGCGGCGTGGTTCGCGCAGCTCCTCGACGCAGAAGCGGCGTGCAAGCTCGCGGTCTACCTGCACGGCAGCGCCGGCGACCTCGCCGAGGCTGATGAAGGCGAGCTCGCGCTGCTGCCGACCGACATCGCCGCGCATCTCTCGGATGCGGTGCTCGAACTCACCGCACGCAAGCGGGTGAAGCGCGACGGCGGTACCAGGTGATCTCGGAAAGCGAAGAACAGACGACAGCGGCGGGCGAACGCCTCGGTGCTCAGCTGAAGGCCGGAGATGTGGTGCTCCTGTACGGCGACCTCGGGGCGGGCAAGACGGCGTTCGTGCGCGGCATCGCGCGCGGACTCGGCGCAGACCCCGAGGAGGTGTCCAGCCCGACGTTCACAATCGTGCAGCAGTACGGAGGAGCCGGGCCGACGCTGTACCACGTCGATCTCTACCGGCTCGATCCGGACGAGGTCGACGATCTGGGACTGGACGACCTGGTCTCCGGCGAAGGCGTCGTCGCGATCGAATGGGCAGAACGCTGGCGCGGCCGCCCCGATGACGTCGTGGAAGTCACGCTCGCTGAAACCTCCGACAACCATCGCTCCATCAGGATACGCACGGGGCCGGCCGGCTGAGTTTCGAGAGGCCGCCGCTTTGCACGGTCTTCAGTGAGTAAATCCACTGGAGGGAACCTGATGAAGCGGGACTATTTATTTGCGGCGCTCGTCGCCGTCGCTGCAGGCGCTACTGCCGCGGCCCAGACACAGGCGGGACAGAGCACGCTCGGAACGCAGGGCAGCAGCACGGCCAGGACGACCACCATCAGCGGTTGTCTCATGCCTGGCACCAGCACGCCGGGTTCGGGGGGCAGCAGCGGCACCGGCGTACAGGGCGCCAACGCGGATGCTGCGAACTCTGCGGCGTTCGTGCTGATGACGATGGACAATTCGTCGGCATCGCCGGCGGCATCGGCCAGTACGACGCCCAGTTCTTATCAGCTGATCGGCGGGAACGCGGCTGACTTACAGAGGTACCAGAACCAGCGGGTCGAGATTCAAGGCTCGCTCGAGCCCGCCGGCGCCGCTGGAACAGTCGGGACGACGCCGTCGACGAGTCCGACCACACCGTCGACCACTCCGATGACACCGTCGACTGCACCGGCCGCCCCTTCGTCCACCACACCGGCCACGACCCCATCGACGCCCACCACGACTCCGTCGACGCCAACCACGACACCGACGAACCCGGGTACGCCGGGTGCGCCGTCAACGGCCGCGACAGCGCCCACGACGCCCGCAGCAACCCCGTCGACGCCGTCGGCGCCGGCGACGACTCCCGCAACGGGAACGCCGACAGGAACCGCCGGCACGGGCACACCGGCCAGCATCGGCCTCAGCGGCAATTCCACGGGCGGGCTTTCGACTGGTGCGGGGTCGCGATTCCGCGTGACGTCAGTCCGCCCGGTGCCGGGCGCCGGCTGCGGTCGTCAGTAGGAAGGAGACGGAGCGGCGGCGTCATCTCGCCGCCGCGCCGTATTGTTGGTGCAGGGCGAGGCGCGTGCCGGTTACTCGACGCGGTAGTTCGGTGCCTCTTTCGTGATGATCACGTCGTGCACGTGGCCTTCGCGAAGGCCGGCCGGACTCACACGGATCATCTTCGCGTCGCGCTGCAGAGCAGGGACATCCTTGCAGCCGGTGTAGCCCATCCCCGCCCGCAGGCCGCCCACGAGCTGCAGGACCATCGCGGCCACGCTGCCTTTGTGCGCCACGCGCCCCTCGATCCCCTCGGGGACGAGCTTTTCGGCTGAGTCGGGGTTCGCGTCGAGATCGAATTCGTCCTGGAAGTACCGATCGCGGCTGCCGCGTCGCATCGCCCCGAGCGATCCCATGCCGCGGTATTCCTTGAAGCTGCGGCCCTGGAACAGAATCATCTCGCCAGGGCTCTCGTCCGTGCCGGCGAAGAGGCTCCCGATCATCACCGAGCTCGCGCCGACGGCGATGGCTTTGGTGATGTCGCCGGAGTAGCGGATCCCGCCGTCCGCGATGATCGGGACCTTGTGGCGGGCGGCGGCGCGCGCGCAGTCCGCGACGGCGGTAATCATCGGAACGCCGATTCCTGCGACGATCCGTGTCGTGCAGATCGAGCCAGCGCCGATGCCGACTTTCACGGCGTCGACGCCGAGATCGATCAGAGCCTCGGTGGCTTCCGCAGTGGCGACATTGCCGGCGACCACGTCGACGTTCGTGAACTGGCGCCGGATCCGGCGGACCATGTCGAGCACTCCCTGCGAATGCCCGTGGGCCGTATCGATCACGAGGGCGTCCACATTGGCGGCGACAAGCGCCTCGGCGCGCGCCATTGCATCGCGGCCGACGCCGACCGCCGCTCCGCAGCGCAGCCGGCCGAGAGAATCCTTGCACGCGTTCGGATACTTGATCGCCTTCTGGATGTCCTTGACGGTGATGAGCCCCTTCAGCATGAAGCGGTCGTCGACGACGAGCAGTTTCTCCACCTTGTGCCGATGGAGGAACTCGCGTGCCTGCTCGAGACTCGTCCCGACCGGGACGGTGAAGAGCGGATCGCGCGTCATGATGTCGGAGATCGGACGGTCGACGTTGGATTCGAACCGCAGGTCGCGGTTCGTGAGAATCCCGACGAGTTTTCCTTCCTTGCTCCCGTCTTCGGTGATGGGGACGCCTGAGATCCGGTATTTCTTCATGAGGTCGAGCGCCTCATAAATCCGGTTCGACGGCGACAGCGTGATCGGGTTCACGATCATGCCGCTCTCCGACCGCTTCACGCGGTCGACCTCCGAGGCCTGTTCTTCAATCGACAGATTCTTGTGGATGACGCCGATCGCTCCCTGCTGAGCCATGGCGATGGCGAGGCGCGATTCGGTGACAGTGTCCATTGCCGCGCTCGAGAGCGGCACATTGAGGCGGATGTTGCGGGTGAACCACGAGCTGACGTCGACGGCGCTCGGGAGGATGGTCGAATGCTGCGGGACGAGCAGCACGTCGTCAAAGGTCAGCGCAGTCGCGAGGCCGACCGAGATCTGATCGGCATTGAGAACGTCGGTCCGAGTCTCCATTCAGATACCTGCAAAAAAGGCCGACATGTGTCGGCCTTGTCTTATGCTCCGTGGCATTTCTTGTACTTCTTGCCGCTTCCGCAGGGGCATGGATCGTTTCGTCCAACCTTGGGCTCGTCGCGGCGCACCTGCCGGACGACGTCGTCGCCGCCACTGCGGCCGGGCCTGGGCGGTTCGGCCACGGCTGTCGCGGTGCCGCCGCCGCGGATCGCGCCGAACGGCGAAGCCGCTGCAGCGGTCTGCGGGCCGCTCAGCGTCATCGGGCTCGGCCTGCGGACGACCGGGCGCGGGATCGGCGGCGCCTCACCGGCGCCGCCGCCGAGGACCGGCATGAGACGCCACAAATACCGTACGATCTCTTCCTCGACGCGATCCTTCATCGCGGCGAACAGTTCGAAGCTCTCTTTCTTGTACTCGACCAGCGGATCGCGCTGGCCGTACCCGCGAAGGCCGATGCCTTCCTTGAGGTGGTCGAGCGAGTAGAGGTGATCCTTCCACTGCGCGTCGACGATCTGCAGCATAATGTCCCGCTCGACGCGATGCAGGATCGACGGCTCGTCGATCAGCTTCTCCTTCGCCTCGTACTTGTTCAGCGCGACCGCCCAGACGGCGTCCGTAATCTCCTGCGTCGACTTGTCCGAGAAGTCGAGCGACTCGAGCTCCTGTGGTGTGAACGCGAAGATCTCGGCGACGGCCGTCCGCAGCGCGTCGAGGTCCCATTCTTCCGGATCCTCGTCTTCGCTCGCATACCGTTCGACGGTGCTCTGCGCCAGCTCTTCGGCCAGCAACAGGAGGTACCCGCGGATGTCGACCGGCTCTTCCTCGTCGATCTTGATAGACCCTTCGAGCAGTTCGCGGCGGAGTCCGTAGACGCTCTCGCGCTGCTTGTTCATCACGTCGTCGTATTCGAGCAGGTGCTTGCGGATCGAGAAGTTGTTGCTTTCGACCTGCTTCTGCGCCCGTTCGATCGCCTTCGTGACCATGCGGTGCTCGATGGGGACGCCTTCTTCCATGCCCAGGCGCTGCATCAGGCCCGAGATGCGATCGGATCCAAAGATCCGCATCAGGTCGTCTTCGAGCGCGAGGTAGAACCTCGACGAACCGGGGTCGCCCTGGCGGCCGGCGCGGCCGCGCAGCTGATTGTCGATGCGCCGCGCCTCGTGGCGCTCGGTCGCGACGATGTGCAGTCCGCCGAGCGCGACGACCTCCTCATGTTCCGCGTCGGTCTGTCTCTTGTAGTGCGCGAAGATCCGATCGTATTCCTGGCGCGGCACGCGATAGAAGTTGTCGAGGTGGAAGAAGTACACGAAGTCGGCGTCGTCGACGAACTTCTCCTGGCCCTTCGAAAGCTTCTCGGCGATTTCGTCCGCCAGCGTCTGCTGGCGCGCCATGAACTCGGGGTTGCCGCCGAGGAGGATGTCCGTTCCGCGGCCCGCCATGTTGGTCGCGATCGTCACGGTGCCCCGGCGGCCCGCCTGCGCGACGATTTCGGCTTCCTGCGCGTGGTACTTGGCGTTGAGGACCACGTGCTTGATCCCGCGGAGCTTCAGCAGGCGTGACAGCTTTTCTGATTTCTCGATCGAGACGGTGCCGACGAGTACAGGGCGGCCGAGCGCCTGCTTTTCGAGGATGTCCGTGACGATCGCGTCGTACTTTTCCTTCTCTGTCCGGTAGACGGTGTCCGGTTCCTCGACTCGCTGCAGCTCGCGGTTGGTCGGGATGACGATGACGTCGAGCTTGTAGATTTCAGCGAATTCCTGCGCCTCGGTATCGGCCGTGCCGGTCATGCCGGAGAGCTTCGCGTACTTGCGGAAGTAGTTCTGGAACGTCACCGTCGCGAGCGTCTGGTTCTCGCGCTCGATCTTCACTTCCGGATGGTTGGTGTTGTGCTCCTTGGCTTCGACGGCCTGGTGCAGCCCATCGCTCCACCGACGTCCGGGCATCAGCCGCCCGGTGAATTCGTCGACGATTACGACGCCGCCGTCCTTGACCATGTACTCGACGTCGAGGTGGAACAGCGTGTGGGCGCGCAACGCCTGGTTGATATGGTGAAGGATGCGCAAGTTGACCGGGTCGTACAGCCCGTCGCTGCCGGGCTGGAGATGATGCGCCATCATCTTCTCGGCCTTCGCCATACCGGTCTCGGTGAGCGTCACCGTCTTGTGCTTCTCGTCGACGATGTAATCGCCGGTCTGCTCGAGCGCCTCGCGTTCCTCGGCCTTGACATCGCCCTGGACGGTCGCGCCCTTGGCGAGCCGCGGGATGATCCGATCGACCTCGTAATACAGGTCGGTCGACTCCTCGGCAGGGCCCGAGATGATGAGCGGCGTCCGCGCCTCGTCGATCAGGATGCTGTCGACTTCGTCCACGATCGCGAAGTTGTGGCCCCGCTGCACGTAGTGCGCGAGGTCGAACTTCATGTTGTCGCGCAGGTAGTCGAAGCCGAACTCGTTGTTCGTGCCGTACGTGATGTCGCAGGCGTAGGCCACCTGGCGTTCGGCGTCGTTCAGGTCGTGCTGAATCACGCCGACGGTCATGCCCAGAAAACGGTAGATCCGTCCCATCCACTCCGAGTCGCGCCGTGCGAGGTAGTCGTTCACGGTCACGACGTGGACGCCCTTGCCTTCGAGCGCGTTGAGATACGCCGGAAGCGTCGCGACGAGCGTCTTGCCCTCGCCTGTCTTCATTTCGGCGATGCGGCCCTTGTGGAGCTCCATGCCTCCGATGAGCTGGACGTCGAAGTGCCGCATGTTGAGGACTCTGCGGCCGGCCTCGCGCACGACGGCAAATGCCTCCGGGAGGACGTCGTCCAGGACAACGCCGCTCGCGAGCCGCTGCCGGAACTCCGCGGTCTTCGCGCGCAACTGTTCGTCGGTCAGCGCCTGGATAGAGGGCTCGAAGGCGTTGACTGCCGCGACGACCGGCCTGACGCGTTTGAGCTCTCGCGCGTTCTCAGTGCCGAATATAGTGGCGAGCGTTTTCTGGAGCATGTGGAAGAAATTACCGGATCGGTATCCGGCGATTGTACCACGCTCTTTTCGAGACTCTGCGGGAGGGAAGGGCTGCTATCTGGCGAGCAGCGTCATCGGGTTCGTGAGCTTCCCGTTCATCCAGATTTCGTAGTGCAGGTGGGCGGCCGTGGAGCGGCCGGTGGACCCGACATAGCCGATGACGTCGCCCCGGCTGACTTCCTGTCCTTCGCTGACAGCGATGCGGGAGAGGTGCCCGTATTTGGTGATGATGCCGAAATGATGGTCGAGGACGACCATGTTGCCGTACGAGCCGTTCGGGCCGGCGCTTTCGACGACCGCGTCGCCGGTGGCCAGCACCGGCTGACCGTAATCGGCGGAGATATCGAGACCCGGGTGAAAGTCCGCGTCGCCGGTAAATGGATCCGTGCGCGTGCCGAACGACGAGGTGAGCCATCCGGCAACGGGCCAGATTGATGGCGTGGCCACGGCCAGCGCATGACGTCGTTCGACGGTATCGCGGACCGAATCCAGGCGATTACCGATCGCTCCGAGCAGATCGCTCAGCACGCCCAGGGCCGTTTCTGGTGAACCGGTGCCGCCGCTGAACATCTTCGCCGTCACCGCTCCGGGAGCCCCGCCCATCGCGCGAGCTTTCACGATCGCCGGCAGTTTCTCCATCGCCTTGCTGGCTGCGGGATCGACGGCCGCGTGATCGCCGAGTTGATTGACCGCAGATTGGAGGGATGAGATCTCGGTCGCGAGCTGGCCGGTCGCCTCGCGGTAGCTCGCGTTCTCGACCTGAAGCGATGCGTTCGACGCCTGCAGTTCCGCGATCATCGACCGCGCGCTCCAGCGTGCGCCGAGGCCGATCAGGATCGGCAACGCGAGCGCGCCGCACGTGATTCCCAATACCGGCCAGACCGGTATGGAGAACCGCCAATCGGACCCGCTATCGGGGTCGGCAACGACGAGGGAATATCGCTTTCCGCGAAGTCGCATCTGAAGAGCTGACGGGAACATCGCACTCTAGCATGGACGCTTGACCGTCACCACCGCTTTCTTGATCCGACTGTCGGCGGTCGGTCCGGGCGGCTTTAGCACATGAAAACAGCTGTGGTCGATGCCTGCTGAGGCGCGGGCAACGAGTTAGTTGAGGCCGCACTCTTGCAGTTCGGCTCGCCGGACCCTGCGAAGGTCGATGAGTACGGCAACGGCTCGCTCATCGTCGGTACCCGGTCGGGAAATGACGGTAATCATGGAACCAATGCTCCTGCTGCTGTCCGGTGCAACTCTTCTGGCGCTTGCGGGCATGGTACGGCGTTACGTGCCCTGATCGGGACCGTGCACGGAATTGGGAGGTGCTATGCGGCTATTCACACTGGCCTGCGGGCTAGCGTGCGTGTTCGCGTTCGCGCCAGGTGAGGCGCGGGCGGATCCGGTTGCGGCCTTGTACAACACGTCGGCCGGAGTGACGGCGGACCCGACGCAGTTCAGCGTCAACGGTCCGGTGATCAATCTCGGCAATATCGTGTTCCAAGGCGGATCCCAGGCTTACGTGTTGATCGATGGCCTGGCGCCGCATGGCAACTACTACTTTGCGTTCAAGGCGTTCGATTCGGCGGCCAATCCGTGGACGTCGGTCACGGCCGAGATCCTCGATCCGCTGTCCGATGGGTTCGATGCCGAAGATCCGCAGCCGCAGCCAGGTTACGCACTGCCGGGCTTCTCGACGTCGAACAACACCGACGGATTGAGCTTCGCCTGGAACGCAGGGTTGCAACGCAGCGCAACGTTCACGACAGGCGGCCAGGCCGCGCTGTTTGTGGACGAGGACACCAACGCACACGACCTCCTGCAGTTCAACAACTTCAGCGGTGGTGACGCAGCGATGGTGATGTTTGGCCTCCGTGACAATCTCGGCGGACGCGGATTCCTCGTCCGTCTGAGCGTCAACGGCGCGCCAGATCCGGGGCAGACCCCTGAGCCAGCTTCGATCCTGCTGCTCGGAACTGGTGCGGCATGGCTGACTCGCTTCCGTTCCCGGAAGGAAAGCCTGCTTCGATGATCCCTCGACGGCCGCTGGTCGCGATCGGCCTCGTTGCCGCGGCCATTGCCGTCGTTTACTCTCCGACCATCTCGTCGCTCGTAAAGCAGTGGGCGAGCGACGAGAACTACTCTCACGGCTTTCTCATCGTGCCGTTCGCCGCGTGGTTCGTGTGGCAGCAGCGCGCCGCGTTGCAGAATGCGCCGCTCGCGCCGTCGAACGCCGGGTTCGCTCTGGTCGCGGTCAGCCTGCTCGTTCTGCTCGCAGGACTGTTCGGGGCGGAACTGTTCCTCACGCGCGTATCGCTCATCGGCATCATCGCGGGATCGGTGCTGTGCCTGTGCGGATGGCGATGGCTGCGTCTGCTCGCGTTCCCCATCGCATTCCTGATCCTGGCCGTTCCCCTTCCGGCGGTGCTGTTCAATCAGATTGCGTTCCCGCTCCAGCTCCTGGCCTCTCGTACCGGCGAAAGCGTGCTCAACATGGCGGGCGTACCGGTGCTGCGCGAAGGAAACATCCTCGTCCTCCCGACGACAACGCTCGAGGTGGCGCAGGCTTGCAGCGGAATTCGCTCGCTGATGTCGCTTCTGACGCTCGGTGTGATCCTCGGCAAGCTGAGAGAACCCCGCCGCTGGGCACGGACCGTCCTCGCCTTGCTGACCGTGCCGGTAGCGATCGCAGCGAACGCCGCGCGAGTCGCCGGCACCGGACTGCTGGCCAGCTACATCGGCGCAGAAGCCGCCGAAGGTTTCTTCCACATGTTTTCCGGGTGGCTCATGTTCGTCGTGGCATTCGGGCTGTTGCTCGTGGCGCAGAGAACGCTGGCGGTCCTTCCAGTCCGCGGGAGTCAGACGTGGACGCGCGCGGCGGTGCCCGCACGATGACAACCCGGGCGGGTGTCATCGCATCGCTCGTCCTTGCCGTAGGACTGTTCGGGACGCATCTGAGCGGGTTCGAAGTGCCGGTCGCGCGGCAGTCGCTCTCGAATTTCCCGTCGCAGATAAACGACTGGCATTCTGCCGGCGAACAGCCGCTCGACGATGAGGTGCTGCAGGTCCTGGGCGTCGACGAATACGTGAATCGCACGTACGTCGATCCGGCGGGCCTTCCTCTCAATCTCTACATCGGCTACTACGCGAGCCAGCGGCAGGGGAACACGATCCACTCGCCGCAGAACTGCCTGCCCGGTTCCGGCTGGCAGCCGATCGAATCCTCACGCGTCGAGCTGACCGCCGGCGGCGTTACGTTCCCGGTCAATCGCTACGTGATTCAGAAGTCTCTGCAGCGCCAGGTCGTGTATTACTGGTATCAGGGCCGGGGACGCATCGTTGCCAACGACTACGCGAACAAACTCTGGCTGATGATCGACGCGGCGCGGCTGCATCGGACGAACGGCTCACTCGTCCGCATCGTCGTCCCCGAAAGTGTCGGGCAGCCGGCAGCCGCAGACCGGGCCGCCGCTGCGTTTTCACGGGACATCGCTCCGCGCCTCAGCGCCTATCTCCCATGACTTCACGGGCCTTCATCGTGTGTGCGGCGCTCGCCTTCGCCGCCTGCCATCAGGATCCGATTCAAACGGCCGAGAAGCACGCCCGCCAGGGTGATGCTTACGTCGCGCAGCACAAGCTGACCGAAGCGTCGATCGAGTATCGCAATGCGTTGAAAGGCCTGCCGACGCACTCGGACCTGCACTACAAACTGGCGAAGGTGTACGCGGAGTCCGGCGATCCGGCAAAGGCGTACGGCGAGTATGCCCAGGCGGCCGATCTGGATCCGACGAACATCGACGCGCAGCTCCAGGCTGGGACGCTTCTGCTTTTGGCAGGGCAGTTCGATCAGGCGAAATCCCGAGCCGGCCTGGCGCTGAAGACCGACCCGAACAGCGCCAAGGCGCACATCCTGCTCGGCAACGCGCTCGCCGGATTGAACGATACCAGCCGCGCCATCAAACAGATGGAGCAGGCCGTCGCATTGGACCCGGAGAACGCGCCGGCATATTCAGCCCTCGGATCCATCCAGTTCCGTTCGGGCGCGACGGACGCCGCGAAGGATTCGTTCGAAAAAGCGATCGCCCTCGATCCGAAGTCGGTCGATGCGCACCTCGCACTGGCGAACTTCGACTGGGTGCGAAACGATCGCCAGGGTGCGGAGCGGGAGTTGAAGACGGCGCTCGAGCTCGACGCATCGAATCCGCTCACGCGACGAGCCCTTGCGCTGTTCTATTTGAACAGCCGCCGGCCGGCGGAAGCGGAACCGCATTTCAAGGCGCTTGCGGCAATGTCGCCCGACGGCGCGCTGGCACTGGCGGATTACTACACCGGGATGCGGAAGCCCGATCGGGCGCTGCAGGTGCTCAACGGCATCACGGGAAAGGCGCGGATCCAGCGTGATGCGCGGATCCGCATCGCGGCCATCAAGCAGACCCAGGGTCAGGGCGGCGAGGCGCTGTCCATCGCAGACGCGCTGATCCAGCAGCATCCCAAGGATGCCGAGCCGCACATTCTCAAAGCGCGATTGCTGCTGGCGCAGAACAAGGACCTCGACGAGGCATGGAACGAAGCGCAGCAAGGGGCGAAGGCCGACACGTCGTCGACGGCCGCCGCCTATACGGTCGGTCTCGTCGCGCTGGCGCGCCGCGACTACGACGCGGCCGAATCGGCGTTCAACGACACACTCAAGCTGAACCCCCATGCCGCCGCGGCGCGGATGCAGCTGGCCCGCCTGCAGCTCGCCCGCGGAAACGCGGCCGGCGCGGTCAGCGCGGCTGAGCAGGCGGCATCCGAACGTCCGGACGACGTCGAGGCCGCCGTATTGCTCTCCCGCAGTCTTCGTGCACAGGGCGATCTCGAGCGCGCGAAACGCGAGCTCGATGCGCGTCTGCGTTCCGCGCCCGCAGATCCACGGCTGCAGTCGGAGCTCGGCTGGGTCAGCCTCGCCGGACGGCAGGTCGATGCCGCCCGCGCCGCGTTCAAGGCAGCGCTCGCAGCCGCGCCGTCCTACGATGATGCGCGTGTCGGCGCGGTCACCGCAGACGTCGCAGCGAAAGACGTGGCGAGTGCGCGCGGGCGAGTGCAGGCGTGGCTGCAGGCATCGCCGCAGGACGAAACCGCCCAGATTCTCGACGCGCGCCTCGATCTCTTCGAGAACAAGCCGGCTGATGCCGAACGGCGGCTCACGGAGCTCGTCGCGCGAAATCCGTCGCGACTCGAGGCGTACGAGATGCTCGGCCAGATCTATCTGCGGCAGGGCAATCTCGACGCTGCGCTGTTGCGCTATCGGGCGCTGGCCGACCGCACGTCAGAGAGCGCAGGCGCCGCCACGATGGTCGGGATGATTCTGCAGCAGAAGGGCGATCGCGCGGGCGCTCGCGCGCAGTACGAGAGCGTGCTGGCCACCCACCCGCGTGCTGGAGTGGCGGCCAACAATCTGGCGTGGATGCTCGCAGAAGACGGCAAGTACGACGACGCGCTGAGATACGCGACCGTGGCGACGGAGGAGATGCGCGATCGCCCCGAAGCGCAGGACACGCTCGGCTACATCTACCTGCAGAAGGATCTCCCCGTTCACGCGCTTCCGGCCTTCGAGCGCGCCGTGCAGCTCGCGCCTCAGAATGCGCTGTACCGCCAGCATCTGCAGCAGGCGCAGGCGAAGGCCAAGATCGCCGACAAAGCGGAGAAGGCGGCGAACCGATAGGCGGCTGTCGCGATGCCGTCGGCCGTGGCTCGAAGGCGGCGGGGCCGAGCTACCGATACTGCAGTGCTTCCGCGACGTGATCCGCGCCCACGGCATCCGCTCCAGCCAGATCCCCGATCGTCCGGCTCACTCGGAGGACGCGGTCGTACGCGCGCGCACTGAGGTTGAACCGTTCGGCGGCCGCCGCCAGCAACCGCCGCGCTGCATCGTCCAACCCGCACACACGTCGAAGGATTCGAGGACTCAGGCGCGCGTTGACTCCGACGCCTGTTGCGCGCGACCGTTCCGACTGGATCGCGCGTGCCGATTCCACACGGGCGCGAATAGCTGCCGTCGGTTCTCCTGATCCGTCACCAGCCAGCTCCGTGGGCGGCAGCGCGCTCACGCCGACGGCGAGATCGATCCGATCGCGAAGTGGGCCGGACAGGCGCGACTCGTAACGCGCGATCTGCTGCGGCGTACAGCGGCAGACGCGCCGCTCGTCGCCGAAGTAGCCGCAGGGGCACGGATTCATCGCGCCAATCAGCACGAAGCGCGCCGGAAATTCGCACGTGCGCTGGGCGCGGGCAATCCGCACCATTCCGTCCTCGAGCGGCTGCCGCAGGACCTCGAGCACGTGCCGGCTGAATTCCGGCATCTCATCCAGGAACAGGACCCCGTGATGTGCCAGGCTGATCTCACCCGGGCGCGGCATCGATCCGCCCCCGACGAGGGCGATGTCCGAGATGGTATGGTGCGGCGCGCGGAACGGACGGACGCGCAGTAGTCCTCGTCCGACCGGCAGCAGCCCGGCGACGGAGTGAATTGCCGTGACTTCCAGCGCTTCGTCGAACGTCAGCGGCGGCAGGATGCCGGCAGTCCGGCGCGCCATCATCGTCTTGCCTGAGCCCGGTGCACCCGACAACAGCACGTTATGACCGCCCGCGGCCGCGATCTCGATGGCCCGCCGCGCGAGAAGCTGCCCGCGCACATCGGCGAAGTCGCCGTGCACCAGTTCGGTCGAATCGCTGTCCGGCTCCGGCGGCAGTCGAACAGGTGCAGGCTGGTTGATGGCGGCTACTGCCTCGCGCAGCGTGCGGACCGGATAGAAGTCGATGCCTTCCACGATCGCGGCCTCGCGGCTGTTTGCCTGCGGCAGCAACAGCCCCTTGAAACTGCGGGCCCGCGCCGCAGCGGCTACCGGCAGCACACCCCGCGCCGACTGAATCGCTCCGTCGAGCGACAGCTCTCCCAGTACCAGCACGTCGTCCACATCGCGGCGAAGGACCGCCCCGGCGGCCGCGAGTACGCCGAGGGCGATGGGAAGGTCGAAGGACGAGCCCGCCTTACGCAGGTCCGCGGGTGCGAGATTGACGATGACGCGGTGCGGCGGGAAGGTGAAACCGCTGTTGCGGATTGCGCTCTTGATCCGGTCGCGGCTCTCCCGCACGCTCGCATCGGGGAGACCGACGACGGTAAAGCCGGGAAGGCCGAACGAAACATCGACCTCGATGGTCACGGGCGCGGCATCGATGCCGTACACGGCGGCGGAGCGAATGCAAGCGAGCACGCCTGCACGTCTGCAAAGCGCCGCGCGAATCGCGCGAGGCGGATTGTTCAGGAAAAACGCAGGTTCAGACGAAGGACTGCGGAATGGTCAGCAGAAACCGCCACGCCGCGCAATAGAGCACGCGATCAGTTTCTGCAACTTGTGGTTCGACGACGTGCTGCAGGCGCGGAGAACTATCGCGGCGCCATGATCTTCAGGCGAGTGCCGGCCACGAGTGCATTCGAGTGCATCCGGTTCCACGACTTGATCTTGGCAACGGTGGTGTCGAAGAGCTCGGCGATCGACGACAGCGTGTCGCCGCGCTTCACGCGATACGTGATGCGCGTGAGCTGCGGCGCG
>DATJIW010000017.1:0-2428 GCA_035492775.1 Vicinamibacterales bacterium
GTCCTGGATCCGCCGTTCGAAAATCTCGGCCTCCGAGTCGGCCACGGGCGATTCGCCGGTGGACGCTCCGAGCAGCCACGGCTCGACGACGCGGGTCCATGCGCGGACGGTCGCGACCTGCTCGAACGTCGGCCCGCCGGCAGGATGACCGACCTCCAGCGTCATGCTTCGTTTGCCGAACTGCAGCTGGTGGGTCGTCGTCCCGTGCGCCGCCGCCGAATCGCCGGCGAAGGCCAGGGTCCGGGCCTCTCCCCCGTCCGCGACGGACAGGCGTGCGCTCAGCCCGCCGAGATCGAGCGACAGCTGGCGCAGCAGGTCCCGGAGGGCGCGTTCGACGCCGAGGGCTGCAATCGCGCTCAGGCGCCCGCGCCAGCCGGTCTCGCGGGCCGCTGCACCGCGCAAGAGAACGTAGCCGAGAACGCGCGTGACCGCGCCGAACGTGAGTTCGACCTCCGGTGTGATTGTGTCACCGGCGATGAGCAGCCATTCGGGGTCGCCGCCGAACGGGAGGACGATTGCCGCACCTCGCGGAACGTGCCACCCCAGCTCCTCGAGGTCGGCCGGGGAGTCGACGGCGGTGTCACGCGCAAGCTCGAAGACGCGCTCGGCGCGCAGCCGCGCCGGCAGATCGCGCTCGCTGTATCCGGGAAGCGCCGCGAACAGACTGAACGTGTCGGGGGTCGTTCGCACGTAAATGCGGCAATCCAGATCGAACCAGAGAGTGGCGGCCTGAACGACGCCGCGCATCAACTCGGCTTCGGTGCCGAACTGCATGAGGACGCGCAGAAACCGGAGAACGCCCTCGAATCGGCGCGACGTCTCGAGCGCCTCTCCCAGCTCGCGACCTTTCGCGAGATCCTGCTCGACGACGGCGCTGCCGATCTGTGCGGCGGCATCCAGCGTCGTGATGTCCTCGTCGCGCAGCTCGCGCGTGTGGCGTTCCGGCGACGTGGCGACGAGGACTCCGAGCGGTTCCCGTCCGACGAGCAACGGAACGGTACGCACGGCGCGGTTCGCCAGGCGCGGACTGCGTGAATCGTCCGTCGCCAGGACCGCGCGACACCGCTCGCGCATGCCCGGTTCGTCCATCAGCGCCGCCGCGGCGCCGGGATTGATTCCCAACTCGCCGACGGGTTCGAGGCTCGCGTCGAAGATGAACAACTGGACGCCGAAGCGGAGACGAAGCAGGTCGAGCACCGACCATGTAGACGCCGACAGTTTCATGAGCAGACTGGCCAAAGGCGTCGTTGCAAACGTGCCGCCATTACGGATGAGTCGTTGGCGGTCGGAATCGGCAGAATGCGCGGCGTACGGAGCCATTTGTCTGGCGTCGGGCAGCCTTCAGGATTGGCGAACGAGCGCGCGCGCCTGCAGGTCGAGGGCCTCGAGTTCGCGCTCGAGACGGGTGCGGTGCGATTCGATGACAGACGGCGTGATGCCGTCGACGAGGAGCGGCGTTCCGATCGCGACCGCGACGGTGGCAAATGGAAATGGAACCTGGGTCGCGTCCCAGCTGCGCGCGCTCCACGCGCGCGACGCCTCGATGTGAAACGGCAGGATGGGATTGCCCGTAACGCCCGCGAGCCACACGGCGCCTGGCTGCGCGACGCGCGCAGGCCCGCGCGGACCATCGAGCGCAAACCCGGCCGGCTTGCCCGCATCCATGTCGCGCTTCAACTGCACGAGTGCGCGCACGCCGCCGCGCGACGAGGAACCGCGGGCGGTGTCGTAGCCAAACCGCCTGATGACCCGCGAGATCCACTCGCCATCGAAGTTCTCGCTGGTCATGACCACGATGCCGCGGTTCCGCCAGAACAGCGTCGCGGACAGCACGCGGCCATGCCAGAACACGAAAATGGGCGGCCTGCCGGATGCGACGATGGATTCGTAATGATGGTATCCGTCAACGCGCCATCGGTAGGTGCGGCCGAGAAGTGCGATAACCGGACCAGCGAAGGCAGCAATCATGCGAGCCTTGCGCAGCTGCGCCGAAGACAGCTGAGGCTCACGCACCTAATCAACCATAACTGCGGAAACGTGAGCGCCGGAGCGGGTCCTGTCCGCGAACAGCCCCACCGGTCCTCGCCGCGAAGAAAAACAGTAACGGGGGACGCGCCTCGCGACCGGCGGGGCGGCCCCGTTCGCGGCCACCCGCGAACGCGCTTGCGTTTCCTCGAGGGTCGTCTGCACTTCGTCAGTGTTCAGTCTGCAGTCGGCAATCTTCAGTCTTCAATCCTCAATCCTCAATCTTCAGTCTTCAGTCTTCAGTCTTCAGTCTTCGATGTTCCTTACATGCCCTCGTACTGCGGTCCCCCGCCGCCTTCGGGCGGCATCCAGTCGATGATCTGATACGGATCCATGATGTCGCACGTCTTGCAGTGAACGCAGTTCGACGCGTTGATCTGCAGCTTCCTCGTCCCGTCTCCCG
>DATJIW010000018.1:0-3257 GCA_035492775.1 Vicinamibacterales bacterium
CGCAATGACGAGCGAGCCGGCGTGCATCGTGGTCGACATTCATCTCGGCGGGATGAGCGGCTTCGACCTTCAGGACGCGCTTTCTTCACGGCCCGCCGCGCCTCCGATCATCTTCATCACGGCGCACGACATGCTGTCGCATCGCGCCCAGGCCAGCTCCGCGTCCGGGTTTCTGCGCAAGCCGTTCGACACCAACGTGCTCGTCGCGCTGCTGCGCCCGCATCTGTGCTCCCGAACACCGGGATGAGGCCATCGTGCGCCTGTCCACGAGGCACGCGGTTGGTTCGGTCTGCACGTCGCTCCTGCTCCTGTCGCTCGCGGCGATCGGCAGGGCCGCAGGCGGCCAGGGACCGACCTCGGCCGCGATCGCTGGACGCGTACTCGACGGGACCGGACGCGGGCTGCAGGGCGTCGAGGTACGAGTCATCAACCAGGCAACCGGTGTCGCAATGCGCGGCAGCAGTCGCGCTGAAGGCCGATACCTGATCAGCGGCCTGGAGGTCGGGGGACCATACGCCGTGACTGTGCGCCGGCTCGGCTCGCCGCCCGCGATTCGATCGGGAATTTTTCTGAGCCTCGGCCAGCAGTTGAACGTGGATCTCGTGCTCGAGCAGCAACCGGCGCTCCTGCAGGGTGTCGAAACACGCTCGACGGCGGACCGGGCGTTCTCGCGGTCCCACACCGGCGTCGAGGCGCTCGTGTCGGATTCCGTGATTCACGAGATGCCGGTCATCAATCGCGATCTGTACGATCTCGTGCGGCTTGTTCCACAGACGTCTACATGGTACGCGCTCACGGCGTCTGGCGCCGGGCCGCGCGTGAACAGCATCCGGATCGACGGTATCAGCGACCAGGTCCCGTCGAGCAATCTCGCGGCGGGCGCACTGTATGGCGGTAAGGTCATTCCGCTGGACGCCGTGAAAGAGTACGAGGTGTTGTTCTCGCCGTTCGACGTGCGGCACGGCAGCTTCGCTGGTGCCAGCGTCAATGTCGTGACGCGGAGCGGCACGAATGAGCTGCACGGAAGCCTGTTCGGCTACGGCACGAACGAGCAGCTGGGCCCCGACGTGCCGTTCGTTCGGCGCGCGCGGTACGAGAAGGAACAGTTCGGATTTTCCGCGGGTGGGCCGATCGTGCGCGACAAGCTGCTCTTCTTTCTCTCGTCGGAGCTGCAACGTCGTGTGATCCCCGCCGTCGGTCCGTACATCGCAGAAGGCGCGGCAAGTCAGTCGATGTTACCGGTGGCGCCGACGGATGTTGCGCGATTTCAGCAGTTGCTGAGCGCCCGCGGCCTCGACGCGGGCTCCGCGGGCGCCGTATCGAATCCCGATCCATCCTCGACGGTCTTTTTGCGCGTCGACGCGCCCGTCCCGCGGTGGAACAGCCGGTTCACAGTGCGCGGGAGCTACGGCCACGCGGACAGCTCGATCTTCGCCCGGCCCACGATGCTTGCACCAACCAACTGCCCAACCAGCGCCTGCTTTCCATTGTCTTCACTGCAGCATTCACGCTGGGTCGACAAGCGTACGCTTGCCGCTCAGCTCGTGTCGAACCTGCCACGCAGCGCTTATAACGAGCTCCTCGTTGGCTACCTCGACATCGTATCCGGGTTTCGTCCGACCGTGAACGAACCACTCATTCTCGTGACGGTTCCGGGAACGGCCGGCACCCCAGCCGTGCTGCAAGCGGGAACGCACGAGATCGCGACCGGCCAGCGGAACGCAAGCTGGACGACCGAGCTCACCGACAACCTGTCGGTTTCGGCCGGGCCACATCGCGTCACGGTTGGTGCGTCAGCGCAGCTGTTCGACTTGCGCGCGTTTCAGCTGCGGGGATCGTACGGCGTGTGGGAGTTCGCGAGCCTCGACTCTCTCGCGACGGGCGCCGCGTCGCGATACCGCATAACGCGGGATACCGGAAGCGTCACGGCGGTCTCCGGTGCTTATCCGTCTTTCTACATCGGCGACGAGTGGGAGGCATCCTCCCGACTGTCGCTGACGTTCGGCCTGCGAGCCGACGGCTCCGTGCTCTCGGCGCGGCCGCCCTACGTGCGTGCCGTGGATTCGGCATTTCACCTCCGCACCGACGAGGTGCCCTCCGGGCACGTTCAGTGGTCCCCGCGCCTGGGTTTCAACTACCGTCTGACGGACGACGCCGGCGCTCAGACGCAGGCGCGTGGCGGCGTCGGTTTGTTCACCGGTCGCCCGCCGATGTTCTGGCTGTTTGGCGGTTTCGCGGCCTACGGCCTCGCCACGCGAACGCTTCAATGCGGATCGCTTCCTGGCGACGCGGGTCCGGCACCCGAATTTCGGCCTGACTTTCGATATCCTCCGATGGCGTGCGCCGGGGGGCGAACCTTCAGCGGCGCGACGAGCGGCGAGATCGACGTGATCGATCCGCACCTTCGCCTACCGCAAACGCTGCGCGCCTCCCTGGCCATAGACCGGCAGCTTCCGTTCGGCGTCCTCGGCACGATCGAAGGTCTCTACACGCATTCGAGGCGCGCGCTGTTCTTCTCGCCCATCAACCTCGCCGGGCCAGTGTCGGACGACGGTCGCGGCCGCAGCATATACGGCGCGATCAGCGCGGAGGGCGTGGCCACTCCGGGCCGTGTGTCTGCCGGCTTGGGCGACGTCATCGCCATCACGACCGAATCCAGGGACTACGCGTACGACGTGACCAGTGAGTTGCGCCGCGACGGCCGTGCGGCCGATCTGAACCTGGCGATCAGTTATGGACGGAGCCGGGACGTGCAGAGCCCGCGGCCGGTCAGCGCGCTTCTCACCGACGACTGGCGCTTCGCTCGGCCCGTCGCCGGTCGAGAGAGCGACCTAGCGCTCGGCACGTCGGATTTCGACCAGCCCGTACGCGTGCGTGCTTCGGGCACGCTGCACTCGCCCTGGCGGACGTACCGCACCGATCTGTCGTTCTTCTACGTCGGCGGCTCGGGTTTTCCGTACACGTACGTGGCCGGCGGGGCGGAGGGACGTGGCGACCTCAATGCCGACGGCGCGGTCGGAAACGATCCGATTTACATCCCGCGTTCCGCATTCGACACGACCGAGATCAGGTTCGCCGGATCGCCAGCCGAGATTCTGGCGCAGCAAACGGCGCTGGAGCATTTCATCGATGGGGCAAAGTGTCTGCGCGTCCAGCGAGGTCGAATCATGTCGCGCAACAGTTGTCGATCGCCCTGGATGAACCTGACGAACCTTGCGGTGCGCCAGGGACTCCCCGGCGTGCCGGGGCAGTCGCTC
>DATJIW010000019.1:0-9637 GCA_035492775.1 Vicinamibacterales bacterium
CTCACAACGACGTCATAGCCATGCTGCACCGCCAGTCGCGCCAGCTGACTTCCGATATGGCCAGCCCCAATCAATCCAATCGTTTTCACCGCCATGTCCCCTCCAGACTTCCAGTCAGCGGCCTGCGGGCCGCTTGCACGCGGGTGCAGAACTCGGACGTTTCGCATGCTCCGGCTCGCTCCGAACAATGTCGCCAGGCAGGCACGAAAGCGTTTCGCAGATCGCTTCGACCGTCGAGAAGCGGACGGCTCTTGCCTTTGGGGTGTCGAGCATCGACAGGTTGACCAGCGTCATCTTCAGATCTCCAGTACCGCGTCGAGCCCCCGATGCAACCCGACGAGCGACGACACGCGACGGATTGCGAGCAGCGCGCCGTCGACGTACGGTCGCGCGCTGTTGCCCGAGTCGTGCCGGATGGACAGCCGTTGATCGGTCATGCCGAAGATCACTTCCGCGCTGATCACGTATCCCGGCAATCGCAGCGAGTGCACCTGCGTGCCGCCGAGCGTGGCGCCGCGAGCGTCGCGCTCCCCCGCCGTTAATTCGACGGGCACGGTCGGCTCGGGTTGGCGTACCTTCGCCAGGCGGGACGCCAGCTCGCGAGCGGTGCCGCTCGGAGCATCCGTTTTGGCGTCGTCCGCGTAGTCGATGATCTCCCACTGCGGAATCAGCTTCGCCGCCATTTCGGCAAACCGCTGCAGGAGGACCACCGTCAGCGCAAAATTCCCGACGGCGAGCACGCCACGCTTACGACGACGCGCAAGGGCATCGATCTCGCGGAGGTCCGCGTCTGTCAGTCCGGACGTGCCGATGACGACGTGCGCGCCCCGCTCGAGCGCGGCGCGGACGTGGCGCACAGCGGATTCGGGCTGCGTGTACTCGACGAAGACGTCGCACGCATGGCTCGCCAGCGCATCCGCAGCTGTCGCGAAGATTGGTACGTTCACATCGATGCCGCCGAGTACGGTCGAGAGATTCCCGCCCGCGTGCGTTCTGGAGACTGCAGCCACGAGCGCGATGTCGGGCGCGTCGCGCGCGATCGCGCGCGCGAGCTCGGAACCCGCCCACCCGGTCGCCCCGGCAAGGCACACGCGAAGAGTCGTCATCGATGCACTCTGGATCGACCGCTCACGAGCGCAGCCGCGCGCGCAGGGTCAGACTCACTCCCACCCACACCTACGGCGTCACGATACGGCCGAACGGCTTCAGCTGTTCCTCGATGACCTTGCGATCCCCCACGACGACGATCGTGGCCTGCTCGTCGCGGAGGTACTTGCGCGCCATCTCGGTCACCTGCTCGGGCGTGACAGCGTGGACGCGCTTCACGTATTCGTTTGCATACGACGCGGGCAGCCCTTGAAGATCGATGAAGCGCAGCTGCGCCGCGATCCCTCGGCGGCTGGAGTTCTCCAGGATGTACGTGCCCGCGATGTAGTTCTCGGTCCCCTCCAGCTCCTCGGGCGACGGAGGCGACGCCCGCAGCCGATCGATCTCCGCGAAGATTTCCTTCAGCGACGGGCCGGTCACGTTCGTCGTGACATCCGCGGTTTCCGCCCAGTACGCATCGTGAAACCGCGTATTCACCTCGCTGCTCGGCGAATAGGTGTAGCCCTTGTCCTCGCGGATGTTCCGCGTGATCCGCGAGCCGAACGACCCGCCGAGGAGCGCATCCATCACGGTGAGCGGGATGTAGTCGGGGCTGGTCGGATCGATCACCGGCACGCCGACCATGACGGTGGACTGCACCGCGCCGGGACGATCGATCAGATATACGACGCGTTCCGTCCGGGGCGACGGCTTCGGCGGATTTGCGGCCGGGCCTTTCGCCCAGGCGCCGAACGCCTTTCGGACGCGGGCTTCGACGGCCGCAGGATCGAAGCGGCCCACGACATAGAGGCGCGACCGCCCCGCGCCATACGTGTCATCGTAGAACGTCCTGATCTGGTCGAGCGTGTACCCCTGAATCATGGGCGCGGTAGGGAAGATGCGGCCGTATGGATGATCGCCGTATAGCGCGGCCTGGAACTTCTGTTCGGCCAACGGCTGCGGCTGGCTGAGCGCGACTGACAGCTCGCGCGTCAAGTCCGCCTTCAGTCGGGGCAGCTCCGTCCCGGGGAACCTGGGATGGTCGGCAACATCGGCGACGAGCTCCACCATCGCTTCGGAAGATTCCGACAGCACCTCGCCGCCGATGGTCGTCTCGTCCTCACCGACGCTGACGTTCAACGAGCCGCCCATGCGCGCCGCCTGGTCCGAAATGTCCGTGGCGCTCCGCGTCGATGTGCCCTCGCGCATGAGCCGCCCCGTCAGATCCGCCAGCCATACGTGATCGGCGCTCTCGAACACGTTGCCGCTCCGAACCGTGAGCGAAACGTACGTCTTCGGGATCGTGCCCCACTGGACCAGGGCGACCTCGAGGCCGTTGTCCAGCGTGAAGCGCGTGGGAACCGGAACCTGAAAGTCCTTTACGGGGCCGGCCTTCGGCGGTTCCGACGGAAACTGCGTCGTCTGTTGCGCGCCCGGGCGCGCGACGGCGAGGGCCGCGAGCGCCACGCCGCATGCGAACACCGTCAAGCGGCGGCTCATCGCGCCCCTCCCCCGTCCTCACCCGACGATTTCTGCTTCGGCGTTATCGAAAGGATCGTGCGGTTCGTGGGCCGGAGGTACTCGCGGGTGGTCTTCTGGATCAACTCGGGCGTCACCTTCTCGAACTCCTCTTCGATGTGATTGATCTTCGACGGATCGTCGTCGAACAGCGCAAATGACGCGAGCAGGTTGGCGCGCCCGAAACCGACGAGACTTTCCTCCTCCGCGTACAGCGACGAACGCATCTTCGTATTGGCGAGCGCCAGCTCGTCGCGTGTGACCGGCGTCGACTCCAGCTTCTGCACCTCCTTGTCGATCGCCTGCAGAATGCGGTCGTCCGTCTTGTCGGCATCGTGAATGAGCGACACGGTCCAGAGAATCGGACCGTCGACGTCGAACATGTTTCCCAGCCCCGGGTTGATGCCGCCGTTGACGTCTCCGGCGAGCCCCTGCTGCTGCACGATCGATTGATACAACCGGCTGTCCTCGCCCTGGACGAGAATCTGATCGATCAGCCCCATCGCGAACCACTCTGGAGTACCGCGCTTCGGCACGTGATAACCGACGGCAATTGCAGGGCGCGTCGCCAGGGCGTCATCATGATTGACGCGCTTCTCTCTCTCCTGCCGCGGCTCGGAGATATCGGGCTGGGGCGGCACGGACGCGGATGGAATCGGGCCGAAGTACTCCTTGATCCACGCGAGCGTCTGCACCGGATCGATGTCACCGGTCACCACGAGCGCCGCGTTGTTCGGCGCATAGTACGTTTTGAAGAATTTGCTCACGTCGCCGAGCGTGGCCGCGTCGAGCTCCGCGAAGTCGCCATAGAAGTTGTGCGCGTTGTACCAGTTCGTATTGGCGACCTGCGGCAGGTCCAGCCAGGGGAAACCGCCATAGGGCCGGTTGAGCACGTTCACCTTGACTTCGTTCTCGACGACGGCCCGCTGGTTGGTCAGGTTCTGTTCCGTGATGTCGAGCCCGCGCATTCGATCGGCCTCGCCCCACAGGATCGTCTGGACGGTATTGCTGGGAACGACCTCGTAATAGTTCGTGAAGTCGAAACGCGTCGAGCCGTTCAGAATGCCGCCGTTGGACTGCACGAGGCCGATGAAAGCGTTCTTGCCGAGATGCTGCGAGCCCTGGAACATCAGGTGCTCGAAAAGATGCGCGAAGCCGGTGCGGTTTCGCGGCTCAACGCGGAAACCAATCCGGTAGTACATGCCGACAACGGCAGTCGGCGACGTCGAGTCGCGCACGAGCACGACCTTCAAACCATTGTCCAGCTTGTGGTAGTCGATCGAGATGGGTGCGGTCCGCGGCTGGGCGGCGGGCCGAACTGACGAAATCAGCGCCGCCAACACGATCGCGGCGGCGCTCTTCAGGACCTGCATGCTGCGTACTCCTCGAACGGAGTACGTTATCACCGTCGGCCGGACGGCCGGCGCACGAAGGGACGAAGACTCAATTCAGCGAGACGATATGGCCGAAGATCGTGGGCGGGAACGAGTTGTGGCTCAGCGTGCCCTGAAACAGAAACAACTGGCCGTTCGAAGACACGAGCTCCATGGTGACGTCAAACGTGTTGTCGCCATTGCTGATGAGCAACCCGTCGACGATCGTGCCGCGGACCGTTCGCAGGCCGGCGCGCAACTGAAACACGCCGCCGGTAATCGCGGTGACGTCGCCTTTGTCTTCCTGCAGGGGGTCGTGCTTGACGGCCACGCTGAAACTTCCGAGCCTCGTGTCGATTCCGGCGACCGTACCCGAGAGAATGCCGGTAAAGATCGCGGACCCGCAGAGTGACTCCGGACAGAGTTCGATGCCGAATGCGAACGCATCGGTCGGATTGCTGGCGGCACGCGCCGGGGCGGCAAGAAACAGAAGACAGACCAGGACCAACGGAGTGAGGCACCGCTTCATCGTCGTCCTCCTTCAGAGGCGTCCAGCGGGGGCATGCGCGAACGCAACAGCCCAACCTTATATATCTGGTCGAGCTCCGAAGGCAATGAGTCGGTTCGAAATGCCGGCTGCGCGAAGCTATTTGCCCTTCTGCGTGAGGTTAAATGGCAGGCCGGCGATCGTCAGCGTCGCGGCGCGATTCGGGCCGCTGTTCGGTTCTACAGCAATCGTGACCACTCCATTTCCAGTTCCGGTGGCACCCTGGCTGATCGTGGCCCACGTCACGGGACTGCTGGCGGTCCATGTGCAACCCGCGTCGGCCGTCACATTCACGCTGATATTGTCGGGGCCCTTGCCCGCGTCGTAGAAGTCGGGCTTGATCGCGTACGTGCAGATGCCGGCCTGGCGAATCGCGAAAGGCTGCCCCGCAATCGTCACAACCGCGGAACGCGCGGAGCCCGCGTTCGCGTCGATCGCGAGATGCACGGTGCCGTTCCCCGTTCCGGTAGCACCCGTCGCAATGGTCACCCATGTTGCGTCGGTAGTCGCCGTCCATGCGCACGTGGGTCCCGCCGTGACAGCGACGTCCACTGCATCGGCGTCGCGGATCGCGTCGTATGACGTCGGGGCAATGGCATACGTGCACGTCGATCCGGCCGCCTGCCGGACGGTGAAAGTCGCCGTTCCGACCTGCACTGTGCCCGTGCGTGCATCGGCGCTGTTCGCGGCGACCGTCAGTTTGAAGCTTCCGTTACCTATGCCGGAACCGGGATCCGCGATCGTGATCCACGGCACGTCGCTCGCAGGTTTCCATTGGCAGCCGTCTCCCGCCGCGACGGAGACAGTGGTGTCCTGTGCATCACTCGTGAGATCGACCGATTCGGGCGTGAGCTGATACGTGCAGGCCGGCCCGAGAACAGCGTCCTGGTTGATCGTGATCGTCTGCCCGGCAACCGGGATCGTGCCAGTTCGCGCCGCACCGGTATTCGGCGCGACCGACGCGACAACGTTACCCGAACCTGTCCCCGTATTGCCGGCCGTAACCGTGACCCACGGCAGGCCGCTCGTCGCTGTCCAGGCGCAGCTGGCCTCCGCGGTGACGGCTACGTGCACTTCACCGCCGAGCGCTGGAACGCCAACCGTGAGCGGCGACACCGCGAACGTACACCCCGACGGCGGTCCCGGCGGCTCAGGAGGCGGAGGTGCAGGTGGCGGAGGAGGCGGCGGCACGGGACCCGACGCGGCCGCCTGCTGAATGGTCGCCTGCGCATCTCCGATTTTCACGCTGCCGACTCGCGCCGCGGCGGCGTTTGCCGCGATCGTGAAATGCACCGTTGCGCTTCCGGTTCCAGCCGATGGCGCCGCCGGCGCAATCCAGTCGACGCTGCTCGTCGCCGTCCATTGGCAGCCTGGCGTTGCGGTCAGTGTGAAGGCAACGTCCGTGCTCGACGCGCCGACAGCCGCGTTTGCACGGTCGAGCGAGTACTTGCACGGTGCCGCGTCCTGAAGAATGTCAACCGACTGGTTCGAGACGACCACCTCCGCGCGCCTGGACGTGCCGTTCGGATTCGGCTGGACCGAATAGGCGATCGTGGCCGGTCCCTGGCCGCTGGTCGATGCGAGCGCAATCCAGGTGGCGTTAGCGTTCGCGGACCACGAGCACTCCCTCTCGGAGCTGACGGTCAGCGTGGCGCTGCCTCCCGACGACGGCAGTTCGGAGGCGCTGTTCGAAAGGGTGACCTGGCATTTGGTCGCGGTCGGTCCGGTGATGTTGGTGGTGGCCGACGATCCGCAGGCGGCCGCGGCGAGGCCGCACGAAATAAGCAGAGTCGTGAGAACGGCGCGCGCGGAGAGTACGCGCGCTACGTACGTTATGGCCATCGCCGGACGACGAGAGGAAGCGGGCCGCCAGTTGCGGCGCGAAACTGCCACGGTTATGCAAGCAGCGGGACGTCATCACGAATGCCCGACTCTTCTGTTGTGGGGCGGCGGCGGCTCGGGCACAAGCGGTCCCCACAGCAGAGCCGGCTTCGATTGACACCCCGCTGAGCCGGTCGGTACACTGGAAACTTCCCAATGATCGGCCGTTCCATCGGTAAATACCGCATCCTCGAGCGCATCGGACGCGGTGGCATGGGCACCGTCTACCGCGCCATCGACGAAACGCTGCAGCGCGAAGTCGCCATCAAGGTCCTCAACGTGACGGAGGAGGAAGCGCTCAAGCGCTTCCGCACCGAGGCGATAACGCTCGCGCGCCTTCAGCATCCGGCGATCGCGATGCTGTTCGAGTTGACCGAAGACGACGGCGACCTCTTGATGGTGATGGAGTTCGTCCGCGGCGAGACACTGCAGAAGCTCGCCGAACGGATGGGCAAGGTGCCTCCGGACTTCGCAGCGCAGCTGTGCAGCCAGGCGCTCGACGGACTCTGGCACGCACATCGCGCGGGCATCGTCCATCGGGACCTCAAGCCGGGCAACCTGATGGTGACCGGCGACGGGCTCGTCAAGGTGATGGATTTCGGGATCGCGCGCATCGCAGGGTCGGAACACCTCACCTCGGACGGCTTCACGATGGGCACGCCGGCCTACATGGCGCCGGAACAGGTGCGCGGCGAAGAAGTGGACGCGCGGTCCGACATCTACGCGATGGGCGTCGTGCTGTATCGGCTCTGGACCGGGCAGCTCCCATTCCTGGGAGAGTCTCCATTCGCGATCGCGCATCGTCAATTGAACGACGCGCCCATGCCGCTCAAGACGGTCGCGCCCGAATTGCCGTCCTGGTGCGAACTCGTCCTCTCGCGCGCGATGGCGAAGAATCCGTTGGAGCGCTATCAGACCGCACTCGAGTTCAAGAATGCTCTAGCGACAGCGGCCAGTTTCATGTCGCTCGACGATGTGGCCACCGTCACGATGCGCACGCCGCGGGCTGTGATGCTGCCACCCGCTTCGAGGCCCGTGGTGACCACCGATTCAGCGCGGCTCGCGAGTTCCGGGACGCCCGTTCAAACGCTGCAAACGGGACTCGTGCCGCCGCCGACCAGCGGGCCGACGACCGTCGTCGCGCCGCCGCCGGACCCGACGTCGCAGGTCACCGCCGCACCGGCGACCGGACGAACGGTCGTCATTTCGCCTCGCCAGGTGTTTTCGGGTGTCGCAGCGCTGATGGTTGTGCTCGTGGTGCTGGCCATCGGTACCGTGCTGGCCATCAAGAGAATGCAGCATCCGGCGGTGCTCCCGAGTGAGCCCGTCGCGTTGTCGCCGGCCCCGGCCGTAAATCCGCCGGCGCCGCAGCCGGTACCGGCAGCTCCCGCTGCGCAACCCGAGGCGCCCGTTGCCCCGCCCCCGTCCGTGGCGGCCGCGGATCCTGCGGCGCCGCCAGCAAAAACGCCCGCTTCAACGGCCAAGCCACCGTCCGGCCTCTCTACCGGTTCGTCGAAGGCGACGGCAACGGCAACGGGTGCGGCGGGAACTGCGAATCTGCCGCCCGCGCCGTCGCGTCCGATTGCTGCGGCGTCG
This sequence comes from Vicinamibacterales bacterium, assembly GCA_035492775.1. GTDB lineage: Bacteria > Acidobacteriota > Vicinamibacteria > Vicinamibacterales > 2-12-FULL-66-21 > DATJFQ01. The sequence goes on from DATJIW010000019.1 coordinate 8,002, forward strand.
CCCGTTCCCGAGACAACGCCGGCGGTAACGTTCGACAAGGTGAAGCTGCTCGTTGTCGAAGGAGAGAAGGCACGCGAGGACGATGCGGTGTTGAGATTTGCCAGCGGAGCGGTACAGATTCTCGGGCCGTCGAACAGGGTGATCGGTTCGCTGCCCTACGAGAGCGTCCGAACGGTCACGACCACGAGATCGAAGCAGCCCCGATGGCGCGGTCCCGACGGCAGCATCGTGGATGCAAAGATGTCTTCCGGCGCGTTCGGCTTCCTCAAGTCGGACCGCAACTGGATCGGACTCGTCACACCGACGGCGGCCTATGTGTTCCGCGTCGACGATGACGACCTGCAGAAGCTTACCGAGACGGTAACGAAACGAACCGGCGCGACACTGGTTCGACTGTCCGGGAAGTAGCGGGGCACCCGTCGCCGGGTGCCCGTCATCCGCGTTATTTCACGCCGAATCCGAGGGTGTAAGAACCGAACGACGCGCCGCTGACGGTGAACGTCAGCTTCCACATCGCCGACGGCACTCCCTTCGTGCTCAGATTGAAGATGTAGCCGCCGGACGGTCCGAGCGTCGAATCGTACCGGAAGTTGTTATCCGGATTCGCGCTGCCGGAATCCTCGACCTGTGCCGACGAGCTGCCGGCCGTCGGCGTCAGGCTGACGGCCGTGACGACGATCGCGGACGAGGAGACGTCCTGGCCTGCCGCGTTGCACAAGTAGAACTTCACCGGCACCGTTGCGTTCTGCTTGACGGCCTTCGTCTGGTCGTAGAGGGAGCAGACGCCGTAGCCGACCGTCAGTCCGTGCGGCGCGGTGTTCGGGTGCACGTCGTAATTCGAGGCAAGGCCGCTCGTGAACGTGAAGCCCGAGGTGATGTCGTAGACGCCGACAGGTGCCGCGGCAGGCGCGCCCACGCTCGAGTAGTTCACGGTGCCGCCGTCGCCGTTGACCAGGCCGCTGACGGTCCCAGTGAACGCCGTGAACGTCTCACCTAAGGTTTTCGCTTTGCCGCCGTCGGGCGTGATCGTCAGCGTTGCCTTACCCACCGTCAGGCCATTCGTGGCCGTGTTGGTGTGCACGTCGTAGTTCGAGGCGAGGCCCGTCGTGAAGGAGAAGCTCGACGTGATGTCGTAGCTACCCACGTTGGCGGTGTTCGGCGCGCCGGTGCTCGCGTAGCTAGCGGTGCCCATCTCTCCGTTCTGAAGTCCCGACACCGTGCCGGTGAAAGCTGAGAACGTCTGGCCGTAGGTCTTCGACTTACCGCCGTCGGGCGTGATCGTCAGGGTCGCCTGGTTGACGGTCAGCCCGTTGCTCGCCGTATTGGTGTGGACGTCGTAGTTCGACGCCAGACCCGTCGTGAAGGCGAAGCTCGAGGTGATGTCGTAGCTGCCGACGTTGGCCGTTGCCGGCGCGCCCGTGCTCGCGTAGGTCGCGGTGCCCATCTCACCGTTCTGGAGTCCCGATACCGAACCGGTGAAGGCCGAGAACGTCTGGCCGTAGGTCTTCGACTTGCCGCCGTCCGGCGTGATCGTCAGGGTCGCCTGGTTCACGGTCAGCCCATTGCTCGCCGTGTTGGTGTGGACGTCGTAGTTCGACGCGAGGCCCATCGTGAAGGCGAAGCTCGACGTGATGTC
>DATJIW010000020.1:0-49907 GCA_035492775.1 Vicinamibacterales bacterium
CGAGCGATGCGTTCTTGAACACCGTCGTCCCCATGAATTCGCCGGTCGGAGCGGCCGAGACGTAGCCGACATCCGCATCGCGCAGCGCGCAGCGCATGAAGCCGCACACGGTGTCGCTCGTCCCGAGCGAGATCGCCAGACGTCCTTCGCGCACGAGGCCGCTGCCAATGAGGCTGCACGGGTTGTCGCCGGACCAGGCGATCACGCGCGCGGCCGGGAGGCCGTAGCGGGTCTGCCAGTACGGCGCGAGCGTGCCTGTCACGGTCCATGACGGCGCAAGGAGTGGAAGCCTGACGTGCAGATCTGGAGCCGTCGCAGCGAGCGCCGTGGGCCACCAGGACCGCGTCTCCAGATCCATCAGGTTCATGCCCGACCCGTCGCCGTGGTCGATCGGCGCATCGCCCCCGGCGAGCAGCGACGCATGAAACGACGAAACGAGATGGATTCGTGCCGTGTTGGCGTAACCTGCGGGGTCGCGCTTGAAGAAGGCGCGGATCTGCGGCCCGGTGAACCGCTCGAAGGCGTGCGATCCCGTCCGCTGCGCGAGCACCGGCGCACCACCCACCGCCTCCTCGATTTCACGGCACTCCTCCGTCGTGCTCGAGTCCATCCAGACCGGTGAGCGCTCCCGAGAAAAGCCGCTGGCCAGCTGCACTGACATTCGCTCCGCGGGATCGAGCGAAGTCATTCGGCGCAACCCGTCTGCATTCAGATACACGCTGCCGTGCTGCTGCGCGGATCCCGAGACGGCGGCCAGACGCGCGATTTCCGACGGCCATGCGGCTGCCATACGGGCGAGGACGCTTTCGAGTGCGTCGACCCACACCAGCGGCGGCGCGACCACCACTGCCGGATCGGCGCCTCGAAGCACGCCATGCTCGGTCCCATATGAAGACTGGTCGTCGTACGCCAGCGACCACTCGTCGATTACCGCGCGACGCTCGTCGTCGGCCTCGATCATCGTCGCAGTCAGACTCTGGGTGCTGGCGTCGAGTCCAAGGTAGACGGGCATGGGGTGCTTAGAAAATAATTCCCAACACCCAATTCCCAACGCCCATTCATTCAAAAATGATTGGGCGTTGGGAGTTGGGAATTGGGAATTTATTTGAGAACCTGCGCGAAGGCGCACGTCGCCGGCGCGAGTCTGGTCGGCTCAACCGTGATCGGCTTCACGTTGTTGGCCGTCAGTACCGAGTTGAATGCCGCCACGTCCCCGGCTTCCCCTTTCCACGCGGTCACGGTCGTGTTGTAGCTTTTGCAATCGGCCTCCCACGTGTTGATTTGCGCGGCCGTCGGCGGCATGTCCAGGCCGACCTGCATCACGCTCACCATCGTGCTGAAGCTGCCGTTCAGCGCGATGAATGACTGCAGCGCACCGGGCGTCGCATTGCCGCCGCGGCCACCGAAGCCGCGGCCCACGCGTCCCTCGACCGCCCCGCCGAAACGTGCCAGCTTCGTATCGAACTCCTTCGCCTTCGCGGCGACGTCGGCCGACGAACTCTGCATCAGCGGCGCGACCTGCGCGCGCGCCGCTGCCACCTCCTGATTGCCGCTGTAGCTGTCCTTCATCCCCTGGTACGCCCGCATCGTGAGCTCGTGCTGCGACTTGATCGCGCTCAGCGTCGCCGCGCTTTCGCCGACGCGCGGGTCGTTGTGGACGACGACCGTCTGGGTGTAGACCTTGCCGTCGACGGTGAGCTTCAACGTATACGACCCGGGTGGAACCTGCGGACCGTGCGGTCCCGGCGACGTCATTCCTTCCACCATGTTCATCTCGTCCTCGAGATCGTGATCGATCGACGGCGGGTCGTCGTAGTGCAGATCCCAGTTGATGCGGTTCGTCCCGATGTCGGTCGGCAGCGCGCGCGACGCGGGCGACTGCAGCCAGTAGTCGGGGAAGATCGCGCCCTCGATTCGCGGGGGGAGCACGCTCGACACCGTTCGCACGAGACCGCCTGCGGCATCGAAGACCTGCAGCGTGATATCCGCGGAGGGCCTCTGACTGAGGTGGTAGTAGAGAATCGCGCCATAGGGCGGATTCGGCGCGTGCGGCATCTCGACCGACGTCGGCTGATCCCAGTTCGCGTTGATGCGCGATCGAATGGCGTCGCCCGGTTTGAAGAAGTACGCCGGCGCGGACGCGATCTCGGTGCCCCTGGCGGCGATCTCCCGCAGCGGGGTCATGTCGTCGAGCACCCAGAATCCTCGCCCATACGTACCGATGACGATGTCGTTCATGTGATCGTCGGTATGGAACACGAGGTCGCGGATCGACGTGCTCGGGAGGTTCTGCCGCAGCGATCGCCAGTGATCGCCGTCGTCGGAGGAGACGTAGACCGTCGTTTCAGTGCCGGCGAAGAGGAGTCCTTTCTGTTTCGGATCCTCGCGCACGACGTTGACCCAGCTGCCCGTGCGTTCGTTGCTGGGAAGCCCGTTGACGATCCTGGTCCACGACGTCCCGCCGTCGTGCGTGCGCCAGATCAATGGGACGTTCGTGTCGACGCCCTCGGGACCGCCGTCCCGGCCCGCGGGGATCCTTCCGGCGACGTACGCCGTGCCGACGTCATGGTGCGCGCCGTCGATCGTGCTGAAGCTCACGTTGGCCGGCGCGTCGGTGATGTTGCTGACGTTCGTCCAGTGGGCGCCGCCGTCGATGGTGTCGTAGATCTGGCCGTTGCTGCTGACGGTCCACACGGCGCCCTTCTTCGCGGTGGATATGACGAAATCCATGATCGCGGGCGCACCGCCGCGCCCGCGTCCCGGCGCTCCTGCCGGCGTCGCGGAGGGCGGAGGAGGCGGTGTGCCGCACGCCGGCGGCGTCTCACCCTTCGTTGTGGTCAGGTCGGGGCTGAAAGGCTTCCATGTCTGCGCGCCATCGGTCGTGACCAGCAGGCACTGGAAGCCGACATACATCGCGCGCGGATCGAACGGATCGAAGCGCTTCCAGAAATCGCGGACCTGGCGGTACTTCTGCGCATCCGCGCCGAAGTTGGGCGCCACGTTCTGCCACTGGCCGGTCGCCATGTTGATCTTGACCATGCCGCTGCCGCCGCCGCCCGGCCCGTAGCCTTCTCCATAGATGATGTCGGGGTGCAGCGGGTCGGCCGCCAGGGTGCCGAACTCGGACGAGGGGACGGGCGACCAGTCGGTGAAGTTGATCTGGCCGAAGTCGCCGCGGCTGCGCGTCATCACCGCTCCGGTGTCCTGCTGCGCGCCGAGTACCGAGTAGGGATAGCGCGTGTCCGTCGACACGTGGTAGACCTGCGCGATCGGCACGGGGTACCACAGGCTCCACGTGCGGCCGCCGTCCAGTGTGACGGTCGGGCCCTGATCGGCCCCGACGAGCATGCGCTTGCCGTTGGTCGGGTCGATCCACATCATGTGGTAGTCCTCGCCGCCGGGCGCGCCTTTGAACGATTCGAACGTGGCGCCGCCGTCGGTCGAACGCATCAGCGCGATGCTCGTCACGTAGACGACGTCGGGGTTCTGGGGATCGACGAACACGCCCGACTGATAATTGCCCTGGCCGTTGGCTACGCGCATATCGTTGCCGGCCATGTGCTTCCACGTGGATCCCCCATCGTCTGACCGATAGAGGCCCGAACCGTTCTCGATGGGAGATCCGACGACGTAGATGCGCTGCCCGTTGGTGTGCATCGCGACCGCCACGCTGATGCGGCCGGGATACTTCGGGAGCGTCGTCACCTCGGACCACGTTTTTCCTTCGTCAGTGGACTTGAACAGCTTTGCCGGCTCCGGCGCGGCGCCTCCCCGTCCGGCGGCTGGACCGCCGAAGCCACGCCCGCCGGCGCCGATCGTGGTGGCGAACATCAGCGTCGGCATATCGAAGTCGAATCCCAGATCCCGCACCGCCGTCGCGCCCCCTGGCGTCAGCACCTTCTGCCACGTGCGGCCGCCATCTGTTGTGCGATACACGCCACCGGCATCGCCATTGTTTCCGTCGCCCACCGCGGCGACGACCACGAGATTTGGATCCTTGGGGTCGATCACCATCTTGCTGACCCGGTGGGTGGCGTCGAGGCCGATGTGGGTCCACGTCGCGCCGGCGTCGGTGGACTTGTACATTCCGTTGCCGTCGCCGCCGGCAATCGCGTCGCCGCTGCCGAGGTAGACGATATTGGGATTCGACGGCGCGACCTGCACCGCGCCGACGCTGTCGATGTCCGTCAACTGGTCGGCGATCGGAAACCACGTCACGCCGGCGCTGGTGGTCTTCCACACGCCGCCCATGGGCGTGCCGACGTAAAACGCGCCAGGTTGTCCGATCACGCCTGTCACGGCCGAAATCCGGCCGCCGTGGAACGGGCCGATGTTGCGCCATTTCAGCCCTGAATAGAGATCGGCGCCGGCCGATCCATCCGAAGGACTTTGCCGCACGGCCGCGTGCATGGGCAGCGGAGGGTTGCCGGCGAGCGCAAAAGCGAGGAGTGCGAGCGGCGACGTAATTCGGCCGATTTTGAGAAACATTGCACACGCACATTAAACCGCGCAGCGATCCTCAAGCAAGGTCCACGACCATTCGAGGCACGGGGGGCCGCCGGCAGCGAAGCCCACGGCGGTGTACACTTCCCGCGCCTATGTCACTGCACACGGGAATGCGTCTCGGGAGTTACGAGATTCTCAATCAGCTGGGCGCCGGCGGGATGGGTGAGGTCTACCGCGCGCGGGACGCGAAGCTGAATCGCGATGTCGCGATCAAGGTGCTCCCCGACGCGCTGTCGCGCGACCCGGCGGCGCTCGCGCGATTCGAGCGCGAGGCGCAGGCGGTCGCGGCACTGTCGCATCCGAACATCCTAGCCATTCACGATTTCGCGACGCAGGACTCGACGACGTACGCCGTCACGGAACTCCTGGAAGGCGACACGCTGCGGATACGAATGGGTGAGCACGCGCTGCCGGTGCGGAAAGGGATTGAATACGCGATCCAGATCGTCCGCGGGATTGCGGCGGCGCACGAGCGCGGCATCGTCCATCGCGATCTGAAGCCCGAGAACATCTTCATCACGCGCGACGGCGTCGTGAAGATCCTCGATTTTGGCCTGGCCAAGGCCCCCGCCGCTGCGGTCGGCGTCGGGACGGTGACCTCGGGCGAAACGCGGATGGCGCAAACGGCGGCCGGCGTTGTGATGGGCACCGTCGGCTACATGTCGCCCGAGCAGGTGCGCGCGCAGCCGCTCGATCACCGTACCGACATCTTCTCCTTCGGCGCGATCCTGTACGAGATGCTGACCGGGAGACGCCCGTTCAGCGGGGATTCGCACGTCGAGACGATGAACGCGATCCTGAAGGAGGATCCGCCCGAGTTTGCCGAGATCAACCCGAGCCTTCCGGGCTCGCTGGACCGGATCGTCCGCCGCTGCCTGGAGAAGCAGCCCGAGGACCGGTTCCACTCCGCGCATGACCTCGCGATTGCGCTCGAGGCGCTGTCGGGCACCTCTCATTCGACGAGTGCGGCGGCGGCCGCGGCAGCAGTCCCGCCGGCCCGGCGCAGAGTGCCGCTTGCGGCGATGGCGGCGGCGGTGATCGGTGCGGGCGCGGTGGCATTCGCGGCGGGACACGTGCTGTGGGCGCCCTCCGCATGGAAGGCGCCGCAATTCCAGCGTCTGACGTATCGTCGCGGGTTGATCTGGTATTCGCGCCTGATGCCGGATGCCACGACGATCTTGTACTCGGCGGTATGGGACGCCGGCCCGCTGCGAATCTACAGCGCGCGCGTGGACAGCCCCGACTCCGCGCCGCTGCCGTACGAGAACGCTGACATCGTCTCGACGTCGTCTCAGGGTGAACTGGCGCTCATCGCGCATCGGCGTGGAATCGGCGGCTTCACGCGTCCGGGGACCCTGCAGCGGGCCACGCTGGGGGGCGCCTCGCGCGACGTGCTCGAAAACGTCCAGGATGCCGACTGGATGCCGGACGGGACGTCGTTCGTTGTCACCCACCAGGTTGACGGGCGATTCAGGCTCGAGTTTCCGATCGGCCACGTCGTTTACGAAACGAGCGGATGGATCAGCGACCCCCGCGTCGCGCGCGACGGGAAGACGGTTGCCTTTCTGGATCACCCCGTCATCGGTGATGATCGGGGAAAGGCCAGCATTGTGGACTCCGCGGGGCACGTCAGTCGGATTTCAGGCGAGTGCGAGAGCGTCCAGGGGCTGGCGTGGTCCGCGGATCGAACGGAAGTCTGGTTCACGTGCTCGCAGAAAGGCCTGTCGAGGAGTCTCGAGGCGTCAACGCTCGATGGCACTCAACGAACGGTGCTTCGCGTGCCCGGATCGCTCAGGCTCGGCGGCATCGCGCCTGATGGCACCGTGCTGGTCTCGCACGATATCGCACGCCGCGGCGCTTCGGGCATGGCACGCGGCGGGACGGCCGAGCGCGATCTCTCCTGGCTGGATTGGACGCAGCCGGTCGCGCTGAGCGACGATGGATCCACGCTGCTATCCACCGAGGAAGGCGAGGGTGGTGGTGTTGGCTACGGCGTCTATCTGCGCAAGCTCGATGGATCACCGGCGGTGCGGCTCGGTACCGGGGAAGCGCTGGACTTGTCTGCCGACGGCAGGTGGGTCATCGCGCAGAAGCTGGACCCCTCTCCCACGCAGCTGATCCTGCTGCCCACCGGCGCAGGGGATGTGCGAACCCTCACGAATGATGCGCTCACCCACGACGCGGCGCGCTTCCTGCCGGACGGCAAGCGCTTCATCTTCATGGGCTCCGAACCCGGCAAGGCTCCGCGCCTGTGGGTGCAGAATCTCGACGGCGGCGCGCCACGGCCGCTGACGCCCGAAGGTATCTCAGGCATGCTTCCGACGCCCGACGGGACGCGCGCCATGGCACGCTTTAAAGGCATCCGGATGCTGTATTCGATCGACGGCAACGCGCCACCCGATCCGGTGAAATTCGTGGATAACGCAACGGAGGCGGTGCTCGCATTTGCGTCCGACACTGCCGTCTTGATCCGGTCCGTTCTCCCGCGGCCCGGCGGGGCAGTAGATGTCGTACGGCTGGATCTGTCGACCGGGGCGCGCACGCCGGTCAGGACGATTCAACCGGTTCCAGAGGCGGATTCGCACCAGATCGGTCAACTGCTGATAACGGCCGACGGCGCAGCATACGTACAGGGCTACGGCGTCAGCCAGTCCGATCTCTATCTCGTGCGCGGTCTGAAATAACCGGCGGGAACGTCTTGCTCGATACGCTGCCTCGGCGCCCGCTTGAGATCGCCCCGGAGGCGCGTCGTGCTAGAATCTGGCGCCCCAAAAAATGCGCGCCGGTTTCTCCATTGTTCTTCTTGTCGTGCTCGGCTCCGCCGTTCCTGCACACACTCTGAGTGCGGGCGATCCGCCGCTGCGGCTGCAGGATACGGGCCTCTATTCGGACTGGGACACGAAGACCATCGCCCCGCAGAATCTCCAGTACTCGCCGCAGTACCCGCTCTGGAGCGACGGCGCGGGGAAGTCGCGCTGGATGAGCATCCCGCGCGGAAAGTGGATCGACGCGTCGAATCCCGATCGCTGGACGTTTCCCGTCGGCACGCGATTCTGGAAGGAATTCGACTTCAACGGCCATCGCGTGGAAACGCGCTTCATCGAACGAACGGCGAACGGGTGGCAGTTCGCGTCGTACCAATGGAGGGCGGACGAGACGGCTGCGCCGCTCGCGCCCGAACTCGGCGTGTCGCGCAGCGTTGAAATTCGTGCCGGCGTCCGTCATTCGATTCCGTCACGCACGGATTGCCTGGCCTGCCACGACGCCAGCGATACGCACATCCTCGGCGTGAACGCCCTGCAGTTGTCGCCCGACCGTGATCCGAACGCGCCGCATGCCGAGCCCGTTCCAGCCGGAGGCGTCGATCTCCAGGCCCTCGTCGATCGACGTCTCGTTCGCGGGCTGCCCGCGCGCTTCCTGGGTGCCCCTCCACGCATCGACGCGCCGACGCCGACCGCGCGCGCGGCACTGGGATACCTGAGCACGAACTGCGGCATCTGTCACAACTCCGCCGGCCAGCTCGCTTCGCTCGATTTCTCGCTGCGCTACTCACTCGGGCTGCCGCTCGACAGGGCACCGGCAGCGATCGCCACCGCAGTCGGGCATCCCAGCAAGTTCCAGGTGCCCGGCGCGACGATCAGGGTTTCTCCAGGCAACCCCGACGCCAGCGTTCTCGTCGCCAGGATTTCGTCGCGCAACCCCGTCACGCAGATGCCTCCGCTCGGCACTCACGTCGTCGACGATGATGCCGTGCAGCTGATTCGACAATGGATCACGAAGGACTTGCCCGCAGTGCAGCTTGGTCCGGACAAGCATGAAAAGGAGACGAAACGATGATCCAGCATCGCTCGTATGGCACGGCGAGGCTTCTGATGCCCGTCGTGTTTGGCATGGCCGCTGTCGCGTACGTCGGAGCCATCGATCAGGCGGGCTCGAAACCGCCCGCAGCGCCGAAGGCAACCATGGCTCCGAAGGCGGCACCGGCTGCCCTCGTGAAAAAAGGTGAGATGCTCGTCAAGAATCACGGGTGCGCCGACTGCCATACGCCCGCAAAGATGGGACCCAACGGGCCGGAGGCCGATGAAGCGCACGCCCTGTCCGGCCACCCCGCCGACCTGAAGCTTCCGCCGCCTCCCAAGCCCGAAGGACCCTGGATCGTCAGCGTCGACGCGTCGGGCACGGCATGGTCGGGACCGTGGGGCATCAGTTATACCGCGAACCTCACGTCCGACAAGGAAACCGGGATCGGCGCCTGGACCGAACAACAGTTCGTCGAAACGATTCGAAACGGACGTCACCAGGGGCGCGGGCGCGAGATCCTGCCCCCGATGCCCTGGCAGGCGTTCCGCAACATGGACGATGCCGAACTGAAGGCGATTTTCGCGTATTTGCAGTCGACGACCCCGATCAAGAACAAGGTCCCCGATCCGGTCGTTGCGACTCCGGTCGCGAAATAGGGCGGCGCCGGTGGTGGCCGATGGTGCACAACGCCATCGGCCATCGCCCTCTTGTAGAACGTCGAAGGCGCGGCGTCTATTGTTCAATCATGTAGATTTCGCGCCGGCCGTGTTCCACGAGGTCGTGGTAGTCCTTCATCGCGTCCTGAAATTCCTTCTGCTGCATCCCCTGGCGTGACATTTCCCCGTACCGCTCGAGATTGTCGACCTCCATCTCCGTCACCACGGTCCAGTAGCGTTCGGCGCTGACGTCCGTGAAAATCCGCATCCGCCCAAACCCCTGGCCCTCGGTCAGGCGTGAGAGCGCCCGGAACTTGTCGACCATGGCGCGCGCCTTCCCGGGCTTGCAGTACATGATGTCGCGGACGAGAAACATAGAGCCTCCTTGTATCGTTGACGACAGACGTTCGTACTTCAGATCGGCGCCCGTGCGCAAGCGGCGCCGCCGCGTACAATCAGTTCGTGTCGAAGGACCGCAACAGCCGTCCCGTCTATTCCTCAGCTGCCGGACGTTTCTGTCCGAAGTGCGGTCAGCCGGAACGCGGGTGCCGATGCGGCGAGCCATCCCATGAGGCTGTGCCCGTACGTCCGGTGGCGAAGCTTCGAATGGAAAAGACAGGCCGCGGCGGAAAGATCGTCACGGTCGTGTTCGGATTGCCGCGCAACGCGGCGTTTCTCAAAGATCTCGCGCAGGAGTTGAAGCGCGCCTGCGGCACCGGGGGCGCCGTCCTCGAAGACGGCGTCGAATTGCAAGGCGACCTGCGGGAGCGCGTACGCGAGTTTCTCCTCCGCAGGAATTTTCAGGTGAAGGGCTGACCAGTCGCTCGGACCAAAAACAGCTCACCGCGCCCGATTCGAGAACACCAGTAGATTTGTCGACAACCCGACGGCGGCGTAAGATCGGCGACTTGACGCCAGGAGGCGTTCTCTCATGATGGCCATCGTCGTCATTCTCGTGATCCTGTGGCTGCTCGGGATCGTCACCAAGACGACGCTCGGCGGCGGGCTGCACATCCTCCTGGTCATTGCGATCATCTTCCTGCTGATCGGGGTGATCCGCGGGCGCGGGCTCTGACCGCGGGACGTCTCTGCGGCGAAGCTGTGTGATCATTTCGCCATGACTCCACGCGCGTCCGCGTTCTGCAAATCCGTCGGAATCCGTTATCCCGTCGTCCAATCCGGCATGAGCCGCGTGGCCGGGCCGGAACTCGTGGCGGCCGTGTGCAATGCCGGCGGACTCGGAATTCTCGCGGCGCTCAGGCTCGAGCCCGAGGCGCTCAGAGCACAGATTCGGCAGATCCGTCAGATGACGCAGTCGCCGTTCGGCGTAAACCTCTGGCTGCACCCGTCGGTGGTCGCACCAGTTGCGCCCGAGACCATCGACCCGGGTACGCAGTCGGGTGCCGCCCGGCGTTTGAACGAGATCCGCGCGCACGTCGGTCTCGGCGCGACGGACATCAATCCGCAACGCTTTCCCGAACTCGTTGCGTCGAACTTCGACGTCATCCTCGAGGAGCGTGTCCCGGTGTGGAGCATCGGTCTCGGCAATCCACCGCGAAACATGGTGGCCCGCTGCCACGAGCGCGGGATCCGCGTGATGGCAATGGTCACCAACGTCGACGACGCGCACGCCGTTTCCTCTGCCGGCGTGGATGTCGTCGTCGCGCAGGGCACCGAGGCGGGAGGGCATCGCTCGAACTGGCGCAGCACGACAGGCGAGGCGGGCACGATGGTGATCGTGCCGAAGATCGTCGATGCCGTCGAGCAGCCGGTCCTGGCCGCCGGAGGAATCGTGGATGGCCGCGGACTCGTTGCGGCGCTCGCGCTCGGAGCCGCCGGCGTGATGCTTGGCACGCGTTTCATCGCAACCCGCGAATCGATTGCACCATCCTTCTTCAAGGATGCGGTGCTTGCCGCGGGCACGGGCGACACGCTCGTCAGCAGCGCCTTCACCGGGCTTCCGATGCGGACGCTGCGTAATCGGTTCGCGACCGAATACGGCGACGCGCCTGTGCTGCCGCCGATGCTGCAGTCGAACGCGGCGGAGGAGATCTTCAGGCGCGCTGCCGAGCGCGGCGACGCACAGTATTTCCCGATGCCGGCGGGAGAGAGCGCCGGCCTGATCTCCGATCTGCCTGCCGCCGCAGACGTCGTCAAATCCATCATGACCGAGGCGGGACGGACGATCGCCGCATTCAGGAGCACCGACTGAGTCGTGGCTCGCAATCCCTGGACGGCGACGACGCGATCCGTACATGGCGCCACGGCGGCACCCGGGCAGCTGCTCGCCACCGGCCAGATGGTCGTCAGCCCCGAGACGGGTCTGCACTATTCGGTCGAACGGATGCTGGGCGAAGGCGGATTCGGTCAGGCGTACCTCGCGCGGCGGCTCGGACGATCGAGGGCCGTGCCGGGACGCGTGTGCATCAAGGTGAGCCCCCGGTTGGACGGCTGGCTGCGAGAGGCTTACTTCGGCCAGGTCCTCGACGGCCACGAGCGCGCGATCCGCGTTTACGACTGCTTTGCGTTGATGCGCGGCGACGGGCGGATGCTCTATTACCTCGCGCTCGAGTACGCCGAGCACGGCGACCTCAGCGCGTTCCTGCGCCGCGCTCCCAAGGGCTGGTCGGAGGCGTTCGTGCGGCGCGAGATTGCGGGCCTTCTCGACGTCCTCCGCAAACTCCACCGCGGCCAGACCCTGCACCGCGATCTCACACCCGTCAACGTGTTCGTCTGCGCCGGCCCGCGGCTGAAGCTTGGCGACTTCGGCATCGTCCGCCAGCAGAGCGACACGCGCGGGATTACCGCGCACACGATGAACCGTATGACGGCGCCCAGCGACCTGCTCGATCGCGCCGCTCCGAAGTGGCAGGCGCGCGACGATGTATACCAGGTCGGGCAGTTGCTGGGCATGCTCATCGCGGGCGATGCGAGCCGGCGCGTGCGCACCAGCGACGTCCGCGGATTCCACTGCAGCGATCACCTGAAGGAGATCGTGCATCGCTGCATCGGCGAGCGCCGGAAGCGCTATGAAAGCGCCGATGAAATGATCGACGCACTGAAGACGCGTCCCGTGTCACTGCGGGCGGGCGTGCTGCGATCGCTCGCCGGCGTTCACGTGACGTTCACCGGCATTCTGAGCCGCACACGCGCGGAGGCTGCGCAGGCGGCCCGTCGGGCCGGCGCGGTCGTCCACAGCGGGCCGTCGGCACAGACATCGGTCATCGTCCGCGGGCGGCCGAACGTTCTGCAGGCCGCGGGGCGCGACGCCGGGTTGAAGCTGATGGAGATCAAACGTCTTCGCGAGAAAGGGCAGCGGATTACTGTACTTAACGAGCGGCAGTTCTGGGCGCTCGTCGACCGGAAGCGCAAGCGCGCGTGAGCAAGCTCTTCCACGCGAGCTCGGCCAATCCGCACATTCGCACGCCGCGATCGCGCGCCGGGTGTACGCTTCTGGCCAGGGAGGGACCATGGCTCAGAAGTGCGCGCACGAAGGTTGCAGCTGTACCGTCGACGGCAAAGGACCCTACGGAAAGTACTGCAGCGAGCATTGCAAGGACGCGGCGCGAATCACCGAGCTGCGGTGCGGCTGCCAGCATCCTGAATGTCGCTAGCTTCGTGCTGACTGATCACTGGCGGTCCTATCTCGCATCGCCCGCCCCGCTCCGATTGGGAATTGGGAGTTGGCGTTAACCTCCAACAGGTTTCTTGCTGCCGACGATCAAATCCCACCAGCCGAAGTGCGCGGCGAGGAGATGATCGAGCTCCCGCGTGTCCGCTGAGGAGGCCCAATCGCCGTTCGGGAGGCAGTACGCGGCACGCGGGGCGGCCTGCAGCATGTGCAGCACACCTTCCGAAAATCCCTTTCCCGCGTAGGCGATGCAACCGGCCATCGGGAGCGCGTCCAGATCGTTCAATGCGTACGGAATCTTTTCGTCGACCGTCCCCGGCGAGTCCTGGAACTTGCACTCCACCGCGAACGCCGTGCCGTCCGCCTCGCGGACGCAGAAGACGTCGATGCAGCGATTCTTTCCGATGATCGATTTGCCGACGCGGATTTCGCGGTAGACCTTCAGGCCCCGAGACCCGAACCGCTGCGAGAGATACGTCGCGATGAGGTTCGCGTACTCCGTTCCTGTCACGGACGTGTGTCGATGAATCCGAGCTGCTCGGGCTCACGCCGCGTACCGGAATCCGCCGCTTCGGGTGCGAGCGCCCGGAGACGTTCGGTCGTGAGCCTGACGGCCTCGGGGTTCAGATCCGTTCCCGAGAACCGGCGTTCCGCCTGCAGCGCCGCCACGCCGACGCTGCCCGATCCCATGAACGGGTCGGCGATCAGCTCGCCGCGCACCGAACTCTGCTCGATCAAAATGGCCGAGACCGCCGGAGGCTTCTCGGCGGGGTAGCCCCGATGGACACGGGGCACGGTGATGACATCGGCAACCCCCAGGTCGGCGAGCCGCCGCTTGCCCTTTTCGAAGAAGAGAATGAACTCGTAGCGCGCCCGATAGTGGTAACCCATCCCGATCGTTTTCTTGTCCCAGACCAGCGGCTTCC
Organism: Vicinamibacterales bacterium; assembly: GCA_035492775.1. Taxonomy (GTDB): domain Bacteria; phylum Acidobacteriota; class Vicinamibacteria; order Vicinamibacterales; family 2-12-FULL-66-21; genus DATJFQ01. The sequence goes on from DATJIW010000020.1 coordinate 13,521, forward strand.
AGAACCGAAATCCGGCGCGCTCCGCCTCCGGTTTCGCGATGAACATCGTTTCGGCGTCGCAGAACAGATACAGATGCGTGTTGCGCTTGAGCACGCGATACGCTTCCGCAAACAGCTCGGGGAAGCGTGCGTTCGGGAACACCGCGAACCAGTCGTTGCTCGAGGCCTTGCTGTGCGTCAGGCGGGTCGTCGTCCCGATGGCCCGATGCTTCTCCAGCGATTCGTACGCCGGGTCGGTGATGAGCAGATCGACGGATTCCGATGGCAGCGATCGAAGCCAGTCGACCGCGTCGAGCGTCGACACGTTGAACACGGGCGCAGTCACGGGAATCCTCGGAAGGGCGGCGGTGCGGTCATTGTACGCCAACGCGCCATGCGCGCGAGTCGTCATTCTGCAGCAGACCGATGACAGAGTAGGTCACCCGCGGATCCAGAAGGGCGCGTCCGGCGTCACAAGGCACTATGAGCAAGATCGCGATCATCGGCGCCGGGAACATCGGCGCAGCCGCGGCAAAGCTTTTCGTGAACGCGGGACACGACGTCGCCGTCAGCAACTCGCGCGGCCCATCGACTCTGACACCCCTCGTCAACAGCCTCGGACCCCACGCCCGTGCCATGACCGTCGCAGACGGCGCCCGCTGGGCCGACATTGTCCTGCTGGCCGTGCCGTGGCGTTCTCCCGAGGCGCTGCCGCCGGCCGACGCGGTTGCCGGCAAGATCGTCATCGATGCGATGAATCCCTACGGCTCCGACGGACAGGTGATGGATCTCGAGCCGTCGACCTCCTCCGAGGCCACCGCCAAACGTCTGCCGGGCGCGCGCATCGTCAAGGCGTTCAATACCATCTACTTCAAGCACCTCGAGTCTCGCGGCCGGCCGGATCTGCCGCTCGACGACCGTCATGCGATTTTCGTTGCCGGAGACGACGAAGCCGCAAAGCGCGAAGTGATCGCGCTGATCGAGGCAATCGGCTTCGGGCCGGTGGACACGGGCACGCTCGTCGAGGGTGGCCGCCGCCAGCAGCCCAACACTCCCCTCTACAACCAGGTCATCACGCGGCGCGAAGGCCTCGCCAGGCTCGGTGCGCAAATCGAACGACAGTAACAGGAGATCAGGAGTTCCGAAGATCGGGATTGCACTCGTCGTCGTCTGATCTTCCATCCCGCGCTTGGCCCGAACGCCTGCGCTATGACGAGGGCTTCTGTTTCGCGCTTGCGCGACCGGCCAGGATCCAGCCCAGACGTGAGAGGAGCGCGCCCGCCAGCGCCGAGATGCTCGCGATCTTTCGCGCGCGCCGCGAGTCCGCGAGCGTCCGCACCAGGAGCGGAACGGGGCCGGACAGCACGCGTCCGGTGCGCACGATGAATCCGCTGACGCCCTGCCGCAGCGGCGCCGAATGCGGTGTCCGGCTGAATTCGATGACGGCACCCATGATCGTTTCGGTCGCGGACGCGCCGATCCCGATTCGATTGAGCGCCGCATCGTCGTGACCCAGCAGTGTGAGGATTGCCGCGGCTGATGCCATTCCTGACGCCGCGAAATGGACGGGCAGCTCTCGTATGCGCTCGTTCCAGACCGGGATCGCTGTTGCGCCAATGAGGACGCCCGTATAGCTGAGCATCCCGCAGCCAAGCAGCGCGCTGATCGGCAGCGCCGTCGTTGAAATCACAGAGATCGGCACGAGCGCCGCGGCGCTCGACGCCGAGAACGCGGCGAGCGTCCACGATCCGACGGACATCGCGCTCTGCGGCTTGAAAACGCGCAGCATGTTGAAGAAACGTTCGGGTCGGCCGAGGTCCGTGATCAGCAGCGCGGCCGACACGGGCCCGCCGGCTGCCGCAAGCCATCGGGCGTCTCTGGCGAGCGTGCCGTTCGTTCCGGTGAACTGCGCCACCGCACCGATCACTGCCGCGCCTCCGGCGGCGCCGCCGACAAAAAAGTACGCGGGTATTTCCCACGTCCAGACCGGCGGCTTCAGCAGCGGAACGTCGTAGTACGTGGTTGTCATCGTTTCCTGCCGCGGGGCGCCCCGGATGGCCCTGCACGCTCTCTCATGCGACGATTCGCCGGTGCGCTCCCTTCGCGTGCTTCGCCCGACGTCGACTGCTCGCGCTGACCCGAAGACTGGATGAAGGCGAAGGCCGTTCCGGCGATCGCCAGGAACGCGGCCACCGCCGCCGATCGCCATCCGTCCCGCTGATAAATCGTCGGCACTTCCGGCTTTGCCGGCAGATTGTACGCTTCGGGGTCGCCCCTGACGATGAACATTGCGTGAATGCCGCCAACGCTGGTGTCGCGCGGATCGTAGATCACGGCATCGTGGACGCCGCGCGCGTGGAGCGTCTGAATCCGCGCGTCGGCACGCTGCCGGAGATCGTCGAGGTCGCCGAAGAGAATCGATTGTGTCGGGCAGGCCTTCGCGCACGCGGGCGCATCGCCGTTACGCTGGCGGTCGTAGCAGAACGTGCACTTGAACGCCCGGCCGTCTTCGGGGCGCCGATCGATCACGCCGAAGGGGCATCCGACGACGCAGTACCCGCAGCCGTTGCAGACGTCCGGCTGCACGTAAACGGTCCCAAGCTCCGTGCGGACGATGGATCCGGTCGGACAGGCCTCGAGGCATCCGGCGTGCTCGCAGTGCTTGCAGACATCCGACAGGAACTGCCAGGTAATCTGCTCGCCCGAGTTTCCCCCGACACCGATGCGCGGTTCCATCTCGACAAAGGCCACGTGCCGCCATGTCGAGTGACCGAGCTGCAGCGTGTTGTCGTACGAGCGTCCGGTCCAGGTGAATCCGTCCGCGGGTACGTCGTTGTATTCCTTGCACGCAACCTCGCAGGCCTTGCAGCCGATGCAGAGGGTGGTGTCCGTCAGGAATGCGCTAATCGCCAATATGATCTCCACGCATCAGAGAGTCGAGGTAATCGAGCGCAGCCTGACCGCGCGGCCTGCGGCCTGCGGCGATGTGACACGCCAGGCCCTTCGTTTCCATGATGCGGACGTTCGGCTCTTCGGAAATCGCGACGAGATCGTTGGCCGAATCGCCGGTGACCAGTCCCCGTGTGCCCCAGTGATACGGCAGCCCGACCTGGTGCACCACGCGTCCGTTGACCGTGAGCGGCCGCATGCGCGACGTTACGAGCGCCCGCGCTTCGACCACGCCGCGAGGCGAGGCGACGGTGACCCACCCGGCATGTACGGCGCCGATCGCGTCGGCGAGTTCCGGCGAAATCTCGGCAAAGAATTCCGGCTGCAGCTCGGCCAGGTGCGAGAGATACCGGCTCATGCCTCCGCCCGTGTGATGCTCGGTCAGCCGATAGGTCGTCAGCACGTGTGGAAAACGCGGATCGCCGACGGGCGCGTACCGATTGTCGCAACGTTCCTTCTTGTCCGCCGGCGGATTCGAGGAACGTCCCGGGTACAGCGCATTCGCGAACGGCGACTCGAGCGGCTCGTAATAAGCCGGCAGCGGGCCATCGCGAAGACCGGTTGGCACCCACAGCCATCCGAGGCCGTCCTGATGCATCAGGAACGGCGTCGTTCCGGCAAGCGCGTCGTCTCCCTTCGCGCCCGGCGACGGCCGATGGTCGGGGCTCTTGGTCGCGATGTAGTCAGGAACATCGAGACCGGTCCACCGCTTCGCCTCCGGATCCCACCAGACGAGTTTCTTGCGCTCGCTCCATGGTGAACCGTCGGGTCGAGCCGACGCGCGGTTGTACAAAATCCGCCGATCGGAGGGCCACGAGAACGCCCAGCCGTGGCCGAGACTGTCGCGCGATTCGCGCTCGTTCGCGCGATTGCGTCCCGCTTCGGGATACACGCCGGAGTAGATCCAGCAGCCGCACTCGGTCGATCCGTCGGCCTGGAGTTCGGCGAACCCGGTGACCAGCTTCCGATCGCGCACGCGCCGGCCGTTGATCTCCTGGAGCACCTCGTCGGCGTCAGGTTCGGCAGTGGCGCCGCTGGTTTGATAATTCCACGTCAGCGCATTGAGACCGGCGTTGCGCGGTCGCGGATCGGCGGCAGCTTTCTCTTTGAGCCGTCGGCCCAGGTGGAACACGAACCAGAGATCGCTCCGCGCATCGCCTGGCGCTTCGACGGCGGTCGGGTGCCACTGAATCAGACGCTGCGTGTTCGTGAACGATCCGGCCTTCTCGACATGCCCGGCCGCGGGGAACAGGAACACTTCCGTTGAGATGTCCTTGGTGCGCAGCTCGCCTCGTTGGATCTCCGGGCTGTCGTACCAGAACGTCGCGGTTTCCATCTCGACGAGATCACGCACGACGAGCCATTTGAGCCGGCCGAGCGCGCGCCGTTCGAGACGCGCATTCGGCGCGCCGACTGCCGGGTTCTGGCCGTACACGAACAATCCTTCGAGTCCGCCGTCGGCCATCTCCAGCCAGTACCCCTGATGCGAGTGATCGCCGGTGATGCGCGGCAGCCAGTCGTACCCGTAGTCGTTCTGGCGAGTCGCCGCATCGCCATACCAGGCTTTCAGGAGACTGACCGTGTACTTGTCGGTGTTGTACCACCAGCCTGTTTCTGCACCGTTCTTGCGGAGGTAGTCTGCCAGCGTGTGCGTGCCGGCCTCGACGCTCGGCATTGGAAGGTAGCCCGGGAGCAGGTCGTACAGCGTTGGAATGTCGGTCGAGCCCTGGATCGAGGCGTGGCCGCGCAGCGCCATGATCCCGCCGCCGGGACGGCCGATGTTGCCGAGGAGCAACTGGAGAATCGAGGCGGCGCGGATGATTTGCGATCCGGTCGAGTGTTGGGTCCAGCCGACCGCATAACAGATCGCCCCGGTCCTCTCGGGCCCCGAAGCGCTGCAGAACGTATCGACGACCCGCAGGAACGCGTCGCGTGGAGTGCCGCAGACCTGCTCGACGAGTTCCGGCGTGTAGCGCGCGAAATGGCGCTTCAGCAGCTGATACACGCACCGCGGGTGCTGCAGCGTCTCGTCGCGCTCCGCACCGGCGAGATGCGACGGCTGCCCGCCCCGCGAATGTCCGAACAGGCCGTACGCGCTCGAGTCCGTTTCGTGATGCTGCGCGTTCGAGCCGGTGTTTTGATAGAGCCACGACGAGGGATCGTACTTGCGCTCCGCTTCGTTCCATCCGGAGAACACGCCGGCGAGATCCTCCGTATCGCGGAAGTCCTCGCGAATGATCGTGGACGCGTTCGTGTAGTGCAGGACGTACTCACGGAACTCGCGTCCCTGCTGCAGGACGTGATTGATCATCGCGCCGAGGAACACGAGATCCGTCCCGGCGCGCAGCGGCACCCACTGATCCGCCATCGCGGAGGTCCGGGTGAAGCGGGGATCCACGTGGATGACCGTTGCGCCGCGCTCGCGCGCCTGGACGACGAAGCGGAAGCCGATCGGATGCTGCTCCGCCATCGACGATCCCATGATCAGAATCGCGTCGGCGTTCGCCAGATCCGGCAGCGCGGTCGTCGCGCCGCCCCGCCCGAACGAGGTGCCCAGACCGGGCACCGTGGCGCTATGTCATATGCGGGCCTGATTGCTCACCGCGACCATGCCCAGGCCGCCGGCGTAGAGTTTCTTGAGGAGGTAGTTCTCTTCGTTGTCGAGCGTCGCGCCGCCGAGATGCGCGACAGTCGGCAGCTGCATCAGCGGCTTGCCGTCCCGCGACTCGATGAAGCCGCGCTCCCGCGATGCCCACACGCGGTCCGCGACCATGTCCATGGCGCGCTCAAGATCGATCTCCTGCCACGACGTTGCGTTCGGCGGGCGATACTTCACGCGCGTGAGGCGGTTGGCATGTGTGAGGAGTTCGTGGCTCGCCGCACCCTTCGGACACAGATGTCCCGCTGAAATCGGAGAGCCCGGATCGCCCTCGATCGATACGAGCTCGTTGCCGCGGTGATAAACGAGCTGCCCGCAACCGACGCCGCAATACGGGCACACCGATCGCGTCACGGACGCATCCTCGTAGCGCGGACGCAAACGCGCGGTCGCCTCGCTCATGGCGTCGCGGCCCTCTCCACGCGTGCCTTCGGCGATCTGCTGCACGAGCGGCCACCGGCGGAGCGGCAGCTTCACGGAACCACCTCCTGACAGTCGTCTCCTGCAATCGACACGCCTGCGGCGCCGAGTACGGCCGTCGTCATGCGGGGCGTGTGGCCTGGTAATACGCGATCGCTCCGATGAGCGTCCGGCGCGACGCCGTCCGGGCGGCCGCTGTCAATCCTGCCTCGCTCATCCGCCGGAGCATCCGCTCCTCGGCGGCTGCGTTGAGCTGGTTGCCGTGCAGCAGCTGTGCGAGCGTGCTGTGCGCTCCCCCGGCGAAGTCCACCAGCTCGAGCCTGCCGCCAGGCCGCAGGACACGGGCGATGTCCGCCAGCGCCGCCGCCCGGACGCTGCCGGGCAGGTGGTGAAACATCATCGACGAAAACACCCGGTCGAACGCGCGATCGCCGAAGGGAAGCTGTTCGGCAAACCCGCGCTCGAAGACGACGGGAACGCGGGCGCGCGCCGCCTTCCGTCGTGCTCGCGCAAGCGCGAGCGGGTCGGGATCGACGCCAGTCACACAGACGCCCGGGTATTCGCGCGCGATCCGGATCGCCAGCGTTCCGGTGCCGCAGCCGACGTCCAGCACCTCGAGTCCGTCCGAGAGGCGAGCCTGTGCGATGAGCGGCGACATCGCGGCGTGGCAGCCGAGCAACCGGGTCAGCGGATCGTAGAACGGCAGGAAGAAGTCCCTCCCGGCCGCCGGCAGATATGCGCGCGTCACGTTCCGATCATATGTGTAATGCGCGTGTGAAAAGGGGCCACGGAGGTTAACCCAGAGGCCACGGAGGCCGCGGAGGCCACTTGGGATTGATTCGCGGATTGACTCCCGGATTGGCGCCAGGATTGACTCCCGGAATGAGTCCCGGAATGATCCCCGGATTGGCTCCAGGATTGGTTCAGAAGCTGTTTCCCACACTCGTCTTCGTACCGTTCTTCGTGCCTCAGTACCCGCTCCGAACGGCCAGCCACAGGCCGCCGACAACCGCCGCTCCCACCAGCAGCATCGGCACCGCGTTGCCCACGAAATACGGGTACACCATCAGCACCAGCCCGGCGACGAGCTGCGGCCAGCGGTCCTGCTTCTTCCCGTACATGAACAGCACGAACCCTACGCCGCTCACGATGAGCGACAGAAAGAGGGAAGCTGGATCGAAGCTCAATGACTAACTCCCAACTCCCAATTCCCAATTCCCAATTCAATTAGTACCAATCTCAACTCTCAATTCTGAAAATCAGGAATCTGCCTGCGGTCGCGGTTATATCTGCTCTTCGACGAACGACGCGAGCACCTCTCCGATCCGTCTGAGGATGCCGCGGCGCTTCCACATGTCGTACGTGACTTCCATGCACCCGGTCATATCCACTTCGAACGCCTGATTCAGGTGCGCCGCCAGGCGTTCGTCGTAGCAGCAGACGTTGCTCTCCTCGTTGTGCGAGAACGACCGGTTGTCGAAGTTCGTGGTTCCAACCGTCGACCATCGTCCGTCGACGACCATCGTCTTGTGGTGCAGCATCGTGTGGTTGTAGTCGAAGATGCGGATGCCGGCGCGAAGCAGCGGACCATACAGCCGTACCGAGTTCTGGCGCGCAAGCCAGTTGTCGTTGTACGTTCCCGAGACCATCACGCGTACGTCGACGCCGCGGCGGCGGGCATCGAGCAGCGCCTCGATGGCGGCGGCGTCCGGCACGAAATACGGATTGGCGATGAAGATCGATTCGCGCGCGCAGATGATCGAGAGGTAGTACATGATTCGCACGCTGGACGCGCCGATCTCCGGAGAGCTCATGATCGTCTGCAGCTTCAGCGCTCCGTTGGCGTCGTGGGGCGGGTAGTAGATCGGACCCGAAATGAGTTCGCCCGTGGTCTGCAGCCAGTTCTGACCGAAGCCGGTCTGGAGAGCCGATACGGCGGGTCCCTCCATCCGGATCATGGTGTCCCGCCACTCGCGCGGGTTGCGCGCGTTGCCTTTCCAGTGGTCCGCAATCCCGGCGCCGCCCGTGAACCCCACGCGCCCGTCGATGATGAGCGACTTGCGATGCGTGCGGTGGTTGTAGCGGCCGATGCGCCGCCAGAACATCGGGTTGTACCAGGCGAGCTGACACCGACCCCCCTCGAGAATGCGCAGGATCTCTTCGCCGATGCTCGATGCGCCGACCGCGTCGAGCAGGATCTTGACGCGGACTCCGTCGCGGGATTTCGCGGCCAGCGCCTCGGCGAAGCGCCGGCCGATCTCGCCGGCCCAGTAGATGTAGGCCTCGATCGTGATCGAGAGCTCCGCCGCCTGTATGGCGTCGAGCATTGCCGGGTAGAAGGCGTCGCCGTTGTTGAGAACGTCCAGGCAGTTCCCCTCGGAGCAGGCGACGCCGGTCGCGCCTTCCATCGATGCGACGAACTCCTCGTCCTCGGTCGAGAACTCGTGGTCCAGCCCGTAGCGCGGCGGCGCCTCCGCCGGGGTGATGATGTAGGCGACAAAGGCCATCGCGCCGGTGCCGATCGCCCATCCCCATCGGTCGGTGACGAGGCTGTAGAGGCACGCAGTCAGCCACGGCCACCAGGACCAGAACACCCGTCGTACGCGTGCCCAGAAGGGGAGTGCGCCCTTCGGCCGGCGGAGAAGGGGATCCGGCGCCAGCCGGTACCGCCACTTGCGGGCGACTCGACGGCCGCGCCAGCGCTGCGGGCGCCGTCGTGCGGGTCCCGCTCGCAATTCGGCGTCGCCCGACGACGACGCAGGCGCGTCGCTCCCGGCGCGAGCGCTTTCCATGTTCCCCAGCGTACTGCATGCGTCTGCCGTCCGTCGCCCGCCGGCTTCCGGCGGAGTCGGGTTTCGTCGGGGCCTAAGAGCGACCGGAGTCGCAAATGTGGTGAAATTGAAGCGTTCCCAGATGCCGCTTCACCTCGCGTTTCTCGGCTGCGGATTCATTACCGCCGTTCACAGCCGGCACATGACAGCGCTCCGGGGAGAGATTTCACGAAGCTACGCGAGCCGTGACGCCGGGCGCGCCGAGGCGTTCCGGAAGCGTTACGGCGGCGTCCGGAGTTATGGCAGCTATCGCGAAGTGCTCGATGACCCCTCCGTCGACGCCGTGGCCATTGCCGTGCCGCCCAACCAGCATCGGCAGCTGGCGCTGGACGCGCTGGCGGCAGGCAAGCACGTGCTCGTCGAGAAGCCTGCGTTCCCGGCGATGGCCGACTACGAAGCGGTCCGATGCGCGCGCGATCGTGCCGGCCGCGTCGTGCTGGTTGCGGAGAACGATCACTACAAGCCGCTGGCCGTCGAACTGCGGCGCCTCATCGCGCGAGGCACGATCGGAGACATGGTGTTCGTGCACTTCACGACGATCGCGCGCCGTCTGAAGGGTGCCGGCGACTGGCGCAACGAGGAGGAGGTCGCGGGCGGCGACGCGTTCTTCGAGGAAGGGATCCACTGGCTGCACTTCGCGGGCAGCCTTGGTCCGGCGATTACATCTGCGTCGGGCTTCCGGCCGGTGCTGCCGCCCGAACGCGACGATCGGCGCGCCAAGAGCATGCTCGTCGCGTTCCGCTACGACAACGGCGCCGTCGGGTCTCTGTATTATTCGCGCGAGGTGCCGTCGCTGTTCAAGGGTATGCGGTTGTCGAAAATCTTCGGACGCCAGGGCGTCATCACGTTCGAATCGAATGGCTTGTTCGTGCTCACCCGCGGCCGCGGGCTGCCCGGGCTCGTCTTTCCCGGGTTCTACGATTTCCGCGGCTATCGCGTGATGTATCGCGATTTCCTTGCAGCGATCCGCGAAGGGCGTGCGCCGGAAATGAGCCTCGAGCGCGCGATGGCCGACCAGCGGCTGATGGAGCAGATCTACGCGACCCTCGGGACGTCCGCGCAGTGAGCCAGCAATTCGACATCATCATCATCGGCAGCGGCGCGGGCGGCGGGACGATGACCTGGGCCCTGGCGGCGAGCGGCGCGCGCATTCTCCTCGTCGAGCGCGGCGACTTCGTTCCGCAGGAAACCGAGAACTGGGACCCCGAAGCCGTCTGGAAACACCTGCGTTATCAAACGCGCGAGCGATGGCTGGACGAGCGCGGACGCGAGTTCAGCCCGTACACGCACTACAACGTCGGCGGCAACACGAAGTTCTGGGGCAGCGTGCTGTACCGCCTCCGACGCGATGACTTCGGCGCCGTCGAGCACGTCGACGGCCTGTCCCCGGCCTGGCCGATCGACTACGACACGCTTGCGCCGTACTATGACCGCGCGGAGCAGCTCTATCAGGTCCGGGGCGAGCTCGGCAGCGACCCGACCGAGCCGCCGCGCGGACCGTACCCGTTCCCCGCCGTGCCCCACAGCGGCGGCATGGTCGAGATCGTCGCGCGCCTGCAGGAAATGGGGCTGCATCCGTCGCCGCTGCCACTGGGCCTGCTCAGGCCCGGCGATCCGGGCGGCTGCATCCTCTGCAACACCTGCAACTCGTTCGCCTGCCGCATCCACGCGAAGAGCGAGGCGGAGGTCTGCGCGGTCCGTCCGGCGCTCGCGTCCCCATATGTGACCTTGTGGACGAACGCGTGTGCCCTCCGGCTCGTTGCCACGGACTCGGGATCACGCATCACCGGCGTCGAGATCGAGCGCAACGGCGTCACCTCGATCGTACAGGCGTCGGTCGTCATCGTCGCGTGCGGTGCGGTGAATTCGGCGGCGCTGCTGCTCCGCTCGGGCGGCGACCGCCGCCCGGAGGGCCTTGCGAATTCCTCGGGTCTGGTGGGCCGCCGCTACATGGCTCATCTCGCGACGATGATGCAGGGTTTCCATCCGTTGAGAAAGAACTCGACGGTGTTCCAGAAGACCGTCGCGATCAACGATTTCTACCTGCACGGACCCGCTTCTCCTTATCCGCTCGGACAGGTACAGTCGCAGGGACGTACTCACGGTGTGATGGCACAGACGGTCGTCCCGTGGATTCCGCTCTGGGCGTACAACGCGTGGGTCGATCGCGGCGTCGACTGGCTCGCGATGTCGGAAGACCTGCCGGACGAGAGCAACCGGGTGATCGTGACGCGCGACGGGCGCATTCAGCTGCTGTACCGGCCGAACAATTTGCGCGCGCATCACCAGCTCGTGGCCGAGACGAAGCGGATACTGCGCAAGCTCGGATTCTGGATCGTCGTGGGACACTCGCACGGCGCGAGGAACACCACGCATCAGTGTGGAACGGTCGTGTTCGGAACCGATCCGCGGCGGTCGGTGCTCGATCCATTCTGCCGCGCGCACGATGTGGAGAACCTGTTCGTCGTCGACGCGGGGTTTTTCCCGTCGTCGGCGGCCGTGAATCCAGGGCTGACCATTGCCGCGCAGGCGTTGCGCACCGCGGATCACATCATGACGACGGACCTGAAGCATCTATGAAAGCCCGCTCGTTCAGCCACGCGGGCATTACCGTCTCCGATTTCAATCGCGCGGTGAAGTTCTACTGGGACGTGTTCCGCGCTCCGCTCGTCGGCGTATCGGAAGCGCCGGCGGATCGCGTGCGCGGCTTCTTCGGCGTCCCGGAGCCCGGCGGTACGTGCCGCATCGGGTGGATCCGGTTCCCCGGCGGGGCGGTCGTCGAGATCTTTCACTTCGAGCCGCAGCAGCCTCCGCATCCCGTCGAGTGGAACCGCCGCGGCTGGACGCACATCTGTCTCAACGTGCGCGGGATCCACAAGTGGCACGACTATCTCGTCTCGAAGGGCGTCGAAATCGTCAGTGCGCCGGAGCAATCGCCGCGCGGGCACTGGCTGTTCTTCGTCAAGGACTTCGACGGCAACCTGATCGAGATCACCGACCTCGGCTACATGTACTACGTCCTCGGATGGCTGGGACCTTTGGGAGGATGGGTGTTCAGGCGCGGGATGTATAAGAAGTATTACGAGTGATGACCAGGCAGTCACGCACATGCCGAGCAGGCGAGAACGAACGTGACGAATCGCTTCACGCCAGGGAAGGTTGGCGCGCACCTGTAATGGACGGCTCGCATCATGGAAACGATTGGCTTTATCGGACTCGGGCTCATGGGAAAGCCCATGGCGCGGAATCTCCTGAAACGCGGCTACGCCGTGGTCGTGCACAGCCGCAGCCGCCCACCGGTCGATGACGTCGTCGCGCTCGGAGCGATCGCGGCGAAATCACCCGCAGACGTTGCGCGGCGCGCGAAGACGATTGTCACGATGCTGCCCGACGGGCCCGACGTCGAGCAGGTGCTCGAGGGAACGGACGGTGTGTTCTCCGCGATCCAGCCAGAGACCGTGATCATCGACGCGAGTACGATCTCGCCGGCGACCGCACAGCGGCTGGCGGCGCGCGCCTCGGAACTCGGAGGCGCGATGCTCGACGCGCCGGTCAGCGGCGGCGAAATCGGCGCGATCAACGCGACGCTTTCGATCATGGTTGGCGGCGACGCGGACGTGTTTGCCGCGGCAAAGCCCGTGCTCGACGCGATGGGCAACCCCGAACGCGTCGTCCGTATCGGTGGGTCCGGCGCGGGCCAGGTCTGCAAGGTGTGCAACCAGATGGTGATCGGCGGCACGCTGTCCGTCGTTGCCGAAGCGTTCGCCCTGGCGCGAAAGGCCGGCGTCGCTCCGGGACTCGTGCGCGATGCGCTGCTCGGCGGGTTCGCTTCGAGCCGCGTCCTCGAAGTCCACGGCGAGCGGATCCTGAAAGGGAACTACGTGCCGGGATTCCGATCGAAGCTGTATGCCAAGGACTATCGGATCGCCGCGGAGACGCTTCGCGCACACGACGCGCCGTCGCCGGTCACCTCCGTCGTGCACGCCCTCGTGGACCGCCTGGTCGAATCGGGGCGAGGCGAAGAGGATTATTCAGCGCTGGCCAAGGTGATTTTCGATCTGGCAGGGTTCGACGAAGCAGCGCTTCAGCCGTGACCCCTCGGAAATCAGAACGGCATCTTCCACAGAAAGAACCGCCACGCGAGCCACGCCTGCGCGACGGCGAACAGGATGGCGACGGCTGCAAAAGTCACGCCTCTGAAACGCCGCGCGAGCAGGAAGAACGCCGGGAAGAGCAGCGACGTCATGCGCCCGATCGCCGGCAGGTTGATCGCAATTGCGGGGGCGAGATAGCAGACGATGATGGCGGCGTACAGCCACTGCCGTTCGACCGCGAGGCGAATGGCGCATCCAATCATCATCGCGACCACAACGAGAGACACGGCGTCGACGGGATCGCGCGCGATGTATCCGCGCAGCCCGTAGTCCTGTACGGCCTGCCATCGCTCGACGAAGAACGACCAGGGGCGCAGCACGTTGCCCCATGCGTGTTGCGCGGTCGCCCACGCGAACGGGTGGCCTGTCAGGCGATCCACGAAGACGGAGAACAGGAGCGCGCCCGCGAGCGGCGCGGCGGCGACGCCCACCCAGTGGCGAGGCGGCGCAAACGGTCTGCGGCCAGGCCGCCAGACTGACAACGTTCGATCAGCGAGAAAGGCCGCCGAAAGAGTCCACCCGTTCGATCGCGTCAGTCCCAGCGTGAGTCCCCACAGCACGCCTCCCGCGGTCCGATCGGTGCGCCACGCCAGGATCGTGGCCACCAGCGCGAGGAACGCCAGTGCCTCGGAATAGACGCAGCTGAAGAACAGCGCGAACGGAAAGAGCGCAATCAGCACGCACGCGCGCATCGCCTGTTCGTCGTCGCCGCCATCCTCCCGCGCCAGGCGGTACGTGCGCGGCAGCGCGAGCGCGAAGCAGACGATCGAAACGAGCACGCCGCCCCACGCAACCCGTCCTTCTCCGCTGCCGAGCATATGAGGGGCGTTGAACAGCTTCGCGGGAACCGTCACGAGGTCGCCCGCAATCCGCATCAGCGCCGGATACGCGGGAAAGAACGCGTAGTCCTCCTGTCCGTTTTCCTTCCCCTTCTCACGGTGATAGCCGTGCCGCGCGATGCCGACATACCAGAAGGCATCCCAGCGCGCGGGAAGGTTCTGCCATTCCGCTGCGGCAACCCGGGGCAGCACCGCCAGCCTGCCGGGATACGTCAGGGACGCCGCGAGTCCCACGGCAAGCACCGTCGCGCGCGTGATCACCGCGAGCGAGACGATTCGCGACACGGGGGCAGGCCGCGAACTGGCGAACGCCCGTGTCCAGAGCACGTGGACGATTGTCGGACGCGGCCAGACGGCGTGCCGGACCACGAGCAGCACGATGCCGGTCCAGAGCAGCGGGGAGATGTTGAGGAATTCGGCGCGGCCGCCGGTCAGGAACCACCAGAGCGTGTCGCCGCCGAGGATCAGGATCGTTGTGACGAGGTCGATGGCGAGTCGCGCGCGGCCCTGCGTGTCGTTCGCGGCTGCTCTGATCGGCATTCCTCGGCGTGTCGGCGGACTGTCAGTGAGCTAGGATCCGACCGCCACGTAGCCGTTCCGCGCGCGGACGCGGTAGCCCGGCAGCGTCACGCGGACCCGGATACTGTGGTATTTGCCGTCGCCGGGATGGGGAGACGCGTAGCCGATCACATACTGGCTGTTCAACTCGTCGGCAATCTTCTGTGTCGCGACATCCAGATCTGCCGAGTCGCGGACGACGTCGGTGTGACCGCCCGTCTGATTCGTGACTTCGGCGAGCGCTTCCGGATTGACGCGGGTGTTGATCGGCTGCTCCTTGGGCGAGTCGATGGCGATGGCGAAGATGAACGCGTCAGTGCGCAGCAGATCGGTCCGCAAATCGTACAGCGAGGTGTCGCTCGCCGTGTCGGCGCCGTCCGAGATGATGACGAGCGCTGCCCGTTCACGCGAGCGCATGGCGATGGTGGGGAGCGCCGCCTTGACGGCATCGTAGATCGCCGTCGCGCCCGTCGGCCGCAGCTGCTCGAGCGCGTTGCGCACTCGTCCCGGCTCCGCCGTCCATCCGGTGAGCTGGCGCGGCTCGTGATTGAATGCCATCAGGAAGAACTCGTCGGTCGGCGCGAGCAGCTCCAGCAGAAAACGCTCCACCGCACTCCGCGCGTCCTGCAGGCGCCGGCCGAACATGCTGTCGCTGATGTCGAGGAGCAGTCCGAGTCCGATCGGCACGCGTTCGTTGGTGAATTGGGCGATCGGCTGCTGGACGCCGTCTTCGTACACTTCGAAGTCTTCCTTTGGAAGGCCCGGCACGAGCTGACCGTCGGCGTTCCGGACGGTCGCGGTCACCACAGTCAGTTCGACGGTCGATCGAAGCGGCTTGCGCTGCTGGATGATCGGACCCTGCGCCCCCGCCGTGACGGCAAGCGCCGTCCACGCGGTCAGGATCGTGAGGCAGGAGCATCCGAAGCCAGTCATGGCAGTGACCGACGCCCGTGCGGCGTCTTCACAGTGTACTGCGATGCCGGTCCCGTCTCACGATTTCAGGCGAACGGCGGGAAAGTACTCTGAGACAAGGCGCCGGTCCCACCAGCGTCCCGTGGCTCGATGTTCCTCCGGCGTCGTGAAGTGATAGAGGTAGAGCCGCGCGCGGATCCAGGTCGGCGGACGATCGGGAAAGGGATTCGATCGCAGCAGCCCGAGTACGCCAGGGTCCCCCTGCAGCAGCTCGAGCATCAACTCGGAAAACCACGGGTACTCCGATGGCGTCCCCATTGCGGCAAACCACATCAACCAGTCCAGCCGCAGATGATACGGCGCGATTTGCGGAGGGGGATACGCGGGATCGCCGGGCTTTCCCTTGAACTCGTACTCGCGCCACGAGGTCGCGCTGGTCACGGCGTCGTCCGCGGTCCCTTCAATCACGATCTCGTACCGCTCCTGCGTGACGCTCCCGAACGCGCCATAGGTGTTGACGATTTGGAGCGGGTTGAACGACGTGTTCATCACCTGCCGCGACGAAAGCATGTTCATCGTCGGTGCGATGCTGAGAAGCGCGACGACGACGGCGAGCGCTGCCGTCGCGGCCTTCTGAGCGTTGCCCACGGCGTGCAGCGGCGGTGGGGACACGGGCAGCCACCGCAGGAAGCGATCGTCGAGCGTGGTGAACGCGAGCACGATCGTCACCCAGTTCAACCACGACAGGTTGCCGCCTGCGATCAGGGTGAGTTGAAAGACGATCGTAAAGAGTCCCGCGATGCCGGCGTACGGCTGCGGGAGGAAGAATCCGAAGGGAACGATCAACTCGACGAAGTGGTTGAAGGCCACGCCGCCGTGAAGGACCCCTCTTGGCAGGTGATGTATGTACCAGCTCAGTCCGTTCGGCATTGGCTGGGTCTCGAAAAAGTAGTCGAGACACGTCAGGTTGCGCCAGCACGCGTCCCCCCTGAGCTTGATCAGTCCGGCGCCGAACATCAATCGAAACAGCGTCCAGCGATAGATCCAGTTGAGCAGCGTCGCGGGTGCCGTGAAACTGGCTCCGGCGAAGATCGTGAAGAATCCCGCCTCGACCAGCAGCGATTCCCACCCGAAGCCGTAGAACGTCTGGCCAACGTTGATGAACGACAGATACAGGACGTATAGCGCCGTCCATACGATCGCGGAGGGAACCGCACCATAGCGGGCAGCGACGCCCGTCAGCGCGACGAACGACAAAGCGACACCGATCCAGGCGGCGATGCGAAACGCCTGGTCGCTCGTCCACCAGTAGAACACGCTGGGGGAGTAGCGGAAGGGGACTTCCCGAACGAACCGGACGGCGGGGAGCAGCCCCCGCTCGCCGACGAGTGGAACGAACTGGTTGACTGCGACCAGGAAGGCGATGAGATAAATGACCGCGAGCCCTCGCTCGAACAGCCAGCGCGACAGCCAATAGTTCGGCGCCTCGTGGAGCATGAGCTTTACGGCCGCAGCCGCACTTTCACTCTAGCAACTATCGACCCACCCCCGTCGCCTCGTCAGCGTTGCGCGGCATCCGGCACGTGGCTGAGGATGAAAGACATCACGCTCGAATTTCGAATGGCAGCGTAGAAGTTGTTTCCCGTGTTGCACGCGGTATTGGTGTTGGCCGAGATCACGCCTGCGATGGCCCACGTGCCGGCTTCCTGGACGAGGATGGGACCACCCGAATCTCCCTGGCAGACGAACGCCGACGACGTACTGAACTGCGTCTGCAGGACGTTGGCCGTGACGACGCTTATGGTCGTGTTGCCGGCGCGGAGCGTGCCTGATACATCGCTCGAATTCTTGCCCCAGCCGCCGATGACGGCCGCCTCGCCGACCCGCGCGTCGCGGCTCGTCAGCAGTGGAATCGGCGGCCGCCCGAGATCACTATCGGAGGTGATGACGGCAACGTCGAAAGCGCTGCCGGCGCTTTCGTTGTAGCCGGGATGTGCGGCAAGGTGAGTGGCAAGCACCTGGGGGAAGGATCCGGTGAAGATCAGCGCGCTTACCGCACCGGGAATGCAATGGGCCGCGGTCAGCACGGCACGCGGGGCGATGACCGTCGCTGAGCACTGCGCCAGCGGGAACTGGCTCGCATCCTGAAGATTGAGGAGGACGACCGAGCCGCTGTCGCGCGAGCAATCGGCGCCGTTCACGATGGCCGTGGCTCCTGAGCCACCCGTCGATCCGATGGCGAGGCACGCGGTCGAGGACGGCACTGGCGTCGGGGTAGGCGATGAAGGCGTCGAACTGCTGCCGCCGCCGCACGCGACGAGCAGGATCGCAAGCGCGCAACCCGCCAGTAGCCCGCATCGATGGATCATCGCGTTACTCCTCGGGCGATTCCCGCGGTTCGGGCAGGTGCGGCAGCGCGGAGCCGCTCAACGGCGCGAGCACACCGGCGGCGACGTACGTGAAGAGCTTCTCGCGCGTATCGGTGATGTCGAGATTGCGCATCGTCAACTGACCGATGCGATCCTGCGGCGTGAATGCCGAAGCCCCTTTCTCCATCGTCAGCCGCTCGGGTTTGTACGTGAGATTGGGCGACTCCGTATTCAGGATGGAGTAATCGTTTCCGCGGCGCAGCTCGACCGTCACGCTGCCGGTGATCGCGCGGGCGACCCAGCGCTGCGCCGTGTCGCGAAGCATCATCGCCTGCGGATCGAACCAGCGCCCCTGGTACAGCAGGCGCCCGAGTCGCCGCCCGTTGTCGCGGTACTGCTCGATCGTGTCCTCGTTGTGAATGCCGGTGACGAGGCGCTCGTATCCGATGAAGAGCAGCGCCATGCCGGGAGCTTCATAAATCCCGCGGCTCTTCGCTTCGATGATTCGGTTCTCGATCTGATCGCTCATGCCGAGGCCGTGGCGCCCGCCGATGGCGTTCGCCTCCAGCATCAGATCGACGTCGTTCCTGAATTCGATTCCGTTGAGCGCGACGGGATGACCCTCCTCAAAGCGGATCGCGACCTGCTCGCGCCTGACCGCGACATCCTCGCGCCACGACGCCACCCCCATGATCGGCTCGACGATGGTGATGCCCGCGTCGAGGCGCTCGAGGTCCTTGGCTTCGTGCGTCGCCCCGAGGATGTTCGAATCCGTCGAATACGCCTTCTCGGCGCTCATGCGGTACTCGAATCCTGCGCGGGCCATGTACGCCGACATCTCGGCGCGGCCGCCGAGTTCGTCGATGAACTGCTGATCGAGCCAGGGCTTGTAGATCTTGAGCGCGGGATTCGCGAGGAGGCCGTAGCGGTAGAAGCGCTCGATATCGTTGCCCTTGAACGTGCTGCCGTCGCCCCAGATGTTGACGTCGTCTTCCTTCATTGCGCCGACGAGCATGGTGCCCGTGACGGCGCGGCCGATCGGCGTCGTATTGAAGTAGGGAACGCCGGCCGTGGAGATATGAAAAGCGCCGCACTGAAGGACGGCCAGCCCCTCTGCGACGAGCTGCGCGCGGCAGTCGATGAGGCGCGCCTGCTCCGCGCCATACTGGCGCGCGCGCCGCGGGATGTCGTCGTAGTCGGGTTCGTCGGGCTGTCCAAGATTCGCCGTATACGCGAAAGGCATGGCCCCGCGCAGCCGCATCCAGTGAATCGCCGCGCTCGTATCCAGCCCGCCGGAAAAGGCAATGCCGACTTTTTCGCCGGCGGGAAGATGCTCCAGGATCGTGCTCATCAGGAAAGGACTGACGCTGACATTACACCATTCTTGCATCAGGTCGCCGGCTGATGAATGAGGAGGTGGAGATGCCGCCACAGATCGACAAGGAACAGCGCCCGTCCCGCGAGCCCCTCCCGGCAAAAGACGATCTCACACGCTCGGAATCGGACGAGCCAGGACGTAATTTCGAACAAGAGGTCAGCGACATCAATACAGATCCGGATGCCGGCTTCGACTTCGACCTCACCCCCACGGACGGCCGCGGCGACCGGCGCAGCGAGCGCTGACGAGCAATTGGTGAGTTACCCCTAACTCACCAATTCACCAACGCGCCAACTCACCAATTTGTATAATCCAGCGCCATGAGGCGTGTTTTCTTCATGGCCGCCCTCCTGGTGTGTGCCGCGCCGCCGGGTCTTGGCGCGCAATCGCCGACTGCCGGCTTCACGCTCGACCAGGTGATGAACTACCCGTTTCCGGACAACCTCGTCGCGGCGCCCGCCGCCGGCCGCATCGCGTGGACGCTGGAAGAGCGGGGAGTGCGCAACATTTACGTGGCTGACGCGCCGGAGTTCACGCCGCGCAAGGTGACGCCCTACGACGCGGATGACGGACAGGAGCTGACCGGTCTCGCGTTCTCCGAGGACGGCAGCATGCTCGTGTATGTCCGCGGAGGCGCCCACGGATCGAACTGGCCGGCCGAAGGCAACCTGATGCCGGATCCGACGAGCAGCCCTGTGCAGGGAAAGATGCAGGTCTGGGCCGTCCCCGCCGCCGGCGGCAGCGCTCCCAAGCTGATTGCCGAGGGCGACGAACCCGCCGTGACGACGAAGACGTCGCGCGTGGCGTTTACGCACGACGGCAAACTCTGGATTGCGCCGCTCGATGGATCCAAGCCGCCGGAACCAGTTTTCGCCCGCGGCCGCAGTGAAGCCCCCGTGTGGTCCCCCGATGGCGGCACGCTCGCGTTCGTCTCTGACCGAGGCGACCACAGCTTCATCGCGCTGTTCGCCGGCATGGATCGGCCGCTCCGGTATCTCGCCCCATCGACATCCCGCGACAGCAGCCCCGCGTGGTCGACCGATGGTTCTCGCGTGCTGTTCGTGCGCCGGCCCGGTGCCGGCGGCGTTCCAACGCTCGAGCCGCGCCCGCAGCCGTGGAGTCTGTGGGTGGGTGAGACGTCGACGGGGTCAGCGCACGAGGCGTGGCACAGCGGCGGCGCGATGACCGACGGCATGCCGGAGATCGCGGGCAACCTGTCGCCGTCATGGGCGGCGCACGACCGCATCGTGTTCATGGGATATCAGGACGGGTGGCCGCACCTTTATTCGGTGCCCTCCGCCGGCGGCTCTGCGACGCTGCTCACGCCGGGACACTTCATGGTGGAGCACGCGGCGCTCACGCCGGACCACGGCGCGATCGTCTACAGCGCCAACACGGGGCAGGATCCGGTCGACATCGATCGCCGTCACCTGTTCCGCGTCTCAGTCGACGCACCGTCCTCGACGCCGCTCACGTCCGGCGCAACGATCGAATGGTCGCCCGTCGTGACGTCCGACGGCAGGTTCATCGCGTACCTGCAGTCGGACGCGCAGCATACGCCGCTGCCCGTGGTACAGCCGCTCGCAGGAGGCGCGCCGCGCAAGCTGGGAGGCGATCGCATTGCCGCAGACTTTCCCGCTGCCGCGCTGGTGACTCCACAGCAGGTGGTGTTCAAGTCGAGCGATGGACTCGAAGTGCACGGGCAACTCTTCAGGAGCGCGTCGGGTCCCGCCAGGCGTGCGGCGCTGATTTACGTGCACGGCGGCCCGCCTCGGCAGATGCTGCTCGGCTGGCACTACATGGGCTACTACTCCCACGATTACGCGGTGAACCAGTACCTGGCCAGCCGCGGGTTCATCGTCCTTTCCGTCAATTACCGCCTGGGTATCGGCTACGGCTACGCATTCCATCGTCCACAGAATGGTGGGCCGCGCGGCGCGTCCGAATACCTCGACGTCCTCGCCGGGGCTCACTATCTCCAAGGGAGAGACGACGTCGATGGCCAGCGAATCGGCATTTGGGGCGGGTCGTATGGCGGATTTCTCACGGCGCTTGCGCTCGGGCGGAATTCGGACGTCTTCGCCGCCGGCGTCGACATCCACGGCGTGCACAACTGGGACTGGCGCCCCGGTCCGCCAGCCGACCTCAAGCCGGCGTTCATGGGCGACGGGATTACTGAAGACGACGTGCGCCGCGTCGAGCGCGTGAGCTACGAGTCATCGCCGATTTCAGCCGTCAAGACGTGGACGTCGCCCGTTCTGCTGATCCACGGTGACGACGATCGCAACGTCGACTTCCATCAGACCGTCGACCTCGAGCAGCGGCTGCGCGAAAATGGCGTGAAGGTCGAATCGCTCGTCATTGCCGACGACATCCACGATTTCCTGCGGTTCCACAGCTGGCAGATCGTGGGTGCTGCGGTCACCGATTATCTGGAGAAGATGCTGCGGCCCCGCCAGTAACGCTGACCGCACAGGTCGAACATGGACAGAGTTAACGTCAACGAGTTCGAAGCGGTGGCGCGCGAGCGGATGGAACACTCGGCGTTCGAGTACTACGCCGGTGCCGCCTGCGACGAGCGGACGCTCGCGGCGAATCGGGAGGCATTCAACCGCATCCTGATCCGCCCGCGCGTGCTCGTCGACGTGAGCCACGTCGAAATCGATGTGCGGGTCCTCGGCGAGTCGATCGCGATGCCGATCATGCTGGCGCCGACGGCGTTCAATCGCCTGGCGCATGCCGACGGCGAATGCGCCGCCGCCCGCGCGGCTGGCAACGCCCGCACGATCATGGTCGCAAGCACGCTGTCCACGTGCACACTCGAAGAGATCGCCGCCGCGGCCACCGGCGCTCTGTGGTTCCAGCTCTATGTCTACAAGGATCGGGAGGTGACGAAAGAGCTCGTCGCCAGGGCCGAACGAGCCGGGTTTCGTGCGCTGGTTCTCACCGTCGACACGCCGATGCTCGGCCGGCGGGAGCGCGACGTCCGGAACCACTTCGCCCTGCCCAGGCACTTCGCGCTGGCCAACTTCGACTCGATCAAAACGGACGCGTCGCGCTGGGGCGCGCAGTCGTCCTTCAGCGCATACGTCCACGATCTCTTCGATGCATCGCTGACGTGGGAGTCGGTCGCATGGCTGCGATCGCTGACGAGCCTGCCGATTCTGCTGAAGGGGATCCTCACGGCCGAAGATGCGCGGCTCGCCGTCGAACACGGCGCGGCCGGCGTCATCGTCTCCAATCACGGCGGACGTCAGCTCGACGACGCGACGCCATCCATTGTCGCGCTGCCGGAAGTCGTCGATGCGGTGGAAGGCCGCGCGGAGGTCCTGATGGACGGCGGCATACGCCGCGGCACCGACGTACTCAAGGCCCTCGCCCTCGGCGCCCGCGCGGTATTGATCGGCCGTGCGTATCTCTGGGGACTCGCCGCCGACGGCCAGGCGGGTGTCACCGCCGTCCTGGGGATGCTGCGGGACGAACTCCGCCTCGCGATGGCGCTCGCGGGCCGCCCAACCATCGCGTCGCTCGATCGGAGCGCGGTGAAGGCCGTAGGGAGCGATTGAGAAAGGCCGTCGAGAAACGATTGAGAAGGCCGTCGAGAACGATCAACTAAGAGGCCACGGAGGGCACGGAGGGTTTTTGTTCAGACACGAAGCGGGAGAGAGCGGGTCGGGCAGGGACCGAGGAGCGATTGACAAGCGAGCCCGTAGAACACTAAGAGGCCACGGAGGACACGGAGGGCTTTTTGTCAGACACGAGTGAGACCGAGCGACTCGCGCACGGACGTAAAAGCATGACAGAGCCTGTCTCCATGTCCGCCGGCGTTTCGCTCCGTGTGCTAATACAGCTAAGCCCGATAGCTCCGTGGCGTCCAGCCTTTGCTCCGTGCGCTAAGCCCGATAGTTCCGTGGCCTCCGGCCTCGCTTCGTGTGCTAAGCCCGATAGCTCCGTGTCCTCCGGCCTTCGCTCTGTCTGCTAAGCTCGATAGCTCCGTGGCCTCCTGCCTTTGCTCCGTGTGCCAACCCAAAATATCTCCGTGGCCTCCGTGGCCTCTTAGTTAACTCCCTCTCTACGGCCTCCCGACGGATCGCGCATTGCACGTCTTCACCCGAACGCTTGCATCTGTAAGGAGCATCAATGGGAGCACAGCAACGGAACGCTGACAGCACCCTGGCCAAAGGGCTGGGCTGGTTCAGCATCGGTTTGGGCCTCGCGGAGCTGGCGGCGCCCGCATCGGTGGCTCGACTGATAGGCGTGCGCGATGACGAGGCGGCGCGCCGGCTGCTGCGGGCTTATGGCGCGCGCGAGTTGGCCAACGGCGTCGCCATACTCGGGTCGGGCGCCGACGATGCGGAGTGGCTCTGGACGCGGGCCGCTGGAGACGTTCTGGATCTCGCAACGATGAGCGCCGCGATCCGCCGGAATGACGGGACGGACGTCCGCAAGCTGGCGCTGGGAATGGCGTCGGTAGCGGGTGTGATGGTTGCCGACGTCATTGCGGCGCGCGGGCTCAGCCAGACGAACGGACAGGACAGGGTGACTCGGATGCGCCCGCGTCAGCGTACGAGCATCCGCGTGTCGAAGACGTTCACGATCAATGCACAGCCCGATGAGGTGTACAGCTTCTGGCGTCAACTGGATAATCTGCCGCGGTTCATGCGGCATCTCGAATCGGTCGAACCGCTCGGCGGACGCATGTCGCACTGGGTTGCGCGCGGCCCCGCCGGCATGCGTATCGGTTGGGACGCGGAAATGATCGAGGATACGCCGCAGCGCATCTCCTGGCGTTCGCTCGATCGCGCCGACGTCTCCAACAGCGGCACTGTGGAATTCCGGCCCGCACCCGGTGATCGAGGGACCGAGCTGCGCGTCCGCCTGCAGTACGACCCGCCCGGCGGCAGGGCCGCCAAGTGGTTTGCGAAGCTGTTCGGCGAAGAGCCGGAGCAGCAGTTGCACGAGGACCTGCGGCGCGTGAAGAGCCTGATCGAGACGGGCGAAATCTCCCAGACGCCAGGCAGTTCGAGCGTGTTTCACCCAGCGCAGCCCTCTGCGGCGCGCCGCGCCGCAGGAGGACGCCGATGAGAGCAACTTGCTGGATGGGAACTCACAACATTCAGGTCCGGAGTGTTCCGGATCCTCAGATCCTGAATCCGCGCGACGCCATCGTGCGCGTGACGAGTACCGCGATCTGCGGTTCCGACGTGCACCTGTACGACGGCTTCATCCCGACGATGCAGCGCGGCGATGTGCTCGGCCACGAGTTCATGGGCGAAGTCGTGGAAACCGGCGAAGCGGTGAGCAACCTTCGCGTGGGCGACCGGGTCGTCGTGCCGTTTCCGATCGCGTGCGGGCACTGCAACATGTGCGAGCGCGAGATGTACTCGCTCTGCGAGAACTCGAACCCGAATGCGAGCATGGCCGAGCAGCTGTGGGGCTATTCGCCCTGCGGCATCTTTGGCTACTCCCACATGCTCGGCGGCTACGCCGGCGGACAGGCGGAGTACGTCCGGGTCCCGTTTGCGGACGTCGGACCGCTGAAGGTGCCCGATCACCTCGAGGACGAGCAGGTGTTGTTTCTGTCCGACATCCTGCCGACGGGGTACATGGCGGCCGAGAACTGCAACATTCAGCCCGGCGACATCGTCGCCGTCTGGGGATGCGGTCCCGTGGGGCAGTTTGCGATCAAGAGTGCCTACATGCTGGGCGCCGAGCGGGTCATCGCGATCGATCGTTTCGAGTACCGGATGCGGATTGCGCGCGAGCGCGCCGGCGCCGAGACGATCAACTACGAGGAGACCGACGTCTGGGATGCGATCCGCGAAATGACCGGCGGACGCGGAGCGGATTCCTGCATCGACGCCGTCGGGATGGAAGCACACGCCGCGAACGCGTGGCACATCTACGACAAGGCGAAGACGGTGTTGATGATGGAGACGGAGCGCGGCGCGGCGCTGCGGCAGGCAATCATGTGCGTGCGCAACGGCGGCCATGTCTCCGTTGCCGGCGTCTACGGCGGCTTCATGGACAAGTTCCCGATCGGCGCGATCGTGAACCGGTCGCTCACCATCAAGAGCGGCCAGACCCACGTGCATCGTTACATGCGGCCGCTGCTCGAGCGGATCGAAGCGGGCGACGTCGACCCGCGGTTCATCATCACGCATCGCCTCAACCTGAACGATGCGGCGACGGGCTACGACATCTTCCGGGACAAGGAAGACGAGTGCCTGAAGGTGGTGATGAAGCCCTGAGAGGTCGCGCTTCGGGATCGCACTCGCGAACACTCACCGACGCGGGATCGGGGCGATCGCGTCGGTGAGCGGTCCGTTCAACTCGTCGTACACGCGGTGCATGTACCCGTCGACCAGGTAGATCTGGAAATCCTGGTTTCGCTTCGGGTCGTTGCTCGGCGCGAATGTCAAAACGCGAGCGGTCGGCGCGCGACGACGAATGACTGTGAGCGGCGACTCGGCTGGTCGTATATGACTTGCAAACCGCGTCATCATCTGCGAGACTGCCGGCGTCGCGGGCGGTAGTGCTTTACGACTGATCCGACGGTTCACACATCTCCCACTCCATCACGGCTTCGCTCTGGAAGCAGCCGCAGGGATCTGCTCGGCTGGTTGCTCGGGATCTGGGGCGTCGGCGTCGTGGCGTCGGTGGTCTATCCCATCCTGCGGTTTCTCAGCCCGCCGGAGGTCGCCGAAGACAGCACCCAAGAGGTGAGCGCGGGCAAGGCGTCGTCGCTCCTGCCCAACAGCGGCCGCGTCGTGCCGTTCGGCGCCGAACCGGCGATCGTGATCAGGCTGGCAGGCGGCGAGCTGCGGGCCTTCACGGCCGTCTGCACGCATCTTTCCTGTACCGTCCAGTATCGCGACGATCTGCACCAGATCTGGTGTGCGTGCCATAACGGACACTACGACCTCACCGGACGCAATGTCTCTGGTCCTCCACCGCGGCCGCTGACGTCCTACGTCGTCAACGTGAAGGGCGACGAAATCTTTCTGTCGCGGAAAGCCTAGACATGTCGGTACGCACCTGGCTCGAAGAGCGGACGCCGCTCGTCGCGGTCCAGGAGGCGATCGATCACAAGTCCGTCCCCCGGCACCGCTATTCCGCGTTCTACTTCCTCGGGGGTATGACGCTGTTCTTCTTCGGCGTCCAGGTCGTCACCGGCGCGCTCCTCCTGCTCTATTACCGGCCGAGCGCGTCGGAAGCCTACGAGAGCGTGTCGTTCATCATGACCAGCGTGCCGTTTGGCTGGCTCGTGCGCTCTATTCATGCGTGGTCGGCCAACCTGATGATCGGCGCTGCGTTTGCCCACCTGTTCAGCGTGATTTATCTGCACGCGTACCGGAAGCCGCGCGAGGTCACGTGGCTGTCCGGCGTACTGGTGTTCTTCATCGTGTTCGCGTTCGGATTCAGCGGGTACCTGCTGCCGTGGAACGAGCTGGCGTTCTTTGCGACGCGGGTCGGCACCAACATGCCCGCCGTGCTGCCCGGGATCGGTGACCATCTCGTCTACTTCATGAGGGGGGGAAGGGATGTGACAGGTGCCACGCTGACGCGATTTTTCGGCGTGCACGTCGCAATCCTGCCGGCTCTGACGACCGCATTGCTCGCCATCCATATCGCGCTCATCCAATACCACGGGATGAGCGTGTCGCCGAGCGAGGAAGGGCGCGTCGAACGCACAGGCAAGCCGGGACCGAGCATGCCGTTCGTCCCGCATTTCATGCTGCGGGAGCTGTTTGGCTGGACCGTGGCGCTGGCGCTGCTGGCGGGGCTGTCGGCCTTCCTGCCGTGGGAGCTTGGCCGCAAAGCCAACGTGTTTGCGTCTGCGCCGGCCGGCATCCGGCCGGAGTGGTACTTCCTGTGGATGTTCCAGGCGCTCAAATATGCACCGGCCACGTTTTTCGGCATGAGCGGCGAGCTTCTCGTCCTCGTGCCGGTGAACATCGGCGTGCTCGCGCTGATCCTGCTCCCCTTCCTCGACCCGAACACCGCACGCTCGCGGCGGATCATCAAGGTGCTTGCGACCATCGCCCTGATCTTCATGGTCGCGATGACGGCGCTCGCGCTGCGTGGAGGAACGGCGTGACGATCCGCCGAGGGATCGCGGCGGTCAGCTGGCTGTGGCTCGTCGTCGCGTCGGCGCGGCCGCTCGCGCAGGCGCCTGCATCCCCCGCTCCGCAGGATCTGTTCCGCGACGACGTGCACGCGAAGGCCGGGATCACCTGCACGGCGTGTCACACCGCCGGCGGACCGCCGTACGCCCCGATTGCGCGCGCGGCAGTCGCGCCGTTGTGTGCCACGTGCCACTCCAACGCGGAGTACATGAAGCGATTCAGCCCGCAGGTGCGGGTCGACGAGTATCAGCAGTACCTCACCAGCACGCACGGCAAGCAGATGTCGAGCGGCAACACCCTGGTCGCAACGTGCTCCGACTGCCATGGCGCGCACGGCATCCGCGCGGTCGCGGATACGCGATCCCCCGTCGCGGCGATGAACGTGGCCGCGACGTGCGCCCGCTGCCACTCCGACCATGTGCGCATGGCCAGGTTCGGTCACGAGGACAATCCGCCGGAGGACTGGAAGGCGAGCGTGCACGCGGCGGCGCTGCTCACGCGCGGCGACACATCGGCACCGACGTGCAGCACCTGCCATGGCGGCCACGGCGCCGCACCGCCCGGAATTACCTCGGTCGCCCTGGTCTGCTCGCAATGCCACGTGCGCGAGGCGGAGCTGTTCGCCAAGAGCCCGAAAAAGCCGATCTTCGATCTCCTGGGCCAGGGCGAATGCGTGACGTGCCACGGCAACCACAAGATCCTGAAGCCCTCCGACAGCCTGATTGGCTTGAATGAGCCGGCTCTCTGCGCGACGTGTCACAACGATCAGATGAAAGGCGTTGCGGTGATCACGGCGATGCAGACGGGGCTGTCGGATCTGACCACCCGCATCGACCGCGCGAACGCGGTGCTCGATCGGGCGGCCCGCGCCGGGATGCTGGTGGATGACGGACGCCTGGCGCTTCGAGACGCGCGCGAAGACCAGATCCTCGCACGCGTGAGCGTCCATGCGTTCGCCAGCACGCCTATCTCTGCGACTTTGACGAAAGGTATCGCGGACGCGACGAAGGCCGAGTCGATCGGCAATGCGGCGCTCGCCGACCTGCAGTATCGACGGAACGGACTCGCGGTCGCGACGCTGCTGATTCTGGGATTTCTGGTCACGCTCTGGGTGAAAATCCGCCGGCTGCCGTCCGACGGAGGCTTGTAGGCGTGCCGATCGTAATCGCTACGGAGCGGCGGCTGCCGCCGTCGGGGGAAGCATGATGAAGCGTCTGGGGCCTGTCGTCGGAGCCTGCGCACTGTTTGTCGGTGGCTTCTGGGCCACGGTGACACGCGCCGAGCAATCGCCGGCTGCGCAGCCCCCCGCCGCGGCGCGGGCCGAGCAGCCGCCCGGCGCCGCATGAACGTGTTCTTCCCCAGCAACAATGCCCTCGCGAACGCCGCCTACGCCAACAACAATCGCATCAGCGAGATCCGCGGGTTTCGGCGCTACTACGTGTCCGACCGCAACCGCAACCGGCTGCGCTCCGCGATAGACTGGCAGGCAACCGACCGTTGTCTCTCAAAGGGGGACTCGATCTGACTGCAGACGATTACGTGGACGCGCAGTACGGCCTGCAGAGCAGTACAGGCTACGACGTGAACCTCGATGCCACGTACGCCCTTCCCGACGGGGTCACCGCGTCGGCGTTCTATACGTTCGAGCGCCGGCGATCGCTCACCGACGGCAACACGTATACCGGCAACAACAACACGGCCAGCCTCAACGGATTCACATCGCTGTCCGGCAACAGCTGCGACGCGTTCACGACGTTGCAGCAGCGCAATAACAACAACAAGCTGGACCCGTGCCTCGATTGGTCAGCGCTGATGCGCGACCGCATCCATACGCTGGGATTCTCCGTCGCGAAAAAAACCGACAAGGTGACGGGCGGCGGCGACGTCATTTATGCCAGGGCTCGTTCCACCAACGACGTCACCGGCGGGACGTGGGTCAACAACCCGCTGGCCTTGCCCGGCGCCCCAGCTGGCACGATCGCGGCCTACCTGATTCCAGCGTCGCCCCTGCCCGTCGTCCGCACAGACACCCTCGACTTGAGGCTGAACGGTACCTACGCCGTGCGCAGCAGGCAATCGCTGCGGATCGTTTACGACTACATGCGTATGCGATCGGCAGACTGGGCTTACGATGGAATGCAGATCGGCAACGGGACCCCAAGCGGCGTCCTACCGACCCAGGAAACCCCCTTCAACTACGGCGTGCACGTCATCGGGGTGTCATATGTCATTGCTTTCTAAGGACCCGTCAGGAGGACATCGAATGCGGACGCTCATCGTGACAGCAGTCGGAATCGCGCTCTCGGGACTGGGCTTGGCCGCACAAGGCCACGGCGACGCCGCCAAGGGGAAGACCACGTTCGTGGAGCGGAAGTGCGGTGTCTGCCACAAGACCACCAAAGACGACGCAACGGGGGGCAAGATGTCCACCGTGCTCGGCGACGTCGTCGGCAAGATGTCGGACGCCGATATTCGGGAGTGGCTGACCGACCCCGCGAAGATGGAGAAGTCGCTGCCGAAGAAACCGCCGATGCCGATGTCGTCCTTCGTGAAGACCCTGAACCCGCCGCTGAGCCCGGCCGAGATCTCTAACCTCATCGCCTACCTGCGGACGCTGCCGGAAACGAAAGGCGGCGTCCCTCCGAGCAGGCCGTAGCCGCATAAGCACCGCCGGCTAGCGGAGGAGGCCGCGATCAGCCAGGAACGAGCGGACGTAGGAAAAGAACTGCGGGTCGCGCTCCACGGCGTAGACGTGGCCGCCCTGTACCTCTACGAATTCCTTCGGATCGTGCGCGGCGGCGAACAGCCGGCGCCCTTCGGTAATCGGGACGACCGCGTCTTCGGGGCTGTGCAGGAAGAGCACGGGCGCGTGGACGCGGCCGATCTTCGTGACCGAGTCGAACGGGTTCCGCATCAGCAGCCGGATGGGAAAAAACGGGTAGCGGATGCGGCCGATGTCGACGAGAGACGAGGGCGCCCCTTCGAGGATCACAGCCGCTTCGGGTACGTGAGCGGCGACGTCGACCGCCACCGCCGATCCCAGCGACCACCCGAAGATGACGATGTGCGCTGGCGCGACGTGCAGGTCGCGCACCAGGTACTCGTACGCGCTCAGCCCGTCGCGTTCGACCCCTGCCTCGCTCGGCACGCCGCCCGTGCCGGCGTAGCCGCGGTACTCCGGTGCGATGACGTTGAGCCCGAGCTGACGCAGCCGTTCGTAGTGCAGGATATTCAGCCGCGCTGAAATCGGCGCGCCATTGCCGTGCAGGAAGACGACCCACGGCGCGTCGCCTGCTCCCGGCTGGCGCATGATCCACGTCACCTGCCTGCTGCCGTCGTCGCGCCGCCCTTCGACCTGCTCGAATGGTGCGGCCGGCCGGAGCGATCCCCCCGCGACGTCCGCGCGAAAGACGATCGACGTCTCGCCTGCGATCAGATAACCAATCCCGCCCAGATACACGAGCAGGACGACTGCGAGTACGGCTGCGGCGATCCGTGCGATCCGGGCGCCCTGGGAGCTGGTCGATGACATGCAGCTCCATGAAGTTAACTACACAACGCCGCAACTGCCAACCGCGGGGGCACTCCGGTGGTAGCATGCGCCCATCTTTCTGGAGGCGTTGTGCGACGATTCCTCTTCTGCCTTGCCGGCCTGCTGTGGTCGGCCGGCGTTTTCGTTCCCCGGCCTGCCGCCAATGGCGCAGCGACGCGGCTGCTGCGCATGCCAACGGTCAGCGCGACGCAAATCGCGTTCGCCTACGCAAACAATCTGTGGATCGTCGACCGCGGCGGCGGCGCCGCGCGGCGTCTCACCAGCTTCCAGGGACAGACGACGAACCCGCATTTCTCGCCTGACGGGACGTCGATTGCGTTCAGCGGCGAATACGCAGGCAACGTCGACGTCTACGTCGTCCCAGCCGAAGGCGGCGAGCCGAAGCGGCTGACGTGGCATCCCGGTGCGGACGCGGTGCAGGGCTGGACACCGGATGGCAAGTCGGTGGTCTTCGCGTCCTCGCGCGCCACGGCGGCGCCAACAGGCGCGCCGCGGTTCTGGACCGTGCCGGCGACCGGCGGGATTGAGGAGCCCCTGCCGCTTCCGCGGGCTTATCAAGGGAAGTTTTCGCCCGACGGAAGTCACATCGCCTTCCGCATGAACAACTCGTGGGACGAGGAGCGCCGGAACTACCGCGGCGGCCAGAACCGCCCGATCTGGATCGCGGACACGAAAACGTGGGACGTCGTCACCCCGCCCTGGACCGATTCGAAAGACGTGGACCCGGTCTGGGTTGGTGAGACCGTGTTCTTCATCTCCGATCGCGACGGCGTCGCGAACGTGTGGTCGTTCGATCCGCAGACAAAGCAGCTCACGCAAGTGACGAAGTTCGACGACTTCGACGTCAAGACGATGGATTCCGGCGCGGGCGCCGTGGTGTTCGAGCAGGCCGGCTATATTCACGAACTCGATCCGAAATCCGGCCAGGAACACGTCGTGAACATCACCGCGAACGGCGACTTCCCGTGGATGATGCCCAGGTGGGAGGACGTGACCAGTCGGATGACGAACCTGGCGCTGTCGCCGACCGGGAAGCGCGCGCTCGTCGAAGCGCGGGGCGAGATCTTCACCATTCCGGCGGAAAAAGGGGACGTCAGAAATCTCTCGCACTCGAGCGCCTCGGCGGAACGCGATCCGGCATGGTCGCCCGATGGCAAGTACGTGTCGTACTTCAGCGATAAATCCGGCGAGTACAAACTGGTCGTGGAATCACAGGACGGATTGACGCCGCCGCGTGAGATCCCGCTCGGTCATCCGACGCATTACTACACGCCGTCGTGGTCGCCGGACTCGAAGAAGATTGCCTACACGGATACGAACCTGAAGGTGTGGGTGCTCGATGTCGAGAGCGGGAAGGCGCGGATCGTCGGCTCGGATGCCTGGATGGTTCCCGAGCGATCCCTCAACCCCGTGTGGAGTCCCGACTCGCACTGGATCGCGTACTCGAGCCACCTCGACTCGCTTTATCACGCGCTGTTCATTGCGAATGTCGAAACGGGCGAGTCGAAGCAGGTGACCGACGGCCTTGCGGATGCGGTGTGGCCCGTCTTCGATGCGAGCGGAAAGTATCTGTGGTTCCTCGCCTCCACCGATTTCGGCCTGAAGTCGCAGTGGCTCGACATGACGTCGTACGACCACAACGAGACCTTCGGTCTGTACCTCGCGGTGCTGAAGAAAGACGAACCGAGTCCGCTCCTGCCGGAGAGCGACGAGGACAGCGGCGTCACGTTTGCTCCGGGTCGCGGCGATCGCAACGGCAGAGAGCAGGGCGGTCGCGGCCGCGGCGGGACGCCGACGGAGCAGTCCGCCGGCGATGTGAGCGGCGATGCGCAGCAGAACCCGAATGCGCCAACGCAGCCGGATCGAGCTCCACGGCCCGTGACGAACGTCCAGATCGATTTCGACGGACTGTCGCGACGCATCATCTCGGTGGCCCGCGTGCCGGTGCGCGAGTATTCGAAGCTGCGGGCCGGCGTCGCCGGTACCGTGTTCTATCTGGAGACGGCCGGCGCCGGCGCAGACGATGAGACGCCGGGCGGGACCGGCAGCACGCTCCATCGCTATCGCTTGAGCGACCGGCGCGCTGCGACGTTCGTCGGCGGCGTCGCGGACTATGCCATCAGCGCCGACGGGAAGAAACTGTTGTATCGAACGGCGGGCGAGGGCGGCCGCGGCGGCCGCGGTGCGGCTGCCGGCGTGGCGCCGCCTGTGCCGTCGTTATACCTCGTCGACGCCGACAAGACTCCGCCACAAGCGGGCGCTGGCAAATTGACGGCATCGCTGCGCATGTACCTCGAGCCGAAAGAAGAGTTCCGGCAGATTTTCAACGAAGGCTGGCGCAATCAGCGGGACTACCTGTACGTCCCCAACATGCACGGCACGGACTGGTCGAAGGACCGCGATATGTACGGACAATTGCTGCCGTACGTGAACCATCGCGCCGATCTGAACTACCTGCTGGACATGATGGGCGCGGAGATCGCGATCGGCCACTCATATGTGAGGGGCGGCGACATGCCGCGGGTGCCGCCGTCGATTGGCGGTCTGCTCGGCGCGGATTTCGCGATCGAGGACGGCCGCTACCGGATCACGCGGATCTACGACACGGAGAGCTGGAATCCGGACTTGCGCGCGCCGCTGGCAGCTCCAGGCGTCGACGTCAGAACCGGCGACTACATCGTCGCCATCGACGGCGTCGAGCTGAAGGCGCCCGACAACATCTACCGGCTGCTCGACGGCACGGCGAACCGGCAGACGGTCCTGGCGGTCAACAATCGTCCGTCACTCGACGGCGCGCGGCAGGTGACGGTGGTGCCTGTTGCGAACGAACAGACGCTGCGCACGCGTGCATGGGTGGAGGGCAACCGGCGGCTGGTCGACAAGCTTTCGAACGGCAAGCTCGCATACGTATATCTGCCGAATACTGGAGAACCGGGATACACGAGCTTCAACCGGTATTACTTCGCGCAGCAGGACAAGGAAGGCGCGGTCATCGACGAGCGATACAACGGCGGCGGGTCTGCGGCCGACTACATCATTGACGCGCTCCAGCGTGACTTCGACGGCTACTTCAACAACGTCGCCGGCGATCGCGTGCCGTTCACGAGCCCCTCAGCCGGAATCTGGGGACCCAAGGTGATGATCATCAACGAGATGGCGGGCTCGGGCGGCGACTTGATGCCCTACATGTTCAAGCGTCGCAAG
Source organism: Vicinamibacterales bacterium (assembly GCA_035492775.1). Lineage (GTDB taxonomy): Bacteria > Acidobacteriota > Vicinamibacteria > Vicinamibacterales > 2-12-FULL-66-21 > DATJFQ01. Next base: position 47,455 of record DATJIW010000020.1, read on the forward strand.
ATCGGACTGCTGGTCGGCAAGCGGACCTGGGGAGGCCTGGTCCACACCGCTGACACGCCGCCGTTCGTCGACGGCGGATCGATGATCGCGCCGCGCGGCGGGTTCTTCGATCGCGCCGGCAAATGGGCGGTGGAAAACGTCGGCGTATCGCCGGATGTTGACGTCGAGAACTGGCCGAGGGACGTGATTGCGGGGCACGACCCGCAGCTCGAGCGCGCGGTGCAGGAGGCGATGAAGATGCTCGCGGCGGAACCGCCGAACAGGCTCATGAAGGAGCCGGCACCGCCGACGACCGGTCGCCGCGTGAAAGGCGGCGGCAACTGACGCGGGTCAGCGGAGATCGGCGGCCTGCATGAGCGTTGCGATCAACAGCTCTACGCCGCAGGCGAGCAGGATGACGCCCGCACCGAACACGAGCGTGCGCGTGACGAACGCGCGCGCCGTCATGCCGCGCAGCATGCGGCCGCTCTCGACGGCGACGCCGGCGGCGAGTTCCCCGGCCGAGGAAGGCGTGAGCGCGGTGCGCGCGCTATCGACGGCAAGTCCGGCCGCGATGAGGCCGCACGACGCGCACAGCGAGAGCGTGAGGCGTCCGCCGCTCAGCCCGCGCCAGTCCGCGTCCTCGAGCAGATCGCCGACGATAGCCTGACGATCGTTGGCGGGGATGAGGCGCGACAGCACGCGCGCGACCGGCGGAAGGGTGGCAGGCATCATGCGCGATCCAGCACCGTTTCGTAGTCGCGCCAGAGGCGAAGCAGCATCGCGCGCGAATCCCGCATCGCCTTGAGGCCTGCGGGCCGGAGACGGAAGTACCGCTTGGCACGGCCGCCGCGTTCCGCCGTCGCTTCGCCGAGCCGCGACGAGACGAAGCCCTTGCGCTCGAGCCGCTTCAGCGCGACGTAAATCGTGGCCTTCGATGCCGCACGGCCGCTCCGCGACGCGACTTCGTCCATGATCGGGATGCCATACGCCTCCCGGCCGAGACGAAGGATCGCGAGCAGCACGAGGTGTTCCATTTCTCCGAGATCGGGCTGTGGCATCGGTGCAACTTTTTTAGCAACCTTTTCCGCGCCCGTCAACGTCTAATCGTTGCATTGCGCAACTATATTCGTCTGACGCCGTTGGAGGCATTCCGGCTCATCCTTTGAGGTTGGCTCGATGAAAACGCTGCTGCAGGATCTCAAATACGCGCTGCGGACGCTCGCCAAGAGCCCCGGCTACGCCGCCGTGACGATCCTCACACTCGCCCTGGGGATCGGCGCCAACACGGCGATCTTCAGCGTCGTCAACGGCGTCCTGCTCAAGCCGCTCCAATACGCGCATCCGGAGCAGCTCGAACTGATCACGAGCCAGTTCCCGGCCCTCGGGTTCGACAAGTTCTGGATCTCGCCGCCCGAATATCTCGAGTTCAAGGAATGGAACCGCTCGTTCCAGGGTGTGGGCGGCTACCGATCGGGCTCGGTCAATCTCGGGACGCCGGAAAGGCCGCGGAGGGTCATCTCGGCAACGGTCACCGCCGACCTGCTCGACGTGCTCGGCGTCCAGCCGATCCGGGGCCGCCTGTTCACCGCCGCGGACGCGGTTCCCGGCGCAGAAGACGTCGCGATCGTTTCGTACGACACGTGGCGCAGTGAATTCAGCGGCGACGAGTCCCTCCTCGGACGGGAAGTCAAAATCGACGGCGCGCCGACACGGATCGTCGGCATCATGCCGCGCGGCTACGACGTCCACGACGAACGCGTTCAGGTGTATCAGCCGCTCACGCTCGACCCGAAGACCCTGCCGCAGCGGCGCGGCAATCATTTCCTCTATCTGATCGGGCGGCTGAAACCCGGAGTCACTCCGCAGCAGGCGAAGAGCGATGTGGATGATCTCGTCGGGCAGTGGAAACAGTTGAGCGGCGGCCACTCGCCCGATCCAAAGAATCACAACGTGCAGATCGAACCGCTCAAGGCGGACGTCGTCGGCGGCATTTCGACGGCGCTATGGGTTCTCCAGGGCGCCGTTGGCTTCGTGCTGCTGATCGCGTGCGCGAATCTCGCGAACCTGATCCTCGCGCGCGCCGAATCGCGCCAGAGGGAGTTCGCGATCCGCTCGGCTCTCGGCGCAGGCCGCATGCGCCTCCTGCGTCAGTTCCTCACCGAAGGCGTCCTGCTCGCCCTCGTCGGCGGGACCATCGGTGCCGCACTCGGATTCGCCGGACTTCGATTGATGCTCAGCGCGAATCCCGACAGCATTCCGCGCGCCGCGGAGATTACGCTCGATCCGCGAGTGCTCGTGTTCACAGTTCTCGTGTCCGTGGTGACCGGTTTCATCTTCGGCATGGCGCCGCTGCTGCACCTGCGCGAGCAGGTCGTATCGATGTCCTTGAAGGAGAGCGGACAACGGTCGACGGCCGGTATCGCGCGGACGCGCGTGCGCAGCGGACTCGTCATGGCTGAGGTCGCGCTCGC
>DATJIW010000021.1:0-11353 GCA_035492775.1 Vicinamibacterales bacterium
CTTTTCACCCGCGTCGCGCGGCTCGAGTCCCGTCTGCGGAGACTGCAAGCGCTGCATGACCCTCGAACACGGCGCCATGTGAAAACGCCGTCATAAAAGCCGCTGACGCGTTTCGATCTCCTGCGACGCGCCACCGTGGACCTCTCGGCTATCTGCAGAAGTCGCGACGATGCTCTCGGCTGTCAACAAAGCTGTTACCCCGTTCCCAATGGCCGAATTCCCAGTTCGCAGGCGTCGCACCCGCCTCCGCACGCCGCACCCCGCCCCCGCACCCGCATGCCGCACCCGCACCCGCCCCCGCACCCTGCCCCCGCACCCCGCCCCCGCACCCGCCCCCCGCTTTAGCGGCACCGTATAATCCGCCGACACGTGCCGCTCGCTCCGGGAACTCGGCTCGGTTCGTACGAAGTGCTCGGCTCGCTCGGCGCGGGCGGAATGGGCGAGGTGTATCGCGCGCGCGACGCGAAGCTCCAGCGCGAGGTCGCGATCAAGGTCCTTTCCTCACAGCTCGCGACCGACCCGGGGGCGCTTGCGCGGTTCGAACGCGAAGCCCTGAGCGTCGCCAGTCTTTCGCACCCGAATATCCTCGCTATCTACGAACTCGCGCACGATGCCGGATCCCTCTACCTCGTCACCGAGCTCGTGGACGGGGAAACGCTGCGCGAGCGATTGAGCGCCGGCCCGCTGGCGCAGCGGCGCGCGATTGCCTACGCGCAACAGATTGCCCGCGGCATCGCGGCGGCGCACGCCCGCGGAATCGTGCACCGTGATCTGAAGCCCGAGAACGTCATGATCACGCGCGATGACCAGGTGAAGATTCTCGACTTCGGTCTCGCGAAGCCGATCTCGCACGGTGCGACCGAACTCGCGCAGACGGCCACGATTAACACGACGGCCGGTACGATCCTCGGCACCTTCGGCTACATGGCGCCGGAACAAATCCGCGGCCTGACCATCGACCATCGGGCGGATATCTTCGCGTTCGGAGCCGTGCTCTACGAAATGCTCAGCGGCGAGCGGGCGTTCAAGGGAGAAACCGCAGCCGACACGATGACGGCGGTGCTGACCAGGGAACCTGCGGAACTGGATCTCGCCCGCCTGTCCATCTCTCCTTCGCTCGATCGGCTGATACGCCATTGTCTGGAGAAGTCACCGGACTTGCGATTCCAGTCGGGCAGCGACCTCGCGTTTGCCCTCGAGTCGCTGTCAACCGCCACAGTGGCGTCGGCCGCACATGATGTCATTGTCCCGCGGGCACGGCCGCGTCTGACATGGATCCCATGGGTCGTCGCCGGGACGGCGGTCGCAGCGGCTGCTGCGGCATGGCTGTTCCTCGCGCGCCCGACCCCGGAAGCGCGATGGGCGTACTTCACTCGCATTACCGAAGCCGCCGGAGAAGAGACCGCACCCGCGCTGTCACCCGACGGTGCAACGGTCGTCTACTCGATGCGTGCGAACGGCAGCTGGGGCATTTACGCGCAGCGTGCCGGGGGGCGCAATGCGACAGCCATCGTTGACGACCCGCAGATGGACGAAGGCGGGCCTGCGTTCTCACCGGATGGATCGTCCATCGCGTTTCACCACTCGAATGCCGCTGGCGGCATTTTCGTGGCAGGCGCTACGGGCGAGTCGGTACGGCGCGTCACCGATTTCGGCTTCGAGCCTGCCTGGTCTCCCGACGGCACGCAGCTGGCGTTTGCGACGGAGGAAATCACCGACCCCGCGTCGCGGCTCGGCGAGAGCAGAGTGTATGTGGTGGCCCTGAGCGGCGGAGCGCCGCGCAAACTATTCGACGGCGATGCGGTTCAGCCCTCCTGGTCGCCGTCCGGCAAGCGCATCGTTTACTGGAGCAACATCGGAGGACAGCGCGATATCTACACCGTTTCGTCCAGCGGCGGCGCGCCCGTCGCGATTACGCACGATGCCGCGATCGACTGGTCGCCCGTGTGGTCGCCCGATGGCCGCTTCATCTATTTCTCCAGCGACCGCGGCGCTGCGATGAACCTCTGGCGCGTCGCCGTCGACGAGGCGAGCGGCCGCCCGATCGGTCCCCCCGAACCTGTCACAACCGGGGTGCAGGCCACCGCGGCGCTGCCGCGATTCTCGAAAGATGGATCGCGGCTCGCCTTCAGATCGCGGATCGCCTCCGTCAACCCGGTGGCCATTCCGTTCGATCCCGTGACGCTGCGGGCTGGCGAGCCTCGCCTGCTGGATACGCAGAACAACATCCGCGTGCCAAGCGGCGTGTCGCCCGACGGGACACAGCTTGCGTATTTCAGCATCGGGGAACATCAGGAGGACCTCTTCGTCGGGCCCCCTGGCGGAGCGATGAGGAGAGTGACGGACGATCCGCCGCGGGATCGCGCTCCCCAGTTCATGCCCGATGGCCGTTCACTCATTTTCTATTCGGCCAGGGACGGCAACTGGGCCGCGTGGATCGTTGGCGTGGATGGCGGGGGGCTGCGCAAGCTCTTTGACGGGCCCAAGGGGGTCGTCTACATCTACCTTTCGCCCAAAGGCGACCGCGCGACGTTCGTCGGGACTGATGTGCATACCGACTACATGATTCCGATTCCTCCAGGCGCTCAGAGCCGGCCGGCAGAACTGTCGGGCACCCTGGTGGATGGGCGGTATTTCAGCGTCACCGGCTGGTCGCGAGACGCCACGCGTCTGGTTGGAACACTCGCCTCGGAGAGCAATCGGCCGGCAGGGGTCGCCACCTACGATCTTCAGACACATACGACGACGGCTGTGTCATCCGATGAGACGTACGACGTGAGGCCGCTCGCCGATGGCAGGCACGTCCTGTATTTCACGAACAACGGCGCGGCGCTGGTCGCGCTCGACGTCGTCACTCGCGTCCGAACCATGGTGAACGTCCGGCTGCCGGGTCCGTCGATCGCGGACGTGTTCGCGATGAGTCCCGACGACCGGACGATCTACTACGGCGCCTCGCGTGCCGAAGCGGACATCTGGATCGTCGAGCGGAAATGAATCGATTTTGCGAGCGCGATCGCGCCGATCGTATTTGGTGCCGGAGGTGGGAATCGAACCCACACGGGGCGTAAACCCCACGGGATTTTGAGTCCCGCGCGTCTGCCAGTTTCACCACTCCGGCGCTCGAGTGAGTGCCTCAATTATTGCACGCACGCGCCCCCGCACCCGCGCCCCGCGCCCGCACCCCGCACGCGCGCCCCGCGCCCCGCACCCCGCACCCGCACCCGCGCCCCGCACCCGCGCCGCGCACCCGCATCCCGCCCCCGCGCCCACCCCCCGCCCCCGCCCCCGCGCCCCGCGCCCCGCGCCCCGCACCCCGCACCCGCACCCGCGCCCGCACCCCGCACCCGCCCCCCCCGCACCCGCGACTGCGCCCCGCACCCGCATCCCGCCTCGTCCGTTGCCTGGCATCCCGCTTGTTACGACTGAACGGCGGAGATGCTTGCGTGCTGACGCCCACCGTTCTAGTCCTCGCCGCCACACTGATTCCGTCCGTGCCGGTGATCTCGGTGCCGGCGACGCTGCCCGTGCTCGCTCAGGTGCCTGCGAATCCCCAGGCCCCGAAGAGTCCGGCCAATCCGCGCCGGCCGCTGTGGCAGCTCGCGGTAGATGTTGGCAACGACTTCAAGCACCTGCCGTCGATCACCGCGGCAGAGTGGCTTGCCGCCGGCGGCGCCGCGGCGTTGGCGGTGCATCCCTTCGACGACGACGTCAACAGGCATCTCGTCGGCAAGGACTGGGTCGACGCGGTGTTCGCACCCGGAAAGGTGATTGGGTATGGTGCAACCCAGTTTGCCGTCGCAGCCACCACCATGTTCTGGGGGCGAGCGCGCAAGGAACCCAAGGTCGTCCACCTCGGCACCGATCTGCTGCGCGCCCAAATCGAGACGCAGTTGGTCACGCTCGCGATCAAGGAGAGCGTGCGGCGCGAGCGTCCTGACAAATCCGGCGGCTTCTCCTTTCCATCGGGCCACGCGTCGGTCACGTTTGCGTCCGCGACCGTTCTCGAGCGTCACCTGGGATGGCGTGCGCTGCCGGCATACGTCGTCGCCTCGTATGTCGCGGCGTCGCGCCTCCACGAGAACCGGCATTTCCTCTCGGACGTCGTCTTCGGCGCCGCCGTTGGCGCGGTGTGCGGCCGCAACATTACGCGTCACGGTCGCGACACATGGGCGATGACGCCTGTTGTCGTGCCCGGGACGATCGCGATTATCGTCGCCCGCCGTAACTGACGCTTCGGCGCCGTCCTTCGCACGCCTCGCGCGTGCTCCGCACTCCCCGTTGCGGTCAGGACTTGATAGTCTCGTAGCGTTGTTCGCCGCCCTTCAACACCGGGACTTCCGCCTCCTCTGGCTCGGCCTGCTCATTTCATTTTCTGGCAGCCTGATGCAGAACGCGGCCATCCTCTGGCATGTGTCGCTGCTCGTCTCGCCGGAACGGCGCGCGCTGGCGCTCGGCACGGTCGGCCTCGTCCGGGTCGTGCCGATCGTCGCGTTTTCGATGGTGAGCGGCGTCGCGGCGGACGTCGTCGACCGCCGGCGGTTGATGCTGGTGACGCAGACGGTGATGGCGATCTTCGCAACAGTCCTGGCGGTCCTGACGTTCCGCGGGCTGTCGGTGGTCTGGCCCATCTACGCGATCGCTGCCGCCGGCTCCGCGGCGGGCGCATTCGACCTGCCGGCGCGGCAGGCGCTCATCCCGAATCTGGTTCCGCGCGAACACCTGGCAAACGCGTTGAGCCTGAACACGATCATGTTTCAGGTTGCGGCCGTCTGCGGTCCCGCGGCCGGCGGAGTCGTTATCGCAGCGTTCGGCGTCGGCTGGGCGTACGCGATCAACGCGGCCTCGTTTCTCGTCGTCATCGGGGCGCTGCTGCTGATGTCCAAAACGGCGGGGCACGAGTACCGCGCCACGTACGCCGAAGCGGCCGCCGCGACGTCGTCGACGGCGCATGCGGTTGCCGACACCCCGCACACGAGGGCGCACGCGTCGGACCAGCCTGCCGCCGCGTTCTCGCTCAGCGCCGCGCTCGAGGGGCTGCGCTTCGTGTTCAGGACGCCGCTGATTCGCTCGACGATGCTGCTGGACTTCTTCGCGACGTTCTTCTCGTCGGCAACGGCGTTGCTGCCAATTTATGCGCAGTCCATCCTCGGCGTCGGGGCCCACGGATACGGCTGGCTCTATGCGGCACCGGCCGCCGGGGCGATCGTCGCCAGCGCGGTGATGGTCCGCGCCGTCGATCTGATCGACTACCGCGGGGCGGTTCTGGCGGGATCGGTGATGGCCTACGGTGCGGCGACGATCGCGTTCGGCCTGTCGCGCAACTTCGCGCTGTCGCTCGTGTGCCTGGCGGCTACGGGGGCGGGCGATACGGTCAGCACCGTGCTCCGGGGTCTGATCCGACAGCTGGAGACGCCCGACCACCTGCGCGGGCGGATGACCGGCGTCAACATGGTCTTCTTCATGGGCGGCCCTCAGCTCGGGGAACTGGAAGCGGGGCTGGTGGCCAACTGGCTCGGGCCTGTGGTCTCCGTCGTCACGGGCGGTGTCGGCTGCGTTGTCGCCACCGCCTGGATCGTCAACCGGACGCCGACGCTGTTGCGCTATCGACGCTGAGGATTGGTGAGTTCGCGGGCTGGTGAATTGATGAATTCATCAATTCACCGATGCACTAGTTTGCCAACTGATCGGCGGGCAGATCCGAGTTCCACATCGAGAATTCGTAATGCCAGTTGCCGCCCATGCTGCGAAGGATGAACAGATACTTGCCGCGATCGTGTTCGGGCTGGCCGTTGGCGTTCCTGGCGTCCATTTCGTAAGTGCCCGTCTCATACGCCAGCGGACCGGAGCCGGAGACCTCGTCTACCGTCAGATGCAGCGCCTTCGTGTCGTTGACGAGATCCTGATAAAACGTCTTCAATGAATCCTTGCCGCGGATGATGGGACGATTGGGCGGCATGAACGTCGAGTTCTCGGCGTAGAGGTCGACTATCTTCGCCACATCTTTCGAATTGATCGCCTGCACGAGCGTGTCGTTCTTGCTGCGGATACTTGCCTGATCCTTTGCGGTGAATTCCTGCCGGGCGGAGCCGGCGCACGCCGCGGCGCCGACCGCGAGTGCCGCGACGGCGAGTCGTACTGCTGTTCTCATCGTACTTCGAACCTCCAGAGTGCATTGGACACCGTTTTCGCGTTTCGGTTCGGTGCCTTGAACTATAATTCGCGCGCGTGGGATCGCTCAACGTCCTGGTCCTGTACGACCGCTGGGAAGAGCCGGAGGACACCAGTACCGCGGCGGATAAAGCCCCGCTGACGCGAACGCTGGACAAGAAGGAAGTCGAAGACGAGGTCGCGGAGGCGCTCGGAAAGCTCGGACATCAGGCGACGCTGCACTGTCTGGACGGCTCCATCAAGAGTCTGCACGCGCTCGCGCGCATGGACGCCGACCTTCTCTTCAATCTCGCCGAGTCGTTTGCGGGCAATGACACCGCCGACTATTGCATTGCCGCGTACCTCGAGCTGCTCGGCAAGCGGTTCACCGGGTCGGGATCCCGAGGCCTGTTGTACGGCCAGGAAAAGGCGAACGCCAAAAAGATCCTCGAATTCCACGGTATCCACACCCCGGTGTTTGCGCGCTCGTATCGCGGGCGGCTGGATTTCTCGCACGATCTGGAATTTCCGGTGATCGTCAAGCCCGCGCGGGAGGACGGTTCCATCGGCATCGAGTTCAACAACGTCGTGAACTCCATCCGCGAGCTGATGGAGCGGATCGACTGGCTCCACGCGAACTTCGACTCGCCGGTGCTGATCGAGGAGTACGTCGAAGGGCGCGAGATGTACGTCGGTGTCCTCGGAAACGACAATCCCTCTGCGCTTCCTGTCGTGGAGCTCGATCTCTCGAAGCTGCCGGAGGGCACGCCCCGCATTGCCGGCGCGGAGGTGAAATGGGGCCGCGGCACGCGTGCGTATCGCGACACGAAGTCGGCGGTCGTCGAGAACCTGCCGGAGGATACGACAGCGCTGCTCCAGCAGACCGCGATCTCGGTGTTCCAGGCGCTGGAATTGCGCGACTACGCCCGCATCGACATGCGCTTGCGGCCCGACGGCCGGGTGGCCGTCATCGAAGCCAACCCCAACCCGTGGCTTGCGTCGAAGGCGGAGTTCGTCATGGCCGCCCGAAAGGCGGGCCGGACCTACACACAATTGATCGGCGAAATCGTCGAGCTTGCGGTCGCCCGCTACGGGGTGGCGTGAACAACTCGGGCATTCGGCCCCAAGTCGTTTTACGGCGCAAAGTTACACCCGGTCAGATACCCGCAGCGTGACTCCATGCCCCGGGCCAGTTTCACTGACACCTACCCGCGAACGCCTCGAAACTGGCCATTTTTGGCCTGTTTTGCGTTGCCGACGAGGCATTCATCCTGTATACTGAAAGGACTGCTTCCGGGGCGGTTTTCCTCCCGACGGACTCACCTTACGCAATGGGGGACGTGTGACATTCCAGGTTGGTGACAAGGTCATTTACCCAAATCATGGACTCGGCGTCGTTCAGGGCATCGAAACCAAAACTATCCTCGGCACAACCTGCGGTTTTTATCATCTGCGCATGGTGGCGAACGATACCACCGTGCTCGTCCCCGTCGATAACGTCGATGGCGTCGGGCTGCGCCGCGCAATCTCGGACGAAGAAATCGAGCGGCTGTTCAACCTGCTCGGCGACGGCAAGATCGACAGCCATCAGAACTGGAAAGGACGCTTCAAGGACAACTCGGATCGGATGCGCACCGGGTCCATCTACGACGTGGTGGAGGTGCTCAAGAGCCTGACGTTCCTCGCGCGCTCGAAGAACCTGTCGTTCCGCGAGAAGCGCATGCTGGACCGCGCGAAATTCCTCGTCATCTCGGAAATCTCCGAAGTGTCGCGCGAGAAGAGCGAATCGGTCGAAGGCAAGGTCGAGCGGGCGCTCGAACGCTGCTTCGCGACCAAGACGCGGTCGATTGCCCGCGCCAAAGCCGCGAAGGCAGCAACGACGACCCGCGTGTCCGCGCGGCGGACCGCCCGGGCATCGTAGCCGGCTCCTCAGGTCAGATCGGGCGGGCATCAGCCCGCCCGACGTTTGTACCGATGCATGTAGCGATAGCGGTGGTCCGTTCGCTCCTCACCTACGTCGCCGTCAGCGTGTACATCCTCGTCGCCGGTCCGCCGCTGCTGCTCGTGGCGCTGGCGACGGGGAAACCCGGCGTGCTGTATTCCGCCGGCCGCGGCGGGATCAAACTCGGGCTGTTCCTGTGCGGCATCACGATGCGGGCGGAGGGGATGGAGCACCTGCAGCGTCGCCGCGCCGCCGTCTACGCCGTCAACCACACCAGCAACGTCGAGCCGCCGCTGCTCTTCGACCTGCTGCACGAACTCTTTCCGAAGCTGCGCGTCCTTTACAAAGCGGAGCTCCGGAAGCTTCCCATCCTGGTACGTGCGTTCGACCTCGGCGGGTTCGTCCCCCTCGAGCGCGGAAATCCCGAGCAGAGCCTACCGGCGATCGAACGGGCCGCCGAGGCGCTGCGCGACGGCAACTCGTTTCTCATCTTCCCCGAAGGGACCCGCAGCCGCACGGGCGTGCTGCTGCCGTTCAAGAAGGGCGGTTTCATCATGGCGCTCAAGGCGCAGGCGCCGATCGTGCCGATCGCGATCGCGGGCGCGCGCGATGCCATGCGGAAGGGAAGCCCGATCATTTACCCGGTCACGATCCGCATACGTCTCGGCGCCCCGATCGAGACGGCCGGCCTCACGCTCGACGACCGGGACGCCCTCGTCGCGCGTGCGCGCGCGGCGGTGGCCAATCTGTTGGAGAATGAAGCCGTGAGTTGATCATGGATCTCCTGAGTTCCGTCGGACGCACGCTGGGGTTCTCGTTTGCCGCCGGGATCAATCTCTACGCCACTGTCGCCATCCTTGGTCTCGCCAGCCGCTTCGGGTGGGTGGCGCTGCCGGAGCAGTACCGCGTCTTCGACAACAACTGGATCATCGGGATCGCGCTCGCGCTCTACGCCATTGAATTCGTCGCGGACAAGATCCCCTGGCTCGATTCCGCCTGGGACACGGTGCACACCTTCATTCGTCCCATCGGCGGCGCGGCGATCGCCGTCGCGACGCTCGGTCACGCATCCCCGGTCGCGCAGACAGCCGTCGCGCTCCTCGGGGGGGCGCTCGCGACGAGCACTCATCTCAGCAAGGCGAGCACCCGCATCATCGCAAACGCCAGCCCGGAGCCATTCTCGAACTGGATCCTCAGCCTGGCCGAGGACGGCTTCGTTATCGGTCTGAGCGCGCTCGCGCTGGCATATCCGGCGGCGGCCGCCATCGTCGTGCTCGTCTGTATTGCGGCAGTCGCCGTGTTCCTGAGCTGGGTTGTAAAGTTCGTGAAACGCAGAATCAAACGGCCGGTTGCCGAAAACTATCAGTGGTAGTAGAACCGATCCGCCGCCTACGATCGACGCTGTGACGCTGCACCCACAACCGGATCGGGAATGCCCGAAATGCGGGGCGGGGAACCGGTCGCTGAAGCACGTCGAGACGAAACACCGCGAGGTGACGGGTACCAGTCCGGAACCGGAGTACCTGCTTCTGGCGATCTATCACTGCGAAACATGCGACGGAATTGACGTGGTGCCGTTCGACCGGCGCTCGAAAGATCGCAAGGCGCCGTAACCCGCGCGCAATTTTGAAATCCGGCTACTCGCCGGTCGTGAACGTCAACGACCACGGAGCCAGCGGCTGCTGGTCTCCGGCGCTCACAATTCCACTCATCAGTTCGATCTTGACCTGACGGAATCGATCGAGCGGCGTACTGAACTTGATCTCGACGCCACGGCTTGCGTCGTCGTAGTGCACCGTGAAGGACGGCGGGGCCGCGGTTCCCTGGCCGCCGAGGTAGGAAACGCGGATCTGGTTCTGAAACGACTTCGGATCCATGTCGCGCGAGAACTGGATGCGCACGGGCGCCGTCCGTGCGACATCGGTATCCGCCTCAACGGGCGCGCTGAAGATGACCACTGGCGCCGGCTCTCGAATAACGGGGGCCGGCACTTCGACGACGGCCTCTGCGGGAGCCGACGCTTCGGCGACCGCCGTCGCTTCGATCCACGGCAGCGGATCGCCGTTTCGCAATACGCCGGTCACCTGCAGCCAGTGGCCGGTATCCAGGCGCGCGCCCGGATCGAGGTTGAACCCTTTTCCGCGGGGCCGCATGCCCGTCACCCAGATCGCCGCGTCGGCGGACTGAATCACGAAGTCCCATTGGCTCTTCGATACCGGTACGGGCAGGTCCCCGAACAGGTTCGTGCCGCGAAACCGACCGACGACGGTGACGCTCTTGCCGTCGTAGTGTTCAGGAGCGATTGCCAGTGCGCGGACGGAGGGCTCCTGAGGCAGTGGCGAATCAACGGTCGTCGCGCCGAGGATGACGAAGACGCGATCGCGCGAGGGCCATTCACCACGCGTGGTCGATTGCAGCAGCGGACCGAGATCCACCCCGGCGAGACGGCCGTCGTCGCGCTGGAGGCGTCCCAGATCCCAGAACTCGCCGCGGATCTCGACATCCGCTCCTCCCGACGGCTGCTGGCGCCAGTACACGGCGACGGGTTTCACCGTGCCCGCCAGCTCGGTCACGCCCGCAGTCTCGGCTGTCGAGTGCCGCACGGCAACGTGTTTGCCCTGGTAGAAAACCGGGTTTGCGACGAGCGCCTGGGCTGTCGTGGCCACCCGGGCAGGCAACTGCGCGTCTGCCGCAGCGAAGACGAGAATCGCCGCAATAGCGAGGGACGAGGCCGATACTGACCGTCGCATCTGAAGAGCGCCCGTTTCCCGAGCCGTGGCGGCCCTATCGAAGCTGCTTCTGAGCAGCACGTGCGAGCACGATTCCCAGAGTCAGGAAGAGCAGCGCGCCCAGCACGAGGCCCGTATTTCCATTGTGCAACGCCGGGAGCAGTCCGAGCGTACCCGAATCGTCGGCCGCTCCGATGATGTGGCGTCCGAACAGCACGGCGTACAGGATTCCGGCGAGCGACCCGCCCGCGATGAGGCCCGAGCTGAAGAGCGTGCCCGATCCGACCTCGGACTCCTCGACGACGCCCGTCTTGCGTTCGACGTACGCGCGCACCAGCCCTCCGGCGAAGATCGGCGCCGTCGTCGCGATGGGCAGATATGATCCGACCGCGAACGAGAGTGAGTGGATCCCGCACAGCTCGAGGGTGATCGAGATGAAGACGCCGACGAGCACGAGGCCCCACGGCAGGTTGTGCGCCAGCAGCCCCTTGATGATCGTAGCCATCAGCGTCGCCTGCGGCGCGGGAAGCGCCTG
>DATJIW010000022.1:0-50047 GCA_035492775.1 Vicinamibacterales bacterium
CCAAGGGTCCGGCTGTTCGCCGGTTAAAGCGGTACGTGAGCTGGGTTTAGAACGTCGCGAGACAGTTCGGTCCCTATCTGTCATGGGCGGAGGAAATTTGAGGGGGGTTGACCTTAGTACGAGAGGACCGGGTTGAACGGACCTCTAGTGTACCGGTTGTCGTGCCAACGGCAGCGCCGGGTAGCTACGTCCGGACGTGAGAAACGCTGAAGGCATCTAAGCGTGAAACACTCCCCAAGATGAGATTTCCCAGGCCGCAAGGCCTCTGAAGGCTCCTGGAAGATGACCAGGTGATAGGCTGGATGTGGAAGCGCCGCGAGGCGTGGAGCTAACCAGTACTAATCAGCCGTGAGGCTTGACCATTATTTTCTCTCCGTGGCGGGAGAAACTACCGTTTGCAGGATATTCAGTTGCACGTATCACCTCGGGCGGTGATACATCGGGGCGAGCGGGGCATTCGGCCCCCAGCGAGCCCGACGTTGCGGATCCGGCATGTCGGCCGGAGGCCGGCAACAATTGATCTTTGACATAGTCTGGGACGACCTTCGACTCCGGCGTCAGTATTGGACCGCCCTAAAGCGAAGGATCCCAGGCAACAGAAATCACCTGCGGCCCGCAGCCGCAGGACCTTTCCCGGTGGTCATAGGAGCAGGGTCACACCCGTTCCCATTCCGAACACGGAAGTTAAGCCTGCTACCGCCGATGGTACTGCGTGGGAAACTGCGTGGGAGAGTAGGTCGCTGCCGGGATTATTTTCGAGGCCGTCATCAAACGATGACGGCCTTTTTTGTTGGAAGCAGCCGGCCCCCCGCGCCAGTCGATCCCCGTCGGACCATCGGCGGGAACCGCCCCGCGCGGCGGAGCCGCGGGACTGATCAAAGCTGACTGCGTGGGAGGCTGCGTGGGAGAGTAGGTCGCTGCCGGGATTATTTTCGAGGCCGTCATCAAACGATGACGGCCTTTTTTGTTGGGGGCAGCCGGCCCCCCGCGCCAGTCGATCCCCGTCGGACCATCGGCGGGGAACCGCCCCGCGCGGCGGAGCCGCGCGACTGATCAAAGCTGACTGCGTGGGAGGCTGTGTGGGAGAGCAGGTCGCTGCCGGGATGATTTTCGAGGCCGTCATCAAACGATGACGGTCTTTTCTGTTCTGGTCCCGTTCGACACATATCGCTTGCATTCGGTCGCCCCTCCCGTAGGCTGCCTCCATGGACACGCTGATCAGGGACGTCCGCCACGCGCTGGCCGTCCTCCGCCGGGACCCCCTCTTCTCGGCGGCCGCGCTCCTCGCTCTCGCCCTCGGCATCGGTGCGACCACCGCCGTGTTCTCCGTGATTTACGGCGTCCTGCTCCGGCCGCTCCCTTACCAGGCTCCGGATCGCCTCGTACGCGTGTACGAGGAACATCCCGGCGCTCCCAAGCCGCCCGGCGAACAGCAACTGTCCAACACGACGCTCTACGCCTGGCAACCGCGGATGCACACGCTCGAGGGCCTCGCGCCGTACTACGCGCAGGAGTCCAGCGTCTCGTTCGGAACCGAGCCCATCCGGCTGCACGCGGCGAGCGTCGGCGCATCGGTCTTTACCCTCCTGCGGGCGACGCCGGCCGCCGGACGTTTCTTCACGAAATCCGAGAATGCCGCCGGGAACGATCTCGTCGTGGTCGTGAGCGAACGGCTCTGGCGCGAGCGGCTGCACTCCGATCCTCGCGCCGTCGGCGGGCTCCTCCAGGTGGACGGCAGCCCCCATACGATCGTCGGCGTCGCGCGGCCGGACTTCCACTTCCCCGACCAGGACACGCTCCTCTGGATTCCGTATGTCGATCCGACCCGCGCTGATCCGCGGATTCAGGGCGGCGTGTGGCTCAGTTCCGCGATCGGCCGTCTGAGCGACGGCGCGTCGCCCGCCCAGGCAGCGGCCGAGGGGACAGGCGCGGCGCGCAGTATTCCCCGAGCCGCCGTGCTCGATCTCCTGTTCGGAACGGGCGCGCCAGTGGAAGTGCGCGTCGAACCGCTGGCCGCCCAGATGACGTCCGGGATCCGCGGCGTGCTCCTCGTGGTCGGCGGCAGCGTCGTTTTCTTCCTCGTCATCGCGTGCGCGAACGTCGCGAACCTGTTCCTGTCGCGCGGCGTTGCGCGTCAGCGCGAGTTCGCACTGCGGACCGCGCTTGGTGCGGCGCGGTCACGGCTGATCCGGCAGTTGCTCACGGAAAGCGCCGTTCTGACGACGGCTGGCGCCGCGATCGCCCTGGGGCTTGCGTGGCTGCTCGTCCGCGGCGTGATCGCGCTCGCGCCTCCGGACTTCCCGCGCCTCCACGACGTCCGGATCGACGGCCGCGTCCTCGGGTTCTCGCTCGCGGTGACAATGCTGACGGCGGTGGTGACCGGGCTCATGCCGGCGCTTCGCGGGACGTCCTTCGCGCTGGCGCCGTCGCTGCACGGCGGCGATGGTGGGGTTGCCGGCGGATTTCGCGGAGTTCGCGCCAGGAGATGGCGTGACGCGCTGCTCGCCGCCGAAGCCGCACTTGCGGTGCTGACCGTCGTCGGCGCCGCGCTCTTCACTCGAAGTTTCATCACGCTCGTCCGCGTGGACGCGGGATACACGCCGGAGAACGTGGTGATCGCGCAGCTCTTTCCACGGCCGGACGTCTCACGTGACACGCAAGTGCGGCTGATCGACGCGCTCATGCAGCGGCTTCGTCAGGACGGCCGCGTGTCCTCGGCCGGCATCGCCAACATGATGCCGTTCAGCGATTCGACGATCATCGCCGCCTTCGACATGCCGCCATTGCCAGGCATGCCTGGTCCCATCAAGGCGCACAGTTTCTTCTACCGCGTCACACCCGGGTATGCGGAGGCGCTCGGGTTGCGTCTCCATGCGGGCCGCCTGCTGCGCGACGGCGACGAAACGCCGGACCGGATGCGAATCGTGGTCAACGAGGAGTTCGCGCGACGATACTGCGGCCGAGGAGCGGTCGTGGGTCGCATCTTCTCCGGCGGTCCCGCGGGCCCCGGCCGACTGACGGAAATCGTCGGCGTCGTCGGAAACGTCCTCAAGGATGGTAAGGACGCACGTCCGGAACCCGAGCTCTACACGGCGGTACTCCCGAAGGGTCCCCTCGCAAACGAAATCGACGTCGTCGTGCGTACGAAGGGTGATCCTGCGCGCTATGCCTCCGCGCTCGCGGCGATGGTGCGCTCGGTCGACCCTGACACCGCTCTCGGTCCGACGATGCCGTTGACGCGGCGGATCGAGGCATCGGTCGCGCAGCCCCGGTTCGTCGCGGCAGTCCTCGGCATGTTCGCGCTGCTGTCGCTGGCGCTGGCGTCGCTCGGTCTTTACAGCGTCCTTTCGTACGGGGTGTCGCAGCGGCATCGCGAGTTGAGCGTCCGCGCAGCGCTCGGCGCCGCGCGCGCCGACCTCATCGCTCTCGTCCTTCGGGAAGGGCTGGCGGTCACGATTGCCGGCGTTGCCGCGGGTCTCGGGTGCGCGATGCTGCTGTCGCGCCTCGTTCGCGGACTGCTGTTCGGAATCACCCCGCTCGACTGGCCCGCATACGCGGCCGCGCCGATCGTGCTGCTGCCGGTGGCGGTGCTCGCCTGCCTGCTTCCGGCAGTGCGGGCCGCATCGGCGGAGCCGGCGACAGTACTCAGAGGCGAACGTTAGATCGCCTTGTCGCCAGCGCGCCGGCGGCGCATCAACCATGCGCCGCCCGTCCCGAGCAGAAGCAGACTTGCCGGCTCCGGCGTCTGTGCGCCTGGAGTCGAGAAGACATACGTGATGTCTTCATCCTCATCGAAGAAGCCAAGCTCCGGATCGCCGCTCCAGATGAGCAGCGCATTCGCCATTCCCGTTCCCGCAGCGTCGGTGTTGAACAGATCTGCGCCGTTCAGAGACGCTCGCAACGTGCCGAAGAACGTGAAAGGCGCCGAGACGGTCACGGACTGGAACCGGCCGGAGGGCGCCGCCGGCACTTCCATGGAATCCGCAACGAAGTTGCCGTTCAAGAAGAACTGCGCATCCGGGTACGAAACGCCGTTGACCGTCACGTCGGCGTTCCCCAGAAACGCCTCGCCGACGGTGCCGCCCGCGAGCTGGATGAACTGACCGGGACGGCACGAGCCAGCGACCCCGTTGTGCGCACCGCAATAGATATAGAAATCCGCGACCTGTGAGAAATCGAGGCTGGGCGGCGTCCCGACAACGCCGACGACGTGGAATCCATCGCCGCTGAGGTTGTAGGCGGGGCCCTCGAGCGTATTGACGGAAATGGATCCGGTCAAAGCCACTGGATCCGCGTAGGCCGCCGCCGCGACACAAAGAGCGCTGAGATTACAGAGGACGACTCTTCGCCACATTTCTCCTCCTGCTGCCGCAATTGGCGTAAGCGGTTCGCGTACGTCCGCCCCATGGCGGTCGCGTGCGCACGGCCGGCGGCGTCTAGAGCAAGTTGGGCGACGTCAGCAATCAGACGTGTCCGGCATGGCGCGGCGGCTGGCAGCTCAGCCGACCACGAACGCAAGCTGCGAGCGTGACGGCATAGACCCGCTACTGCACGGTAAACCTCACGGAATTCACCGGGCGTGGCGCACCATCGCTCATGACGTCCTCGATGACGACCGACACAGCGGCGATCACCGGGTCATGCAGCAGCGCCGCGGGGATATTCGTCGTCAGCTCCGTGGCGCTGACGACCGCCGTCTCGAGATCTGTGACGCTCCCGTTCGCCGACCACACGACGAATATCCGTTTGTGGCTACTCGAGACCAAGAAGTTGGATCGAAATGCGCCGGATCTGCCTAGTCGCGTTGGTTGCGTTCTGTTTGTGACATCGTCACGGTCGAAGCCCGTGTGGGACTGCCGCCACAAACCTGGCTTCGGTACCACCACTCTTCCCACCATCTCGGCAGTCTCACCGTCCAGCGCCGCCGCCGGGAACTCCGCGCTGGCGGTCCACATCACGGGCTGAAAAACCTTGAAAACTTCCGTTTCAAAGCACGGAGCAGACCTGGAGAGCCTTGGTGAGCGGGCATGCCGCAGGATGCTGGGCGCCGGTGACTGCCTCGCGTTTGATGTGTTGTTGGGCCGGCAGCAGGACGTCCGCGCCAGTCGACCCGCCCATCTTGGACCCTGGGCGCGGACCGTCCGGCGCGGCGACGCCGCGACTGATCACTGGACGAACGTTCCTACGGTGGGGTCGTGCCATACGCGCCCAACGCGCTGCCGGACCCGACGACCGTGAACTTCACGGCATTCGACTGGGGGTAACCGTAGTCGCTCAGGGGGTCCTGGTCGAGGATTGATATGGAGGCCGTCATCGCGTCGTGGAGCAGTGTCGCGGGGATAACGGCCGTCAGCTCAGTAGCGCTGACGAACATCGTTTCAAGGTATGTATCGGTCCCGTTCGTCGACCAGATGGCGGTCGAGATTTTATGGTTTATTCCGGGCGGCCCGATGAAGTTCGTTCCCGTGATGCGGATTGTCAGAGCGGGGCTCCCGGCCGCCGCGCTGGATGGTGAAATTGCCGAAATGAACGGGAAGCTGGCGGGCAGGACTGTGAATGTCAGCGTATTCGACTGCGGATATCGGACTCCATCGTCCCATCCCATGACATCGCCGTTGACGACGGAGATGGCCGCGGTGGCCGCTGTTTCCAACAGCCCCACCGGGATAATTGCCGTCACCTCCGTGGCGCTGACGAACTGGGTGTCGAGATCTGTCTCGCCGCCCTTGTAGGACCAGACGGCGAATGTCGACCCCGCGTGCTCCAGATCAGGCGGGGTGAAGTTCTTTCCCGCGATGTGCACTGTCACAGCGGCGCTCCCGGCGGCCGCGCTGGATGGTGAGACTTCCGAAATCGACGGGGAATTCGAGGTGTCGCCGGGTGGTGTGAACGACTTCGTGACTGCCGACGACCGTGTGGGACTGCCGCCGCAACCGCAACAGAACCCAACCAATGGGACGAGGAAGATCCAGCGCATAGCGACTCTCCTCTCGTGATCTCCTGAGTTGCTGCACGGTGCTACCGTCCGCCCCTTCAACAACGTGACGGGGCAGCGCACCCGAACGGGAGGTTGCCTCAACATACGGTCGCAAATCTTGAAAGAGCCGTTGAAAAACTTTGAAATCGCCCGTTTCAAAGTGGGGCAGATTGTCGATCACAAGTGGCGATTGACGATTGGCGACTCAGTTGACGATTGCGGCGTCGCGCGGCAGCGGTCTCTGCAGTTGCGATTCCGAACAGTCGCGCCGAGCCGAATTCACGGTAGGCTCACGGATACGCCGGAAAACAGCTGGCATCCCTTTCGCCACTCGGAAATACTGATGAACGTGCTGCGTGACATCAGGTTCGGCGCGCGGCTCCTGCTGCGGAACAGAACGTACGCGGCGGCCGCGCTGACGGTCATTTCGCTCGGCATCGGCGCGACGACAGCCGTCCTGTCCGTCGTCAACGGCGTGCTGCTGCAGCGACTGCCCTATGAGGCGCCGGATCGGCTCGTGTTGTTCAGGGCGGATCTGCCCGGCTTCGTGAGGCAGCCGGCACTCACCGCCGTCGAACTGGCGGCGCTGTGCGGGCAGACCGACGTGTTCGAGTCCGTCGCCGTCATCAACGAATCCGAAGCGAGCCTGACTGCGCCCGACGACATGACCGCCCTGACCGCGGCCTCGGTCAGCGACAACTTCTTTTCCACTCTGGGCGTTGGACCCCTGCTCGGCCGGATCGTCGGGCGCAGCGACTTAGGCGCCGGATGGGTGAGCGGCGTCGACATCAGCTACGACCTGTGGCAGCGACGTTTCCACGGCCGCCCGGACATCGTCGGCCTTCCGATCGAAATCAACAATCTGCCGATGCAGGTCGTTGGCGTCCTCCCGAAAGACTTTCGCGCCTATCTGGGCTCGAGTGTTCCGATCGATCCGTCCACGAGCGTGTTCTTCCCACGCGGCCGCGGCTACGACGACGATCCGTTTCGCGGCCAGATCGTGCTCGCGCGGCTTCGCGCCGAAGTCACGCCTGCGTCCGCGCAAAGGGTCGTGGATTCGAGCGTCCGCGCGCTGGTCGCCGCCCGCCCGTCCGATTACCCGACCGGGAAGGTCCGCATCACTGCCGCCCGCCTCGACCGCGACGTGGTCAGGGACGTCCGCCCCGCGCTGCTGGCGCTGACGGGCGCCGTCGGGTTCGTGCTGCTCGTCGCGTGTGCGAACCTCACCAACCTCCTGCTCGCGAGAACAACAGCGCGGCGCCGGGAAATCGCCGTCCGTGCGTCGATTGGCGCCTCTCGCGCGCGATTGATCCGGCAGCTTGCGGCGGAGGGAGCAGTGACCGGGGTGGCCGGTGCCGTGGGTGGCGTCTTCATCGCGCAATGGCTGGTGGCTGCAATGCTCGCGCTCGCGCCCTCGACGCTGCCTCGGCGCGAAGCCATCGTCGTCGACGTGCGGGTCGCGGCGCTGGCAGTGGCGCTCGCGGTCGTCTGCACGATCGCCGTCAGCCTTTTGCCAGCGTGGCAGCTCACGCGGTCGGCCGTCTTCACGCACCTGCGGGAAGCGCCGCTTCCCCCCAAGCGAGCGACCGTTACCCGTGGAGCCTTTGTCGCAAGCCAGCTCGCGCTGTCGCTCGTCCTGCTCGTCGGAGCCGGACTGATGATGCGCGCGTTCGCGGCGCTGCGCGCCGTCCCTCTCGGATTCGATCCGTCACACGTGTTGACGATGAACGTGCACCTCGATGGCCGGCGCTTCGACGCCGGCTCGATCGAGGATTCGCGCGTGGTGCGGCGGGAGTTCTACGAGCGCCTGACCGATGCCGTGCGGCGGATTCCCGGCGTAGAGCAGGCAGGGCTGGTGCTGCCGACGCCGCTGGCCTCGGTTCCGAACACCCATCGCTACGCCGCGGGACCCGGTGAGCCGCAGCGCGCCGCAGACCTGTTGATCGCGTTCGAAGGCACGCTCGAGGCGCTGCGCGTGCCGCTCGTCGCTGGCCGCTACTTCACGCGGGCGGACCACGCCAGGGCTGTCGTCATCGTCGATCGGCGCGTAGCCGAGACGCTGTGGCCAGGGCAATCCGCGATCGGCCGCCGGTTGCAAATCGATCTGAACCTCGGGCCGAAGTGGACGGAGGTCGTGGGCGTCGTCGAACACGTCCGAACGCGCAATCTGCGCGCCGACGGCCCGCCGCAGATCTGGGAGACGTACGCGACCCAGGCGTACGCGGGCCTGACGCTGGTGGTCAGGACGTCGCGTCCGATAGCCCTCGCACCGGCCGTCGAACGCACCGTGCGGAGTCTCGGTCCAGGGCGGCCGGTAGAGGCCGTCGCGCCGCTTGCAGACTACGTTGCGGCCGCCTCGAGCGACACGCGTTTCGCGCTGTTCGTGCTTGGCGGGTTCGCGATTCTTGCCGTCGTGCTTGCCGCTGTCGGCGTGTACGGCGTCGTCGCCTATACGACCGCGCGTCGCACGCGCGAGATCGCCGTCCGGCTTGCGCTCGGCGCCGATGCGACGGCGATCGTCCGGCTGATCGCGAGCGAAGCGTCTCTGTGGATTGCTTCCGGCATCGCGTCAGGCGCGATCGGTGCCCTCTGGCTGTCGCGCTACCTCGAGACGCTCCTCTTCAGCGTCACACCTCACGACCGCCTCACGTTCGTGGCGGTGATCGGACTGCTCGCGGGGGTTGCCGCGGCCGCGAGCGCGATTCCGGCGTTTCGCGCCGTGCGAGCCGATCCGATGCTCGCGCTTCGTTCGGAATGACGGCGCAGAAGCCGGACGTCCGATTCGATCTGCCGTTCAGGTTCGGCTAGGATCGTCCGCCATCGCGCACACGCGACCTCTGTTGCGCGATCGGAGGAGGTTCAGGTGCGCCGACGAATTACCGGCTTGGTGACGGCGGCTCTCGTGGCCACGACGACGCTGGTCGTGGCCGAACGGCAGACGACGCGTCCACGAGGACGTGTCACGGCGATGGTGGGCGGGACGCTAATCGATGGCTACGGCGGCCCGCCAATCCGCAACAGCGTGATTCTCATCGATGGCGACCGCATCCGCGCCGTGGGACAAGTCGGCACGCTCGCGATTCCTCCCGGGGCCGACGTGATCTCCACCGAAGGCATGACGGTCCTGCCCGGATTGTGGGACATGCACGTCCACACGATGATCCTCGGGCACGCGGACTACGACCACTGGGACAAGGCGTATGGATCGCAGTTCGATTCGGTGATCATGCCGGCGGCTGCCAGACAGCTGCTCATGGCCGGCGTCACCAGCGCACGCGATCTCGGCGGTCCGCTCGAAGCCAGCATCGCCGTCCGCAACCGGATCAATTCCGGCCAGATTCCCGGTGCGACGCTGTACGTCGCCGGCCCGTTCATCCAGCACGAGCCGTATCCGAATACCGAGGCATACCGCTGGGGCGTGAAAGGTCCTGAAGACGGACGCGCGAAAGTGGATCGCATCGCGGACGCCGGCGTCGATGTGGTGAAGCTGATCGATCAGGATCAGATGACGATGGACGAAGTTCGCGCGGTGGTGGACGAGGCGCACCGCCGCGGGAAACCTGTCGTCGCGCACGCGCACCGTCCCGAGGAGATCCGCCGTGGACTGGCCGTGGGCGTCGATTGCTTCGAGCATACCGGGCTCGCGACCGCCCCCGCGTATCCGGACGACATCATGGCGGCCATCCGCGAGCGCACGGCGAAGATGAGTCTCGGTCCGTTGTTCTGGACGCCGACGATCGAGGGTCTCCTGAACTACGAATACCTGCGCGACAATCCTGAAGCGCTCGACGATCCGGCATGGCAGGAAGGGCTGCCGCAGCCGATCGTCGATGACATCAAGCAATCCCTCCAGCATCCCGATCGTCTGCCGTACTTTCAGCTGACTGCCGCGCGCCGTCCGACGCTCGCGCGCAAGTTCAAGCAGCTGCAGGACGCGGGCGTCGTCGCGGTCATCGGGACGGACAGCGGGATCCCGATGAACTTTCACACGCAATCGACCTGGCGGGAGCTCGATGCCTGGGTCACGACGCTGGGAGTGGACCCGATGACCGCCATCCGCGCGGCGACCTACTGGCCGGCCGTGGCGATGAAGGTCGAAAAGGACGCAGGCACCGTGAGCGCCGGCAAGTTCGCGGACGTGATCGCCGTGCGTGGCGACGTCCTGCGCTATATCTCGCTCCTGCAGCGGGTCGACGTGATCCTCAAGCACGGCGTCCGGTATAAGTAACGGACAGTCGTTTGCGGTCGAGCTGCCCGCACGGGCCGCGGACGAATCTGTGATCCGGTGACGGAATCGTGGCGCGAGTGGCGCGTCCTTCGGCGGAATCGGAGGACAATGGACGGATGGGTTGCGGCACGCCCGTTGCCCTCCGAGCCGTCTCTCGCATCAGGAGGATTCATGAATCAGCCCGCCCATATCGGCCCGTCCATCGTCATCAAGGGAGAGCTCACCGCCAGCGAGCCCGTCGTCATTGCCGGCCGTATCGAGGGCTCGATTGACGTGACCGGCCACGAAGTGACCGTCGCCCAGGGCGGCGAACTCCACGGCGATGCCACGACCGACGCGCTCGTCATCGCCGGCACTTTCCGTGGCGATGTCGTCGCCAACCGGCGCGTCGAAGTCCGCAGCACCGCCGACGTCGAGGGCAGCATTACGGCGCCGGCCGTGGTGGTCGCCGACGGCGCCTTCGTCCGGGGAAAAGTGCACGCTACGCCGAAGGCCGACCTCGCAAAAGCGTCGTAATCTCGCCCGGCCGCCGACTTCGTCGGCCCGGGCTTGGAGTCTCGAACAGGGGCCTTGGGGGCCCCTTCGAGGCACCCCAGCCGCCATGCACCCCGCGCGAAGCGCGGTCCGTCCCTGAACTTCCTGTATGATTGCGGCCGTTCTCCTTCATTACGGCCGCTCCGCGCGCAGCTCACCGCTTGCCTGACGGCGTGGCCGACCCGAACCTGGAGCCTGCATGGCACGAGTCCTCTCGGCGGTGCTGAGTATCGTTCTCGGGCTACCGCTGCTCGCCGCGCGACCCTCGGCTGCACCCGCGGCCGCGCCGGCGGCCCCGACCGCCTCGTACGCGCCCAATCCCGACGCGGGACGTCCATTCATTCGCGTTTATCGACCCTACGACGTCGGAGGCGCGAGCCAGGTGTGGAGCATCGCGCAGGACAGACGAGGGATGCTCTATTTCGGCATCGGTGAAGCGGTTCTCGAATTCGACGGTGCGACGTGGCGGCGAATTCGACTGGAAACCGGCGGCGTCGGCCGTTCACTGGCGATCGACGGGAACGGCACGATTTTCGTCGGCAGCTCCGCCGACCTGGGGTATCTCGCGCCTGACGAGAAGGGCGACATGAAGTTCGTGTCGCTTCTCAATCACCTGCCGAAGAACGGCCCGCCGCTCACCGATGTCTGGCGCATCTTCTCCGCGGGCGATGGCATGCTGTTTCAGACCGAGCACGCCATCTATCGATGGGCGAACAATCAGATGACGATGATTGCGCCCGCGTCAAAGTTCGCGCGCGCGTCGTTCGTGAACAATCGCTTGTACGTCGTCACGCCCGAGTCCGGACTGAATGTACTCGAGGGCACGAACATGAAGCCGTTGCCGGGCACGATGGCCCTTCGCGACGAAGCGTATCCGATCGTCCTCAGGTACGACGATACCCGTCTCTTGATCGGCACGCGGCGGAGCGGCCTTTTTTTGTACGACGGAACTTCGCTTGTGCCGTTCAAGACGGACGCCGACGACTACTTCAGGGCAGCCCAGCTTTACCGGGGAACGGAGATGCCCGACGGCACCTTCATCCTGACGACGGTTACCAGTGGCGCCGTCTTGATCGATCACGAAGGACGGCGGGTCATGCATCTCGGTGCGGCGGACGGACTCCCGTCGGACGCGGTGTATTACGCGCTGCCGGATCGTGAGGGGGCGCTGTGGCTCTCGACCGACAACGGCATCGCGCGGGTTGAGACGCCGTCGCCGGTATCGTTTTTCAACACGTCGGACGGGCTGCCCGGCGCGACCATCGCGAAGATGATGCGGCACGACGGGCGACTGTTTGTAGCCAGCGGCAACGGGACCGCCTATTTCGTTCCGGCGACCGCAGGGGGGCGTGCGCATTTCGAACTGGTGGCAGGGGTCTCGTTTCAATGCTGGGACTTTGCCGAGGTGCCCGATCCGACCACGGGGAAGACGCGATTCGCACTCGGCTGCTCGAACGGTTTCTTCGAAATCGAGGGTACGCGCGCCGTTCCGATCCTGGCGCCGGCGGATCTCTCGTTCAGGCCAGCCGTGCTCCGGGTGTCAGCGTTGGATCGGACTCGTGTATGGCAAGGCCTGTTCGACGGATTGGCCTCGTTCCGTCTCGAAAACGGCCGCTGGATCGATGAAGGTCGGGTTCCGGGCGTCACAGCCCAGGTGAGGACGCTCCAGGAGAATTCCGACGGATCCCTGTGGGTCGGTACAGCGCAGGACGGTACGTTGAAGGTCAGCTTCGTCTCGCCACCGAAGCCGGGTCAGCCCCGGCCACCGCTGCACGTCGAGCAGTACGGGCAAGCACAGGGGCTTCCGCCCGGCGGTGCTGCGGTCGATCGATGGGGCGGAACGCCGTACTTCCTGGCAGGCCCGACCGACCACTACGAGGTCTTCCGGTTTGACGAAGGCACGAAACGATTCGTGCGTGACAAAACGTTCGACGTCGTCTCGTTCCATCCCGTCCTGGCAGGCATCGGCCCGGTCAACGGTCTCGACGGCCGGCTCTACGTCAACTGGGGACGAGAAACCGCAGTGATGCGCAAGCGTCCCGATGGTACCTGGGACGTAGACCGAAGCACGTTCGCCAGATTCGGGACCACGCGCGCGTGGCAGTATCTCTACGCCGAAGCGAACGGCGTCGTCTGGACGCAGGAGCCGGACCTGCGGCTCGTGCGAACCGATACGCGTTCGATCAGCGCGGCCCCGCCGCCACCGTTGCCGTTCGTGCGCAGGGTGGTCGACGCTCACGACGACCTGATTTTTGGAGGAGCCGGATCGCTGGCATCGGAGCCGAGGCTGCAAGCCGCGTCGAATGCGCTTCGATTCGAGTTCGCGGCGCCGACGTTCATCGCCGATTCGGGGACGGAGTTCCAGTCGCGGCTCGACGGTCTCGACCAGGAGTGGTCATCCTGGTCCACGGACACGCGTCGAGACTACACCAACCTCGGATACGGGAACTATCGCTTCCACGTGCGCGCGCGGGGCGTCGGCGGCGACAGCACCCGGGAATCGGCGTTCGCGTTTACGATTCTGCCGCCGTGGTATCGCACATGGTGGGCGAAGGCGACGTACGCGCTGCTCGCGGCGCTGACGTTCGTCGTCGCCGCGGCCGCACAGCGCCGTCGCGTGGTCACAAAGGAGCGCCAGCGCGCGGAGTTCAACGAAGCGAAGGTGCGGACGGAAGCGGCGGAGGCGCTCGCGAAATCCGAACGGGAAGGCAAGAAGAACGTCGAACTCATCAGCGCAATCGGCCGCGAGATCACGGCGTCGCTGGACTTCGACACGATCTTCGTCCGTCTCTACGAGCGGTTGAACGAGCTCGCCGACGCGGATGTCTTCGGCGTCGGCCTCTACGACGCGCAGCGCAACGCGATCGACTACCGGCTGGCGCTGGAAAACGGCAAGCGTTACGCGCCCTACAGCCGTGACACGACGGATCGAAACCAGTTGCCGGTGTGGTGCATCGAACACCGGGAGCCGGTGTTCGTCAATGATCTGTCGAAAGAGTACTCCAAGTACATATCCGCGTACGTCGAGAAGGGCCGGCTGCTGGAGGACGGCACGACGTCGCGTCAGCCGCAGTCCATCATCTACGTTCCGCTCATTGCGAAAGACCGCCTGCTGGGCATCGTCACGATTCAGAGCTTCGAGAAGAACGCCTACAGCGATCATCACCTGAGCGTGATGCAGAGCCTGGCCTCGTACACGGCGATCGCGCTCGACAACGCCGACGCATACCGGCAGTTGAACGAGCACGAAGCGGAGATCCGCCGGCTCTTCGAGGAAGCGGAGCGCGCGCGCGGCATCGCCGAAGAGGCGGACGCGGCGAAAAGCGCCTTCCTCTCGACCGTCAGCCACGAGCTGCGCACGCCGCTGACGTCGGTGCTCGGCTTCGCGAAGATCATCAAGCGGCGCCTCGAGGAACGCATTTTCCCGCTCGTGCAGACCGACGAGAAGAAAGTGCGGCAGACGATCCAGCAGGTCGAGGAGAACCTGCGGGTCGTCGTCAGCGAAGGCGAGCGGCTCACCAAGCTCATCGACGACGTGCTCGACCTCGCGAAGATCGAAGCCGGCAAACTCGAATGGCACATGGAGTCCGTGTCCATGGGCGACATCATCGACAGAGCCACGGCCGCGACCGCGTCGCTGTTCGAGCAGAAAGGCCTCCGGATGGTCCGCGAGGTCGACGACGGCCTGCCGCACATCACCGGGGATCGCGACCGGCTGATCCAGGTCGTCATCAACCTGATTTCGAATGCCGTCAAGTTCACCGATACGGGCTCGGTGACCTGTCTTGCGGAGCAGCGCGACGGTGACATCGTGGTCAGCGTGATCGATACCGGTCTCGGGATTGCCCCCTCGGACCAGCCCAAGGTCTTCGAGCGTTTCAAGCAGGTCGGAGATACGCTGACCGACAAGCCGAAAGGCACCGGGCTGGGGCTTCCGATCTGCAAAGAGATCGTCGAACACCACCGCGGCCACATCTGGGTCGAAAGCGCGATTGGCAGGGGCAGCACGTTTTCGTTTTCGCTGCCGATCGAGGCCGGCGCGAGGGCGGCCGCGGACAGCGCCGGGCCGCCCCCGCCGATCGAGCTCGCGGCGCTCATCCGTCAGCTGCGGGATCAGGTGGAAGTGGCGGCGCCGCGGACCGCCGAGCGCGAACCGCGTATCCTCGTGGTGGACGACGACCCGAACATCCGGGAACTGCTCACGCAGGAGTTCACCGAAGCGGGTTACGCCGTCAGTGTCGCCGGGGACGGCCGCGAAGCGCTCGCCCAGGTCCGGAAGGACCGGCCGGACTTGATCCTGCTCGACGTCATGATGCCGGAAATGAACGGCTTCGATGTTGCGGCGGTGCTCAAGAACGACCCCGCAACGATGGAGATTCCGATCGTCATCCTCTCGATCGTGCAGGACCGCGATCGCGGCTTCAGGCTTGGCGTAGATCGGTACCTGACGAAGCCAATCGATACCGACGTGCTGTTCAAGGAAGTCGGCACGCTGATCGAACAGCGCAAGTCCCACAAGCGCGTCCTGATCGTCGATGAGGACGAATCGACGCTGCGGTCGCTGAGTGACGTGCTCACAGCGCGCGGCTACAGCGTCCAGGACGTGCGCAGCGAGGACCTGCTGCAGCGCGCGGTCGCGCTGCAGCCGGACATCATCATGCTGAATTCGACGGCCAAGGCCCGCGCCGACGCGGTGCAGGCGCTCCGCTTCGAAAAAGGGCTCGAGAACGTTGTCTTCCTCGTGTATCAGTAGCGCAGGCCTTGCGCCTGCCGTGGCAAGGAGTTGTCGTGGCACAAACGATCCTGATCGCCGATGACGAGGCGCACCTGCGCTCGCTGCTCCAGCAGACGCTCGAAGAGCTGGAGGACGAGGGGGTGGAGCTGCTCACGGCGGCGAACGGCGAAGAAGCGCTCGAGACGATTCAGTCGGCGAAGCCGAATCTCGTGTTCCTCGATGTCATGATGCCGAAGATGAGCGGATTCGACGTGTGCGAGCGCGCGAAGCTCGGCCTCGGTATGAAAGACACGTACATCGTCCTGCTCACCGCTAAGGGACAGGAGTTCGACCGGCAGAAGGGGCAGCAGGTCGGCGCCGATTTGTACATGACCAAGCCTTTCGACCCGGACGCGCTGCTGCAGAAAGCCCGCGACGTACTGGGACTCTGACGCGCATGTCGCGCTCCAGCCTGCGGCAGCTCATCGCGCGGCAGCCCGACGCGCGTGCGCTCCTGGTCAGCGTCGCGGACGCGCTCGAATCGCCGGTGGCGATCGAGGACGCCGACGGGCGTCTGCTGCACGGGATCGCGGCCTCGAACAGCCCCAGCCGGTTTCCGATTACGTACCAGGACACGAGCGTCGGCTGGGTATCGGGGACCGAGCGCGCTCGGGTCGTGGCGGCGCTCCTCGATCACCTCGTCGCCCGGGAGGCCGAGCGGAAGGCGCTCGGCTCGGAGGTTCTGCACCTCTACCGCGAGGTGAATCTGATCTACAGCTTCTCCGAGAAGCTGGCGGCGCTGCTCGATCTCGAACGCGTCGCAAACCTGACACTGCAGCAGGCGCGGCACCTGATCGCAGCGACCGACGGCGTCATCATGCTGCTGGACGAGGCCTCGGGAGCCCTGTCGAACATCGCCGCGTTCGGGGCCGTGCTGCCGTCGCTGTCCGGCTTCCGCCGCGGACACGGCATCCTCGGCGCCGTGGCCGAGAGCGGAATCGCGGAGATCGTCAACGACGTCGACGCCGATCCGCGGCGAGCCGTCGTCCAGACGGCGCTCAAGTCCCTGCTCTGCGCGCCGCTGCGCGTCGGCGAACGTGTGCTTGGCGTGATCGCGCTGGCGAGTACGGATCCCAGCGCGTACACCGCGGCGGAGCTGAAGCTGCTGACCACGCTCGGCCTCCACGCCGCCACGGCGATCGAGAACGCGCGTCTCTTCGAGCGAACGATCGAGGCTGCACGCGAACGCGAACGGCTGATGGCGCTGCACCAGCAGACGGAGCTGGCACGAGCAAAGCTGCAGCGCGATCTCGATCTTGCCGCGCTCATCCAGGCGCAGCTCTTTCCGTCAGAGCTGCCGCGCGTTGCCGGGTACGCGTTCGCGGCGCGCAATCGTCCCGCCAGAAGCTGCGGCGGCGATTACTTCGACGCCCTCTGGATTGCTGATGGCGGCCGTCCGGCGCGGCTGCTCTTGTGCGTCGCAGACGTCGCCGGTAAGGGGCTTCCCGCCGCGCTCGTGATGAGCAACATGCAGGCAACGCTCCGCGCCCTGTTCGGGCGGACGACATCGCTCCCGCTGTTGGCGGATTCGGCGAGCCTGTTGTTATACGCCTCCACGCCGCCCGAAAAGTACGTGACCGCCGCGTTCGCGGAGCTCGCTCCGGCATCGGGCGATCTGACCTTCGTGGGCGCCGGCCATCTCGACAACCTGCTCGTCCGCGCCGACGGCCGGATCGTAAGGCTGCAGTCAACCGGCGCGCCGCTCGGCCTGCTGCCGGGTCAGCCGGCGTACGAGGAAACGCGCCTGCACCTCGATCCTGGCGATTGTGTGGTGTTGTTTTCGGACGGCGTCACCGACGCCCAGGACGCAGACGGAAACGAATTCGGCGAGGAGAGACTCATTGACGTGATTCGCCGGACGGCGGATCACGGGGTCCACGCGATGAGCGAGGAACTCTTCTCGGCGATCGATGCGTTCGTGGGGTCCGCGCCGCAGTTCGACGACATCACGCTGCTCATCGCATGCCGCAGCGTCGACAATCGATGACGGGAGCCGAAATCCTCGCCATTGCCGTGCGGCTCGCCGCGATCGCCGCCGTCATTGGCGCCATAACCGCGAAGGTGCGGGGACTCCGAAAGAAATAAGCCAGATTGATCAAAACGTGAGTTGGTGAGTTGGTGAATCCAATGCACGAATTCCCCAACCCACCATCAGCGATTCTCAGTACCCGGTCCGAAACGTGACCGTCCGGCCTGGATCGATGTACACGTCGAACGCCACCGGCGGATTGTAGCCGCCCGGCTGGAGCACCTCGATGTGATGCGGACCCGCCTCGAGATTGAGGTGCTGGAACACTCCGTCGAAGTCGTTCACGATGCCGACGTAATACCCGTCAGCGAAGACCTGCCAGTCTCTCGGCAGACCCGTGATTCGAAGTCCTCCGTACGGCCGTCCTGGAATCGGATCGTAGTAGGCGCGCGGCGTGTAGCCATACGGGTAGTAGCCGTCCGCGCCGTAAAACCTCCCGACACTCCAGCTCGGACGATACACATAGGGACGATACGGCGCCACCGTGACGATCGTCGGCGTGACGATGCGCGCGGCACCGCGGTTGTAGCGCGGCACGTAGCCGCGGTACACGCCATAGTCGTGTCGCGGTTCGACGACCCGAGGAACGGCAACGTTGCCGTAGTCGCGCCGCGGTTCGACGACGCGCGGGGCGACAACGGTGCGCGGCGGCTCGACTCGCCGGGGTTGCTCGACGACACGCGGCGGCGCCTGATACACGGGCGCCGCGGTCCGGCGTTGCGGCTGATTCGGTGTCTGCTGCGCCGATTGGGGTGGCGGAGTCCTGCGCGGCACGGCGCGATCGCGATTCTCGCGCTGCGGCTGCTGCTGCGGCGCGGCCTGCGCCTGCCTGGCCGACTGTTCGCGTGTGCGCGCGCGCTCGTGCTGGTCCTGCGCCGAGGCCCCGGCCGCAAACAGCATTGACAGCATTACGAACCCGGTAGTGACCTGTCTGGATACCATTTGAGACTCTCCCGTCCTGAATCTGGTCAAGTCTCGTACCAGCGGCTCACCTGTCAAAACCGGAAGTTTTCACGTCTTAGGGAGGAGGTGCCCGTATCTGAGGACACCCGGAGCTATTCCTTGCGGACGACCGATTCCTGCTGGCGAACGGCTCGGATGATTTGCTCCACCAGGTCCGGTGCCGGCCTGGCATCGAGCTGTTCCCGGGGCTCTTCGCTCATCCGATAGTCCTGAATGATATTGACGAGATGCCACGGTGAGAGCGCCGACAGCTGGCGGCGCAGCAAGGGCTCTCCTTTCCGGAAGACGGAGAAGGGATTCAGGACACTGTCGACCGCTCCTGGCGGCACATCGGGACGAGGCGCAGGCTCATCGAACACTGGTGCAACGACCTCGCGGGCCGGCGGCCGCGAGAGGGGATTCAACGCCCGCCGCAGTGCGCCTTCCAGGTACACATAGGTCAGGCCCGTCGCCCAATAGACCGCGTCGGTCTTGTTGGGTTGTGTTGTTTCGCGGCCCGACCTCAACGGCTCTCCGGCACCGGACGGGAGAAATTCGATCCAGCCCTGCCACAGTCCGTCGGTCATCTCGTTTCCGCAGGCCCTCGCCGTGTAGCGATTGCCGTGTTCATCCGTGACGGGCTCTGCGAACTGCACGAGTACTTCAGCCATCTCGATTCCTCCGTCACGCCGATAGCAAAACGACGTCCATCAGAGACGCACCGGGTGACTGGCCGCCGCCGATGCGTACAATGCGGCGAGCACGCGCGCCGTTCGCCTGGATTCGCGAAGCGGCAGAGGATGCGGCGTTCGGTCGAGAACGGCACCCGTGAAGTCGGCGAGCTCACCCGCGTATGGGGGGGCCGGCGGGAACGAAAGCGTGGATTCTTCGGTGCCGCGAATCAGCATGAGCCGGCTCTCGGGTCCCGCCTTGAACGGGCGGTCGATGCGGAGAAGCCCATCCGAGCCCACGACCTCCATTTCAGCGCGGAACGTCGACTGAAAGCCGCTGTCGAAACTCGCCAGTACGCCGCTGCCGAATCGCATGATCCCGGCGAACGTCATGTCGACGCCGCTTGCATCGGCGACTTGGCAGCCGAACACTTCGACCGGTTCGGCATCCTCGAGCAGGCAGGCGTAGCTGGCGGGATAGCAGCCCACATCCCAGAGGGAACCGCCTCCCAACCCGCGATCCGTTCGGATATCGGGATTGCGGCCTGCCAACAGGAATGTGAATGCACCGCGAATCAGCCGAATGGTTCCCAGCTCGCCCCTGCGAACCACGTCGAGCACCGCGTGCGTCAGCGGATGGTGCCGGTACATGAAGCCCTCGGCGGCTACCCGATTGTTGCGTTCGGCCGCGCGCGCGATCTCGTCGACACCGTCCGGCGTCAGCGCCAGCGGCTTCTCGCAAAGTACATGTTTGCCGGCGTCGAGCGCGCGCACCGTCCATTCCACGTGCATCGAGTTCGGAAGGCCGATGTAAATCGCATCGATGTCGTCTCGCGCGAGAAGAGCCTCGTACGGCGACACCGCGTGTGGAATGTCCCATTCCGCCGCATACGACGCCGCGGTCTCCGGCTGCCGGCTGGCCACCGCGCGGAGTTCGCCGCGGTCGAACTGCCGCAGTGCGCCGATGATCGCGCGATTGATGCGCGCCGTTCCCATGAGCCCCCAGCGCAGTCTCGCCATGCTGGCGAGTATATCGGCGCCGGCCGCTGGGGGGTCGCTATACTGGGCGCGTGCAACCGGGCGCAGGCGGCTCCGCGGTCCGGCGCGAAGGACGTGCAAAGCTCACGGGCCGCGCGCTGTACGTCGACGATGTGGCACCGCCAGGTCTCATTCACGGAGTCACGATCCGCAGCCCCGTTTCGCGCGGCACCATTCGCGGGCTGCGGTTCGATCCGTCGCTCGATTGGTCGGAATATACGATCGTCACGGCAGCCGACATTCCCGGCATCAACATCGTCAAGTTGATTGCCGACGATCAGCCATATCTGGCGGACCGAGTGGTCCAGCACGCCGAGGAACCAGTCCTGCTCGTTGCCCACCCGGATCCGATGCGCGCCGAGGCGGCGCGGCGCCTCATCACGATCGACATCGATCCGCTGCCGCCGGTGCTCTCGATGGACGAGGCCTCGGAAGAATTCAAGCGATACAGCGTTGTGAAGGGCGACGTGGATCGCGCGCTCTCCGCCGCGGACCTCGTCGTCGTCGAAGGGGACTACTCGACCGGCGCGCAGGAACAGCTGTATATCGAGCCGAACGGCATGATTGCGGTCGCGGATCGCGAGCATGGCGGCGTGACCGTGTGGGGGTCCATGCAGTGCCCCTACTACATCCACGGGGCGCTTGCGGCGTTGCTGAACCTTCCTGAAGCCCGCGTGCGCGTCGTGCAGATGGAGACAGGCGGCGGATTCGGCGGGAAGGAAGAATACCCGACAATCATCGCGGGACATGCCGCGCTTCTCGCGTGGAAATCGGGCCGGCCGGTGAAGATGATCTACGGACGCTCCGAGGACATGGCGTCGACGACCAAACGGCATCCCTCACGGACCAGACATCGGACGGCGGTCACACGCGACGGACAGCTCGTGGCGATGGACATCGACTTCGTGCTCGACGGCGGGGCGTACTGCACGCTGTCGCCTGTCGTCCTCTCGCGCGGCACGATCCACGCCGCCGGTCCATATGACTGTCCGAACGTGCGCGTCCGCGGGAGGGTGGTGAAGACGAACGTGCCGCCCCACGGTGCATTTCGCGGTTTCGGCGCGCCGCAGAGCATCTTTGCCCTCGAGCGGCAGATGGATCGTGTTGCCCAGGCGGTTGGTCTCGATCCCGCCGAGTTCAGACGACGTAATTTCGTGCGTAACGGCGACACGCTTGCGGTCGGGCAGACGATACGCGAGCCGGTCGACATGCACGCGCTCCTGCAACGGGCGCTGACGCTGTCGGGCTTCGCGGCAAAGCGCGCCGCGTTCGCACGCGCCAATCCATCCGCACGCGTGAGGAAAGGCATCGGTCTCGCGACGTTCATGCACGGGGCGGGATTCACCGGATCAGGCGAGGTCCACCTGGCGTCCGTCGTCACCGTCGAGGGCGCGGCTGATGGCGGTGTTCGCGTCCTGGCCGCCAGCACGGAAATCGGTCAGGGCACGAACACCATCTTTTCGCAGATTGCCGCCGAAGCGCTCGGTCTCGAGATCGACGATATCGAGATCGCGCAGCCGGACACGGCGGTGGTGCCGAACAGCGGACCGACCGTCGCATCGCGCACGTGCATGGTCGTCGGCAAACTGGTCGAGTCCGCGGCCACGGGCATTCGCCGGACGCTCGTCGACAGCGGCTATCTTCCCTCGACGTATACGCGCGCGCAGTTCCACCACGCCTGTGAACGCTACATTGCCCGTTTCGGCGACCTGCGATCGACGAGCCAGTACACACCTCCGCCGAACGTGCGGTGGGACGATGAGACGTACACCGGCGACGCGTACGCGACGTATGCGTGGGCGGCCTATGTGGCGGAGGTCAGCGTCGATCTCGTCACGTGGGAGATACACGTGGACGACTTCGTGGCCGTTCAGGAAGTCGGCCGCGTCATCAACCCGACGCTGGCGACAGGGCAGATCGAGGGCGGTGTGGCGCAGGGGATCGGCTGGGCGCTTTACGAAGATGTCGTCTGGCGCGAAGGTCGCATGGCGAACGCGCAGATGACGAACTACATCATGCCCACGTCGATGGACCTTCCGCCGATTCGGGTGTATTTCGAGGAAGTGCCGTACGCGGGCGGCCCCGGTGGCGCGAAAGGGATCGGCGAGCTGCCGATGGACGGCGCCGCGCCGGCCATCTTCAACGCCGTCGCACATGCCACGAACCTGGACCCGCGCGATCTGCCGCTCACGCCCGAGCGGCTGCTGTCGTTATGGGCGGCGCGTCATGCCTGATGGTCCGTCGATTCGCGTTCCTTGCAGGATCAACACGGAGAGCCGAATCCTCGAAGGACACCCGATGGCCCGACTGCTGGACGTGCTCCGCGCCGCCGGTCTTACGGGAACAAAGGAAGGTTGCGGCGAAGGAGAGTGCGGCGCGTGCGCGGTGCTGCTGAACGGCGCGCTCGTGAACAGTTGCCTCACACCGCTCGCCCATGCTGCCGGCGCCGCGATCACGACGATCGAAGGCCTCGCGTCCGACGAGCAGCTCCACGCGGTTCAGCAGGCGTTCCTGGACTGCGGAGGCGCACAGTGCGGCATCTGCACGCCGGGCATGGTGCTCGCCGCCGTGAGCCTGCTGCGGCAGAATCCGAATCCGACCGAGGACGCCGTCCGCGAAGGACTTGCCGGCAATCTGTGCCGGTGCACTGGATACGGCCGCATCTTCGCCGCCGTGCTCGAGGCCTGCCGGCGAATGCCGCAGGCGACCGCATGATCCCCGTTCTCGACGGCCTCGACCTGCACGTCCCTGCGGGTCTGGACGACGCCCTTCGGATGCTCGCGTCGGGCGACGCACGGCCGTTCGCCGGTGGCACCGATCTGATGGTGCTGCTCGATGCGGGCCGGCTGCCGCCAGGCCGATACGTCAGCCTCTGGGAACTCGCCGAACTGCGCGGAATCCGGGAGGAGCCTCGAGGCGGCGTGAGCATCGGCGCACTCGTGACGTTCAGCGAAATCCGGCGGTCGCACGCGATGGCGGAACGGTATCCGATGCTCTGCGCGGCCGCCGCGCAGATTGGCGGCGTCGCGACACAGAACCGCGCGACGATTGGGGGCAACATCGCGAATGCCTCGCCGGCGGCTGATGCGCCGCCCGCGCTCGTTGCATACGACGCGGAGATCGAACTGCTGTCGCTTGACGGCGTACGGCGCCTGCCGTACGCCGGGTTCCACACCGGATACAAGCAGATGCAGCTTGCGCGGGGGGAGATCGTCTCGCGCGTGCTGCTGCCGGCCCGCGATCGCGGATGGCGCGATGGATACCGCAAGGTCGGGACGCGTCGCGCGCAGGCGATCTCGAAGGTGTGCGTGGCCGGTTCGATCCGCCTCGACGGCGACATCGTGTCCGACATCCGCCTCGTGCTCGGCAGTGTCGCACCCACCGTCGTGCGCTGCCGCACCGCCGAGGCCGCGCTGCGCGGACGGTCCATCACCGACGAGACAGTGGACCGCGCCGCGCAGGCGCTCCTCGCCGACATCGCCCCCATCGACGACATCCGCTCGACGGCGGCGTATCGCCGTTCCGTCGCGCAGAACCTGCTGTCCGCTTTCCTGCGTCCGGCCGATCAGAAATAGACAATCACTCCCGCAGCCGTGTGCGTTGCGATCGTGTTTCCATGCGACGTGATCGCCGCGGCGCCGACGTCGGCCTTTCCCGTAGAGTGCACGTAACTCAGTCCCGTCTCACCGAACACGCTGAAGCGTTTCCCGACGGCATACTGCGCCCCAACGAGGCCTTCGATCGTGTTCGCATCGAGCGACGATCCGAGTGCTCCCGGCTCGCTGTGCGCGTAACTCCACCGCGGCGCCACGTAAGGCCGGAGGTTATCGCGGTCGCTCAGATAGAACAGCGCGCTGAGGCCGACGCCGACGGCCGTCGACGACGTGTCCGTCGCGAACGGCAGGTTGCTGTCCGTACTCGTGTGCGCGAAGGAAAACTCCGGACGCAGCGCCATCTTGTCCGAGACGTGCCACAGCACACCGACCGATTCCGGATATCCCATCGTGACGCCCGTCCGGCCCTTCTCCTGCGCCGAAACGGCCGCAGGCATGACGAACAGCGCTGACACGAGCAGCGGCAATGAACCTCTCACACGCATACGCGATCCCTCCCTGAATGGCACGGCGAACCCGTACTCCAGTGTCTGAAGACCTTACGACAGCGCGAGGCGCTCGTTACCGGTTTCATCACCCGGTTCGTGTCATTTCGACCGCAGCACGTGCGCGAGGATCAAATCCCTGACCGCCGTGTCCACCTGTCTCGAACCCGGACGGTGTCCGTCTGCCGACGGCGTGACGTCGGTGTTCATCGACAGCAGCCAGGCTTGGCCGCTGTCGGGATGCAGATAGAGATGTGAGATGAATCCATTTTGGTCGCCGCTATGGCCGACCAGTTCGACGTCTCCATAGCGCTCGACGAAGAACGACAGCGCCGCATGCGAGTCGTAGCCGTTCGTGCCTTCTCCTTCGCGTGAGGAGATCTGCGGCGTCCACATCTCGAGGAGCGACGGGCGCCGCAGCACCACATCGTACAGTGCGCGGTTCGCATCGCTTCCCTGCAGGAACGCGATGTATTTCGCCATGTCGCCGAACGACGCATTGAGGCCGCCGTTCGACACCGTGATGCCGGTATCGAAGTCGAATCTCGCCTCCCGGATGCCCGCGTCGTCGCGGAAGTAGCTGTGCGAGCGATGCGGCAGCAGATAATACGGCGCGCGGTCGAAGAATGCGCTGCGCATCCCGAGTGGCATCAGGATGTTCTTGGTGACGTACATCTCGTAGTCATCGCCGGTGAGCTGCTCGATGATGCGGCCGAGGAAGATGACGCCGGGATTCGAATAGCTGTATCTGGTGCCGGGTGCGAACTCGACCTCGGTGTACGGCAGCATCGCGACGATCTGCTGCCATGTCGTCGGCTCGAACGGATGCCAGGGCTTGTCGCCGCCCCACGGCCATGTCGCCGCGCGGAATCCGGCCGAATGCGACATGAGGTGACGGATCTTGATCTGATCGATCGGTCCGAACGGATCGTGCGCGAGACGCAGCTCGGGCACATATTTCACGACCGGGTCGTCGAGCGAGAGGAGTCCGCGATCGCGCAGCTGCATGATCGCGATGCCGGTGAACGTCTTCGTGATCGACGCCCAGTGATAGATCGTCTCGTCGTCCACGGGCGTGCCGGATGCGGCGTCCTGCAGGCCGACGTTCTCGTGCGCGACGATCTGGCCGGCGCGCATCAGCATGAGGCTGCTGCCGGTCACACCCGCTCGCTGGAGCGCGGTCCGGTAACCCGACGCCACGTCGGTCCACCCGGCAGGCGTCTGGGACGACAGAGGAGGGGAACCCGCCAGCGTGGCGGAAGCGACTACGAGAGCCATGGCTGAGCGCATGGCGGGAATACTACCCGCTATGATGAAGACATGGCCATCGACCCGCGGGTGTCCATCGGACACGTGCACTTGAAAGTCGCCGACCTCGATCGGGCGGTTGCGTTCTATTCCGGAGTGCTCGGTTTCGACATCGTCGAGCGGATGGGTCCGCAGGCGGCGTTCCTCAGCGCCGGCGGCTATCACCACCATATCGGGCTGAATACCTGGGAGAGCCGCAATGGATCTCCGCCGCCGCCTGGTACCACCGGCCTTTATCACGTCGCGATTCGGTACCCCGATCGTCCTGCGCTTGCGGACGCGCTGCGGCGTCTCGTGAACGCCGGTACTCGCCTGGACGGCGCGGCGGATCACGGAGTCAGCGAGGCGCTCTATCTACATGATCCCGACGGCAACGGCATCGAGCTGTACTGGGATCGTCCGCGCGAAGAGTGGCCGCGCCGTTCCGACGGATCGCTGCGCATGTTCACGCATCCGCTCGATGTGGACGCGCTGCTGGCAGATGCGCCCGTGCCGTCCGACAGTGTGCCGCCAGCCGCCGGCGCCGCGCGCGTCCTCACGCCCGAGAGCCGGGCGAGGCTTGGAGCCCTCCGGCAGAAGCTGCTCGCACTTCACAAAGCCCTGCTCGAAGATGCGAAGAGCGCGTACGAACTCGATCGCGGCCGGATTTCTTCGCCTGGGCAGCTCCTGCAGCTCGTCATCAACGATCCCTGGTTCGCGTGGCTGCATCAGATCTCGGAGCTCATCGTCCGGATGGACGATGTGGCGGCGCCCAACGGAACGGGAACGGAGCCGGATGCGCTGGCACTGTTCGAGCAGGTCGACCGCCTGCTCATGCCATCTGAAACGGGCGACCCCTTTGCCCGGAAGTACTTCGAAGCTCTCCAGCGGCAGCCCGCCGTCGTCCTCGCGCACGGCGACGTGCGGAAGGCCCTGCGGGAACCCTGACTGGCATATGCTCTGCTAGGCACCGCGGACGAGGTGACAGATGCGATGGACGCCGGGTAATCGCGGCAATATCGAGGATCGGCGCGGCGGAGGCGGCATCGGAATGGTCCCGATGGGAATCGGCGGCTTCATTCTGCTCGCCGTGCTGAGCATGTTCACGGGCGTGAATTTCTTCGCTTTGCTCGGTGGGGGCGGAGGAGGGGCCGGTTCCGCGACGGTCGGTACGTCAGGGTCGGTGAGTGCCACACCGGAGGAGGAGCGGCTCGTCGACATGGTCGATGCCGTGGCCGGCGACGTGCAGCAGACGTGGGCACGAATTCTCGGAGGACGCTACGAAACGACGTCGGTGGTCCTCTTCCGCGACGAGACCCAGTCGGCGTGCGGCTTTGCGCAGTCGGCGACGGGTCCGTTCTACTGCCCGAGCGACCACAAGGTGTATCTCGATCTCGGCTTTTTCGCGGAGTTGCAGCGCCGGTTCGGGGCCCCCGGGGACTTCGCCCAGGCGTATGTGCTCGCGCACGAGTTCGGGCATCATGTGCAGAACCTGACGGGTATCGAAGGGAAAATGCGGCAAGCGGTCCGCGCCGATCCGTCGGAGGCCAACCCGATGTCGGTGCGTCTCGAGCTGCAGGCGGACTGTTATGCGGGGGTCTGGGGCCACGCCGCCAGTCAATCGGGGCGCGCCGCGCAGGGGGAGGTAGAGCTGGACCCGGGGGATACCGAGGAAGGGTTGCGCGCTGCTGCCGCCATCGGCGACGACAGGCTGCAGAAGCTCGCGACGGGACGCGTCATGCCGGAGAAGTTCACGCACGGGACTTCGGAGCAGCGCGTCACGTGGTTTCGCCGGGGCCTCGAAAGCGGCGATCCGGGCGCGTGCGATACGTTCGGTGGCCGATAGCAGAAAAAGCGGAGCGCCTGATACACGTCGAACGCGGTGCTCCGGGTGCGGAGCGCGCGAAGGCTGCGCTTGGCCCGACGGTTGCAACTCATCGAGTCAGCCCACATGCGACTTGCCCGCTGGTTCATCGCAATTGTCGGCGGAGTGCTGGTCACGCTTTGGGCTGTAGCACTCGCCGGTTCGCGTACGTCGGTACTGCACGACAAGCTCGTGCAGACGCTCAGCGATAAACTCAACGCGTCGGTAGAGCTCGACAACTTCACGGTACACACGTTCCCACGGCTGAGGATTTCGGGTGATGGGCTTCGTATCCGCCTGAAGGGGCAGACCGAACCGGCGCCGCTCATCGCCATCCAGCATTTCGAGGTAGGCGGCGGGGTGGTCGGTCTCCTGCACCGCCAGCGGCATTTCCAGCACGTCAGGCTCGACGGCTTGAGAATCACGATTCCGCCGCGGACCGGGAAGGATAGGGAAGCCGGCAACCAGGCCGCCCAGGCTGCGACAGGTCCCGTGGTGATCGATCGCATCGACGCGCACGAGGCGGTGCTCGTTCTCGTACCGAAGGTACCCGGCAAGGATCCGCGCACCTTCGAAATACACGACCTCGGTCTCGAGTCGGTCGGCTTCAATCGCTCGATGTCTTTCACTGCGACGCTGGTCAATCCCGTGCCGCGTGGAGACATCTCCGCAGGAGGCAGCTTCGGGCCGTGGCGCGCAGACGAGCCCGGTTTGACGCCGCTCAGCGGCCGGTATGAGTTCACCAATGCCGACCTGAACACGATCCACGGCATCGGCGGTATTCTGTCGTCCGCCGGCGATTTCGCCGGCGAACTGATGCAGATTGACGTGCGTGGGACGACGCACACGCCGGCATTTGTTGTCGACACCGCCGCGCATCCCGTGCCGCTCGATACGACCTTCCACGCGGTGGTGGACGGTACAGACGGTGATACCTATCTGAAACGCATCGACGCGAAGTTTCTCGACACGTCGCTGACCGCGTCGGGTGCCGTCACGGGAGAGAAAGGGCACAAGGGGCGCACCATCACGCTGCAGGTTCACATGCCGCGCGGGCGGCTGCAGGACGTGCTCACGCTCGCGGTGAGGACGCCGAAGCCGGTGATGGTCGGCACGATCGCGCTGGATACCTCACTGCGGATTCCGCCAGGGGAGTCGCGCGTCGCGGACCGGCTACAGCTCGACGGGAAGTTTGCATTGGAGCAGGCGCAGTTCACCGACCAGTTCGTGAGGGACCGGATCGCGACGTTGAGTTCGCGCGCCCGCGGCCAGCCACGCGAGGACCTTGCGCGCGTTTTGTCCGACATGCACGGTATCTTCAAGGTGGCCGCGGGCCAGGCGTCGTTCCATCCGGTCGTCTTTGACGTGCCGGGCGCGACCGTCTCTCTCTCGGGCAGCTACGGGCTGCGAACGGAACACCTGAAGTTCGACGGCACTCTCACCATGGATGCCACCGTTTCGCAGGCAGCCGGCGGGGTGAAAGGAATTTTCCTGAAGATCGTGGACCCGCTGTTCAAGCGGAAGGGTGCGGGAGCCGTCATCCCGATTCACGTGAAGGGCACGCGTGAGAAACCGCAATTCGGTCTCGATTGGAAGCGCGCGCTGTTGAGAAAATAGGGGCATGGACACGTTTCCGGTCGAGAAGACCGATGAGGAATGGCGACGGATTCTGACGCCCGAGCAGTATCAGGTGCTGCGTCAGCACGCGACAGAGCGTCCTGGCAGCTGCGCCCTGCTGGTCGAAAAGCGGCCTGGCACGTTCTATTGTGCGGGCTGCGGCAACGAGCTGTTCGCGAATGAAACGAAATTCGAATCAGGCACCGGCTGGCCGAGCTTCTTCGCGCCGCGCGCGGGTTCGATCGCGACGACGACCGATCGCAGCCACGGCATGACGCGCACGGAAGTGCACTGTGCCCAATGTGGCGGTCATCTCGGCCACGTCTTCCCCGACGGTCCGCCGCCTACGGGTCGCCGCTACTGCATCAATGGCGTCGCGCTCAGGTTCGAGCCCCGCGAATAGAGCAGTGGACCGATAACGACACTACTGCGCAATTACACGACGATTCGACGCGCCCGCATCCGGCAAGGGATCGAACACGGGCGCGCTCGGATATCGGTCGTCGTGTCGTTGTCCGAGTCTTCCTATCGAGTCGCTTGATTCGTACCCTCACCACTCAGGCGCTCAGTGGACGCGATGAAGCGCGCGATATCAACCTTCAGCTGCTTTGCGGAGGATTGATTCAGGTAAGCCATGTGGCCGCTCTCGTAGTACTTGAACTGCACGCGATCGGTGTAGGTCTTGTCGAAGCCGAGGTGCGTGAACGTGTACTCGGCGTTCGCGAATGGCGTCGCTGTGTCGTAGTATCCGGCGCCGACCATCACGTGCAGGTACGGGTCCTTCGCCATCGCGAGCCTCAGTGATTCGACCTCGCTTGGATAGCCGCGCCCCAGGTCGCTGTAATCCCACCGTCCGGTGTGGCCGCCCATGTAGTACTGCAGATCGCTCGAGTACTTCAGGTCATCGTTCAGATAGCGCATGAACGCGGCCATGAAAGCGCTCGACGGCGCCACCTCTGACGCGTCGTAGTCCTGCCGCTGGTTCGCGGCGTTGCCGTTGACGCCGGTGAGCCTGGTGTCGTAGCGCCCGAGCGTCAGCCGCTCGTCGCGGAGCAGTTCGGTGCGGAACATGCCCGCGTCGATCCGTAAATCGGTGTTGAGAATGAACTGCGTGGTCAGCCCGGTGAAGTCGGCCAGCCGCTGTGCGATGGCGGAGCGCTCCGTCGCGTTGAGCGTGTTGCCTTTGGCGAGCGCGGTCAGGTAGTCGCCGAACGCGTACTGCCGTGATTGCTGCACCGCCTGTTGCAGCGTCAGTTTTTGAAGCGAAGGCGGGAGCTTCTTGTGGTACCAGGCGCTCGCGGTGTACGTCGGCAGGAACGTGGCGTAGCCGATGTCGTTCGTCCGCCCCTGCGAGATGTACTGGAAGTCGAGCACCGTGCCGAGCAGCATGATGCCATTGAGCTCGATGCCTTCGTTGCTCTGGAGCTCTGATGCGAGTCCCGCCGAGCGGAACGTTCCATAGCTCTCGCCGAAGAGATATTTCGGCGAGCCCCACCGGTGGTACTTGTCCAGATAATTGCGGATGAACTGGCCGAACATCTTGATGTCGTTCGTCGCGCCGGTGTAGTCGGTTGCCTTCACGCCGACGCCCGGACGCGAGTAGCCGGTCATCATCGCGTCCACCTGTACGAGATCGGTGACATCGAGCGGGCAGTTCGGGTTGTCGACCAGGTCGTACGGTGGTGCGGGCTGCGATCCCCCCTCGGCCATCTCCGGATGTTTCGGGCTCATGATGCCCATGTCGAGCCAGATCGAGGCGGAGCCGGGTCCGCCGTTGAAGAAGAACGTGACCGGTCGCGTCGCGGCGTCGGTCTTGTCTGCGGTATACGAAATGTAAAAGACGGTGGCTTTCGGCTTGCCCGCGTCGTCGCGGATGATCATCGTGCCGGCGTTCGCGGTGTACGGGATTGTCTTGCCGGCGATCGTGGCGGTGTGTTGCGTC
The DNA here is from genome assembly GCA_035492775.1 of Vicinamibacterales bacterium. Taxonomy (GTDB): domain Bacteria; phylum Acidobacteriota; class Vicinamibacteria; order Vicinamibacterales; family 2-12-FULL-66-21; genus DATJFQ01. The sequence goes on from DATJIW010000022.1 coordinate 31,003, forward strand.
GTCGAGACCTTTTCGACCGGCTCGACGCCTTCGTCTTCGGGTTGATTCGCGCGGGCGCCTTGAGCGCCGGGCGCGAGTTGACGTCCCGGTGGTCCGGGCTGGGGCGGTTGTGCGGAGGCGAGGGCGGGAGTGAGTGTGAAGCAGGCGAGGGCGGTTCCAATCAGCAGGACGCGCATGCGCATCGATCAAGGCTCCTTCGGTTGTGGGGGCATGGGCTCTGCCCGACCGTCGCGGGCGAGGGTCGCGCGCGGCAGCAGTCCGCGGCAGGGTCTACTGGGGTTCACTATATTCCAAATGGGGACAGCCGCGATTTTTCGCGAAAAAAGGGGACAGCCGCTATTTTTTGCGAAAAAAGGGGACTGTCCCCATTTTTCGCAAAAAATGGGGGCTGTCCCCATTATTCGCGCAGCCGCCGAAGCAGTTCGAAAATGTCGGGGCCGGTCCACCGCTGGGCCGAGGGATCAGGCAACATGGCTTCGCGGACCGACCTCGACAGCTCGGCCGCACGCAGGTCACTCTCGGCCTGCTTGACGTCATCGATCTGCCGCTGGCGCGAGCGCTCGAGCCCGCCATCATGGATGAACGTCACGATCTGATGAAGTTCCCCGGAATCGAGAAACGTGCCGTGTCCCTTACAAACGTCGACGACGGTTCCCGAAATCTTCGCGAAGTTGACGCGGTTCATCAGCCGTCCGCACGACGGACACTGGCGGTAACGCACAGTCTCGATCGGGTGAGTAACCGGCCGACCGGGGTCTGACCCCGGCGCTCCGGGCGCCTCGGCTCTGACGTTCAATACCGCCGCCTGCGCCTCGCGATCCGCGCAAAGACGTTCGAAAGTCGGTGCATCCACCCAGACACCACCGCAAGCGCTGCACTCGAGCAGCGACGTCGGACCTACCTGGACTCGACGCATGTCCTTCCGGCACCCCGGACACGCGGTTTTCGTATTCTCTGTACCGAGCCGCGCGGCCGCCGCCCCGCAGTGGGGGCAGTAGGCGCTTCCCGCGAACATCAGGGCGAAACAGGACGGACAGCTGACCGTCGCCAGCTCGGCGTGGCAGTAAGGGCAGGCGCGTACTCCGGCCGAGACCGGGCTGCCGCAGTTCGGGCAGTGCAGCGCGCCCGCATCCGTTGACATCGGTCCGGTAGAATACCGCGAACAGGAGCCGCACATGGGTTTGATGGATTTCATCAAGGGCGAGCTGATTGAAGTCATCGAGTGGACCGACGACTCACGCGACACGCTGTCGTTCCGATTTCCCGACGACGACAAGGCCATCAAGAACGGGGCGCAGCTGATCGTTCGCGAATCGCAGCAGGTCCAGTTCGTCTACGTGGGCGAATTCGGCGACACCTTCGGTCCCGGGAAGCACACGCTGACGACCGAGAACATCCCGATTCTGACGAAGCTGAAGTCGTGGAAGTACGGCTTCAACTCGCCGTTCAAGGTGGACGTCTACTTCCTCAACACACGCCTCTTCACGGGCAACAAGTGGGGCACGGCGAATCCGATCATGCTCCGCGACGACGATCTCGGCATTGTTCGCGCGCGAGCGTTCGGCACGTACGACTTCCACATCGTCAATCCCAGGCTGTTCCTGAAGGAAGTCGCAGGCTCCGATCAGAATTTCCGTCTCGACGAATTCGCCGATACGATGCGCTCACGCATTGTCAGCGTGTTCACGGACGCGCTCGCCACGGCGAAGATTCCCGTGTTCGACGTCGCGAGCCGGTACACGGAACTGGGAGAAGCGCTGCTACCGCTCATCAACCCTGTCATCACGGCGAAATACGGTCTCGAGATGCCGAGCTTCATCATCGAGAACGTGTCCGTGCCGCCGGAGGTCGAGGCGGCGATCGACAAACGATCGAGCATGGCAGCCGTCGGTAACCTGAACGACTACGTGAAGTTCCAGATGGCGCAGGGCATGGAAAAGGGCGGAGGCAGTCCGGGCGGACTGGCGGCCGAGATGGCCGTGGGCCTCTCCATCGCACAACAGATGATGCAGCAGCAGGGCGGTGTCGCCGTCGCAAAGCCCGGCGCGGCTGCCGCTGCGTCGGCCCCACCGGAACTCCTGTCGCCGGAGGACGTCGCCAAGGCCCTCGGCGTGCCGGAGAGCGATGTGATGACGATTCTGCAGTCGGGTGAACTCGCAGGAAAGAAGATCGGCACGTCGTGGCGGATCAAGCGCTCGGCGCTCGACGAATATCTGGCAAAGTGACCGACGTCGTAGCGGCCGTCGAAAAGCGCGCGTGCCCGGCTTGCGGCGCGCAGGCCGAGTGGAATCCTGGCAAGCAGAAGCTCGTTTGTCCGTTCTGCGGCACGGAAACACCGTTCGAGATCGGCGACAAGGGACAGATCGTCGAGCTCGATCTCGTGCGCGCACTTCGCGAGCTGCCCGACGAGATGCGCGGATGGCAGGCCGAGCGGCGCACGGTCCAGTGCCGAAGCTGCAAGGCGGTCTCGGTGTTCGATCCTGCGCGTGTCGGGCAGCGATGCGAGTTCTGCGGATCTCCGGAGCTCGTCGACTACACAGAGGTGAAGGAGCCGATTCGACCGCAGAGTCTTCTTCCTTTCAAGGTCGCCGAGTCCAACGTCCGCGAGCAGATCCGCCGGTGGTACGCCAGCAAGTGGCTCGCGCCTGGCAGCCTCAAAAGGCGCGCGCTCGTCGACACCGTTCGCGGCGTCTACATCCCGTATTGGACATTCGACGCGCAGGTCCACTGTCCGTGGGAGGCCGAAGCCGGCCACTACTACTACACGACCGAGACGTACCGCGACAGCAACGGCCGCATGCAGACGCGGCAGGTACGACAAACGCGGTGGGAACCTGCATCAGGGGTCGTCGATCACTTCTTCGATGATGAGCCGATTCCGGGGACGACCGGTGTCGCTCGCAACCTGCTCCGGCAGGTCGAGCCGTTCATGACGAACGAGCTCGTTCCATACGACACGTCGTATCTCTCGGGCTTCGTCGTGGAGCACTATCAGGTCGTGCTGCTCGATGCGGCAAAGGCTTCCGAGGCGTCGATGACGACGAAGCTGTACGCGTTGTGCGCCGCGCAGGTGCCGGGGGACACGTATCGGAATCTGCAAATCCATCCGACCTTTTCGAATCGAACCTTCAAGCACATTCTCGTACCCATCTGGCTGCTGTCGTATACGTACGGACCGCGCCCGTTTCAGGTGATCGTCAATGGCTATACGGGACGGATGGCGGGCGACTATCCGAAGAGCCTGTGGAAGGTCGCGTTTCTGATCCTCGGCGTTATCATCCTCATCATGATCGTGCTGCTGGCACAAGGTTCAAAGTAGGAATCCTTCGGCCGGCGCGCGGCGTCGAAAGGGTACTCATGTTCCAACAAAAGCTTCGTATGCCCACGCCTGCAGAGGCACTGAAGGGCCGTGCCGAGCGTATGCCCGTTCCGCCGAGCCACGCCGTGCTGAAGACGCCGCTGCAGGGCCCGTTTCCCGCGGGACTTCAGCAGGCGATCTTCGCGCTCGGCTGTTTCTGGGGTGCTGAGCGCAAGTTCTGGCAGCTGCCGGGCGTCTACTCCACGGCGGTCGGCTACGCCGCAGGCTCCACGCCGAATCCGACATACCGTGAAGTCTGCAGCGGCATGACCGGCCACGCCGAAGTCGTTTTGGTCGTCTTCGATCCGAATAAGGTGAGCTACGACGACCTGCTGAAGGTCTTCTGGGAGAGTCACGATCCCACGCAGGGCATGCGGCAGGGGAACGACGTCGGCACGCAATATCGATCGGGAATCTACTACTTCGACGATGCGCAGCGAGGAGCGGCGGAGCGAAGCCGCGACGAATATCAGCGCGCGCTCGAGAAGAGCGGCTACGGCCGTATCACGACGGAGATTGTGCCGGCGCCGGAGTTCTATTACGCCGAGGACTACCACCAGCAATATCTGTCGAAGAATCCGAACGGTTATTGCGGTCTGGGCGGGACTGGCGTGAGCTGTCCGACAGGTCTCGCTGTGTGATGTTGTTCCGGGCGCTGAGCGTCCTGTTTCTCATCCTCGGCATCGCGCTCGCGTTCACGACCTATGCGATCGAGCGGCACGAGGAGCGGATGCGGGCGGGTGCGATCCGCTCGACGGGGACGGTCGTGAGCCAGTTGAAGCGGAGCGGCGGGGAAGCGACGGTGCCCGTCGTCCGGTTCGTCAGCCAGGCGGGCGATCACGTTGATTTCACGTCGAGGTACGTCGGTCGGTACGCCGTCGGCTCGCGCGTGCCGATCTACTACCATCCCGACAACCCGTCGTTCGCGGAGCTGGACACCTGGCGTGTGCGCTGGCAGGGGACGGTGCTGGCGGGTGCGATGAGCGTGTTTTCGTTCGTCATCGCGCTGACGCTCGTTCGCGCCTCCCGGACGGGGTCTGACCCCGCGTAGCGCCTTTGGCGCTACAATTGGGGTCTGACCCCATTTCAGGGATAAGTGTGCGCGAACGGGGTCAGACCCCCCTACAGCGCGCGAAGGCGGGCGGCGGCGAGGCGCAGCGTCTCGTCCTTCTTGGCGAAGCAGAATCGCAGGGCGCGCGGCGGCGGCTGCTTGTACAGAAACGCGGAGGTCGGGATCGACGCGACGCCGTGCTCCCGCGTCAGACGAACCGCGAACTCCATGTCGGGCGCCTCCGAGATCGACGAATAATCCAGCAGCTGGAAATACGTGCCGCGCGAGGGCAGCGCCTTGAAGCGCGACCCCGAGATCAACTCCAGAAACAGATCGCGCTTCCGCTCGTAGAACGACGCCAGCTCGGGATACCCGCGCCGCGCCGCGAGGAATTCCGCCAGCGCATGCTGGACCGGCGTGTTCGTCGCAAACGTCACGAACTGGTGCACCTTCCGGAACTCCGCCGAGAGCGCCGCCGGCGCCACGACGTAGCCCACCTTCCATCCCGTGACGTGATACGTCTTGCCGAACGACCCGACGATGAAGCTGCGTCGGCGCAGACGCTCGTGACGCGCGACGCTTTCGTGCCGTTCACCATCGAAGATGATGTGCTCGTACACCTCGTCGCTCAGCACGAACAGATCCGAGCGATCCGCGATCGACGCCAGCTCGTCGATATCCGACGCGGACAGCAGCGTCGCCGTCGGATTGTGCGGCGAGTTGATGATCACGAGCCGCGTCCGCGGCGTGACCGCCGCGCGTACCTCGTTCCACGGCACGCGGTAGTCGGGATACCGCAGCGAAACGACGACGGGAACACCGCCGCTCAACTCGACCGCGGGAACATACGAGTCGTAGCACGGCTCGAACACGATCACTTCGTCGCCGGGATGGACGACGGCCGCAACGGCGTCGAACAGCGCCTCGGTGCCTCCCGACGTGACGGTCACTTCAGAGCCCGCGTCATACGAAACGCCATACAGCTCGGCGTATTTCGCGGCGATCGCCTCGCGCAACGCTGCAATACCCTACATCGGCGCGTACTGATTACGGCCCTCGCGCATGTGGCGCGCGACGGCGTCCACGAGCGCCGGGTCGCAGTCGAAGTCCGGAAACCCCTGAGAGAGATTGATCGCTTCGGTGTCCGCCGCGAGCTTCGACATGACGGTGAAAATCGTGGTGCCGACGGTCGGCAGCTTCGAGGCGATCATCGCGGTGACGGAATCCTTTCGAACACGCCGTGCTCGCGATCCTTGCGACACGCGTCCCACGGGAACGCGCGGCCATTCATGGCGATGTAGACGCCGGGCGGCAGCACCTGGACGAACGACAGCGCGCTTCCGAGATTGAAGAGTCCGTCAGAGCTGCCGAACGCATACGGTACCATCGCGCCGGTCAGGACGATCGTGCGATCGGCGAGCGCGGCAGCCGCGATCGCGCGCGCCGTGTCGACCATGGTATCGGTGCCGTGTGTGATCACGATCGCGTGCTCCTCGCACTCGCGGCAGCGCCGCACGATGGCGGATCGCTGTGCGTCGTCCAGGTCGAGGCTGTCGATCATCAGCACCGTTTCGATCGTGAGCTCGAGGCGCGAGCGTCCGCGCCGCAGCATCTCCGGCACGTGCGTGTCGCGAAAATAAAGGCGCCCCGACAACTCGTCGTACTCCTTGTCGAACGTGCCGCCGGTCACGAGGATACGAATGCGCATCGAGCGGCCCTGATTCACCGAATCGGTAACGGCGCCCACGAAACTGTGCGCCGCACGATGGACAGTGCCGGGTGCATCATCGGCAAGTCTTTAGAACTCATATACTTCCACGCCCTGACGGGGCGGCACCGCGATTGCGGCCATTGCCGGCCGGAGGTTGTTCTCATGTTCCTGTTGATCCTGGCGGCGATCATGGCGTTGCTGAGTTTCTTCTACGTCAAGAAGCGCCGCACCCGCAAAGCCGCGCATTAGTTGCCACGGCCGGATGGCCGTGTATCGCCCGTCATGGACGCGGCGCGGAACAGATCGTCCGCTGACGACAGAATAATCCGCCGCAGGCGATCGGGGTACGCCGGCGGGACGCGATCGAGAAAACCGCGGACGATCGCGGCAGCTGACGCCGACTGGTGGCCGCCGAGCGTCGCGTCCATCCATCGCTTCGGGAAGAAGATATCCCCCGTGCGCTGGATCTCCTGCAGCATGTCGAGGCTCGGCGCGATGTAGTGTACCGCCGACGCGGCACGCAGCGGGTGATGCAGGTAACGGAGTCCTTCCAGCACCCACGGCTCACGCCGCCGGTTCGCCGGATTCGCGAGCGACGCGAACCACGCGTCCCGGGTGGCCGCATCAGCGGAGATCGCGGGACGGACGAACGCGAACTGCGCTTTGCGGTCCGGATTCTTGATCCTCGCCGCCTGCTCGTTCAGGATCCGGTCGGCATCCGCCGGCTCCCGGACCGCCAGTTCTTCAGCCAATCGAATGTAGTCAGTCTCGGACAGCACCAGTCCCGGGACCTGCTCGCGCTCGGACCAGACGTTCGTCAGCCAGCCAAGCGTGTCGGCACTCGACGCGAGATCGCGCAGCGCGTTGAACCATGCGCCTTTGAGGCTCGCCGTCGGCGCCGCTGCAAGGCCGGCGCGGAACGCACGCTCGAGCGGTGCTCCGACGCGCTGGCGCGCGTCGGGAGAGAGGAACTTCCAGTAAGCCTGCGTCGAATAGCCAAGGATGCGCTGGACGTTTTGTTCATCCTTTTCACGCGGCAGCGCCTGCAGCGCCAGCGACACGAGATCGGCCGGCTGTGCCTCGCCGTCGAGCATCGCGTCCCACAGCGTGACCCATGCCGCGCCGCGCGTGAGCGCATCGGCGATCTCCGGCACGTGGTGCAGCAGCCAGTCACGCGAGTGAGGATCCAGGTGGAACTCGCCATACGCGATCCCGCCGCCGTTCGGCAGCACGAACTCCGGGGCCGCCATACCGACCGCGGCAGGGACTTCGGCGCGCCCTCCGTTGAGCTCGACGGGCACCGACGTCACGGATCCCTCGCGTCCAATCGCGACCTGCATGCGCTCGGTCCACGTAAGGCCTCGAGCGCTGATCGGGTCTCGCTGGACGAACGCGAGCCGCGCGATTTTTCCGTTCGTGACCTGGAGCTCGGTCGAGATCACGGGCCTTCCGGGCTCGTCCACCCACGCGTGACTCCACTCGGCCAGATCCTCCGGCGTGCGGCTGTCGAGCAGCGAAATGAGATCCGTCCACGAGGCATTGGAGTACGAGTATCGCCGCAGATACTCCCGCAGTCCGTCCCGAAAGGCCTCGGATCCGACGAGTGTTTCGAGCTGGCGCATGACGATGGGCGCCTTCTGATAGATGATCGCGCCGTAAAGCGTCCCGGCCTCCGCGAGGTTGGCCAGCGGCTGCCGGATCGCGTTGCTCCCGGCGGTCCGATCGACGTCGTACGCGGACGGGTAGTACGACAACAGGAAGCGGAGTTCGTGGTTGATGCCCGGGAACGACGGATTGACGATCTTTGCCGCCATGTAATTGGCGAAGACTTCCTTCATCCAGACGTCGGTGAACCACCGCATCGTCACCAGATCACCGAACCACATGTGCGTCGTCTCGTGGGAGATGACGCTGGCGCGTCCGAGGAGCTCGTTCTGCGTGGCGCTCGGATCGAGCAGCAGCCCCGAGGCGTTGTAGAAGATTGCGCCGGGATGTTCCATGCCGCCGAACTGAAACGAGGGCACGAGCAGGAAGTCGAACTTGCCGAACGGGTACGGGATCCCGGTGTAGCGCTCGAGCCACTCGAGCGCAGCCGCGTGCAGGTCGAAGATGGCGTCCTTGTTCCGCGCGACCTTCGCAGCATCGGTTTCGCGATGGAACATGCGGAAGGTGCGGCCGTTTCGCTCGGCAGTCTCGACAAAGAACTTGCCAGCCGCAAACGCAAACAGGTACGTGGGGATTGGCTGGGTCTCGTCGAAATGCACGACCGTCCGTCCGCCGGCAGACGATCGTGCGGATTCCGCGCCGTTCGCGAGCACCTGCCAGTCATCCGGAACATCGAGCGACAGCGTCCATCGCGCCTTCAGATCCGGCTGATCGAAGCAGGGAAACGCTTCGTGCGCGCGCGCGGGCACGAAGATCGTGTACAAGAAGTCGCTGCTGCGATTGAGCGGCGTGTCGCCCGCCTCGAACGTCAGCTCGACCTGATTCACGCCTGTATGAATCGCCGTTGCGGGAATGGCGATGTGCCCGTTCACCTGCTCTGCCGTCAGGGCGTTTCCGCCGATGCGGATGCCTTCGAGGCGTCCGGCCTTGTCGGGAGCGAAATCCAGGATTACTGGCGTATTTGCGTCGGTGAGCGCGAATGAGATGGTTTCGGTGCCGCTCACGCGCTCCTCGCGCGATGACGGGATCCGGAGCGCTACCGTGTAGTGAACATCGCTGATCCTGTGCGCGCGGGCCACGGCAAGGGTTTCGGAGACACCGGGTTCCGGCTGCCGGACCGACTGCTGCGCCGCCAAGACCGTCATCCCCAGAATCAAAGTAAGCGGGCCGACTCGCATGGCCGCCATGATACGCGACGGCGCGCGGTGCGCAACGTCACGCCGCGCGCGTGAAACGCAACGACACCAGCGCAGCGAACTCGACGAGGACGCAGACGGTGATCGCGCTGAGCGCCATGAACTCTGCGTATGCCGTCCGGCCGATCAGGTCGTAGATGCTCAGCGCCGCGATCGCGGCGGCGAGCGCGGACGCCGGCCTCAGCCCTCCCGGAACGCTGGAAAGATTGTCGAACAACAGCATCACCGCCGGCGTCGAAATGAGGAGCACGTAATCCCATCCCTGCGGCGACAGCAGAGGGATCAGCATCAGCAACAGGCTTGCCTCGAGAGCATCCGTCCGTTGCAGTGCGCCGCGCGCGGCGACAACCACGGCCACGAGGCCCAGAAGGACGGTCGACGTCGCGGCGGTGAGCACGCGTGTCTGTCCCGCGGTGCCGAACCATTTTTCGAACATCCCGGCGATCGAGACGTTGTCCTGATTCAGCAGATTGGGAACAGTGCTGCCGGTTACCGTGTGCCACCAGTCGAGATGCAGGAGCAGGTTCCCGTGCCAGCCGTACACTGCGGCCGGCACGAGCAGCACCGCGAGAAGTCCCAGGCTCATCGCGGCGAACGGGTATCGATCGCGGCGCGAGAGGAGCCAGGGCAGAAAAACAATGCCATATGGCTTCACGACGACCGCCAACGCGAGAAGAATCCCGGCCGCAATCCGGCGACCGCTCTGAAGACAGACGATGGCCAGGACGACGACGACAGCAAAGAGCAGGTTCACCTGGCCGAGCACGAGTTCGTGGGCGTAGAACTTCGCCATCGCCGCGAACGTGAGGACGACGAGGAGCGGCGGCGGCCGGTGCACCGACGGAAGTATCTGGACGCTGAGCCCGAGCAGCACGATCATCAGCACGGCGGAGGCTGCAAACCAGATTGCCTTCGCCGCCGTCAGCGGCATGAAGGAGAGCGGGATTGCCGCAAACGCAAAGGCGGGAAGGTATTTGAACACGTAGTGCCCGTCTTCGGCCCGATAGAGGGGAGCCGCGGCGTGCGCGCGAGCCCCGGCGGTCCAGTACACGTCGAAGTCGGGCATCTTGCGCTCGACGCGCGTGGTGAACAGCGCCGCAAGCGAGACCGCGGCGAGCAGGCCCAGCAGAACCCGAGTACGAGTACGAGAAATCGCGAACGGCAAGGTGCGGTGTTTAGCGTAGTGTCGTCGCGCCGCGGCCCGCAACAGGAATCCAGGACGGCCGAGGTCGCAGGCGCCTTCCGAATCTCTGGTAATCTTCGCGAGTGAGCACCGAACCAACACACGCGCCCGCCGGCGCAGGTCCAGGGCGCACTGTGAGCGGCGCCACGCGTCGATCCCTGATTCCGCGCTCGTACGAACAGGCGGTGGGGCATGCCCGCCGTATCGAGCTGGCCTCCGATCGCGCAATCCGTGAACGCAACGAGGTCAGTTACCGCCTTGCGCACTGGCCGATCTGGATTTTCGTCTTCTTTATCGCGCCGGGGCCGATGACGTTTTCGCTCTTCGAGCGCGGATTCACCGCGCGGATGTTCGCCTGGCTCGGAGCCGTGATCCTCGGAACCGGCATCGCCGGTCTGCTCGGAAAGCTGCCGGGGGTCGAGCCGCGGCCCTACATCCTGCGCTTCACCGAGGACCGCCCGAATCCGTTGTACCGTCGGATCTGTTACACCCTCGCCTGGAGCGAAGCGATTGCGTTCGCGGTATTGAATATCGCGGGGCTGGCAATCGCGATCGCGACCGGGTCCTGGCGGCTTCGGCAGCTGTACAAGGCGGCCTACTTTCCGATCGTGATCGTCATCTGGATCCTGGGCGCAGCCGGCCGGTTGCCGCGCGTCAAGCCATCGACGCAAGGGGAGGGTCATGAACGGCGCTACTTCTACGGCACCGTCTGGGCCGTCAGCGTCGCCCAGCCCGCACTCTGGATGCTCTGGAAACTCCTGCCGCACACCCGCGCCGCCGACACGTTCAAGCTGATGGTGTTTCTCGCCATTCTCGGGTGGGTCGGCAATCTCGCACGCCGCGGCGTGCTCCCTCGCACGCGTCCGATCATGCCGGGTGAGCTGGCGATCTCGGACTGATTCATGCCTCAGGTGAAGACCACGGTGGACGTCGGCGAGCGGCTGCGGCTCTTTGCGCTCGAGCGCTATCCGTTTGCGTGCGACGCGGTCATGGAGGCGTTCGCCGGCGGGCGCGATCGCTTTGCTGCCACGCTGCGCGCACGGCTCGGACAACGGCGCGAGGCAGGAGAAACGACACCAGGTGTCCCTGCGGCACGGCGGTGGGAGCAGGCGGTGGGCGATCTCGTCGATGCATGCGAAGGCGTGCTGCGCCGCGCGGAGATCGAAGCGTCGCTGACGCCGGACGAACGCCGCGAGATTCTGCGGGGGATGGCGCTGACGCGCGCGACGGACAATCGGCTGAAGGCGTTCTTCACCGGCGGCGAAGTGCGCTACGGCGATGCGACGTTTCAAGGGAAAGGCTTCCGGTCGCTCGGACAGGAAGCGATCTACGCCGCCGTCGTGCGGCTGCGGCGGGGTGCGGAGCACCGGACGGAGGGCGGCTGGCAGGGCGACGTCATCGCTCCGTTGATTCGCGACCTCGGCGCCATCCTCGCGATGCGACCCGACTCCGCCACGATCCGCATGGTGCTCTCGGCGCAGATGGCGAAGGCGGGTCCGCCCATGGACGGCAAGGATCTGCATTGCGGCGATTTCGAGTGGGGCATTCTGCCCGCCGCGGCGCCATTGGCGACCGGCGCCTTGACCATGGCGGGGATGGCGATGGCGTTCGCGCAGCAGGGAAGCGGCCGCCTCGCCGTGTCGTTCATCGGCGAAGGCGGGTCGTCGCTGGGCGAATGGCACGAGGCGATCAACCTCTGCGCCGCGCGCCGGCTGCCGGCAATCTTCTGCGTTCAGAACAACCAGACGGCCCTGTCGACGCCGGTCGAGGACCAGTCGGCCGTTCGCGTCTTCGCGGACAAGGCCGCGGGGTACGGCATTCCCGGCATCACGATCGACGGGACCGATCCCGACGCGATCGCGGCGGCGTTCACCTGGGCCGCGGAGCGGGCGCGCGCCGGCCGCGGACCAGCGCTGATCGAGCTCGTCGCGATGCGCATGTGCGGCCACGCGCATCACGACGACATGCTGTATCTCGGCAAGGATCCGCAGCCGTCGTGGACCTACGCGAACGTTAGTGATCAGGGCTACGCGAATCGTGAGCTCTACGAGTACTGGTCTGCGCGCGATCCGCTGCCTGCGTACGCGGCGCGGCTCGCACGAGAGGGGATCATCAACCCGGGTGATTTCGATCGCCTCAAGCTCGAGGTCGAAGCAGAAGTCGAGCGGGAGGCACAGGCCGTGATCGCCGCGCCGTGGCCTGCGGCCGAAAAGGCCGGTTCCGGCGTCGTTGCGGACGAGCCACTGCGCGTCCGTATGGAACCGCTTGACCCCGATCACCGTTCCGCGCAGGACACGACGCTGCCGCCGCTCGAGCCCTTCCTTCCCCACGATCCCAGGGGCACCACCTTCCTGGAAGCCGTCATGATGGGCGTGGGCGACGCGCTGCGATCGGATCCGCGTGTGTTCGTCTACGGTGAAGACGTCGGCGGCGCGTATGGCAACGCGTTTCTGCTGCTGCGTCCGCTTTTGAAGGAATTCGGCGGTCGCATCCTCAATTCACCACTTGCCGAGGGTGCGGTCATCGGCGTGTGCGTGGGCAGCGCGCTGGCGGGCCAGCGCCCGATCGGCGAGATGCAGTTCAACGACTTCGTGGCGACGGGCTTCAACCAGCTGGTGAACAACGCGGCGAAAATCCGGTATCGCTGGGGGGGATCGGTGCCGATGGTGTTGCGAATGCCGTGGGGCGGCCTGCGTCACGCGGGTCCATATCACAGCCAGAACACCGAACCCTGGTTCTACAGGACGCCCGGTCTGAAGATCGTGGCTCCGTCGACGCCGTCCGACGCACGCGCGCTGATGGCCGCCGCTGTTGCAGATCCGGATCCGGTGCTCTATTACGAGCACATTGCGCTGTACCGCGATCCGCGCGTGAAGCAGGCGCTCGACCGTGCGGCGCCCGCGCCGCTGCCGATCGGACGCGCAGCGCTCAGGCGGGCCGGCCACGACCTTGCGATCATCTCGTATGGCGCCTACGTGCACATTGCGCTGTCGATTGCCGAGCGACTGGGGAAGGATGGGATCGACTCCGCCGTCCTGGACTTGCGCACGCTGGCGCCGCTCGATCGTGAAGCCGTGCTGCGTGTCGCTCGCCACTGCACCAAGGTCCTGATCGTTCACGAGGACTCGCGCACCGGCGGCATCGGGGAGAGCGTGGCCGCGATCATCCAGGAGGACGCGTTCGAGTGGCTCGACGCCCCGGTGCGGGTGATCGGCGCGCTCGACACGCCGGTCCCGTATTCGCCGCCGCTCGAACAGTTCTTCCTCCCCGGTGAAGCGGACATCGAACGGGCAGCGCGGTTGCTCGCCGCGTACTGAGAGTGCCCGAGCTTCCCGACGTCGAGCTCTATCTTGCCGCGCTGCGGTCGCACGTCGGCGGCCGCACGCTCAATCGGGCGCGACTCGCGAGCCCCTTCCTGATGCGCACCGTCACACCCGCGCTGAACGCGCTGCACGGACGCCGCGTCAACGGCTTCGAACGCATCGGCAAACGCATCGTCTGGCAGTTCGAGGGCGACCTGTTTGCCGTCTTCCATCTCATGATTGCCGGGCGCTTCCGGTGGCGGGAACCCGGCGCCGCGATTCCGGGCAAGGTCGGACTGCTCGCCCTGGACTTCGATGAGGCCACGCTGCTCCTGACGGAAGCTGGATCCAGGAAGCAGGCGTCGCTCCACATCGTCGAGGGGCGCGAGGCGTTGAGCGCTCTCGATCCCGGCGGCACCGAAATCTCCTCGCTCTCGCTGGACGCCTTCGCGCACTTGCTGCGTCTCGAGAACCACACGTTGAAGCGGGCGCTCACGGATCCACGCCTGTTCAGCGGAATCGGCAACGCGTACTCGGACGAGATTCTGCACGCCGCGCGGCTCTCCCCACTGAAGCTGACCGAGACGCTCAGCGACACGGAAACCGAGACGTTATATCGCGCGACCGTCGATGTGCTCGATCGATGGACCCGGCGGCTGATCGAAGAGAATGGCGACGCATTTCCCGAGAAGGTGACGGCCTTCCGCGAAGGCATGGCCGCGCACGGACGGTTTGGCAAGCCCTGTCCCGTCTGCGGCACGGCCATTCAGCGCATCGTCTACGCTCACAACGAAGCGAATTACTGCCCGGCGTGTCAGACGGGAGGACGGCTGCTCGCCGATCGCGCGCTCTCGCGGTTGTTGAAGAACGACTGGCCCTCCAGTCTGGAGGCACTCGAGCGCGCGACGGCCAAGCGCAGGCGATAACCGCACGATGGCGAAGCGACGCGCAAACGAGGGAGCGGCCGGCTGGAACGAATACGCTCCGTTCTACGACTGGGAGAATGCCAGAACCGTCCAGCGGCGGGACGTACCGTTCTGGCAATCGATCGCGCTTGCCGCAGGCGGCGATGTGCTCGAACTCGGTACGGGGACGGGACGCATCGCCATCCCGGTCGCGCGCGCCGGCGCGGACGTGACCGGGATCGATCTCTCGGAGCCGATGCTGCGGCGCGCCAGGACGCGTCTCCGGCGTTCGCGGGCTGCGAAGCGGCCGCGGCTCGTGCGCGGCGACGTCAGATTTCTGCCTTTCCGTCCGGATTCCTTCGCGCTGGTCATGGCGCCGTACGGCATTCTTCAGTCGCTCGTCCGAGAGCGCGACCTGCGCGCCGCGCTCGATGCGGCCGCGCGCGTGCTGCCGCCGAACGGCCGGTTCGTGATGGATCTCGTCCCGGACCTGCCGCGCTGGTCCGAGTACTCCCGGCGGAAGAGCTTGTCGGGCCGATTTGGCGCCTCGAGCCACGTTACGCTCATCGAATCGGTGTCGCAGGATCGCAGGAAAGGGCTCACCCGCTTCGATCAGGAATACATCGTCCGCCGCGGGCGCCGCACGGAAACGCATCGATTTTCGCTGACGTTTCGGACCGTTTCTGTCGCCGGCATGCGCCGGCGGCTCGAACGGGCCGGATTCCGGGTGGACGCGGTTCTCGGCGATTACGACGGCGGGCCGTGGGATCCGCGCGCCGACGTCTGGGTGGTCATCGCTTCGCGGACGTAAGCCGTCGCGGATGCTGGCGATGTGCGGTTTGCCGAACGAACCGCAGATCCCGTTCGTGCTAAAATTACGCGTCTTTTTTCGTCCTCATTCGACTGTTTTGACCCCTTTTCCTGGAGCTTTCTGCCATGTCCGGCCATTCCAAATGGCACACGATCAAGCATAAGAAGGGCGCTGCCGACGCCAAGCGCGGCAAGATCTTCACGCGCATCATCAAGGAGTTGACCGTCGCGGCCAGGAACGGGGGCGGCGACGCGAACAGCAATCCCCGCCTGCGTACGGTCATCGCCGAAGCCAAGTCGGTGAACATGCCCGCCGACAACATCAAGCGGGCTATTCAACGCGGCACGGGAGAGCTGCCCGGCGTCTCGTACGAGGAAATCACGTACGAAGCGTACGGTCCGGGTGGCGTTGCGATCATGATCGAAGTCCTGACGGACAACAAGAACCGGACGGTTGGCGAGATGCGCCACGCGCTCTCCAAGTACGGCGGGAACCTCGGCGAGGCGAATTCGGTCGCGTGGATGTTCGAGAAAAAGGGCTACATCGTCGTCGACAAGACCAAGGCCGACGAGGACAAGCTCATGGCGGCCGTCATCGACGCGGGCGCCGACGACATGCGCGACGACGACGAGCACTGGGAGGTCGTCACGCCGCCGGATGCATACGAAGCCGTGCTGGAGGCAGTGAAGGCCCTCGGCATCGAGCCCGCAGCGTCGGAAATCGCGATGCTGCCGCAGAACTACATCAAGCTCGAAGGCAAGTCCGCGCAGCAGATGGTGAGGCTGATGGACGTGCTCGAGGAGCACGAAGATACGAAGAAGGTCTGGACCAACGCCGATATCGAGGAGAAGGAGATCGAGGCGTCGCTCGCGTGAAAGTATTCGGGATCGATCCCGGCTCCGAGCGCACTGGGTATGGTTGCTTGTCGACTGACGGCGGCCGTCACCGCCTCGTTGTCTGCGGCTGCGTCGCGGTCCCGGCGCAGGCCTCGTTCCCCGATCGGCTGCTCGTCATCCACGCGGGTCTCGCAGCGCTGCTCGCCGAGCACCGGCCCGACTGCGTCGCGATCGAGAACATCTTCCACGCGAGGAACGTTCGGAGTGCCCTCAAGCTCGGGCACGCGCGAGGCGTCGCCCTGCTCGCCGCCTCTCAAGCGGGTCTACCGGTCGCGGAGTATTCGCCGGCCGAAATCAAGCGCGCGGTCGTGGGCTTCGGCCGTGCCGAGAAGCGACAGGTCGGCGGCATGGTGAAGATGCTCCTTGGCCTGGACGATCTGCCATCGCCGCACGATGCAGCGGACGCGCTCGCCGTGGCCATCTGCCACGCGCACAGTTCCACGGGCACCGTTGCCGACGCGCTCCGGCACCACCTGCCGGCGACGACGGCTCGCACCTGGCGGCAGTATCAGCCCCCACCCGCGCGCCCGTCGAAATGATCGCCGCGCTTCGAGGGACCCTGCTCGAAAAACATCCCAATCGGGTCATCGTCGACGTCGCGGGCGTCGGATACGATGTGCAGGTTCCTCTGTCGACGTTTTACGGCATCGGCGACGCGGGCGGGGCTGTGGCGCTGCGAGTCCGCACTCACGTCCGGGAGGATGCCATCGCGCTCTATGGTTTTCTCACGGCCCTCGAGCTCGAGCTGTTCGACCGGCTGATTGCCATCAGCGGCATCGGTCCGAAGGTCGCGCTGGCCGTGCTCTCGGGCATAGAGGCGGCGGAACTCGTGCGCGCCGTCAGGACGCAGGACGTCGCCAGGTTGACCCGGATTCCAGGCGTCGGCAAGAAAACGGCGGAGCGGATCGGTCTCGAGCTGAAGGACAAGCTGCCGTCCGAGGTCCAGTTCCCTCCTTCAGACGACGCCTCGGGCGGCGATCTGCGGAACGACGTGATCTCGGCGCTCGTGAACCTCGGATATCAGCGGTCCGCAGCGGAGAAAGCCGTCGGGGCAGAGCTGAAGAAGTCCGCCGATGCAGGCTTTGAGGCCGTTCTGCGCGGAGCGCTCCGCGCGATGATGCGATGAGCGACGACAGACTCGTGAGCGCGGCGTCGGAGCCGGACGACCTGCAGTACGAGGCGGGCCTGCGGCCGCGTACGATGGACGAATACATCGGGCAGGATCGCGTCCGCGAAAACCTGCTGGTGGCCATCGAAGCCGCCAGGCAGCGGCGCGAGGCGCTCGATCACGTCCTCCTGTATGGCCCGCCCGGCCTTGGCAAGACGACGCTCGCGACGGTGATCGCCAACGAACTGGGCGTCGCGATTCGTCCAACCGCCGGGCCCGTCATCGAGAAGCCAGGCGATCTGGCGGCGATGCTGAGCAACCTCCAGGCGCGCGAAGTGCTCTTCATCGACGAGATCCACCGCATGAGCCCGGCGATCGAAGAGATCCTCTATCCCGCGATGGAGGACTACGAGTTGGACATCGTCATCGGCCAGGGTCCCAGCGCCCGGTCGGTCAAGATTCCCGTCCAGCCGTTCACGCTCATCGGCGCGACGACGAGAACCGGGCTGTTGACGTCGCCGCTTCGCGCGCGCTTCGGGATCGTGCACCGCCTCGATTTCTATACGACGGAGGACATCCGCGAGATCGTGCTGCGGTCGTCGCGCATTCTCGGCGTCGAGATCGCGCCGGACGCCGCGTCGGAGATCGCGCGGCGATCGCGCGGGACGCCGCGCGTCGCAAACCGGCTGCTCCGCCGAGTGCGCGATTACGCGCAGGTGCGCGCCGACGGCCGGATTACCTCTGAGGTCGCGCACCTGGCGCTGGCGCTTCTCGAGGTCGACGAAAACGGCTTCGACGAAGTCGACCGACGGCTGCTCCGGACGATCATCGACAAGTTTGGCGGCGGCCCCGTGGGCGTCGCGAGCATTGCCGCGGCCATGAGCGAAGAACGCGATGCGCTCGAGGACATCTACGAGCCGTTCCTCATCCAAATCGGCTTTCTCGATCGGACGCCGCGCGGCCGGGTCGCCACCGCGCGGGCGTACGAATATTTCGGCCTGACCGCTCCCCAGAGGGATAGATTGTGGTGAAGCTGCGCCGCGTCAAGATCGCGGGCCTGTCGACGTACGTTCCGCCCCGCCTGCTCACGAATGCCGACCTCGAAAAGATGGTCGATACGTCGAACGAATGGATCCTCCAGCGAACGGGCATCCGCCAGCGGCACATCGTCGACCCCGGCGTGGCGACGTCGGATCTCGCGAAGGAAGCGTCGCTTGGCGCGATCCGCGAGGCTGGCATCTCCGCCGACGACCTCGGATTCATCGTTGTCGGGACGACGACGCCCGACACCATCTTTCCAAGCACCGCGTGCAACCTGCAGAACAAGCTCGGCGCGCACCACGCCTGGGGATTCGATCTCGGCGCCGCCTGCTCGGGGTTCACGTATTCGCTGACGACGGCCGCCCAGATGGTGGCGACCGGCGCGCACGATTACGGGCTCGCGGTCGGTGCCGATGTGATGTCGAGCATCATCGATTACACCGATCGTGCGACGTGCGTGCTCTTCGGAGACGGCGCCGGCGCCGTCGTCCTCGCCCCCGCCTCGGAGGACGAGCCGCACATTCTCGGCTTCGCGCACGAGATCGACGGGTCGGGCGGACCTGCGCTCATGATGCCGGCCGGCGGAAGCCACCTGCCGGCGTCTCACGAGACGATCGACAAGCGGCTGCACTACGTCAAGCAGGACGGTCAGGCCGTTTTCAAGTTTGCCGTTCGCAAGACGGGTGAGATCGCGAGTCGCCTGCTCGAGCAGTGCGCCGTGGATCCCTCCGAGGTGGATCTCTTCGTGTCCCACCAGGCAAACCGGCGGATCATCACGGCTGCGGCCGAGCGTCTCGGGTTCGATTCAGACAAGGTCA
>DATJIW010000023.1:0-95058 GCA_035492775.1 Vicinamibacterales bacterium
TGGCACCGCCGACGCCGTCATCTGCAGCGCAATCTTCACCTGCACCGGCGTCAGCGCCGGCCGCGCCTGCAGCAGCAGCGCCGCCGCACCGGACACGACCGCGGTCGACATGCTCGTCCCGCTCAACTCGATATACCCCCGGTTGCCGCGCACCCACATCGCACGATCCGCATACGTCTGCGCGATCTCGCTCCCCGGCGACAACGCCGACGTGATCCGGTTGCCCGGCGCGACCAGCTCCGGCTTCACCAGACCGTCGATCACGGTCGGCCCGCGCGAACTGTAGGTCGCCATCACGTCGTCCGACCGCTGCACGGTGCCCATGGTGTTCAGCGCGCCAACGGTCAGGACTTCCGGCGCGTTGCCAGGCGACACGATCCCGCCCACGATGGGACGCCCATCCGTCGCCTTGCCGAAGTTGCCCGCCGCCGCGACGACGAGGATGCCCGCGGACACCGCGCGGCGCGCCGCGTCGCACAGCGGATCATCCTTATACGACTCGAAGACGGGATGGCCGAGCGAGAGATTGATGACACGGATGTTGAACTGCGCCCGGTGATCGATGGCCCAGTCGATCGCGTTGATGACATCGCTCGTCGCACCCGAACCGTCCGGTCCGAGCGCGCGAAGATTGACGATGTTCGCGTCCGGTGCCATCCCTGGGTAGCCGTCCGACGCGTCGTCGCTGATGATGCCGGCCACGTGCGTGCCGTGGCCGTAGGGATCCTGCCCGTCCCGCGGCGAGGACGTGAAGTCCTTCGAGAAGACGACGCGGTTGTGCGCGGCGCTCTGCGGAGCGACGCCCGAATCGATCACGGCGACGCCAATGCCTCGCCCCGTTACGCTGGCCAGCGCATCGATCCCCGCCCAGGCCTGGTCCGCCCCGGTGGCGGCCGTCATTTCCGCGGTCATGCCCACAACCGGCACGTCACCGGCGATGTGCGACACGTCCGGATCCTGGCTCAACGCCTCGAGCTGCCCGCCGGTCACGGCCATGACCGCGCCGCCGTGCACGCGCTTGGTCACCTGCGCGCCGTACCGGAGCGCGATCTGATCGACAACGCCCTGGTCGGCTGCGACGATCACGGTCGTCGGATCGTCGAGGTGGCGTGCGAGCCGGTCCGCGATGTCGCCCGAGACGCGTGCGTGAACGGACTGTGCAAACGCCGCTGACGGGACGAGCGACACGACGGCGGCGACGACCACCGCGAAGGCAAGCGAGCGCTGAATTCGAAGAACACTGTTCGTCATGATTTCGTGAGCCTGGACCGAGAGAACGATTCGGTCGGCGAAAAGGCACGTGCCATGCCACGCATCTCAGGAATTGCGTACCGTGTCGGGAGCGTCAGCTGCGAGCAGCCACGAACGGACAACGTGGGCCAGAATGTTTGCTGCACGCCGGCGCTTCGGGTACCATCGCGGCGCCGCCATTGATAGATGATCCTTCGCCGAAGCCAACCCGTTGGCTGCCCCGCACCTGCGTCCCTGACGCGCGGCGCCGATTCCTCGAAAACACTGCGCTTTCGAGCCCCTGGCACCGGCCAATCGATTGGCCGGTGAGGTCACGGGTGGTCCGGCGCATCGCGGCGGTGCTCGTCCTCAGCGCTGCGATTGCCGCATGCGGAGGACGGTCGGAGGACCGCCCGCCCGCGAACGCGAGTGTTCCAGTCCGTGGCGGCTCCCTCGTCGCCTCGCTCAGGAGCGAGCCCGCCACGTTCAACCGCCTCGTAAACGGCGGCAATTCGTCCGCGACCGACGCGATCACCGAACTCACCCAGGCGACGCTCGTGCGCGTGAACCGCGTCACGGGCACGATCGAGCCGGCCCTGGCCGAGCGATGGTCAGTGTCGCCGGACGGCCGTACCTTCACGCTCTCCCTTCGAAAAGGCGTCACGTTTTCTGACGGCGTGCCGTTATCAGCCGACGACGTGCTGTTCTCGTTTGCCGTGGTGTATGACCCGAAGGTGGCCAGCGTGCTGGCGGCGTCGCTCGAAGTTCGCAACAAGCCGCTGCGCGTCACCGCACCGGATTCCGAGACCGTCGTCATTACGCTCCCGGCGCCGTTTGCCCCCGGGCTGGCGCTCCTCGACAACCTGCCCATCCTGCCGAAGCACCAGCTGGAAGCGGCATATGCGGCTGGCAAATTCCAGGACGCCTGGAACGTGTCCACGCCGCCGGGCTCGATGGCCGGCCTGGGCCCGTTCGTCCTGACCGGGTACGAGCCGGGGCAGCGCCTCACGTTCACGCGCAATCCGCACTATTGGCGACGGGACGCGTCCGGGATTCAGCTCCCGTATCTGGATTCGATCTCGATGGAGATCGTCGCGAGCCAGGACGCCGAGTTACTCCGGATGCAGGCGGGGTCCATCGACCTGATGACCCAGGCCGACCTGCGTCCGCAGGATTACGCGTCGCTCAAACGCCTCGCCCAGGGAGATGGCGCTGTCCATCTGACGGAACTCGGCCCTGCGGTCGATGCGAACATGCTCTGGTTCAACCTCACTCGCGCGGCGGCATCGCGTCCCGGCAAGAGCTTCGTTCAACGCGCGGAGTTTCGGCAGGCGATTTCGTACGCGGTCGATCGCGACGCGATCGTCAGCTCGGTCTATCTGGGCGCCGCAACGCCGATCGACGGACCGGTGACACCCGGGAACAGGACGTGGTACTCCGATCGAGCGCCAAAGTATCCGTACGACGTCGCGCGCGCGACAGCGCTCCTCGCGGCCATCGGCCTCGTCGATCGCAACGGCGACGGCATGCTCGAGGACGCCTCAGGCGCTCGCGTCCGGTTCACGATTCTCACGCAGGCGAATCACATTCGAGGACGCGTGGTGACGGTGCTGCAGGAGCAGCTGCGGCAGGTGGGAATTGCCGTCGACATCGCGGCGCTGGATCCGCGATCGATGTTCCAGCGGTTTGCCGCCGGCGACTACGACGCGATGTACTACGGTTTCCAGGCCAGTTCGCTCGACCCCGCGAACAATCTGGACTTCTGGTTGAGTTCCGGGTCCGCCCACGTGTGGAATGCCGGGCAGACGCAGCCGGCGACACCATGGGAGCGGCAGATCGACGACCTGATGCAGCAGCAGATGGCCGCCGCGTCCTTGACCGAGCGCCAGCGTCTCTTTGCGGACGTGCAGCGTGTATTCGGCGAGAACCTGCCGGCGATCTGCTTCGTCGCGCCGAACGTGGCAATCGCCACGAGCGCCAGAGTCGGCGGCGCGCAGCCGGCCCTCCTCGATCCGAAAGTTCTGTGGGCCTCCGATCAGCTGTTCCTGATCCGGTGAACCGCTAAGCGCCCGCTGGCCTCGGGCCGAAAAGACGGATGTGCCCGCCCTCTCTTCCAGCTTCATCGCCCGACGCATCCTGGCGGCGGCGGCGCTCGTCTTCGTCGTCTCGTCGGCGGCCCTGGCGCTCGCCGACCTGGCGCCTGGCGATTACGTTACGGCGACGATCGGCGGAGATCCCGCGGTTGCGGCAGCGGAACGGCAGCGCCTGCACCTCGATCGTCCGTTCGCCGAACGCTATCGCCACTGGATCGGGCGGGCGCTGACGATGGATCTGGGCGAGTCGTTTCAGTACCGCCGGCCGGTACTTGGCCTGGTCCGCGAACGGGCGGGGAACACCGCGATGCTCGCGCTGGCGGCGTTGATACTCGCAACCCTCCTCGGCATCCCTGCCGGCATCGTCTCGGGCAGCGGTGGTGGGATCGCCGCGAGAGTGATCCGAATTACCTCGCTGGTGCTCCTCGCCATGCCGCCGCTCGTGACCTCTTTCGTGCTGCTCACGATCGCCGCGCGCACACGCTGGCTCCCGATCGCGGGGATGGGAGGAATCACCCATCTGGTCGTCCCCGCGCTTTCGCTCGCCCTGCCGCTTGCGGCGATGCTCGAGCGCCTCCAGTCGGAGGCTATCAGCGATGCGCTCGAGCGGACGCACATCCTCGCAGCCGCCGCACGCGGGATCCCGCGCCGGCGTCTGGTGTGGCATCACGCCTGGCGCGTGTCTCTCGGGCCGCTCCTCGGCGTTTACGGGGTTGTCATCGGCTCGCTGTTCAGCGGCTCGTTCGTCGTCGAAGTGATCGCTTCGTGGCCGGGTCTGGCCTCGTTGATGCGCGATGCGCTCATGACACGCGACGCGCCGCTGGTGGCGGGGTGCTCGGCGGCGGGCGCGGTCTTCCTGGCGGCCGGGGTGCTCGTCGCAGACCTCGCGCACGCAGCGCTGGATCCGCGTGTCGGGGCTCCGGGCGCGTGAGCACCGCCCGCCGGTCCGGACTCGCGCTGGCGCTCCTCGCGCTCGTCGTGACGGTCGCGCCATTGGCCGCGCCGCACGATCCGGCGCGTCAGTTTTCACGTTTTCCCTATGCGCCGCCGATGCGCCCGCATTTGTTCGACGACGAGTGGCACGCGCACGCGCCGTTCGCCTATGCGCTGCGCGTAATCGATCCGCTGGAGCGCCGCTACGAAGAGGACCGCTCCAGGCGGCTCGCAATCCGCGACGATCAACCCGTTTTCCTTCTCGGCTCCGACGGCTTCGGACGTGACGTGCTGTCGCGGACGCTTGCCGGCGCACGTCTCTCGCTCGGTGTGGCGTTTGCCGCGACGGGAATCGCGCTGTCGCTCGCCGCATTGCTGGGCGCACTCGCGGGTTACGCAGGTGGCCGCCTCGACGCGGCGATCACCCGGTTTGCGGAATTCGTCCTGGTCCTGCCCGCCATCTACGTCGCGCTCGCCCTGCGGGGATCGCTGCCGCTGGTCTTGTCCAGCGGTCAGGTGTTTGCGACGCTCGCCGTGGTCTTCGGGGCTATCGGCTGGCCCGCGACGGCTCGCGGAGTACGCGGAATCATCCACGTCGAACGCCGGCAGGAGTACGCAGAAGCTGCGTACGCGATCGGCGCCTCTCCCTGGCGCGTGATCGTGCGCCATCTGCTGCCATCCACGTTCGGTTTTCTGGCCGTTCAGGCCATCGTCCTCGTTCCCGCTTTCGTGCTGGCCGAAGCGACGTTATCCCTTGTCGGCTTTGGGTTTGCGCCTCCGGTGGCGAGCTGGGGGACGATGATCGAGGAAGTCGGGACGGGAGCGGCGGCTGCAGATGCGCCATGGCTCCTCGCGCCTGTTGTCGGGATGATGCTGACTATCGTGGTCCTTCAAGTCGGATCAATGTCGAAATCGAGATTACGCGATCGTAAGTAATTCAAAGTAAAGCCGTTATAGATTTCGAGCTGTGTTCCACTCCGGCACGCGTGCGCCATCTTGAAACACTTCCAAATAAACCTCTACAGTTCAACAAGATAACGCCCAACAATCCCGCAACTCACTGTGTGCGGTGTGCCAGAACGGACCACGCACACGTGTGCACCGGCGCGAAAGGCCGCCGCGAAGATTTCAGTAAGTGATTGGAAAACAGAGACTTAACACCTGCACACCGCCAGCACATCAGCCGTGGCCTGCCCATTGCTCATCCGGGGGCGTCGCCCGTACTCCGCGACGAAATCTCGAGACAAGTGATGCGGCACGGAAGGGAAGAGATCGTGACTGGCTGGAGAAAATGGCTTCTGGGGGCGGTCATTGGCCTCCTGTGCTTGGTAACGGCAACCGTCACGGCGGAGGCGAAGCCGAAGCCCGGCGACAATCCGAAACTCGATCGCGCGCTGAACGACCGCTCGGTGACTGGCGGCGCGAACGTGTCGCGGATCATCGTCGTGTTCACCGACGGCGCGGATGCGACAGCGGACATCCGCCGGGCGAAGGGGCGGTTCGGACGCCGGCTTCCGATTCTCAACGGCCAGGTTCTGGAAATTCCCGACACCGAGTTGCGCGGCCTTGCGGCCTCGAGCGCGATCGAGAGCATGCACCTCGATCGTCCGGTCGGCGCGGACCTCAACCTCGCTGCGGTGTCGATCGGCGCTCGCGCCGTGCAGCAGACGATGGGCCTCGACGGGGCAGGTGTCGGCGTGGCGATCATCGATTCCGGCATCACGCCGTGGCACGACGACCTCTCGTACTCAGGGGGCAACGCCAGCGTTCGCACGGTGGGCGGTCAGCGCGTCGCCGCGTTCGTCGATTTCGTGAATGGCCAGACATCTCCGTATGACGACTTCGGTCACGGCACGCACGTCGCAGGCATCGTGGCCGGCAACGGGTTCGATACGAATGGCGCGCGCGCCGGCGTCGCGCCCGCCTCACACATCGTCAGCCTCAAGGTCCTCGACGCGAACGGCGGCGGCTACATCAGTGACGTCATTGCCGCGTTCGACTGGGCGGTGACCAATCGAGCTGCATACAACATTCGCGTCATCAATCTCTCCGTCGGCGCCGGTGTGTTCGAGTCGTACTGGACGGACCCGCTGACGCTGGCCGCGAAGCGCGCCGTCGACGCCGGCATCGTCGTCGTGGCCTCGGCCGGAAATTTCGGCAAGAACTCGAAAGGCGAAGTGCTCTACGGCGGCATCACCGCGCCCGGCAATGCGCCATGGGTGCTGACGGTTGGCGCGGACAGCGATCAGGGCACGGTCACCCGCACGGACGACGTGATGGCCGACTACAGCTCGCACGGTCCGACGGCGATCGACTTCTCTGCGAAGCCGGACGTGGTTGCCCCCGGCACCGGCATCGCTTCGCTTTCTGTCCAGGGCAGCACGCTCGCGACCAGCCATCCAGAGTATCTGCTCGCCGGCACGATTGGCCTCGCGTTCAAACCGTATCTCAGTCTGTCCGGCACCAGCATGGCGGCGCCGATGGTTGCGGGCACTGCGGCGCTCATGCTGCAGGCCAATCCGAGTCTGACGCCCAACCTCGTCAAGGCCATCATCGAGTACACCGCGCAGGACTACGGATACGACCCGCTGACGCAGGGCGCGGGGTTCCTCAACACGCAGGGCGCCGTGCAGCTCGCGCAGTACTTCACCGGACAGGTCAACGGTCCATATCCGTTGCAGAAAACCTGGAGTCAGACGATTTTCTGGGGCAACCATCGCATCAACAGCGGCGTGATCCAGCCTGCCGGCACCGCGTGGGCCGCGAACATCGTCTGGGGCACCTCGCGCACTGCCGATGGCGACAACATCGTGTGGGGCACCTCCTGCGGTCGCGGCGGCTGCGACAACATCGTCTGGGGCACGAACATCGTCTGGGGTACGAATATCGTCTGGGGCACGAACATCGTATGGGGCACGCGCCGCGATGGCGACAACATCGTGTGGGGCACGGGCGTCCGCGGCGATGGCGACAACATCGTGTGGGGGACGACATGCGGGCGTGCTGACTGCGACAACATCGTGTGGGGCACCAACATCGTGTGGGGCACCAACATCGTCTGGGGGACGACGCGGCTCGACGCCGACAACATTGTGTGGGGTACGGCCCGCACCGACGGCGACAACATCGTGTGGGGCACGAACATCGTGTGGGGAACCGCGCGTCGTGCCGACGGCGACAACATCGTGTGGGGGACATCGGCGGGCGACAACCTGGTCTGGAGTTCCTCGCCGACCGGCGCGCCGCTGCTGTTCGATGACCCGACGAGCCCGTCAGTGTTCGACGGCATCAGCTTCGATTCGCTCTTCTCCCCGAACCTCGCTCCCAAATCCAAGTCCGGCGCTGCTGGAGGCACACTCTGATGGAGAACATTTCCGCCCGCACGAACCGTCGTCTCGTCGAACCGGCCGTTGCCCCGAGCAGAATTGCGCCGGTTCCATCCAGCTGGCGTAACGGACTTCCCGTCCTGACGGGCTCGATGGCGACGCTGCGCGAGCTGCGCCTGGCGGATGCGGCCGCGCTTCTGGCGATGCTCTCGACGGAGGAAGTGACGCGTTTCATTTCGCCGGCGCCCGCAACGCTGGAAGGCTTCGAGCGGTTCATTGCGTGGTCGAATCGCGAGCGCGCTCAGGGAACGGCCATGTGCTTCGCCGTCGTGCCGCACGGCATGGACGCGCCGGTAGGGATCTTCCAGATCCGCCAGATCGAACCGGATTTCGCGACCGCCGAGTGGGGATTCGCGATTGCGTCGGCGTTCTGGGGCACGGGACTGTTCCTCGACGCTGCGCGCCTCGTCGCCGACTTCGCGTTCGATGTGATCCAGATCCATCGTCTCGAAGCACGCGCCGCCGTTCTCAACGGACGCGGCCTTGGCGCCCTGCGGAAGATCGGCGCAGTCCCGGAAGGCATCCTGCGGAAATCGCTGCTCCGAAACGGCGAGTACCTGGACCAGGCGCTGTGGACGATCCTGGACGACGACTGGCGCGCCATGCGAGTGAACACCGGCATCAAGGTGCACTGAGGTCGGACGGCGGAACGCGAATCCGACGCCGAACCAGCAACCCGAGCCAGGAACGGAGCAACTCGAACCGCCGCACGTCCGAACCCCGGGACCGTTTTGTTGTACGCTTCGCACAGCAATGCAGCTGCGGAGCGTGTTCCCTCCGATGCCGACGCCGTTCGCGTCGGATGGCTCGATCGACACCGCAACCATCACCCGGAACGTGCGGCGATGGCTCGACGCCGGCCTGGGCGGCATCGTCGCGCTCGGCACCAACGGCGAGGCAGCGCTGCTGGATGAAGATGAAAGCGATCGCGTGATCGCCGCGTCGCGTGAAAGCGTGCCGCGCGACCGCGCGCTGATCGCTGGCGTCGGCCGCGAATCCACCAGAGCGACCGTGGCCGCCGCCCGCCGCGCGGCGGATTTGGGCGCCGATGCCGTGCTTGTTCGTCCTCCCTCGCTGTATCGCACGAGCGTGACCGCCGCCGCCCTCGAAGGACATTTCCGCGCCGTAGCCGACGACTGCCGTGCGCCTGTGCTGCTCTACAACTATCCCGCGTTCTTCGGCGCCCAGCTGCCGCCGCCGCTCATTGGCAGGCTCGCGGAACATCCAAACGTGATCGGGATGAAGGAGACGAGCACCGACGGGGCGCAGTTCGCGGACATTGCCGCAGCGGTTCCGGATCGATTCACGATTCTGGCGGGGTCCGCGCCGGGACTGTATCCCGCGTTGTGTGCGGGCGCGCGCGGAGCGATCCTCGCCGTCGCCTGCGTCGTCCCCGAGATGTGTCTCGACGTGCTTCGTCTCACGTGTGACGGGCAACACGCAGACGCGCTTCGTCTGCAGCAGCGGCTCAATCCGCTGGCTCGCGCCGTCACGAGCGGCTACGGCATCGCAGGCCTCAAGGCGGCGATGGATATGATGGGGTACGGCGGCGGTGCCGTACGCGCGCCGCTGTCACCAGTTTCTTCGGAAGGCATCGAACAGATTCGCCTGCTCCTGCAATCCGTCGCCGCGTAACAACATGGTTCCTGCCGTCGAACGACTCCTGCTCGGACCCGGCCCCAGTCCGGTCGCGCCCCGCGTGCAGCGCGCGATGAGCGCACCGATTCTCAGCCATCTGGACCCCGCGCTGATGTCGATCCTCGATCGCGTTCGCCTGCAGCTTCGCGACGCGTTCGGCGGCGCGGACGACGCATTCGCGTGTGCCGTTTCGGGCACCGGGACCGCCGGGATGGAAGCAGCGGTCGCGAACGTGACGCGTTCCGGGCGTCGCGCAACAGTCGTCGTCAATGGCTATTTCGGCGATCGGCTGTCGCAAATGTTCGGCCGGTACGGAGCGACCGTGTCGCGCGTCGAGCGCGAATGGGGGAGAGCGGCGGATCCGGATGCACTCGATCGTGCCCTCCGCGCGCGGGGCGCGGATGTCGTCGCCATGGTGCACGCGGAGACGTCCACCGGTGTTTTGAACCCCGTCGCGGAGCTGTGTGCCGTGGCGCAGCGTCATGGTGCGCTGACGGTCGTGGACGCCGTCACGTCATTGGGGGCGCATGCCGTCGCCACGGCCAGCTGGGGATGCGACGTCTGTTACAGCTGCACCCAGAAAGGTCTTGGAGCGCCGTCGGGTCTTGCCCCGATTGTTTTTTCGCGACGCGCGCAGGACGCGTCGGCGACGTCGGGCGCCGCGGCGACCTTTTACTTCGATCTCCAGCTCCTGAAAAACTACTGGATCGACCGGAAGTATCACCACACGATTTCCGCGCCGCTCATCTACGCCCTTTCGGAATCGCTCGACGTCGTGTCGGAAGAAGGATTCGAACCGAGGTGGCGGCGTCACCGCGGGAACCACCTTCGTTTCGCACGCGGGCTTGGCGAACTCGGACTCGGGTTGTTGCCGCCGGACGAGGAGCGCCTCTGGTCGTTGAACGCCGTCGTCGTTCCCGAAGGCGTGGACGAGGCGCGCGTGCGCCAGCGTTTCCTCGATGAGCGTTCGATCGAAATCGGCGCCGGGCTCGGACCGCTCGCCGGCAGAATCTGGCGCGTCGGCCTGATGGGCTCGGGGTCGACCGCCGACAACGTCGATCGGCTGCTCGACGCTTACAGGAGCGTGCTACGGCCCGCGTGAAACTGCGGCGCGTTAAAGCGCGCGGTCTGAAGCGGACCGGACGCATTGCCGCGGCGATCCTTGGCGGCGCGTTTGCCTATCTCGCCTACGTCTATCTCACGCTGCCGGACGTTCGACCGCTACGCACCACGAATCCAAAAACGACCGCATTCATGGAACTGCGCGTGCGGGAGGCCCACGCCCGCGGCGAACCGGTCGTCCAGGATCGGCGATGGGTTTCGTATGCGCGCATCTCGCAACATCTGAAGCGCGCCGTCATCGTGACGGAGGACAGTGCGTTCTGGACGCACGAAGGTGTGGACTACGCACAGCTGAAGGAGGCGATGGAAGAGAACCTCGAGCGCCTCGAGTTCGCCCGCGGCGCGAGCACGATCACCCAGCAGCTCGCGAAGAACCTGTATCTGTCGCCGTCGAAGAATCCGGTGCGCAAGCTGCGCGAGCTGTTGATTACCCGCCGCCTCGAAGCGGAGCTGACCAAACAGCGGATACTCGAGCTGTATCTCAATGTCATCGAGTGGGGCGACGGGGTCTGGGGAGCCGAAGCTGCGGCGCGGCACTACTTTCACAAAACGGCGGCTGAGTTGTCGCCCTCCGAATCGGCGCTGCTGGCCGCCGCGATCGCCAATCCGCGCGTGTTCGATCCCGGCCGGCCCAGCGCGCGACTGCGGCGCCGCGAAGAAATGATCCTCCGGCGCATGGGCGCCGTCACGCCGCCGCCCGTCATCGCGTCACAGCCGGAGCCTGCGGTCGTGGCGCCGGTCGAGGCCATGCCGCCGCTGCCGGAGCGGACGCCGCTGGGACTACCCGGATCCATCCTTCCGCCCGAAAAGCCGCCGAGGAAACCGGGTGGGGGAGGGCCGTGAAATCGGTGAGCCGGTGAATTGGTCCGCCGTTGAATTCATGAGCTACGCGCGGTGCACGGAATTACTCCCGGGTTCACTGATTGACCAACTCACAAACTCCATAATTCCTTAAGGTTCACCTTGACACTGATCGCCTCATGTCCGTATAGTCGCCTCATCTCTGCCCCCCAGCGATAAGCGGCAAGTTCGACCGAGGAACCACGGGCGAAGCTGTGCTTGGCCTGTGTGTGTGTCGGGATGATCAACTACACAGAGCGGATCACGTTCCTGATGGAGGATCTGATCACGCGCATTCCAGCGCTGTCCTTCATCGACTTGCGCGAGGTTCTCGTGTTCGGCCGCTTCGGCCGGCCCGAAGCCGAGGGTGCGTTTGCCACTTGTCACTGCATGACGCTGCCCGAGAGCGAGCCGGGTTACTTCTTCTGGCGCGATCGTGTGACCGGAGAGCTCACGCGCCGCTCCGAGTGGTTCGTCACGAAGACTCCGGAAGTTCGCGTCGGTCGCGTGCGGATCAAATACCTGATTTCGTTTGTGCTCCCGCGCTACTGCGAACAACGCCTCGAGCGATCGTGGAAGACCGAGCTGTATACCGGCGCTCCGAGTTGGATCGCGAAGCTCGACACGATCGTTCACGAGCTCTATCACATCGATCCGAACGCGAGCGGCATACGTCAGTGCCTGAACGCCGATGGTTCGCGATCGCCCCGCCTCCACGGCGCGTGCTTCTACGAGGAAGTCGCGGCCATGACGCGAGCGTACCTCGACTCGCGGCCCGACCCTGCGTATACGGATTTTCTGCAGTGGGATTTCGCCGGACTCGAACGCCAGTACGGCGGAGTCGTGGCAACGACGTTTAGGAATTTCCCGTCGTTCCCTCAGCGGTACATGGAACCGTGCAGCGCGCTGCCGGTCGATTCGACCGTGAAGCTCGAGCCACTGAAGCCGTTCACCCAGCCGCTCATCTACACCGAGGACGACCTGCACACGCGCCAGTTCACAGCGTCGAGCACGCGGCGGTTGACGCGCAAAGGCGCGCGCCGCGCGGCGTAGTTCACGAATTCATCAATTCGCCGATTCGTCGATTCGCCGGGCGCCGAGATATCGCCTCGACCAGTACGTCGAGGTCAGGTGCTCCACGCGCACCTCACCGCTGCCGCTGGGCGCGTGAACGAAGTCGTCGCCGCCGATTGAGATTCCCACATGGGAGGCGCCGCTGGAGACGGTGCGGAAGAAGACGAGGTCACCAGGCTCGAGCTCGCTGCGGCGGACGTGACGGCCGATCCGGTACTGTTCCGCGACCGTCCGCGGGACGGTGACACCGTTGCGTGCAAACACGTACGCGACCAGTCCGCTGCAGTCGAAGCCGGCCGGGCTCGCGCCTCCTGTCCGGTAAGGCGCCCCGCGCAGCGACAACGCGAGGTCCACGACCGCGGATCCGGTCGAGGGCGCCGGCCGCGAGGCTGACGGGTGTCGTCCCGGCGTCGGGAATGGGGTCGGCCGGGCCCCGCCAGAGGCGCAGGCCCCCGACAGGGCCGCCGCCAAAAGAAGGAACAGGACCGGACCGGAACGCACCATGGGCGATCGCATTATCGGCGCTTCAGGCGTCCGGGGTCAGCCGACGCCGTAACTTGCTGCAAACATGCCTGTTACACTGTCGCTGCCTTGACACCTGCGCTCTGCATCAGGCAGAATGACTCAGGCTTATGGAGCAGACCCTGCTTCTGAACGCCACGTACGAGCCCCTCAAGGTCGTCCACTGGCAGAAGGCGATCACGCTGTGGTGCCAGGGGAAGGTCGAAGTCATCTCCGTGTACGACCGGGAGGTGAGGGCGGTCTCGTTCAGCTTCAAGCTGCCTTCGGTCATTCGCCTGCTCCGCTACATCAAGATCAAGCGGCACATCGACTACGTTCCATTTTCGCGCGCCAACATCTACGCGCGCGACAACCATACGTGTCAGTACTGCGCCCAGAGTCTACCGACACCAGATCTCACATTCGATCATGTCGTGCCGGTCGCCCAGGGCGGCCGAAAAGACTGGGAAAACATCGTCACCTGCTGCATCCCCTGCAACCGCCGAAAAGGGGGCCGCACTCCGGAGCAGGCGGGCATGCATCTGATCCGGATTCCCCGGCGCCCCGACAAGGCCCCGGCTATCCGCATTACCGTCGGCCTGCGGAACGCTCCCGAATCCTGGCGCGATTACTTCTACTGGAACGTCGAGCTCGATAAGGGCGAAGACGACGCCGTCTGAGACGCCGGTATGGGCCGCCTGAACGCCGTCCGCCCGCTCTGGGCGATAGAGGGCGGTCGTGTGACCATCGAAGGCGATGGTCTGCCCGTCGAACCGGACCTGGCGGTGGTGCGTGTCGGCGGCATCCCCGCGCGGCTGGTCAAGGCGTCGCCCACCTCCCTGACGTTCATCGTTCCGCAAGGCATCGACGGCGGCCCGACGCCGATCCGCATCGATCAACTGGCGGGTGAAACGGCCTACGTCGAGATGGGCGTACCCCTCGCGACGGGGCTCCACCAGGTCGACAGCCCCGCCTACGACCGCCACGGCAATCTCTTCGTCACGTTCAGCGGATCCCGGGGACAACAGGCGCCCGTCACGGTTTTCATCGTTCGGCCCGACGGCACCCGCGAGCCGTTCGGCGGCGACGTGCCCAACCCGACGTCCCTTGCGTTCGACCGCGAGGGGCAGCTGTTCGTTTCGAGCCGATTCGACGGCAGCGTTTACCGCGTTGCCCCGGACGGGCGCGCCACAGTGCACGCCAGCGAACTGGGCATTGCATGCGGCCTCGCGTTCGCTCCCGACGGCGCCCTCTTCGTGGGCGATCGGTCGGGATCCATCCTGCGCGTCGACTATCGCGGCCGGACCGAGACGTTCGCCGGCCTTCCGCCCTCGGTGGCGGCCTTTCATCTGGCGTTCGGGCCCGACGCTGCGCTGTACGTCACCGGGCCGACGCTCGGGCCGAACGATGGCGTGTATCGCATCACGCCCGACGGCAACGTGAGCCTCTGGACGAGCGGATTCGGCAGACCGCAGGGACTGGCCTTCGATGCGCAAGGGTACCTCTACGTGGTCGATGCGCTGGCTGGCGCCAGCGGCGTCTATCGATTTCGCGGCACGCCGTCGGACCGCGAGTTGATGATGAGTGGCGGGCCGCTCATCGGACTCGCTTTTGATCCGCACGGCGGAGTCGCGGTGGCGACAGGCGACAGCGTGTACCGCCTTGCCGTTGGTATTCGCGGCTTACTGCCATAGAATTCGCCCACAGATGACGCAACTGTTCCGCAGAAAACCAATCGCCGAACTGGTCGTGGAAGGCGATCAGGCGCTCAAGCGCGTGATGGGTGCGGGCGACCTGATCATGCTCGCCATCGGCGCCGTCATCGGCGCCGGCATTTTCGGCGCAATCGGCACCGCCGCGGCGGGACAGATCGGGCCGAACGGCGAGGTGATTCGCCAGGGCGCCGGCCCTGCGCTGGTGTTTTCGTTCCTGCTGCTCGGCGTCGCGTGTGCGCTGGCGGGTCTCTGTTATGCGGAGCTGGCGGCGATGATTCCGCAGGCCGGAAGCGCGTATGCGTACAGCTACGCGACGCTCGGCGAACTCGTCGCCTGGATCATCGGGTGGGACCTGATCCTCGAGTACGCCGTCGGCAACGTCGCGGTCGCGATCTCCTGGGGCGACTACTTCAACACCCTGCTGCGCGGCTTCGGCTGGACGCTTCCGCCCTGGCTCACGACGGGTTACCGGACGGCGTTGCTCAGCGCCGATCCGGCAATTCACGGGCTGCTGAATTCCGCGCCGCACGTGTTCGGGATTCCGATCCTCGTGCACGTTCCGGCGTTCAGCATCGTGATGCTCATCACGTGGCTCCTGCTCCAGGGCGCGCGCGAGAGCTCCACGGCGAACAACATCATGGTGGTGATCAAGCTGATGGCGCTCGCGTTGTTCATCGCGGTCGGCGCTACACACTTGCACGCCGCAAACTATCATCCGTTCGCGCCCAACGGCTTCACCGGCATTCACCAGGGCGCGGCCATCGTCTTTTTCGCGTACATCGGCTTCGATGCGATCTCGACGGCCGCGGAAGAGACGAAGGATCCACAACGCAATCTCCCGATCGGCATCCTGGGAGGGCTCGCGATCTGCACGGTCATCTACATCATCGTCGGCGCGGTGCTGACGGGTATGGTCCCCTATCAGCAGCTGGCCGTCGCCGACCCGCTAGCGCGTGCGCTCGAACTGGCCGGATTCAAGGCCGTCGGCTGGATCGTCGCGCTCGGCGCTGCCGTGTCGATGTCCGCAGTGCTGCTCGTCTTTCAATACGGGCAGCCGCGGATCTTCTTCGCGATGGCGCGCGACGGCCTGCTGCCGCAGTGGGCGGCACGCCTGAACGCGCAGAAGATTCCGGCGACGACCACGCTCGTCACCGGAGTTTTCGTGGCCACGTGGTCGCTCATCGGAGATGCCGGCGAAACGTACGACTTGACGAACATCGGGACGCTCTTCGCGTTCATGCTCGTGTCGATAGGCGTGCTCGTGCTCCGTTACAAGGAGCCCGAGCGGCCGCGGCCGTTCCGGGTGCCGTTCGTCTGGCCGGTGACGCTGCTGTCGGCCGCCGGCTGTGTGTTCATCATGCGCGGCCTGCCGCATCAGGCGTGGGAACGGTTTGGGTACTGGCTGGCGATTGGCCTCGTCCTGTATTTCCTCTACGGGTTCCAGAACAGCCGATTGCGGGGGCACCAGCGAGGCCGTAGAGATCTTCGGAACTAGAGGCCACGGAGGACACGGAGGGCTTTTTTTCCGCTACAGGGAAGCAACGTCGCGAGCTTTTTTCGACTACAGGGAAGCAACCTCAGCCCACCTGGAAGGAGCCGCGAACGCGAACTGCGCCCCGAACGATGAACCGCCGCCCGTCCGAACCGCCAACCCCCCGAACCGCGCTCGAGTGGCCAGTGTCCCGGCACGAAGCGGGCGTCCGGCTCGACAAATTCCTTGCGGCTCCGTCGCGGCTCCGGTCGCGCGCCAAAGCGTTTGCCGCGATCGAGCGTGGAAAGGTGTTCATCGGGAATCGCGAAGCCGCAGCGACGGATGCCGGTCGTGCGCTTGCTGAAGGCGACGTCGTCCGCGTCTGGATGGATCGGCCGGGCAGCGCGTCGGTGGTTCGCACTTCCGTAACGGCCGGCGACCTCGACATCCTCTTTGAAGACGAAGCGATGATCGTGGTCAACAAGCCCGCGGGTCTCCTCAGTGTTCCGCTGGAGCGAAAGGGAGGCGCCGCTTCCGTTTTCGACCTGATTGAAGCGTACCTGCAGCCGCTCGGGAAGCGCCGTCCTCTCGTCGTGCATCGAATCGACCAGGACACGTCGGGTCTCGTGGTATTCGCGAGAGACGCGCGTGCGCAGTCGGCTCTCAAGGCCCAGTTCAAACGGCGCGAACCCGCGAGGATCTATCTGGCCGTCGTTTACGGTCATCCGCAGCCGTCAGCAGGCACCTGGCGCGATCGTCTCGTCTGGGATACGCGCGCGCTGATCCAGAAGGCTACGCATCCACGCGATCCGGCCGGTACGGAAGCGATCAGCCGGTACGAAGTGCGCGAGCGATATCGCGACGCCGCTCTGGTCGAAGTTCGTCTCGTGACCGGCCGCCGCAATCAGATCCGGCTCCAGGCGCGGTTGCGCGGCCATCCGCTGGTGGGTGAGAAGCGGTACACGCATGGCGGTGCCGCCGAGCGGACGATTCCGTTCGAACGCCACGCGCTGCACGCCTGGCGGCTCGCGTTTCGGCATCCCGTCACCCGCGCGCCGATGGAGTTCGAGGCGCCGCTGCCCAGGGATCTCGATGCGCTGCTCGCGCGGTTGCGGCGTACACGGGTAGCTCATCAGTAGCTGCCGCATATGCTAAAATTACCCTTTTGACCTCTCCACAAGTTTCGCTCCAGTAAGGCATGGCTCACGATTGGGTTGCGGTGCGCGGCGCCCGCGTGCACAACCTGAAGAACATCGACGTCGACCTCCCGCGTGACCAGCTGGTCGTCATCACCGGTCTATCTGGATCGGGGAAGTCGTCTCTTGCCTTCGATACGATCTACGCGGAGGGACAGCGGCGCTACGTCGAATCCCTTTCGTCGTACGCCCGCCAGTTCCTCGAGCAGATGGAGAAACCGGACGTCGATCTGATCGACGGCCTGTCGCCTGCCATCGCCATCGAACAGAAGACCACGGGATCCAATCCGCGCTCGACGGTCGGGACCGTGACGGAGATCTACGACTACCTCCGGCTCCTGTTCGCGAACATCGGGATCCCTCACTGCCACCTCTGCGGTCGCGAGATCGCGTCGCAGTCGCTCGAGCGCATCATCGACATGGTGATGCTATCGCCCAACGACGAGCGGATCAACGTCCTCGCGCCCGTCGTCCGCGGCCGCAAGGGAGAATTCAAGAAGGAGCTCGCCGCGCTCCGCGCACGCGGGTTCACGAAGGTCCGTGTCGACGGGCAGATGCGGTCGCTGGACGAGGACATCAAACTCGATCGCCGCCGCAACCACACGATCGACGTGATCGTCGACCGGGTGGTGCTCAAGCCGGGCGTCGAACGGCGCCTCACCGAGTCCGTCGAGATCGCGCTCAACCTCGCGGACGATGTGGTCGTCATCAATACGCTGGACGGCGGGGACCGCCTCTTTTCGCGGAAGCTCGCCTGCACCTACTGCGGTGTGAGCATGCCCGAGATGACGCCGCGCGCGTTCTCGTTCAACTCGCCGCACGGCGCGTGTGCCGATTGCCAGGGGCTCGGGGCCGTGTACGACTTCGATCCGACGCGGCTCGTCCCCGACGAATCACTCTCGCTGCAGGACGGCGCCATCGTGCCCTGGGCGAAGGGCGATCGCAAGCTGGTGAAGGAAGCGCTCGCGTCGCTCAGCCGCACATTCGGAATCGATCTCGCCCTTCCATTCAAACGGCTGCCGAGGAAGATTCGCGATCTGATTTTCTTCGGCGCGCCCGCCGGGGCGTCGGGTCGAAAGGAAGGCAGGAAAGAGAAAGATCCTTTCGGCGCGAACTTCGAAGGACTGATTCCGAACCTTCGGCGGCGCTACGAGGAGGGCAGCTGGGTGGACCAGGAAGCGCTCGAACCGTACCGCGGCCTGCGCCCCTGTCCGTCGTGTCAGGGAGCGCGGCTGAAGCCGCAGAGCCGGGCGGTGCGCGTGAAAGGGCGCACGATCGTCGACTACGTCGGCCTGCCGATCAGCGAAGCGCTTCACGTCTTCGAGTCGCTCGAGCTGACCGATCGCGAGACGCTCATCGCCAGCCGCATCCTTCGGGAAATTCGCGATCGGCTGCGGTTCCTGAACGACGTCGGTGTGGGGTACCTGACCCTCGGCCGCAGCGCCGCGACGCTGTCGGGGGGCGAAGGACAGCGGATCCGGCTCGCAACGCAGATTGGATCGAACCTGACCGGCGTGCTCTACGTCCTCGACGAACCGTCGATCGGCCTGCACCAGCGCGACAACCGCGCGCTGCTGGCCACGCTCGCGCGCCTGCGCGACCTCGGCAACACGGTCGTCGTCGTCGAGCACGACGAAGAGACGATCCGCAGCGCGGACTACGTGATCGATCTCGGTCCTGGCGCAGGCGAGCATGGCGGGCACGTGATCTTCCAGGGTCGCCCTGCGGATCTGCTGCGAAACGGACACGGCTCGCTGACGGGCG
The DNA here is from genome assembly GCA_035492775.1 of Vicinamibacterales bacterium. Classification (GTDB taxonomy): domain Bacteria; phylum Acidobacteriota; class Vicinamibacteria; order Vicinamibacterales; family 2-12-FULL-66-21; genus DATJFQ01. Next base: position 18,964 of record DATJIW010000023.1, read on the forward strand.
CCTACCTGAATGGCGAGCGCTCGATCGAGACGCCGACGATCCGCCGATCGTCCAACCGCGGTGCGGTCGTCATCAGGGGCGCGCGCGAGAACAATCTCAAGGACATCGACGTCGAGATCCCGCTCGGGACGCTCGTGACCGTCACCGGCGTCAGCGGATCGGGAAAGTCGACGCTCGTCAACGACATCCTCTATCGAGCGCTCGCACGCACGCTCTATCGAGCGGCCGACGAGCCCGGCGCGCACACGTCAATCGAAGGCATCGAGCTCCTGGACAAGGTGATCCAGATCGATCAGTCGCCCATCGGCCGCACGCCGCGGTCGAACCCCGCCACCTACACGGGACTGTTCACGTTCATCCGCGATCTGTTCGCCATGCTGCCGGAATCGCGTGCGCGCGGCTTCCGACCCGGACGCTTTTCGTTCAATGTCAAAGGCGGCCGATGCGAAAGCTGTCAGGGCGACGGCGTCATCGCGATCGAAATGCACTTTCTGCCGAACGTCTACGTAACCTGCGAGCAATGCAAGGGACGCCGTTACAACCGCGAGACGCTCGAGATCAAATACCGGGGCAAATCGATTGCCGACGTGCTGGACCTGACGGTCGACCAGGCGCTGCCGCTCCTCGAGAATTTCCCGCCGATCGCCAACAAGCTGCGGACGCTGCAGGACGTCGGCCTGGGGTACATCGAACTCGGGCAGTCCGCCACGACGCTGAGTGGGGGCGAAGCGCAGCGGGTCAAGCTCGCGAAGGAACTCTCCCGCCGAGGTACCGGCCGGACTCTGTACATCCTCGACGAGCCGACCACCGGCCTGCATTTCGCCGACACGCACAAGCTGCTCGACGTCCTGAACAAGCTTGTCGATCAGGGCAACACGGTTGTGATCATCGAACACAACCTGGATGTCATCAAATCGGCAGATTACGTAATCGACCTGGGTCCGGAAGGCGGCGTCGCGGGCGGCCGAATTGTCGCGGAGGGGACTCCTGAAGTCGTGGCCCGCAGCCGAGAATCCTTCACGGGGCGTTTTCTGGCCGATATTCTCGGCCCGCCGCCAGCCGCCGCCGCGTCGTGAGAACAGCCATGGCGATTCTTGTAAGGAACGGCGCAAACGAGTGTGGTAAAACGGCCACGGCATTCCAGCCGTCGACTGTGGCCATCCAGCCACAGCCTGACAGTCCTCTGACGGTTCCCGCCAGCGTTTCAAAATTACAAGCTATTGAAACGACAGTGTTTAGCTGCAATATTACTGGAGTGACAATGCTGGCAGACCGTTTGCTGAGCTGCTTGCAGCCATCGCAGCGGCCCTAGAGAGGTCATGAACGCGCAGCGCACACTTCGACGACCTGTATCCTGCACCGGAATCGGACTCCATTCCGGCAACAAGGTCACACTCTCGCTCAAGCCCGCGGCCGCCGATTTCGGCATCCGCTTTCAGCGCTCCGACCTCGGTGGGCTCGAAATTCCGGCTACCGTCACGCACCTTGGAGGAATCCGGCTCGCGACCGGCCTGACGCGCGAAGCCGTCTCGGTCGAGACCGTCGAGCATCTGCTTGCCGCGCTCACCGCGCTCGGCATCGACAACTGCATCGTCGAACTCAATACGCCGGAAGTGCCGATCATGGACGGCAGCGCGGCGCCGTTCGTCTATCTGATCTTGAACGAGGCCGGCGTGCGGCGGCTGCCGGCGCCGAAGAAGTACCTGAAGGTGCTCCGCCCGATCGCGCTCAGCCAGGGGGACAAGCGCATCGCCCTGTATCCGTCGGATCACTTCAAGGTCACGTACAGCATCAGCTTCGATCACCCGCTCATCCGGCATCAGTCGCGGACGATGAAGATCACGGACGAGACGTTCGTGGAGGAGATCGCTCCGGCGCGGACCTTCGGGTTCCTGAAGGAAGTCGAGATGCTGCGGCAGCGCGGCCTGGCGCTCGGGGGCTCACTGGACAACGCCATCGTCCTCGGCGAGACCGGGGTGCTGAATCAGAACGCGCTCAGGTTCGAAGACGAGTTCGTCCGGCACAAGATCCTGGATGCGATCGGCGATCTCTCGCTCGTTGGCTATCCGGTCATCGGCCATCTCGTCGCGCACCGCGCGGGTCACGCCCTCCACACGGCATTCGCCGCGCGGATTCTCGAGGACGTGGACGCATGGCGCGTCGTCGAGGCGACCGGCGAGCCGGCGATCTCGTCGATTCCGGCCGCGGGCACGGCACCCGCTACGGCTCCGCGCCTGGCGAACTGAGCGGACGCCGGAGCACAGAGGTTCGAGGATGGAGGTTGGAAGACTTCCTCCGGACGACCGCCAGCCTCCATCGTTCCTTACACCACCTGCAACTCCTTCGTCGTCACTGGTGATCCGCACGATTCGAACCAGTCGATTCCCTCGTAGACCAGATCGAACTTGAGCAGATAGCGTCCCCGCTCGGATGGCGCTTTCAGCGTGATGGGGATGTCCGCGCCGGCGCCGGGATCCAGGTGGTGGGGCAGCCACGCGCGCTCGTAATCGCGGTTGATGACCGTTCCGTCGGCGGCGCACAACTGCGCGCCGAGCCTCACGAGTCGGCGGCCGTAGCTCGCTTGTGCGGGAAACGGGCGGGTCGACAGATTCTGAACCGTTGTCAGCAGCTCGACTCTGGATCCGGCGGCGGCTTTCATCGGACGGTTGAGCATCGACGCGAGCCACGTCTCGCGCACGCCGATTCTCGCCCTGGGCGTCGCGCCCGGAATGGCGTTGCCCAGATTGTTCTGGTCCCAGATCTCATTGCGAATGCGGTCGAAGTCCGGAGACCCTGGCGCGAAACGGCGCGAGAACATGTTCTCGGGGTGATCGGTGATCTCCCACGAGAGCCGATCGACGCCGATCTCGGCCGCGAGCCGGCGCGCGCGGTCCATCTCGGCGTCCGTATCGTTGTGCGTGAACAGGATGTACCGCCAGTTCACGAACGGGACATCGCGTTGATTCCGCCGCTTCTCGTCCACGACGAAGCGCAGGTTGCGCAGCGCCTTCTCGAAATCTCCGCGCTGCCGGTACTGGACGTAGGTCTCCGGCGAGGCGCCGTCGATGGAGAACGTCAGCTCGTCGATCCCTGAACGCGCGAGCCGGCGGGCCTGCTCCTCGGTGAAGGCCAGCCCATTGGTGCTGGTGTAGAGATACACGTGCGGGTAACGAGCCTTGATGTACTCGCACATCTCCACGGCGCGTTTGTGGAGGAACGCCTCTCCGTAGTTGAAGAAGTCGATCCTGACGAGAGCGGGGGCGGCTTCGTCGATGACGCGTGTGAACAGATCGAAATCGAGCATGCCCGCCTGGCGCGTGCGCGTGATGCCGGTTTCAGGCGCGCAGCAGGCCTGGTTGCACGAGATGTTGCACGCGGCCGTGCACTCGACGTAGAGCCGCGACGGCAGCGCCGGCACGTTGAGATCGCGCTGTGGCGGCTCGTCGCCCTTGAGCGGCAGCTTCAGTGGACAGTCGCCGCAGAACTTCGATCCACCCGCGTTCAAATCGCGTCGAAGCCGGGTTGCCGTTGCTCCGGTCCACACGCCGGAGACCGACGCCGTCCTCGTGTCCCCGAGCACGCGTTTGCCGTACGGGTCGGCGCATCCGCACACGAGCCGCCCGTCGCAGAGGAGCACCATCGTGCTCCACGGCCAGGAACAGGTGAACCGTGTGGCTAGATAGTTGAGGGACACGACCGAATGCCGCGCTGTCTACTTCTTCGTCAGTCTCTTTACGTATGTCGCGAGGCGTTCGTTTTCGTACGACACGGTGTTGAGGAAGAGGCTCTCGGACAGATACTGCCGGCGCTCATCATCGGTCATCTGTTCGATGACGTGCTGGATCTCGCGCGCCATGTCTTCGAAGCTGGATTGCAGCTCCTGCCGCGCGGACACTTCTTTGTACAGCGCCTCGAGGAGCGTCAGCAGGTCGCCGTCCAGCACGAACGACGCGCCCGTCGTCAGCTTGATGGTGCGCATCTCAGGCTCCGAAGCTCTTGACGGCCGTGGGTTCGTCGGGGTGCACTTCGATGAAGTTCTGCGCACCGGTCATCGTCAGCATCGTTTCGACGCGTTTCTGAACGCCTGCCAGCTTCAGCGCTCCGCCCGCGGCGCTCGCCTGCCGGTACAGGTCCATCAGGCATCCGATCGTCGCGCTGTCGACGTAGCCGACCGACGACAGGTCGATGACGACGCGGCGCTCGCCCGAGGAGATGAGCTTCTGCACCGCCGATGAGAACTCCGACAGCAGCGGGTACATGAGACGCGACTCGCCGACCCGGACGACCGCGATGCCATTGGCGCGCTCGGTGGTGATGTTCATTCGATGACTCCGCTGCGCCGCGATCCGCCGCGTCTGCGCGGCCGAACGGGCTGTTTCTCCTGCAGCCGCCTGAGCTGATGCGCGAGCTCGATGCGGCCGCGGTTGATCCTCGATTTCACTGTGCCTTCGGGCAGTCGAAGCCGATCGGCAATCTCCTGATACGACAGCTCCTGCAGGTCGCGAAGCACCACCGCCGTCCGCAGCGTGGTCGGAAGCGTTTCGAGCGCGATTCGCAGCAGCGCCCTGAGATCCTGGTGCTCGGCCACCGCGTACGGTCCGCGCTCGCTCGACGCGGGCTGCAGGTCCGTCATGTCCACGTCGCGCGCCATCGTCTGCCGTTCCTTCCGCACGCTCCGGTAGTGATCGATGCAGAGATTGCGGCTGATGCTGACGATCCAGGTCTGAAAATTCGCGCGTCGATCGAACGTGTTCAGCGCCTTGAAGATCTTGAGGAAGATGTCCTGTGTGAGATCTTCCGCCTCGTCATGCTTGCCGACGAATTTGTAGGCGACGTTGAACACCTTGCGCCAGTTCTGGCGGACGATCGTTTCCCAGGCCACCTGATCCCCCGCAAGACACTGTTCGATGAGGGCATCGGGTGTGGCTGGCTGCGGCGCTGCCGCGGAATCAGCAGACATGCGTCGTGATCTGCTATCTTACACTCTTTTGTTCACCACTCCCGTGACCGGTTTCTATCGTCGGGACGCGTCGCTCGTGTGCGATGGCGTTCCGCTCGCGCCGATCGCCGAGGCGCAAGGCACTCCGCTTTACGTCTACAGCGCCGCGACGATCGCGGCGCGCTATCGGGCGATCGACGAGGCGTTCGCGACATACCCGCACACCATCCATTACGCGCTGAAGGCGAATTCGACGCTCGCCCTCGCGCGCCTCCTGCGGACGCTGGGCAGCAACGCCGACGCCAACTCCGGCGGCGAGATCGACGTGGCGCTCCGCGCAGGATTTCTTCCGTCTCAAATCGTGTTCACCGGCGTCGGGAAAACGCGGGACGAGCTGGAGTACGCCGTCGGACTCGGGATCAAGGCCATCAACGTCGAGTCCGGCGGCGAGATCGAGCGCATCGACGCCATTGCCGCGAGCCGCGGCGTGCGCGTGAAGATTGCGCTGCGGATCAATCCCGACATCGACGCCCGGACGCACGCCCACATCTCCACCGGCCGGAAATCGAACAAGTTCGGGATTGCGTTCGACCGAACGAGAGAGATCGTCCGGAGGACGGCGCCGCGCCGCGGTGTCCAGATTGCGGGGTTGCACATCCACATCGGCTCGCAGATCACGGATCTCGGTCCGCTCACGGCGGCCGCGCGGGCGCTCGTCGGGCTCGCACGCGAACTGCAGCACGAGGGCACGGCGATCGAACATCTCGACGTCGGAGGCGGCCTTGGCGTGTCCTACGACGGGTCGCCCGTTCCCTCGGCCGGCGACTACGCTGCGGCGCTGCTGCCGGTGGTGCGGGAATCGGGTCTTGCGATCATCCTCGAGCCGGGGCGCCAGATCATGGCTCCTGCCGGCGCGCTCCTGACGCGGGTCGTCGACGTGAAGCCCCAGGACGATGGCAAGGTGTTCGTGGTGATGGACGCCGGCATGACGGAAATCATCCGCCCGATGCTCTACAACGCATTTCACCGCATCGAGCCCCTCGTGGTGCGCGAGGGCGAATCGGTCGCGGCGGACATCGTCGGGCCGCTCTGTGAAACCAGCGATACGCTCGGAAGAGATCGTACAGTGTCAGCGCCGCAGGTCGGCGACTTGTACGCGGTCCTGGACACCGGCGCCTATGGTTCGGTCATGGCCTCGAACTACAACCGGCGGCTGCTGCCGGCGGAAGTACTCGTCGAGGACGGCGCGGCGCGGGTGATCCGCCGCCGCCAGACTCTCGATGATCTGCTCGCGCTCGAATTGTGACGCTCGCATGTCCATTCTCAACTTCCAGCTCCGAACCGGGAATCGATGCGCGGACTGCTGATCGCTTTTGAGGGGCTCGATCAATCGGGCAAGCAGACGCAGGCGGAGGCGCTGCGCGACGTGGTCGCCGCGCGAGGACGGGCCTGCGAGCTGCTGTCGTTTCCGGACTACGCGACCCCGATCGGGCAGGAAATCGGAGCCGCGCTGCAGGGACGGCGCGATTACACGCCGGAGGTGATGCAGCTCCTGTACATCGCCAACCGGTTCGAGAAGAAGCCGCACATCGACGACGCGCTGGCCGCCGGGGCGATCCTCGTCTGCGATCGTTATCTCGCGTCTAGCGTGGCCTACGGGGAGGCACAGGGCCTCGACCCCGCGTGGCTCTTCGACATCCAGCGGCGCCTTCCGCAGCCCGACCTGACGATTCTCCTCGACATCGCCCCCGAGACGGCGGCCCGGCGGAAATCCACGAACCGCGACCGCTACGAACGCGATCTCGCCCTGCTGGCGCGGGTCCGGGAGAGCTATCGCCGCCAGGCGTCCGAGCACCACTGGCTGCGTCTTGACGGCGAACGCGATCGCCTCCTCGTCGCGTCGGACGTCGTCGCCGCGATAGCCCCGCGACTCGAGAGCTGACTGCTGGCTGCTGGCGACGCGCTGCCGGCAACTGGCGACAGGCTACTGGCAACGATTCGTCTTCGCGGCCGTCGCGGCTCGAATCTCCGCCGCTCCCGCTGCAAGCAGGGGTCTGGCGCATGCGGCCAGCGTGGCGCCGGTCGTGCTCACATCGTCCACTACGACGAGCGTCAGCCCGCGAACATCGATGCCATGGCGGACCGCGAATGCGCCACGCACGTTTGCCTGGCGCCGTGCCGCAGACAGGTCGGCCTGCAGACGCGTAGCGCGCGACCGCGTGAGAGCGTCGAGAGTCGGAAGACCCAGATGGCGCGCAAGCTCGCGCGCCTGGTTGAACCCGCGCTGCCGCTCGCGCGAACGGTGCAAGGGAACGGGCACGACGGCGTCTGCGCCGGCGAACACGCGTGCGCCGCTGGCCCGCAGACGGTCCGCGAGCGGCCGCCCGAGGCTCGTGCGCCCGTCATACTTGAAGGCTTGAACGATCCGCTCCAGCGCGCCCCGATACGGCCCGATCGCTGCGGCAAGCGCGATCGGTGGCGGCCTTCGCCGGCATCGCGGACATCGGCCGTCAGTCACACTGAACGTGCGCCATGAGGGAAGCGCGTCGCCGCACGTGGCGCAGCACGGAGGCACGAACGATTCGATCGACGACCAGCAGGACGGGCACACCGCGCCGCGTGTCGGCCGTTCGATCGGCTCCCGGCACACCGCACATAACGGGGCGACCAGGAATGCAAGCGCAGCATCGGCCACCGGCCGCGCTGCACGTCCGATGACTGCGCAACTGCACCACTGCCAGCTACTCACTCTGATCGTCGGCCGCGGGCGAATGGTTGTGAAAGTCTGTCGTTACCCGCCGTCGCCATCGGCAGAGACGTCGATTTTCCTGGCGTCTCCCCAGAGGCGTTCAAGCGAGTAGAACTCGCGCGTCTGTGGCGTGAATATGTGGACAATGAACGTGAAATAGTCCATCAGCACCCAGTCGGCGCGGTCATAGCCTTCGATGTGCGACGGACGTACCCTCGCGTCCTTCAGCGTCTGCTCGACGGCGTCGGCGATTGCGTGAACCTGCCGCTGGTTCTGACCAGAGCAGACCAGAAAGAAATCCGTGAACGCCGGCGTGTGCCGCAGGTCGAGCACGACGACGTTCTGCGCTTTCTTGTCGAGTGCTGCGGCGACCGCTTTCGCGATATCGCCCGTGAGCCGCTTCCCGCGTCTTGCGGGCGTACCTGCCTTTCTTTTCTCAGCTTTGGCCATGCAACTCGTCTGCCTGTGTCGTGCGCGCGTGCGCGTCAGCGTCGGGACCGTAAAGATGATGCTTGCGAATGTGGGCTTCGACGGCCGGTGGTACCAGCCCCGTCACGGAAAGGCCGCGCGCGAGCCGCAGCCGGATGGCGCTCGACGAGACGTCCTCGGTCGACGCATCCAACAGCAGGATCGAGGGTTCGCGGCGTGAGCCGTCAAACGATCGAGCGTTGATCATGCGGGACGCGAGCGCGGGGAGACGGGCGCGCAGGTCCCGCACGTCGTATCCCGGTCGTGACACGACGACGAAGTTTGCCATGTCGAGCACGGCCGGATACCGATGCCAGGTTTCAATTTCTGCAAAGGCGTCAACGCCGGTGATGAAGAAAATCTGCACCGGCTCCAGCATGCGATCGCGATGCCGTTCGAGCGTATCAGCGGTATATGACGTTCCCGCTGCGCAGAGCTCTTCGTCGCTCGCGGCCAGTCCATCGATGCCGTTTACGGCGAGCGCCGCCATGGCAAACCGGTGAAACGAGGAGGCGACGGGCCGTACCGGCCGATGCGGCGGCACGTGGGAGGGCACCAGCAGAACGACATCGAGCCCGAGCCGGCCGCGCGCTGCGCGGGCGGCATCCAGATGCCCGCAGTGGACTGGATCGAAGGTTCCGCCGAGAATGCCAACGCGTTCGGTCACTCGTTCGACGTGAGTTGCCTCGACGTTCTGGCGTCGACCGCGGCCCACATGGCTTCCAGCAGCGCGGACAGGCCCGCTCCGGTTGCGGCAGAAACAGCGTAGAGCGGAACGCCGGCGCGCTGCAAATGGACGCGGAGCCGCTCGAGCCGGTCCGGTTCGTCGAGCGCGTCGATCTTGTTGGCCGCGACGATCATCGGCTTGTCCTCGAGGCGCTCGCCGGTCGCATCGCGCCCGGGAAACAGCCGCAGCTCCCGCACGATGACGTCGAAATCCTCGACCGGGTCGCGTCCTGAGACCGATGAGACGTCAACGAGGTGCACGAGGACTTTCGTCCGCTCGAGATGACTGAGGAACCGGTGTCCGAGGCCGTGTCCCTCGTGCGCGCCTTCGATCAGACCCGGCACGTCCGCGACGACGAACGTTCGATCGTCAGAAAGAGAGACGACGCCCAGGTTTGGTTCGAGCGTGGTGAATGGGTAGTCGGCGATCCTGGGGCGCGCAGCGGAGATGCGGGAGATGAGCGTCGACTTTCCGGCGTTCGGAAAGCCCACCAGACCGACGTCGGCCAGCAGCTTCAACTGCAGGCGGAGGTCTTTCTCTTCGCCGGGCAGTCCCGGTTCCACGCGGCGCGGCGCGCGATTCGTCGACGTGGCAAACTGCGCGTTGCCACGTCCGCCGAGGCCGCCCTTCGCGACGAGCACAGGCGCGTCGGGCTCCGTCAGGTCGAGGGCGAGCACGTACTCGCCGTCGCGGCCGCTGCGTTCGAACACCTGCGTGCCGACCGGCACTTCGAGGGTGATGTCCGCTCCGGTGCGTCCCGTGCGGTTCGATCCTTCCCCGTGCTGACCGCGTCCTGCTTCGAAGTTCTTCTGGAAGCGGTAGTTCAGAAGCGTGTTGAGGTTGGGATTCGCAACGAGGTAGACGTTACCGCCGGGGCCGCCGTCGCCGCCGTTCGGTCCGCCGCGCGGAACGAACTTCTCGCGCCGAAAACTCATCGCGCCGCGACCGCCGTGTCCCGCAGCGACGTGAATTTCGACTTCGTCAACAAACATCGATCGTCGACTGTGCGCTGTTCACCGTCAGGCGATAACGTCGATCCGATTCACGATCAACGGCGCACGGCAGGCGGCCAGCGAGCGAACGGGTTATTCGAGAGGATGGACCGAGATGACACGGCCGCGGGCGCCGTGATCGGAGAACTTCACCACGCCGTCGACTTTCGCGAAGAGCGTGTCGTCCTTGCCCAGCCCGACGTTGAGTCCGGGACGGAACCGCCGGCCGCGCTGCCGGACGAGGATGGAGCCGCCCGACACGATGTTGCCATCGAACCGCTTGACGCCGAGCCGCTGCGAGTTGGAGTCGCGGCCGTTTCGTGAGCTGCCCTGACCTTTTTTATGAGCCATGGTACTTAGACCTGAATATCCGTGACACGCACGCGCGTGAACGTCGCGCGATGTCCCTTCGTGTTCCGCATACCCTTGCGGCGCTTCTTCTTGAAAATCCGGATTTTCGGTCCGCGCGACTCGCCGTCGACGACGCCGAGAATCTTCACGTTCGCGACGAAGGGGGCCCCGGCGAGCACCTCGCCGCCGTCTTTCTCGAGGAACAGCACACGATCGATGCTTACTTCGTCGCCCGCCTTGGCGTCGATCCGATCGACTTCGATGACCGTGCCCGGCGCGACCTTCACCTGGCGGCCGCCGCTCTGGATGATTGCAAACACCGCTACTTGCTCCTTGGTGAGGAGAGGCAAAACGATAGGATATCACAGTTTACGGGCAGTGAAGCCCGTGCGGTCCGCACCGGAGCTTACTTGAGCAGAACCCTGGTACCCCTGATTTTCTGCGCGCTCAGCGTGCTCAGGAAGCTCGGCATGATCTGGTCCATCAGCTCGAAATACGAGCTGAGCGCCGGGACCGTCTGCTGAGCGGGGTACAACCGCTCCTCGCGGAAGGTTTCTGAGTAGATCGTCGCGCCCGTCCGGCCGTCGATGAAGACGAACTTCGGCTCGAGCACGTAGCCCTTCCGTTCCTGATACATCCGGACGGGAACCACCTGACGGCGGCCGAACGAGTCGTAGATTTCCTGCTGGCGTGTCACGAAGCCCGACGTCGAGTTGGGCGTGAACAGGATCGTTCCGGTGACAATCAGCGGATTCTGATATTCCTCGCCGAGCTTCTTCCAGTACGCCGTGTCCGCGAAGATCTTGTTGTACTTCTCGAGGTCCTTTTCATTGTGGATCTTTGGTTCGCCGCCGGTCTTCGACGGCTCAGCGCTCGCCTTCGAATCGGCGGGCTTTGGTCCGTCGCCCGTGGCGAGCTGGGGCACGGGAGCCGGGTCGCTCGTTGCGGCCGGCAGCGCCGGCGCCGCGGGCGTTGACGCATCCTTCAATTGATCTTCCGCGACGGAGGCCAGCGGCAGCACTTCTGCCTCGATGACGCGCAACGGCGACTTCGTGCGCAGCTGGCTGCGCAGCAAACGCACGGTCTCCTGATTGGCGTCGACGTCTTCCGTGCCGCCGCTGATGAAGCCGGCGACGAGCACGCGCTGGAAGGCAGATACGTCCATCTTCGGCTGGATCGGCGTCTCGATCGGGATTTCGTAGAAACCGTTACAGCCCAGCGCGATCGCGCACACCAGGACGAGACTACTTAGAGCTACGCTTCTTCGTGCGCTCATTGATTTCGTTGAAGAGATCGTAGTTCTGCTTGATCATCAGGTTCTTCGGATCGAGCTGCAGCGCTTTCTCATACGCAGCCTTCGCTTCCTCGAAGCGGCCCTCGTGTTCGTACGCGATCGCGAGATTGTTCCAGGCGGCTGCATAGGTGGGATCGGTCTCGACCGCTTTCTTCCAGCGGTAGAGCGCCTCGTTCCACAATCCGTTCTGGGCGACCTTGATGCCGAACTCGACCTGCTTTTTGGCCTCGGACCGATCGTTCGCGGCCGCGGGCAGCGCCATGAAGAGAACAGCCACAGCGCAGAGAAGAAATCCGCGGCGCATGATGGATCGGGCTCACTATACCAGCAATGGCCGTACCGTGGGGGAGGTCGGCCGAACGCTCCGACACCGCGGTTTTTCGGCGTTTTTCGTAAGAGTGCGCCCGCGTCGCGTAAGCGCCTGTCCGGTTTGCCGGAGGACACTCCGGGCCTATAATAGGGACAGAGGGGTCGGGCCGTCGCTGCCGGCAGCAGCCGCGGACAGACCCCTTGGTTTCAAGGGCTCCCCCCGTTTGCGGCCGGCGTTCTGGAGACACTGTGGATCTTCAGCATGCGGTCGCGCTCTCGGCCCTGCCAGGAATTTCGCGTTCCAGGGTGGCGGCTGTCTCCAAAGCGCTCACGGATCAATCCGGCGACGATTGCGTATCCCTTGCGGACGTGGTGGCCGCATGCCGGCCGGATCTGGATGCGTCCGCCGTCGTCAGTGAGGCGCTGACGGTCGCGTCGACGCTGCTGAAGGCGGCTGCAGCGCAGGGTATCGTCGCAATTCCGCGGGGCCGCCCCGGTTATCCGCCGCTGCTGGCGACGATAGGCGACCCGCCGCCCGTGTTATGGGTGCGCGGACAGCCGTCGGTGTTATCGCACCGCGCTGTCGCGTTGATCGGTTCGCGCGCAGCAACGCCCTACGCCCTCGAAGTGGCAAGACGGCTCTCCGGTGAGCTTGCCGGACGCGGAGTAACGGTCGTGTCCGGGCTGGCCAGAGGAGCCGATGCGGCAGCTCATCGGGGATGCCTCGATGCCGGTGGACTCACGGTGGCGGTGCTGGGCAGCGGGCCCGACGTGATTTATCCAGCGGAGCATCGGGATCTGGCCGTAAGTATCTGTGAAAAAGGAGCTTTGGTCAGTGAGCTGGGGCCCGGCGCTCCGCCGCTCCAGGAGCACTTTCCGCTCCGCAATCGGCTGATCAGTGGGATCTCGCTCGCCGTTGTCGTCGTCGAAGCTTCCGAAAAGAGCGGCTCGCTCATCACCGCCCGATGCGCCCTCGAGCAGGGCCGGGACGTGATGGCGGTGCCCGGCAGCGTGTTGAGCGGGCGGAACCGTGGATCGCATGCCCTCCTCAAGGACGGGGCAAAGGTCGTTGAAACTGCGGACGATATCCTTGAAGGGCTGGGGTGGGGGAGCGAACCGTCGGCGCATGCGGACGGATCCTCTAATCCTTGCTTTGACAACGAGTTGCTGGAAATGATGCGGCCAGGCGAATCCTATGATTTGGACGGGCTGGCCGTTCTGTTTGGCGACACCGGACCTGTCCTGCTGACCCGGTTGACGGGCTGGGAGGTCCGCGGGAGGGTGGTAAGGTTGGCTCACGGGCGGTATATGCGCCGGCCCGACAGGTAACGGTTTCGAAGACTATGGCTAAATCACTCGTGGTGGTCGAATCGCCGACGAAAGCGAAGACCATCAACAAATATCTGGGCAAGGACTACAAGGTCGTCGCGTCGATGGGACACGTCCGCGACCTGCCCAAGAGCAAGCTTGGCGTCGACATCGACGAAGGGTTCGAGCCGTCGTACGAAGTCATTGCGACCCGCAAAAAGGTCCTGACCGAACTGAAGGCGGAAGCGAAGAAGGCAGACGAAATCTTCGTCGCGACCGACCCGGACCGCGAAGGGGAAGCCATCGGCTGGCATCTCGCGGAGGAGTTGGGGAGCGGCAACAAGAAGAAGATCCGCCGCCTGATGTTCAACGAGATCACCAAGAAGGGCGTGCTGAGCGCGCTCGAAAAGCCGACGACGATCGACAAGAAGATGGTCGACGCGCAGCAGGCGCGGCGCGTGCTCGACCGCCTGGTCGGCTACAAGATCAGCCCGCTCCTCTGGGATAAGGTGCGCCGCGGATTGAGCGCGGGACGCGTGCAGTCGGTCGCGCTGAAGCTCGTCGTCGACCGCGAGCGCGAGATCGAAGCGTTCGTGCCCGAGGAGTACTGGAACATCATGGCGCGGCTCGCCGGGCCGGTGCCGCCGGAGTTCGACGCAAAGCTCGTCAAGAAAGACGGCGCAAACATCAAGATCACGAACCAGACGGATTCGGACGCGGTCGTCGCCGCTCTGAAGGGCGCGACATGGATCGTCGACTCCGTGACGAAGAAGGAGCGGAAGAAGAGCGCCGTTCCGCCGTTCATCACCAGCAAACTGCAGCAGGCGTCGCGCTTTCCGGTGAAGAAGACGATGATGATTGCCCAGCAACTCTATGAGGGCATCGAGCTGCCGGGCGAGGGAGCCGTCGGACTCATCACCTACATGCGAACGGATTCCACCCGCGTGTCCGACCAGGCGCTCACCGAGGTGCGCGAGTTCGTCGGGTCGACGTTCGGTCCGGAATACGTCCCGGAGAAGCCGAATTACTATCGCGCCAAGGCCGATGCACAGGACGCGCACGAAGCGATCCGTCCGACGTCGATGCAGTGGCATCCCGATGCCGTCCGGGCGCAGCTGACCTCGGATCAGTACTACCTCTATAGGTTGATCTGGAACCGCTTCGTCGCGTCGCAGATGCCGCCCGCGACGTTCGACGACACGACCGTCGACGTTCTGGCGGCTCAGTATCTCTTCCGCGTGAAGGGCTCCGTGCCGAAGTTCGCGGGCTGGATGGCCGTCTACAACAAGACGGCCGACGTGGCGGAGGAGAAGCTGGGGCCCGGTCCCGATGCGCGGTCGTCCGAAGACGACGAGGATGCGACCGGTCTTCTGCCGGCGCTCTCTCAGGGCGACGAGCTGACCCTTCGGGAGCTGAAGCCGGAACAGAAGTTCACGCAGCCACCTCCCCGCTACACGGAGGCGACGCTGGTCAAGGCGCTCGAAGAAAATGGCATCGGGCGTCCGTCGACGTACGCCACGATCATCGGCGTCATCCAGGCGCGCGAGTACGTCAACAAGATCGACGCCAAGTTCAAGCCGACCTTCCTCGGAATGATGCTGGTCGAAAAGCTGCTCAGTCCCGCGTTCGACGACATCCTCGACGTGAATTACACGCGAGAGCTCGAGGACGATCTGGACAAGATCGAATCGGGCGCGTCCGACTACGAGTCGACGCTCTCGAGTTTCTACAAGAAGTTCGCGAAAGATCTCCGGCGGGCGGAGAAGGACATGCCCAACATCAAGGAAGGGTACGAGCCGCAGCCGCCGGTGGCGTGCGACAAGTGCGGAAAGCCGATGGTGATTAAGGCCGGCAAGTTCGGCCTGTTCCTCGCCTGCAGCGGCTATCCGGACTGCGAGAACACGCGCGAACTCGAGACGCCGGAACCGGGTGCCGAAGGAGAGATCGAAGAGACCTGCGACAACTGCGGCAAGCCGATGGTGGTCAAGCGGGGGCGGTTCGGCCAGTTCCTGGCGTGCACCGGGTATCCCGAGTGCAAGACGACGCGGAAGATCATTGCGACCAAACAGGGCATTGCCGCGGCAAAGCCGGATCAGATTATCGACGAGCTGTGTCCCAAGTGCGGGTCGAATCTCGTCATCAAGCAGGGGCGCTTCGGCGAGTTCACCGCGTGCACGAACTATCCGACGTGCCGGTTCGTGAAGCAGAAGTCGACCGGCGTTCTGTGTCCGAAGGACGGCGGGGACATCGTCGAACGGAAATCGCGCCGCGGCAAGGTATTCTACGGCTGCGCGAATTATCCCGACTGCGATTTCACGCTGTGGAACAAACCCGTTGCCGAAAAGTGCCCCGACTGCGGCGCGCCTTTCCTCGTCGAGAAGGTCACGAAGCGACACGGCCGTCAGCTGGTCTGCAATAACGAGGAGTGCCACTTTACGCGGCAGGCAGAAGAACTCGCGACAGCCTAGGACAACTCCCGAGTCCCAGCTCCCAACTCCCAAGGCCCAACTCCCAACTCCCTTGTCCCAAGTCCCAGCGTGGCTAGTTGGGACTGAAGCTGGTAACGTGGTGCCTTGAGGAATTGGGAGTTGGGCGTTGGGAAATGACAAGGGCCGCGTCCGCGGCGCCACGATCGTGGGCGGCGGCCTCGCCGGTTCCGAGGCTGCGTGGCAGGTTGCGAGCCGCGGGCTCGCTGTCACCTTGTACGAGATGCGCCCTGTCCGGCCGACGGCGGTGCACAAGACCGACGGTCTCGCCGAACTCGTCTGCAGCAACTCGTTCCGCGGCGACAAACTGGACAACGCCGTCGGACTTCTCAAAGAAGAAATGCGCCGCGCGTCGTCGCTCATCATGCGGGCGGCCGACGAGGCGCGAGTCCCTGCGGGTGCCGCGCTGGCCGTCGATCGCGAGCGTTTCTCTGCGGCTGTCACCGCCGCCGTCTCGTCGCATCCGCTGATCTCGATCCGGCGGGAAGAGGTCACCGCGATTCCCGCCGACGGCCCGGTCATCATCGCGACGGGTCCGCTCACGTCCGACGTGCTGTCCGAGCGCATTGCCGAGCTCGTCGGCTCGACGCACCTGTACTTCTACGACGCGATCAGCCCCATCGTCCATGCGGACTCGATCGATCTGACGAAGGTCTACCGCGCCTCCCGCTGGTCCCGCAGCCTGCGAAATGGGGACAGTCCCCATTTTTCGCAAAAAATGGGGACAGCCTGTGGGGCCGACGAAGGGGAAGGGGATTATCTCAACTGCCCCCTGACCCGCGACGAGTACGAGCGGTTCTACGCGGCGCTGATGGCGGCCGAGAAGGCGTCGCTCCACGAGTTCGATACGCCCAGATTCTTCGAGGGTTGCCTGCCGATCGAGGTCATGGCCGGACGCGGCGTCGATACGCTTCGCTTCGGTCCGATGAAGCCGGTCGGTCTGCCGGATCCACGAACGGGGCGCGAGCCGTACGCCGTCGTCCAGCTGCGCCAGGACAACATCGCCGGTGATCACTTCAGTCTCGTCGGCTTCCAGACGCAGATGAAGTGGGGGGCGCAGGCGGAAGTGCTGCGGCTGATCCCCGGTCTGGAGCAGGCGGAGTTCGTGCGCTTCGGGATGATCCACCGCAACACGTACGTGAACGCGCCGACCGTACTCCGCGACACGTGGCAGACGCGCATGCGCGACGATTTGTTCTTCGCAGGGCAGATGTCCGGTGTCGAAGGCTACGTGGAATCGGCCGCGTCCGGGCTCATGGCCGGGCGGAACGCCGCAGCGATCCTGCTGGGAGACGCGCCGGTCGCCCCCCCGAGGACGACCGCGATGGGCGCGCTGGCCTATTACGTCTCGCACGCCGATCCGAAACACTATGTGCCTTCGAACATCGCG
Source organism: Vicinamibacterales bacterium (assembly GCA_035492775.1). Classification (GTDB taxonomy): domain Bacteria; phylum Acidobacteriota; class Vicinamibacteria; order Vicinamibacterales; family 2-12-FULL-66-21; genus DATJFQ01. The sequence continues at coordinate 35,977 of DATJIW010000023.1, forward strand.
TTCGGGCTGATTCCAGCACTGGATCGACGGATCAAGAGCAAGAAGGATCGCAATCTGGCGATTTCCGAACGTGCGCTGCAGGACCTCGATCGCTGGCTGACCACATGCGTGAGCACCTGAAGGCCTTTCTCGAGCATCTGCGGCTGAACGAGAACGCATCCGCCCACACTGTTCGAGCGTACGACAGCGACATCACGCAGTATCTCGGTTTCCTCGCGGCCAATCTCAATCGCCGCGTCATGGACCTGACGCCGGTGGACCTCGACCATCTGGGGGCCCGCGCGTTTCTGGGTGACCTGCACCGAACCGGTCATACGAAATCCTCGGCCGCCCGAAAGCTGTCCGCGATTCGCGCGTTCGGTCGATACCTTCGCCGTGAAGGCGTGCTCGAGAACGATCCGGCCGCGCTCGTGGGCACGCCGAAACGCGAACAACGGATCCCCGCACACCTCGCGATCGACGAGATGTCGAAACTGCTGGAGCAGCCAGATACGTCCACGCCGCTCGGTCGCCGCGATCGCGCGATCCTGGAATTGTTTTATGCGTCAGGGCTGCGCCTGAGCGAACTCGTCGGGCTGGATCTGGAGGATGTCAACCTGTCGGGACGGGTGACACGAGTGCTTGGAAAAGGACGCAAAGAACGCATCGTGCCCTTCAATCAGTCGACGGCGACGGCTCTGCGCGCATGGCTGGCGGACCGCGAGCAGTTTCTGCGCACGCCCCGCGGTGCCCAGATTGCGGCCCCGCGTTCACGTACTCGGCAGCCGCTGTTCCTGAACTACCAGGGAGGGCGCCTGTCGACGCGCAGCGTCGACAAGCTGGTTCGAAGATACGTCGCCCAGTGCAGCACGCGGTACGGCATCAGCCCGCACGCGCTCCGACACTCTTTCGCGACCCACCTGCTGGAAGCCGGCGCAGACCTGCGCGCCATCCAGGAGCTCCTCGGCCACTCGCGCCTGAGCACGACGCAGCGCTACACGCATGTCAACGCCGCCCAGCTCCTCGACACCTACCGGAAGGCACACCCGAAAGCGTAGCGATCACCGGGACTTGACCTGCGGGACCCCTGCGGAGCAGTATTCCGCGATCCACACCGAACCTGGGGGGCCCCTTGCGTTCCTGGCTCACCGTCATCTTCGCGCTCTGTGCGACGCTCGCGTGCCCGTACCAGGCGCGCGCCCAGTCGACGCTGCTTCCTTCCCGACCGCTGACGCTCTCGCCGGCGCCCGATCGACTGTCGCCCGACGAGGCGCGGCAACTCGATGAATGGCTGCACGACGTCGGTCGCTGGCAGAAGGCGGACAAACGCTGGCACAACGAGCCGGCGCACGATCCATTCGGCCGCATCATCAAGCGGACCGAAAGACCCGAACCGCCGGAGTGGCTTGCGCCGCGTTGCGGTGCGCTCGCGCCGGAGATCATCGCGGAGATGCCGGGAACGCTCGGCACCGCATGCCGTCTCCTCACCCATCTGGACTCGGACCCGACGGCCGCCGCGATTGCGACCGCGACAGCGGCTCAGCGCGCGGACAATGAACGGACCAAAAAGGGATCGTTTTTCACTCGGGTCCACATCGACGGCCTCTGGACGACGACCTCGACCGACGTGCGGCTTTACGGACTGGTCGGATCTCACATCAGCCTCGTCGATCTCGGACGCATGCAGTTCTTCGGTCCGCCCGGCATCATCCTCCTGTCAGTGCCGGACGGGCGCGGGTCGCGCGAGATCCGCGCTGGCTACACGTGGGGCATGAGCATTCGCCTGGGCGACATCCGCCTCTTCTCCCCGACGAAGAACATGACGCTGTTCCTGACGATTTCAAAGGTCTGGCTGACGGGAGGTACGTACGACAGCCTGGAGCCGGGTGGATTCGATATCGCGGGCTTCTCGATCGCGCCTCGAAAGCCGCGGCGTTAGGAATGGCAGACGGGAGTCGCCTGAACCTGCCGTTCAGGCAACTTCGACGACGCGGCGTCCGCGCGGATACTCGATGGCGAGCGTCTTGATCTTGTAGTTCATCACCCGCGGGCTGATCGCGAGCAGCTCTGCGGCGTCCTTCTGCACCCAGTTCGACATCTTCAGCGCCTCGATCAGCGCCTGCCGTTCGATCTCCTCCAGCGCGATGCCGGTCGGCGGGATCTTCACGACCGGGCTGCCGTCGACGGACGCCGTGGTGCCGGTTGACAGCTCGCCCAGCCGCAGATCAGTCCCGTTGAGGAGCGGGCCTTCCGTCAGCAGGGCGGCGCGCTCGATCGCGTTCTCCAGTTCGCGGATGTTGCCCGGCCAGTTGTAGCGCATCAGCAGCTTCAGCGCGTCGGGTGCGAGACCGTCCAGCCGCTTCTTCAGCTCGCCTGCGAACCGGCGGAGGAAGAACGTCGCGAGCGCGGGGATGTCGTCCTTGCGCTCACGCAGGGGCGGCATGTCGATCGAAACGACGTTCAATCGATAGTAGAGGTCTTCGCGGAACTGCCCATTGGCCACCATTTGCGCGAGGGGGCGGTTCGTGGCCGCGATGACTCGGACGTCGGTCCGCAGTGTCCGCGTCCCGCCCAGCCGTTCGAACTCGTGCTCCTGCAGGACGCGCAGGATCTTCGCCTGCGTGTTGGCGCTCATGTCCCCGATTTCGTCGAGGAACAGCGTGCCGCCGTCCGCCTGCTCGAAGCGGCCGACGCGCTGCTTGTCCGCCCCGGTGAACGCGCCTTTTTCGTGCCCGAACAGTTCGGATTCGAGGAGGTTTTCCTGCAGCGCCGCGCAGTTCACCTTCACGAAGTTCCGTGCCGCCCGGAGCGAGTTGTGATGGATCGCGCCCGCGATGAGCTCCTTGCCCGTGCCCGTCTCGCCGCGAATCAACACCGTCGTGTTGCTCTTGGCGACCTTCTTCACGATCCCGAGCACCGCGCCAAGCGCGCCGCTGGCGCCGACGATCCGATCGAATTCGTAGATGTCCTGCTGCGTGTGGCGCAGGTACTCGATCTCGTGCTTGAGGCGGCGGTGCTCGATCGCTTTTTCGATCTTGAGCTCCATCTCCTCGATTTCGAACGGCTTCTGCACGTAGTCGAACGCGCCGATCTTCATCGCCTCGACGGCCGTGTGCACGGAGCCGAAGGCGGTCATCAGGATCACGGCCGTCGTCGGATGGAGCGACTTGGCCGTCCGCAGGACGTCCATGCCGTCACTGCCCCCCATCTTGAGGTCGCTCAGCACGACGTCGTACTGGCCCTCGTGCAGCTTTTCGATCGCGACGTTGCCGTTGGGCGCCTCGTCGACCTCGTGGCGCGCATCGGTCAACGCCCGGACAATGCCGCGCCGCAACGAGTCGTGGTCGTCTGCAACGAGAATCCGCCCCATCGAGTCCTCCGAAAAACTGCGTTATCGAAACAGCTCGTGCTCGGTCCGCACCGGCAGCGTCACCCGGAACATGGTGCCGCCGCCCGGCCGTGCCCCTACGTCGATCCGTCCGTCATGCGCGTCGACGATCTTCCTGACAATCGCCAGGCCGAGCCCCGATCCCTGCGGCTTGGTGGTGAAGAACGGACTGAAGATCCGATCGATGACTTCCGCCGGGATCCCCGGCCCGCTGTCGCTCACGGTGACCTGGATCATCGGCCCCGCGTTGTCGATGCCCGGCCCGCTTTCTTCCTCGGCCACCGCGCTGGCGCTGATCTGTACGTCGCCCGAACCACCCAGCGCCTCGAATGCGTTGACCAGCAGATTGGTGAAGAGCTGCCGCAGCTGGTGCGTGTCTCCCTGCAGCCTGGGCAAATCCCCGGGCAGCGCGAGCGAAATCTTCACGTCGCCGCGCGACGCATGGCTCTCTGCCGTCGACACCGCATCGTCGACGACTTCCGCCAGCGCGATCTGTTCCACCTGCAGCCGGATCGGGCGGACGAAGTCGAGGACCTCGATGACGATGGCGTTGGCCATCTTCGCTTCCTTGATGATGTCGCCGAGGATCGTCTGCGCGTCTTCGGACTCCGGCATCTGCCGCTTGAGGATGCCTGCCATGACTTCGATGCCGGCCAGCGGGTTCTTGACTTCGTGGGCGATCGCAGCAGCCATCTCGCCGAGCGCGGCCAGGCGATCGCGCAGGCGCTCGCGCTCTTCGAGCTGTTCGACGCGCGTCAGATCCTTGAAGAAGAGCGTTGCGCCGGCCAGCTCGCCCTGGGCGTCGCAGACGTGCGACAGCGTGTATCCGATCACCTTTGCCGTTCGTTTGAGCCGCAGCTCGGCGCGGTTGGGCAGGTGGGACAGATCGAACGCGCCCGCAATGATCCGGCAGACGTCCGGTACTTCCTTCAGGATTTCCAGGAACGGACGCCCGATGTCGTCGGGTCTCGGCTTCAATCCGAGGATGCTGTACGCCGCTTCGTTCATCACGGCGACGGAGCCGTCGCGCGTCACCGCGACGATGCCGTTACGAAGATTCCAGACGAGATCGCGATAGAAAGTGTCGGGAACCGCAGAAAGCTCCGCGCGGCCGTTCCGGACTGCCGGTTTGATGACACGGCTCCGGGCACGCTGCCGCCCTGGTCGCCGGGGCGCTTTTCGAGGCATGGGAATATCGAACCCGGGGAGGGGCTCGGGTGACGATAGTGTAAGTGTGCCGCGATCTCCCGCCAAGCTTTTCGCGCTCACAGTCGTATCCGCGGCCCCAAGCGCAAAGCGCGTACCCCGGTTAGGGAGTTGAAAAACCGCGCAAATACGAGGATTTACGGGCCAAACGCGCGACAAGATCGGCCGGGCCGGTGACGATTTTGACAGGTGATTACACTTTTGTCTCTGAGGCGAGGGTTTCCCACTGATTGATAAGATCGCCGACCTCCCACATAAGACGCTGGTAGCGGTCGATCACGGGCTTCGACGTTTCGTGATTCTCGTAGAAACCCGCGGCCGACATCTGCGTTTCGAGCGCCTTGATCTCCTCTTCGCGATCGGCGATGCGGCTTTCGAGTTCTTCGATGCGACGGCGGCGGGCATCGGCCGCTTTCTTCGCCCGCCGCGCCTCGATCTGCGCTTCGCGGCTCTGATGTCGATTCCCGCCGTCCGCTTTCGCGGGAGCTTTCTCTTTCGGCTGCTCGGCGGGTTTCCGTTCATCGCGTCGGCCGTCCCGCTTTTCGCGGTTCGCGGCAGCCGCGGCGGGTTGTCCGGCCGCCGCCTGCGTTTCGCGATTGCTCTTGCTCCAGAGGAACTCTTCGTAGTTGCCGGGGTAGACGAACGCGCTGCCTCCGCCGATCTCGATGATCTTCGTCGCCAGCTTGTCGACGAAGTATCGATCGTGCGAAACGAAAATCAGCGTGCCGCCGAAGTCCTCGAGCGCGTCGAGCAGCACGTCCTTGGAGTCGAGATCGAGATGGTTCGTGGGCTCGTCGAGCAAGAGCGTGTTCGCCGGACGGAGCAGCATCCGCGCGACGGCAAGGCGCGTGCGCTCGCCGCCTGACAGCACCCGGACCGGCTTGTCGATGTCGTCACCGGAGAACAGGAAACCGCCAAGAATCGTGCGGATGTGCGGCACCATGTGGAGGGGCGCGTCGCCGGCGAGCGTCTGATACACCGTCAGCGCCGGATCGAGCCGCGCGGCTTCGTCCTGCGCGAAGTACTGCATGACGACCTGGTGGCCTTCGGCGCGGGAACCCGAGTCTGGTGCTTCCGTGCCCGACAACATCCGCATCAGCGTCGATTTGCCTACACCGTTTGGTCCGATGAGCGCGATCCGATCGCCGCGCTCGATGTGCAGGCTGAGGTCGGCCAGCACCGGCTTCTCGCCGTACGCCTTGCGCGCGTGCTTCAGCTCCAGCACCATGCGGCCGCTCTTCTGGCATGGCGGGAAATGGAAGTGCACGCGCTTTCGTTCCGGAGGGATCTCGATTGGAACAATCTTCTCGAGCATCTTGATCCGGCTCTGCACCTGCGCCGCTTTCGTCGCCTGGTAACGGAACCGGTTGATGAACGCCTGCATGCGTTCGATTTCGTCGTCCTGGTCGCGCTTCATCTGGCGCAGCCGCTCGGCGCGCGCGTCGCGCTCCTTCTCGAACGCGGTGTAGTTGCCGTGATAGTCGGTCAGCGTCCGCATGCCGATCTCGGTCACGCGGGTCACGACGGCATCGAGGAAATAACGATCGTGCGAGACGAGGATGACGGCGTGCGGATAATCGGCGAGGTACTCTTCGAGCCAGTTGCGGGCATCGAGGTCGAGGTGGTTGGTCGGTTCGTCGAGGAGCAGCAGCCCGGGCCGCCCGAGGAGCAACCGCGCCAGCGCGATGCGCATTTGCCACCCGCCGGAGAAGGTCTGCGTCGGCTTCTCCATGTCGCTTTCCGAAAACCCGAGCCCACGCAGCACTGTGCTCACCTTGAGTTCGATCGCGTAGCCGTCCCTGCGGCGGAACTCGTCCTGTAATTCGGCGTAGCGGGAGAGTCTGGCCTCCTGCTCCGCCTCCGTTCCATCGTGCGCGAGGCGGTCTTCGAGCGCGGCGATCTCGTCGCGCATGTCCAGCAGCGGCTTGAACGCGAGGCTCGCTTCCTCCCGCAGCGTGCGACCGCTGTACGTGAGCCCATCCTGCGGCAGATACCCGATCGTGAGCCCCTGGGGCTTGACGACGGTGCCGCTGTCCGGTTCCTCCAGCCCCGCGAGCATCTTCAGCAGCGTCGTCTTGCCGGCGCCGTTGGGGCCGCTTAAACCGACGCGTTCACGGTCATCGATTTGCCACGTGACGGTGTCGAGGAGGACGCGGTCTCCGAACGATTTCGAGAGGCTTGAAAGCTGAATCACGCTCGACTGGGTACCAGGGGGCCGGCCAGCGAACAAACCGCTGCCGCCCAACAGCTTAGGAGCACAGGCAGGGTGTCAGTTTAGCACACGGCGCGCGCGCATCGAAGTGGCCGGCGGCGGAGTTCTGGTCGAACCCTGAATCTTTTCACACCAAAGCGGATACTAATCGCGACGGCAGTGCGGAAAACCGCTACGGGCGAGCGGTACGGTTCTGGCCTGTATGCCGCGCGGCATGCGCAAAGTGTGCGCAATCGCAACGGTTCTCGCCGTGATCGCCTTTCCGCGTGTATTGTCCGCGGACACAGGCGCGGCGCTCCACGTTCGCGTGCAGGTGTCGGCGCGCACGTCGCTGCGTGTCTCCAGCGAAACGCTGACGTTCACCGTCACTGATCCGGATACGCCCGCGACGGCGGCCGTCGAGTTCACAGCGTCAGCACGCGTCGCGCCGGGATCGCGAGTCGTGCTGACCGTCGAGCCGCTCGGCGTGCCGGGACTGACGGGTCCGGCGGACGCTGACGCCAGGATCACTTTCACGGGCGACGGCAACGGAACTCGAACGGGCGAGCTGACATCGTCAGGTGCGGCGATCGGCGCGAGATGGCAGGGAAGCGGCGTTCACGAAGGACGGCTGACGTTTTCGCTGCGCGCCTCCGCTCCGGGCGTGTACCACGTGCCCGTGCAACTGCTACTGACGACCCCCTGAATCTCCAGAATCGGCTCCGCCGCCGCCGCGGAACTTCTTGCGGATTTCCGGCCGCTTCTCGATCCGGACCAGGAACGTCACCTCGGCCTGGACGTGGTCCCGGGTAATCGAAGCGCCCGTTTCTGTTTCACCGACGATCGCCGCTCCATCCGGCAGCGAATCCTTCAGCAGTTCGACGCGATGATCGCCGGCGCGCACAGCGGAAAACACGAACCGGCCGTTGTGCACCATCTCCGATCGCGCCCCGCCATCGAGGCTGATCACGATCCCGTCGACGACCGGATCGTCCGGGTCGATCCGTCCGTTCTTGTTGGCGTCTTCGACGACGCGGCCGGCAATCGTGCCGAGCGGGATGAGCGCCAGCGCGACGCGGCGCGTTTCTCCACGTGCGACCTCCAGACTGACATCAGGGGCAGGGGGCGGGTCGAAGTCGACCGGGAGCGCATTCAAGTCGAGCCCGACGTCCTGTGTGCCGGGCGGAATGTTGACGAACGAGAACTGCCCGTCACGTGAAGTGGTGACGCTGGACGAGGCGCCAAGCCGGACGGGAATGCCGGCGAGGAAGTCTTCCCCGGGATCCGGGATGCCGTTGCCGTTCCAGTCGGCGAACACGGTGCCGACGATCGAACCGCCACCGCGCGCACGGTGGCTGCCGTCAACCGTGGAGCGCGAATTCTCCAGTCGGACCTCCCCGGTTGGAATGGTGTGTACAACACGAATCATCGATCGTGTCAGCCATCCGCTCTGGCCGACCGCACCGACGGGCGCCCGATCGACGTAGACGTTGATGCCGATCGATGTGTAGCGCGTCAGCTGTCCGTTGAGTCCGGCACTGAGTGCGCTTCTCGGCGAGAGCAGTCGCGAGATCCGATCGCGATTCTGCGACGCCGTCGCTTCCAGCCGCATCCACAACGCGGGCGCTCGAAGCTGCTGCTGCACGCCGCCGGATACATCGATGTAGTTGTGTCCTCCGTCCTGCGTAATCTCGTTGCCGATCGTGGCGCCGGCGAAGACCTGACGCCGCCGCGACACGTCGTAGAACACCTGTCCGGAGGTCTCACGCTGCGTGAACGTGCCGGTGCCGCTGGTGACGTCGATGTTGTTCCGTATGCTGAACCGGGTGAAGGCGGTCAGCCGGTCGACGCTCGTCTGCCACTCGGCGGAGTAAGACCCGGTATCGCTTTGAGTGGCAAGAACGCCGTTGATCACCGGATAGCCGGCGACCGGCTGCGCGATGCGTCCTCCCCGTTCCAGCCGCACGGCGATCGTGGATCGTCCGGGCACGCGGAGCCGTATACCGCCGAACCCCCGGTTCGACGTTGCTTCCGGGCGAAGGAGCGCCGTACCTGACGGATTGATGTTGGTGTCTGCCGACTCCCATCCTGCGAACACGTGGGCGCGCTTGGACACGTCGTAGTCCATCGAGGCAAAAATCCCCGACCGGTCCTGCATCGTCGCGCTCAGCACCGGCATGTCACCCGGCGAAAACCGCGTGGCATTGAGCTCGACCGATCCGCGGCCCAGCAGCAGGTGCGAGCCGGCCACGTACGAGTAGTCCTGCGTCTCGACTGCCGACCCGGTGGCGCGATATCGCACGTACGACGCGTCGGCAACGAGCTGCCACGACGGTGTGACGATGAAGCGGGCGCCGCCGCCGGCTTGATCGCTGGCGTCGACTGCGCGAGTGAACCCACCCAGATCCGACGTTCGAGTGCGCACGGCGCGTGCGTTCAACGTCCAGCGATCGTCGGGACGAACCGTCGCGCGGACGAGACCCAGCGTCTGGCCGAGCGCCTGCGCGTCGGTGCCGAAGATGTTCAGCAGCGCGTTCGAGCGTCCGCCGCCCGCCTGGATGGTGGTCCGCCCGGACCGAGCCGTGACGAAGCCGCCGGTGAAGGTCAGCGTCGTGCTCGTGAGATTCGAGAATTGATAGTCGGTTGGATCGGATCGATTGTAGAGATCGCCGCCTTCGAACGACCAGGTCAGCCCTGCGGCCTTGACGTCGTGGAAGGTGAGCCAGGTGCGTCCGACATGAAGCTCGTCGCCCCGGCGAGTCAGATGCGTTTCGAGCTGGAAGGCGCCGAACGACGTTCCTGGTTCGGTCCACAGGACTGCAGCGTCCGGCTCGATGGTTTCCTCGCCCGCCTGCCGGAGTCCGTTGCCGCTGACGATCTGTGTATCCGAGGACAGCTGAACAGATCCCTGCTGCTGCGCTCCGGCGATCGCCGGCGTGCAGACCACAAAGAGACCAGCAACGATGCGCCGCGGTACCGCTCTGAACACCCCACGTCCTCAGGACACCTTGAACGTCGTCTCACCGACGAGCACGGCGGCCATGCCGACGTCGATGCGAACCTCGACGCGATAGTCTCCCGGGGGCAGCCGGCGATCGGTCTCGCGATCCACGGTGTCGATGGCGACCTCCCGTTCCGATTCGGGCAGTACTGGAACGTCAGGCACCGCGATCACGCCGACCTTCGCGCCCGCGCTGTCGAAGATCGTCATCGTGCCGCGCGTCCGTACTGTCCGGCGGCTGGTGTTCTTGAGCACTGCCACGATCTGCGCGGGTTGATCCGGTGGCGTGCGCGCCTTCAAGTCGGCGAGGTCCACCGCTGCTGCGGGGTTTCCGACGTTCGCGTAAATCAATGTCGCGATCCGGCTTCGCACGACGACGTCGTGACCGCGCGCGGCGGGCGCGCCGTCGGCGGGACCGAACTCGAACAGCACGCTGGTGCGATAGCCGGCGGCGCTCGCGTCGGCGGGTACCGCGATTGTGAAGCGCACGATCCCGTCGCGGTTTGCGTCGATGACTTGTTCGGGCGGCGCGAGGCGGGTCCACGACGATGCCGAGTAGCGCGCGTCGGCTGCCGGCGCGAACTGCGGTGCGCCCTCCATCGACAGATGCCAGTCGGAGATCGTCGCACGCACGCGCACTGGCGCGTTTCCGGTGTTGTGGATCATGATCGCCTGCGTCGTCGTGCCGCCCGGTGCCGTCGAGATCTCGACGCGCAGCGGGGACACTTCGACGGAGATCTGGAGCGGCCGATCGTTCTGCGCCGGCTGCGCTGTCGCCGGCGCCGCGATCAACGCGATGAACGCTATGGCGCGGACAGCGTGAAGACGATCGTCTGCGAATAGATTCCTGCGGAGTAGTTCCATGAATTCGCCAGTCGAAACACGACCGAGCCGTTAATTGCCGGATTCACGTTGCCGGTGCCCGACGCGATCGGCTGCGCGGCGACCTTGCTCAGCGTGCCGTTCTGAAACGGCGGCGGAGCCGCGGTCCAGGAGACCTGTGTCGCATCAATCGTCGCACCTCCCGACAAGAGGTCGCCGTTTGCCTGCACTGTCAGGTGCCACGCTCCCGAATTCGACTGCACGCGCACCGACACGGTGATCGGCGCTGCCACGATCGTCGGCGTCGTGTCGGGATCCGCCGACGCGAAGGACACCGTTGAGGGCGTCACCGCCAGCGTCAGCTTCTGGGCGGTGACCCACGACGCCTGCAGCCATACTGTCAACGCCACCGCCGTGATGCGGACGATCGCGCATCCTGCCCGTCGCCGGTGGTGCGCACGCGGCGTGGTCATTACGGTCCCGACAGCGTGTACAGCAGAACGCACGTATATGTCCCCGTTGCGTAAGTCCAGAGATTGCGAAACGCCAGCGTCTGCGAGCCCGTGCGCGAGCCGGAGCCGGTCCACTGCCCGAGTGTGACGGGCGCGGTCTTGCTCAGCGTGCCCGACGCGAACCCGGTCCCGCTCGCTGTCCATGTAATCGCCGACGCGGGAATCACCTGGAGGCCGGACCGCAGGTCGTCGTCTGCCTGCACCGTCAGCACGACCTGTGCGTTGTCGGTGGCTCGCGCCTTCGCCGTAATGGACAGCGCCCCCTGTGCCGGGGCGATCTGCGGCACGAGGTCCGGGTTGGCATCCGCGAACGTCAGGGTCGACGATGAGATCGTCAGCTTCGCACTCGTGCTGACGCTGACCGTCATCGTTGCCGTCGCCGACTGCGGCTGTGCGAGTGCCGGCGACGCCTGCGCCGCGCCGATGAAAACGGCCGCGACGATGACAGAGCGGATGCGCATGAGCCGAGAGTTCCCGGCAGGTTATCGGCTAGGGCGCGGTGAGCGTGTAGGTGAGGGTCGCGGTGTACGCGCCCGCGTTATACGCCCAGCTGTTTGCCAGCTTCAGCGTCACCGTCCCGCTCCGCGTGCCTGAGCCGGTCCACGAACCGACCGTCTGCGCGGTGGTCTTGTTCATCGTCCCGGCGGCGAAGCCGGTACCCGTCGACGTCCACGTGAGATTGGCGATGCCGATCACGTCGGAGCCGCTGGTCAGGTCCTGGTTGGACACGACGGTCAGCGTGACGTTGGACGCGGCGGAGGTACGACTCTTGACGTCGATCGTCAGCGCGGGAGCCGCTATGGACGGCGTCGTATCGGGATCGGCGTCGGCGAATGTGACGGAGTTGGTGCCGTGGAGGTCGAGGGTCGCCCTGGCGCTCACGTTCACGGTGACGTTGACCGTGGCCGTCGCGGTCGACTGCGCGATCGCGGGTACCGCGATGGTGAAGACGGCGAGAGCGGCCGCTGCGGTCCAGACTGCCTTGCTCATGACTGCCTGCTCCTGACTGACTGTGACATGCTGTGCTCCCGCCTGTGCCGGAAGCGGCACATAGGAACTCTATACGACACTAACGTCCATTGTGGCGCAGGTCAAGGACTTCGATCGGGCGGACAGCAGAAATGGTGCAGAACTGAAACGTTCTGTGTGCGGAATCGGCGCACGGCGGCGCGCGCAGCCCGGTTGTCCCCATTTTTTTGCAAAAAAGGGGACTGTCCCCTTTTTCTGCGAAAAATGGGGACTGTCCCGATTATTCGCCGAGCGCCTTGGCGGCGACGGCGAGAACGCGGGGGACGCGGAAGGGTTTGGTCAGGTACCCCGAGACGCCCAGGTTGACGGCCTCGATCGCGCTGGCTTCGGTCGAAAAGCCCGTAATGATGATGATTGGCAGGTCTGCCTTGAGCCGCCGCGCCTCGCGGATCACGGTCAACCCGTCGACGCCCGGCATCTTCAAATCGGTGATGAGAAGATCGTAAGGCGTCGAACGCAGCCGGTCGAGCGCCGTCCGCCCGTCGAATGCGAGGTCGACGTCATACTCCGCCAGCGCAAGCGTCTTGGACAGCAGATCGCGAATACTCGCCTCGTCATCGACGACGAGCACGCGGGGATGGCCGCTCGGAGCGGCAGCGGCAGGCCGGGCCTGCGGTGTGACAACAGACGGCGCCGTCCGGGAACCGCGAGTACGCTGATTTTCCAACCACGCGTCGATGTCGCGCTTGCGAAATCTCCACTGCCGCCCCACGCGTACGGCGGGCAGTTTGCCTGCCTTGATCAGCCGGTAGACGGTCCGGAGATTGACTTGCAGGTACTCCAGGACCTCTTCGGTCGTGAGAAAGCCCTCGTCACTCATCGGCGCAATGGTCTGTCACTTTACCACTGATGCCGCTGCTGGCAGTTCGATGCAGAAAGTCGCTCCTCCCTCCGCTGCATTGGCCGCCGAGATCGTTCCGTCGTGCTCCTGCACGATTCCGTACGTGATCGCCAGTCCGAGCCCCGTCCCCTGCCCGACCTCCTTGGTCGTGAAGAACGGGTCGAAGATGCGCGGCAGCACGTCCGACGGAATGCCGGCCCCGCTGTCGCGGATCACGATCCTGACGCGATCGTCCGCGGAATCGGTCGCGATCGTGATCCGGCGTCGGGGGTCGGGCTGCTCCAGGACCGCGTGCTCCGCGTTGATGAGGATATTGAGGATCGCCTGCTGGAGCAGCAGCGCATCTCCGAGCACCGGCGGCAGCGCGTCGACGTTCCGCTCGACGACGACTTCGATGTGATGCCGTTGCCGGCTCGCGGCGCGGCTCGCCAGCGCGCGTGCAATGACGCGCTCCACGCTGACGCGGCGCCGCGCCATCCGGCGCGACCCGGCGAAGACGAGCAGATTGCGCACGATTTTCGCGGCGCGATCCGCGTCCTGATAAATCTGGCGAAGCTCCTTGCGCACCGGGCGCGCGGCGTCGGCCATCATCAGAAGCTCCAGGTGCCCCTGGACGCCCTGCAGAGGGTTGTTCATCTCGTGCGCGATGCCGGCGACGAACTGTCCGAGCGAGGCCAGCTTCTCGGATTGCGCGAGGCGCTCTCGAAGCGCAGATCGCTCGGCCTCCAGCCGCGTCTGACGCGTGATATCGCGCGCCACCAACACGCGTCCCGACGATTGAGCGGTATCCGCATTGACGAGCGGCGACGCGGTGAGCACGAAGATGCCGCCGAGCCGAGCGTCGTCGATCGGTTGCACGCCGGTCGGAGCGGACGGCGCTGACTGCGCCGCGTCGAGCCATTGGAGGGTGGCGGCCGACACAAAGTCCGAGATGGGTCGCTGGATCAGTTCGTCGCGGCTCACACCCGCGCGCGCGGCGAACGCTTCGTTCGTCTGCACGATTCGCAGCCGGTTGTCGACGACGACCACCAGATCGACGAGCGAGTTGAACGTGTCCTCGAGCAGCCGCCGCTGCTGCAGGATGTCGTCCAGCAGCTGCACGTTTTCGATCGCGATCGACAACTGGCGCGAGATCTCGTGCGAGAACCCGAGCAGCTCCTCGCGTTCCGGCTCGCGCATGTCCGACGCGGGACAGATGATCATGGAGCCGAGCGCGCGACGCCAGCCGCGCAGCGGCGCCAGCACGCGCGTACCGTCGAACACCGGGTGATCGAGGCGCAGCGCCCGCACGGCCAGGTGTGTCTGATCGTCGGCGGCGACCCTGGTCTCGCCTGCTGCGCCGGCGGAGTCAGATCCTCGAGCCGCACGGACGATCAGGGCGAGCTCCCGCGCTCGGCGATCGTGGAGCCACACGTCGATCCGTTCGACGCCAAGCAGGTCGGCGGTCGACTCCGTCAGCCCGGCCAGCGCCTGCGGCAGCGACTGTGCGGACGTCGCATCGCGTGAAAAGGCGAGCAGCAAATCGCGCAGGCTCGTGTGAAACCGCACGTCCCGCTGCAGTTGCGGGAGGCTCTCGGTTGGTTCTAAACTCATTCCCGTCAGTATCTTACGTCTGTATTACGCTTATATATGCCGTCGGACGGCCAAACCCCCCGCGGCGCGTCTAAACCTACTGAGAACGTGACCTCCATCGGCATGGCGTCGACGGACGAAGAACTGGTCGCCCGTTCCATGGGAGGCGATCTCGACAGCTTCAACCAGCTGGTCCTGCGCTGGGAGCGGCCGATCTACGCTCTTGCCTACCGGGTTATCGGCCGTGAAGACGACGCCCGGGATGTCTGCCAGGAGACGTTTCTCCGCGCGTTTCGCGCGCTGGGAGGCTTCAAGGGGCAGGCAAAGTTCTCGTCATGGCTGTACCGCATCACGCTGAATCTGTGTCGCGACTGGATCCGACGCCAGCGTCGGCAGCCCGTCGCGCAGGCGCCCGAAGGCGTCGACCTGCTCGACCTCGCCACCGAGACGACGCCGGCGGAATCGATCGAAGATCTCGTCGCGCGGCGCGAGTTGTCGCTCGCGGTCCAGCGCGCGATGGCGGTCCTGCCCGAAGAGCAGCGGACGGCCATCATTCTGAAGGAGTACCACGGGCTGACGTTCCAGGAGATCGCCGATCTTCTCGACTGCCCGTTGAGCACAGTGAAGACACGGTTGTATCAGGGACTCACCGTCCTGCGCCGGCAGCTCGCCGGCGCCGGCTTGGGGAGTAACTCGATGACGGGACGATCATGAAATGCGATAGAGAGCAGCTGATTTCGTATCTCTACGACGACGTGTCGGCCGCGGAGCGCCTGGCGTTCGAACGCCACCTGCGCGGCTGCGCCGAGTGCCACGACGAGCTGGTCGCGCTGCGCGGCCTGCGATCGACGCTGAGCGCCTGGACGCCGCCGCAGCCGGAACTTGCGTTCGAGGTCGTCGATCACCGCATCGGCCAGCCTCGCCCGCGCACGGCCGGGTGGCGCGCGTGGTGGACACCCGCCGCCGGCCTTGCCGCCGCCGCTGCGCTGGTGCTCGCGGCCGCATCCGCGCTCGCCCACCTCGAAATTCGATACGGATCCGACGGGTTCTCGGTGCGCACCGGCTGGAACACGCAGGCGGCAGTGCTCGTGCCGTCGCCCGCGCCGTCGCAGGACGCGCAGAGGCTCGAGGCCGCGTACGCCGACGTCGAACGGAGGCTGCACGATCTCGAATCGGCATCGCACGCGCCTGCGGCGGCATCGCCGATCCGTACGGCGTCTCAGACGACAGCCGCGGATCGGCAGTCGGACGTCGAGATTCTCACACGCGTCCGCGATCTGCTGGCGCAGAGCGAATCGCGCCAGCAGAGGGAGCTGGCGCTGCGGATCGCGCAGGTGCTTCGTGACGTCGACGCGCAGCGGACGGCCGATCTGGCTCGCATCCAGCTGGGGCTCGGGAAGATTGACGCGATGACGACGGCGGATGCGGCCGCCCATCGCGAGCTTGCCAACTACCTGATTACGTCGACACGGCAACAAAAATAGGCCAGGTGCAATCGTGAAAGGAATATTCCTCGTCGTCACCGCGCTCGCTGTGAGCACGCCTGCGTTTGCGCAGTCCGGAGCAGCCGTTCCGAACCAGCCGGGAACCGGCGCGCTCGGCGAACCCGGAAAGCCCACGGCTCCGCCGCCGACCGGAGCGCGGCAGCAGCAGGTCCGGATGATGGAAGGGGTCATCGTCGCCGCGGTGAGGAACGGCGCCGAGGGACTCGCGCGTCAGCTTCAGGTCGCCGAGCCCGGCAGTCTCATCGTAACGGGCACCGCACGTGCGCGTGGGTTCGCGCTCGAGGGTTACGGCGTCTTCTTCGACGTGGATGTTCCGCAGATGAAGCAGAGCGTCGCCTGGTCGACGATGATGCTGCTGCGCGACGCGCGGCGGCAGCAACTGGAGCAGGTGCTTGCGTCGAACGCGGATCCAGAGCTCAAACGCCGCGCCCGCGCGGAACTGCAGCGGATCGAAGGCGCTCCTCCAGGCGTTACGCCGGTGCAGCCCACGTCCGGAGTCTCCCCGGTCGCTCAGGGCACTCCCGCCGGCACTGTCGCCGCGCAGACGGTCATGGACACGGCGAACGCTCCGCCGCCCGATCCCAACCAGCTCTATACCGAGTCGATCAAGACCGCGCTCATCGACGCGATGCTCAACTACAGCGGCCCGATGAATCTCGGGGCAGATGAGTGGCTGACCATCGCCGCGCGCGACAGCGACGGTCCGCTGCTGCCCGGTGCGGTGGACGATGCGTCGACGATCGTGCTGCGCGTGAAGGGAAGCGACGTGGCCGCGTTTCTCGCCAAGCAGATCACGCCCGAAGAAGCACGAAAGCGAGTGCAGGTGAAAGAATTCTAGTTCGCGCGAGTGCTAAGATTCGGCGAATGACGCGTGTCGGTTTCCTCCTGGTCGTCGCTCTGACGGTCACCGGCTGCGGGCCGCAAGTCGATCTGAAGACCTCGCTGCAGGTCGCCGACGTCCTCGGCGGCTACTACGACGCCGGCGTGGTGGACGGACGGAACAAGATCGTGCCGAGCATCACATTCACTCTGCAGAAGAACACGACGGCTTCGATTCATCCGCTCCAGCTCAACGTCTATTTCCGGCAGTTGCCGCTCCCTGGCAGCACGCCGGCGCCCTCCACGACTGGCGAGACCGACTGGGAGGACGTCTTCATTCAGAACGTCGACTTTCACGGCGACAAAACCGAACCGTTGACGGTGCGGCCCAAGGTCGGTTACACGGGCGACCCGCCGCAGACACGCGCGGACATGCTGAAGAACAGCCATTTCCAGGACATCCGCGTCCACGTCTACGCGAAGCACAGTTCGTCGCAGTGGATAGAGATCGGCGTGTTCGATCTTCCCCGGCACCTGCTCACCCCTCAGCGCTGACTCCGCGTGGCACACACCGGCTGCCAGCCGTCGAACGGGTGGAACGACGCTTGCCGGGAAGCGTGACGTGCGCACGAACGCCGCCCGGCAACCGCGAGACCTCGCCACATCCCCCACGCTGCAGAGGCGGCTGGGGCCGCTCGACGCAGCGGCGATCGTCATTTCCAACGTCATTGGCGGCGGAATCTTTTTCGTTCCGGTGATCGTCGCCGGCCTGGTGCCGCATCCGATGTGGATGATCGGCGTGTGGGCCGCGGGAGGCGCGCTGGCATTCTTCGGCGCCATGGCATACGCGGAGCTCGCAGCGCTCCGTCCTCAGGCTGGCGGCGAGTACGTATACCTGCGCGACGCGTTCGGACCGATGGCGGCGTTTCTCACCGGATGGACGTCGTTCGTCGCCGGCTTTTCGGGCGCGATTGCCGCCAGCGCACTCGCGCTGGCCGACTACATCGGACGGTTCGTGCCCGCCGCCGCCTCCAATGACGCGATCGCGCGGATCCCGGGCCTCGTGGTCTCGCCGCGGGCGGTTGTCGCATTGACGGCGATTGGAGCGCTCACCCTCATTCACGTGCGCGGACTCGGACCCGGTCGTCTGCTCCAGAACACGCTTGCGGGCATGAAGGTCAGCGCGATCGCGATCTTCGTCGCCATCGGACTCTCCGCCGGTCATGGCAGTCCGGCGCATTTCGCGGGCAGCGCCGCGGTCGCTCCCGTGTCGTTCCTGCTCGCGCTCGTGCCGGTGATGTTCAGCTATTCCGGCTGGAACGCGGCTGCGTACGTCGCTGAAGAGGTCCGCGACCCGGCGCGTAACGTCCCGCTCGCGCTGTCCATCGGCACGATTGCGGTCGTCGGACTCTACATCGCGCTGAACGTACTGTATGTCTACGCGATGCCGGTCCGCGAGCTCGCCGCCGTGCCAGGCAGCCGTTTGATGGATACGGTGGCCGAACGATTGTTCGGATTCGTCGCGGGAGACCTGCTCGCGCTGTTCACAATCGTGAGCCTGGCCGCGAGCATCAGCGCGATGGTGATCGCAGGCCCGCGCGTGTATTTCGCGATGGCACGCGACGGGCTGTTCGTGCCGTCGGCGGGCCACGTGCACCGCCGCTTTCACACGCCGGCGAGCGCGATCGTGGCCCAGGGGATCTGGAGCGGGGTGCTCGTGCTCTCCGGAACGCTGTCGCAGCTCGTCAGCTACACCGGATTTGCCGTCGTCCTGTTCTCCGCCGTCGCCGTCGTCGCGCTGTTCGTCCTGCGCCACCGCGATCCCCACGCGCCGCGGCCGTTCCGCGCGCTTGGTTATCCCTGGGCGCCGGCGATTTTCGTCGGTGCGAGCGCGATCATCGTCGCCAACGAGATCTGGCGCAACGGACCGACGGCCGCCGCGGGGCTCGCGGTCATCGCGGCTGGCGTGCCTGCGTATTTCCTCGTCCGGCGACGAGCGCGGCGAGTGTGAGCGCGGCCAGCGTGCCGTCGCTCGCCGCAAAGAGGAGAAACGACGCGGGAGAGTGGCGGACGAAGTGGTCGAGCAGGAACGCCGCAGCTCCAGCGCCCTTCAGTCCCGGGCCCATCACCCACATGTACCAGCGGCCCGCGACCGGATCGCGCCACGGGAGGTAATAACCTGCCGAGACGGCGAGCAGAAACAGTGCGTTGAGATCGGAAAAAATGCGTGGAGTGGGAAGTGCGACGCCAAACCAAATGGCCATCAGGCCCGGCGCCAGCAGCAGCACCGCCCCGACGACGCCGTCGTAGAAGAGCGACGCCAGGGCGATCGACCGGAGGAACTTGTGACCGGCGAGTGCCTGATTTGACATTGCTGATTGCTGATTGATTGATGATTGGAGACGGGTCATCTCGAATCTTCAATCGATCAGCAACCTGCAACCGCCGATCTGCAACTTACGATTTGCCCTTCTTCAGATCCCCCTGGTAGGTCGCCGTTTCGTTCGGCGTGATCACGACGTCGAACTCTTCCGGCTGATAACCATCGGCCTTGACCGAGACGTGATGGCGTCCGCTGTTGAGCGGCAGCTTCTGGAACACGCCGTCCATCGTATCGATCGTGCCCACGAAGTAGCCGTCGACGTAGACCTTTGCGTCGCGCGGCTTGACCTTCAACCGCAGACCGCCCTGATCCTCGCCATGTGCGGGCTGGGAGGAAGAGTAGTTGCCGCCGCCTCCGCCGTACCAGTAGTCGTCCGCGCCGTAACCCGCGCCGTAGCCCGGATCGATGCCCCAGGGGAATCCAAGGCCGAAACCGTAGCCGAGCATGTAGGGAGAGTAGACGTACGGAGAAAACATATACGGCGCGTAGTAATAGGGCGAATAGTAGGCCCCGCCGTAGAAGTAGTTTCCGTAGTAGTAGCTGGACGGACCGTAGTAGTAGCCGAACGGATTGTAGTAGTTGTTGTAGTAGTGTCCGTGATCATCGGACGGCCGTGGAGTGGTCCGCGTCACAGCGGTACCCGTAGCCGGCTGACCGCCTCGGGGGCGGGCCCAATCCGGAACCGCCTGCGATCCGCCCGCATGATTTTCACCACTCTGTTCGCGCGCCGGACTGGACGACTTCGCGCCGCTCGAACTGCTGCTCGAATTGCTGCCGGCCGCGCTGCTGCCGCCGCTGCCTCGGGCGACCGCGTGGCCGCTGCTGGCGCTGCTGGCGCTGCCGCCTGACGTTCTGTGCTGCGGCGCTTCCTCGCGATACGCTGCCCGGCTCGCGCCGAAGCCCATGGTCGGGATGGATGTCGCGGACGGGCTCGACGGGCTCGTCGTGGACGACGATGCGGCCGGGGCTGCGGACCGAGCGCTGCTGTCCCCGCCGCCGGCGGCGGGCCGTTCGACGGCTACCGGCCGATCCGCGGCCGGACTCCCGCCCGACTCGCCGGGTTTCTGCGCGAGCGCGGGAGTGACGGCGATCGCCACCGCTGCCGTTGTCAGGCCGAACCGAAAAAGAAGGGATCTCATAATGCGCTCCTCCGCGCAGACTGAACATCCACCGAGGCAATTTTGCAACACATCTGCCACGGCCGGATCATCGAATTCCTCTATTAAGACGCGGGCGGCGCGCCGACGGTGTCCTGCCTGGGTGTCAGTCCTGTCCGCTCTTCCGGCCGGTGGTAGACTGCGATTTTGGCCTGTTCCATGACATTTCATTCGACAACCGTGCTGGCAGTGCGGCACGACGGCCAGTCCGTCATGGCGAGCGACGGCCAGGTCACCCTCGGCGACACCGTCGTCAAGCAGCGGGCGCGCAAGATTCGGCGTCTGTACAACGACCGCATCCTGGCCGGTTTTGCCGGTTCGGCCGCCGATTCCTTCGCGCTGTTCTCGCGCTTCGAGGGCAAGCTCGAGCAGTATCGCGGCAACTTCGAGCGCGCCGCCGTCGAACTCGCCAAGGACTGGCGGACGGACCGTATCCTGCGTCGCCTTGAAGCCATGCTCATCGTGATGGACGCCAAAACGACATATCTGCTGTCGGGCAACGGCGATCTCATCGAACCCGACGACGGCATCGTGGCGATCGGGTCGGGCGGCGCCTATGCGCTGGCAGCGGCGAAGGCTCTGGCGCAGCACACGGCGCTCGACGCGCGGACCATTGCGGAACAGGCGATGCACATCGCCGGTGCGATCTGCATTTACTCGAACGATACGCTCACGATCGAAACGTTGTAGAGCCGTCATGCCGATTTATCTTCCCGAGACCACGTCTTCCACCGTACAGGCGCTGACGCCGCGACAGATCGTCGCGGAACTCGACAAGTACGTCGTCGGCCAGCATCAGGCGAAGCGCGCGGTCGCGATTGCGCTGAGAAACCGGATGCGCCGGCGCAAGCTGACGGCGGAAATGGCGGAGGAAGTCGTTCCCAAGAACATCCTGATGATTGGCCCGACCGGCGTCGGCAAGACCGAGATCGCACGACGCCTGGCTCGGCTGGCGCAGTCGCCCTTTCTCAAAATCGAGGCGTCGAAGTTCACGGAAGTCGGGTACGTGGGTCGCGACGTCGAGTCGATGATTCGAGACCTCACGGAGATCGCGGTGGAAATGGTCCGCGAGGAGCGCACGTCCGAAGTGCACGAGAAGGCACGGCAGAACGCGGAAGAGCGCGTGCTGGATCTGCTGCTGCCGCCGCTGCCGCCTGCGTCGGAGTACGACGAGCAGGCGTCGTCGATTCGCGAGCAGGCTCAGCGGACGCGCGAGAAACTGCGCGAACAGCTCCGCGACGGCCGGCTGGATCAGAAGCAGGTCGAGATCGACGTGCGTGAGCGGTCGTTTCCGTCCTTCGAGATCATCGCCGGGTCGTCGGTGGAGGAAGTGGACATCAACGTCAAGGACATGCTGCCCGGGCTCTTCCAGGGGCGGACGAAGAAGCGGCGCGTGCGGGTGCCCGAGGCGCTGGAGGCGCTGGCACAGGAAGAAGAGCAGAAGCTGATCGACATGGACAGCGTGGCGCGCGCCGCCGTCGAACGCGCGCAGGAATCAGGCATCATCTTCATCGACGAGATCGACAAGGTCGCCGGCCGCGAGGGCGGACAGGGACCGGACGTCAGCCGCGAGGGCGTGCAGCGCGACATCCTGCCCATCGTCGAGGGAACGACGGTCAATACGAAGTACGGGATCGTGCGCACCGATCACATCCTGTTCATTGACGCGGGCGCGTTTCACGTTTCGAAGCCATCCGACCTGATTCCTGAACTGCAGGGGCGGTTCCCGATCCGCGTCGAGCTGGAAGCCCTTGGCCGCGAGGACTTCATCCGCATTCTGACCGAGCCGAAGAGCGCGCTGGTTCGCCAATACACGGCGCTGCTTTCGACCGAAGGCATCGAACTCAGTTTCACGGACGGCGCGATCGAGCGGATCGCGGACATCGCCACGCTCGTCAACGAGCGGACCGAGAATATCGGCGCGCGCCGCCTCCACACGGTGATGGAGAAGCTGCTCGACGAGCTGTCGTTCGACGCGCCCGAGATGGGCGCGCGCGAGGTCACGATCGACGACGCGTACGTCGATCGAATGCTGAGCGACATCGCCCGCAACGAAGATCTCTCGCGGTATATCCTCTAACGCTGTGGTCCGGCGGGTCGGCGGGTCGGCGGTTCGGCGTTTCGTTTCCCGGTTCGCGGCTCGCGGTTCGCGTTCTGGTGCACGTTCGGCATTCCAGTTCGGAGGATCCGGTTCGGCACTCGAACATGGAATGGCCGGAGCACGCAGCACGGACGGCGAACCGAACCTCCGCACCGCCGAGCCGTCGCACCGCCGAACCGCGGGTGCGGCGAGTGCCGCGAGCGCCACGCTCTGGTGTCTGGCCGTGCTCGTTGTTGCGTGCGGCAAAAAGGGCCCGCCGCTGCCGCCGTTGAATCTCGTTCCCGATCGTCCGCTGGAGACCTCGGGACGCGTGGCCGGAGATACGGTGTATCTGTCGCTCACCGTGCCTGCGAAGAATGCGAACGGACGGGGCGCGGTCGCGCTCGATCATCTCGAGGTCTATGCCGTCACCGTCGATGCCGGCGCGACGCCGCCTCCCAACCGCGATCTGCTCACGAACGCTCACGTGATCGCGAAGATCCCGATCAAGCCACCGGTCGATCCCGACGCGGAGGAGGACGAGTCGGCGCCGGAGGATACGCGCCCCGGGCCCGGCACACCGATCGTCGTCGCCGAGCCGCTCACGGACGACACGAAGACGCCGCAGATCAAAGCGACGCCGGCCGCGAACGCGTCCGACGCGAACGCCAGCGCCAACGCCGCCGCGACGTCACCGCAGAGCGGCGGACAAGCCGCCGCGCCCGGCGCCGCGTCCGTGCCGACGGTTCCACCGTTGACGTCGCCGGAATCGGTATCAGCCACGGGCGGCGGAGGTGGCGTCGCGGGAGTTCCGCCTGCGCTGCCGGCAATTCCAGCGACCGAACCTGACGAGCCGCCGGAAGGGACGCCGTCCTCGGCGGCTCCGGGCTCGACCCAAACTTCTCCCATGGCAACAGGGGGAGCGCTGCCGGCGGCGCAAGTCCTCAAACCGTCGCCGACGGTGACGCGCGTTTACGCTGTCCGCGGCATCAACCGGAAGGGGCGTCCGGGCTCTCCGTCTGCACGCATCGTCGTACCAATCGTGCCTTCGCCGGCGGCTCCCTCGAACGTGACAGCTGAGTTCGGCGAGCGCAGCGTGACGATCAAGTGGGCTGCACCTGAACCGGGGACCGAACCGCACCCGCCACTCAAGTACAACGTGTACGCGTACGATGCGAAACATCAGGAAACCGCGACAACGGTCGGCCTCGCCTCGACGCAGGCGCCGGTCAACCCTCAGCCTGTCGACGCCCTCGCGATCGAGCACGAGGGTGCGGAGCCTGGAAAGGAACAGTGTTTCGACGTGACGACCGTCGAGACGATCGGAGCGGCGACCGTCGAGAGCGAGCCGAGCGCGCCCGTCTGCGTCACGCCGGTCGATCGATTTGCGCCCGCCGCACCGACCGGACTCGCAGCCGTCGCCACGACGGGAGCCGTCAATCTGATCTGGGACGCAAACCCGGAGCCCGATGTCGCCGGATACGTGGTCTTGCGCGGCGAATCTCCCGGTGACACACTGCAGCCGCTCACGCCCGAGCCGATACGGGAAACCCGTTTTCGCGACACGACCGCACAGCCCGGAGTGCGCTACGCCTACGCGATCGTTGCGATCGATCGTGCGGGCAACCGGAGCACCCCATCCGCGCGCGTGGAAGAGACCGCTCGATGACACGTATCTACCGGATTGATTACCGCGGCACGCCGCGGCACGCCATCGAAGCGGACGGACGATGGCGTCTGCTGGAAGGCGATTTGTTCGACGGCTACGAAGCCGGCTCCGACATCGACCCGCCGATGCAGCTGCGGGCGCCGGTCGTTCCTTCGAAAATCGTTGCCATCGGTCTGAACTACAAGGACCACGCCGCCGAGCAGCACAAGTCGCTGCCGCAGGAACCGATGATGTTCATCAAGCCGTCGACGGCGGTCATCGGTCCGGGCGAGACGATCGTCATGCCGGACGGCGCCGGACGCATCGATTACGAAGCCGAAGTCGGCGTCGTCATCGGCCGGCGCGCATCGCACGTCGCTGCGGCCGATGCGCACGAGTACGTGCTGGGACTCACGTGTGTGAACGACGTGACGGCGCGCGAACTACAGGTAAAGGACGTCCAGTACACACGCGCGAAGGGCTTCGACACGTTCGCGCCGCTCGGACCGTGCATCGCAGTCGGCCTCGACTACCGTGCGGCCGAAGGCGTCGGGGTCGAAGGCTGGGTGAACGGCGAGCGCCGCCAGGCCTCGTCGACGAAGCAGCTGATTTTTTCCATCGATACGCTCGTCGCCTTCGTGAGCCGCGTCATGACGCTGCTGCCGGGCGACGTGATCTCCACCGGCACGCCCGCCGGCATCGGACCGCTCAAGGGCGGCGACCGCGTTACAGTCAAGGTAGACGGCGTCGGCGAGCTGAGCAATCCGGTCGGCCAGGGCATCACACAGCGAGGAGCACGTTCATGAAGATTTTCATCGATTCCGGAAACCTGAAGGACATCGAAGCGCTGGTGCCGCTCGGCATCATCGACGGCATTACCACCAATCCGACGCTCCTCGCGAAAGAGCCCGGCGATTACAAGGACAATCTTAAGAAGATCTGCGGCATCGTCCAGGGGCCCGTGAGCGCCGAGGTAACGGAACTCGAATGGAGCGCCATGGTGCGGCAGGGCCGCGACCTCGCCGCCATCGACAAGCACATCGTCGTCAAGGTGCCGCTGACGCGCGACGGCATCCACGCCTGCAAAACGCTCGCGGAAGAGGGCATCCGGGTCAACGTCACGCTCTGCTTCTCGGCGTCGCAGGCGCTGCTCGCGGCCAAGGTCGGCGCCACCTATATCAGTCCGTTCGTCGGACGTCTCGACGATGTGTCGACGCACGGGATGGAACTCATCCGCGACATCGTCGAAATCTACGAGAACTACGACTTCACCACCGAGATCCTCGTCGCGAGCACGCGAAGCCCGATGCACATCGTCGAGGCGGCACGGATGGGCGCCGACATCTGCACCTGTCCGCCGGCCGTGATCGACTCGCTCTTCAATCACCCGCTCACCGAGATAGGCCTGAAGAAGTTCCTCGCCGACTGGGACAAGGCGTACGGCGCGGCAGCCAAGAAGTAGGTGACCGCGCGAATGGATCCGATCAAGCACCTCGACGCGCTTGAACGGCGGGCGGAACTCGGCGGCGGTGAAGCCCGCCTGAAGCGCCAGCACGACGCCGGCAAGCTCACCGCTCGCGAGCGCATCGATCTGCTTTTCGACCCCGGATCGTTTCACGAGATTGACAAGCTCGTCACGCACCGGTCCCGCGACTTCGGCACGGAGGACCAGCTCATTCCCGGCGATGGCGTGGTCTCGGGACACGGACGCATAGGAGGCCGCCCCGTCTACGCATTCGCGCAGGACTTCACCGTCTTTGGCGGGTCGCTTTCGGAAACGAACGCCGCGAAGATCGTGAAGATCATGGATCTCGCGATGAAGATGGGCGCGCCGATCATCGGGTTGAACGATTCGGGCGGCGCCCGCATCCAGGAAGGCGTGCAGTCGCTCGGCGGCTACGCCGACATCTTCCTGCGCAATACGCTGGCGTCGGGCGTCATTCCGCAGATCTCGGCGATCATGGGGCCGTGCGCGGGCGGCGCCGTCTACTCGCCGGCGATCACCGATTTCACGCTGATGGTCGAGGGCACGTCGTACATGTTCGTGACCGGCCCCGACGTCATCAAGACCGTCACCCACGAAGAGGTCACCAAAGACGAACTCGGCGGCGCCATGACCCACAACGCGACGAGCGGAGTCGCGCACTTCGCCGTCGCCGACGACCGTGAGTGCCTTCGTCTCATTCGCGAGCTGCTGTCGTACCTGCCGTCGAACAATATCGACGATCCGCCGCGCGCGGACACCTCCGATCCGTTCGATCGGGAGGATGCCGCGCTCGACCGGCTCGTCCCGGCGTCACCCAATCAGCCGTACGACATCCTCGACCTGATCCACACGATCGTGGACGATGGCGGGTTTCTCGAGGTGCACCGGCACTTCGCCCGTAACATCGTTGTCGGCTTCGCGCGGCTGGGCGGTCGGTCCGTTGGCATCGTGGCGAATCAGCCCGCCGTGCTGGCGGGGACGCTCGACATCGACGCGTCCGTCAAGGGGGCGCGATTCGTGCGCTTCTGCGATGCGTTCAACATCCCGCTCGTCACCTTCGAGGATGTCCCCGGATTTCTGCCGGGGACGCGTCAGGAGTACGGCGGCATCATCCGCCACGGCGCGAAGCTGCTGTTCGCGTTTGCCGAGGCGACGGTGCCGAAGGTGACCGTCATCACGCGCAAGGCGTACGGCGGCGCCTACTGCGTCATGTCGAGCAAGCACATTCGCACCGACATGAACTTCGCCTGGCCAACGGCGGAAATTGCCGTGATGGGCCCCGAAGCCGCCGTCAACATTCTGTATAAGCGCGAGCTGGACAAGGCCGCGGACCCCCAGGGCGCAAAAGAGGCGCGCGTCGCGGAATTTCGCGAGAAGTTCGCCAACCCCTACGTCGCGGCGGAGCGGGGATTCGTCGACGAAGTGATCCATCCCCGCCACACCCGCGCGCGGCTGATCGCCGCCCTGAAGGCGCTCGAAACCAAGCGCGACAAGAATCCGCCGAAAAAACACGGGAATATTCCGCTCTAACCGGTTTCAGGGTTCAAAGGTTCAAGGTCTGCTTCAAGGTTTAGGTTTCGGTTCAGCGGGCCGGGTCCGTCACCTGGAATCGGACCCTGAACCCCGAACCCTGAATCGAACCGTCAACCCGTGAACCAGACCCCGAACCGCCGAACCGCCGAACCCCGAACCCCGAACCAGTAGAATGTAGAGGTGAAACTCCTCATCGCGAACCGCGGCGAGATTGCGGTTCGTGTGATCCGGGCCTGCCAGGAGCTTGGGATATCGACTGTCGCCGTCTATTCCGACTGCGACCGCGCCGCCCGCCACGTGCGCGACGCCGATCAGGCGGTTCATATCGGGCCGAGTCCAGCTGCCGAGAGCTACCTCAGAATCGATCGACTCATCGAAGCGGCAAGGGCGACAGGCGCGGACGCCGTCCATCCCGGCTATGGCTTTCTCGCGGAGAACGCCGCATTTGCCCGGGCGTGTGCCGACGCGGGACTGACGTTCATCGGTCCTTCGCCAGCGGCGATCGAGGCGATGGGAAGCAAGACCGGGGCGCGCGCCGTTGCGATTGCCGCGGGAGTGCCGGTCGTGCCTGGCACGGACGCACCGCTGGGCAACGACGCCACAGACGCGGAGATCCGCCGCGTTGGCGACCGCATCGGTTATCCGTTGATGGTGAAGGCAGTCGCCGGCGGCGGCGGCAAAGGAATGCGCGAGGTCGTCCGCCAGGAAGACCTGCTGTCCGCCGTGCGAACGGCGCGCTCTGAAGCCGGGTCCTCTTTCGGCAATACCGCCGTGTACTTCGAACGGCGTCTGCTGAGACCGCGGCACATCGAGATCCAGCTGCTGGCCGATCACCATGGCGCGGTGATTCCCTTCGTCGAACGCGAGTGCTCGATCCAACGGCGGCACCAGAAAGTGGTCGAGGAATCGCCCTCGCTGGCCGTGGACCCGGCGCTGCGCGACCGCATCGCGTCGGCTGCGGCCAAGGTAGCCTCCGCTGTCGGGTATGCGAACGCCGGCACGATCGAGTTCCTGCTGGACGAGGATGGCTCGTTCTACTTCCTGGAAATGAACACGCGCCTCCAGGTCGAGCATCCGGTGACCGAACTCGTGACGAGCGAGGATCTGGTCCACTGGCAGATTCGCATCGCTCGCGGCGAGCGGCTCGCGCTCGATCCCGCGCACGCGCTGACGCCGCGAGGTCACGCGATCGAGTGCCGCATCTACGCCGAAGATCCCGACCTCGGCTTCATGCCGTCCCCGGGACTCGTGCGCGGCATTCGTCCGGCAAGCGGTCCCGGAATCCGAGACGATTCCGGGGTCACCGAAGGCTACACCGTGCCGGTGTTTTACGACTCGATGATTGCCAAGCTCATCGCATGGTCCGGTGACAGGCGCCACGCGATCGCCCGCATGAGCCGCGCACTGGCGGAGTACGAGGTACTCGGGATAAAGACGACGATTCCGTTCTTCCGCTGGCTGATGCAACAGGAAGACTTCCGGCAGGGACGCTTCGACACGACATATCTGGATCGGCTGCTCACCGACCGCAACGGCGCATCGTTCTCGACGCTGTCGGACGCCGACGAACGGCGGATTGCAATCGCGGCGGCGGTCGATGCCTGGATGCGGACGTCCGCTCCGGAAGCCGAGTCCGCGCAGGCGCGGGACTCGAGCGCGTGGAAGTCGGTTGGACGTCGAGAGGCGCTCGGCGCGCTTTGATGACGTCGTTCAACATCGACGTGAACGGCCGGTCGCGGAGCGTCACGATCGAGCGCCTACGTCCCGGGCGCTTTCGCGTCGTCGTCGACGGGCACGCAGAGTTCGTCGACGCGGAGCGCATCGGTGATTTCGGCGTGTCCCTTCTCTTTCCAGAGGCGGGGCACGAAAGTGGAGCGGTCCAGCTCGCGCCGACGGCATCTCCGGGCGAGCGGCTCGCCGTATGGCGAGGCGCCACTGTTCCCGTGGTGTCGAACGGCCGGCGCGGGGGCTTCGGGAGCGGCGGCGCCGGCGGCCGTCCGCACGGCGAACAGAAGGTCGCCGCGCCGATGCCCGGCCGCATCGTCCGCGTGCTCGTGGCGGAAGGCGATCTCGTCGAGGCGCGGCAGCCCGTCGTCGTGATCGAGGCCATGAAGATGGAAAACGAGCTGCGGTCGCCAGTCGCCGGTCGCGTTCGCGAAGTATCGGCGACGACCGGAGCGTCGGTGGAAGCCGGCCGTGTGCTCGTCGTGATTGAGTAGGCCGTGAACCTGCGGCCCCGGAACTGATCGGATCGTCCCGCGACCCGTTTGCTCGAAGAAAATCCCCTCCCACCGGAGCAGCCGGCGGCAGACGATGTGCCGGCACCAGCCGCCGCGCCGCCGAAGCGCCGCACGCATCCCCTGCTGCGTGTTTTCGCGGTGCTGCTCGCCATGGTCGCGGCGATCATCGTCGGCACGCTGACGATCGACCTCGGTCCGTCGCTGAGGAAGCGCGCGGAGACGGCGGCGTCGAAGTACATCGACCGGCCGATGCATATCGGCACGCTCAAGGTCCTGCTCCTCAGCGGAACGTTCGAACTCGACGACGTGAGGATCGATGGGCTGCGGCCGGAAGATCGGCCGTTCCTGACCGCGCGCCGCATCTACGTCAACCTGCCGTGGTGGAGCATCTTCAACGGTGAACTGATCGTGTCCGACGTCGACATGAGCGACTGGAACATGCTCATCGAGACCTTTCCCGACGGCCGGCACAACTTCCCGCGATTCGGCGGTCCGCCGCGTGACAAGTCGAAACCGGCCGGCCCCAAGCGGTTCACGACAACGGTCAGCTCGGTCATCGCGAGGCGCGGCCAGTTCACGTATCAAGATCACGGCACGCCGTGGAGCGTCGTCTGCCGCAATCTCACCGTCAACGTGTTCAAGGGCCTCGAGGCCTACCACGGGACAGCGCAGTTCAGCAACGGAACGGTGGCGATCCAGTCGTACGACCCGTTCCGCGCCGACATGCAGACGCGGTTCAAGATCGACGGGAGCCGCATCATTCTCGACGGCATCAACCTGCAGAGCACCGGCGCGAGCACCGCGGTGACGGGCTACGTCGATCTGTCGCGATGGCCCGAGATGTTCTACAAGGTGAAATCGCGGGTGGATTTCCCGACCCAGAAGCACATCTTCTTCAAGGATTTGAATTTTACGACCACCGGGCACGCCGACTTCGACGGCTACTTCCACATTTTCAAGGGCGGGCGCGAGCTGAAGGGATCGTTCGCGAGCCCCGAGGCCGGGGTCAATGCCTGGCGGTTCCCCGACGTCCACGGCAACATCCTCTGGGTGCCGGATCGATTCGAGGTGACCGACGTCACATCGGCACTGTATGGCGGACACGGACGGTACAGTTATCGGCTTGCGCCGCTCGGCCAGCGGGGCCGCCCGACGATCGCAACGTGGGACACGCAGTACACGGACGTCGATCTCACGCGCCTGACCGATTTCCTGCAGCTCGAGGGCATCCGCTTGTCGGGCCGCGCGACGGGGAAGAACCATCTCGAATGGCCGCTCGGGAAATGGAGCGACAAGCGCGGTTCGGGCCAGATCGCCGCGTCGATGCCCGCAGGCATCGTACCGATGACGCGCCAGATCGATCCGGCCCAGATCGCGCACGTCGATCCGCTGCCGCCGCTGCAGGGGCCGTTCAACGCACACCTGGAGATTGGTCATGTCCCCGTCGCGGGAACGATCGATTACGTCATCGAACCCGGCTGGATCAACGTCGGGGCCGGGAGCTGGGCCGCCACCGAAGATACGTTCGTCGCCTTCAACGGCCGGACGGCGTGGGGGCAGAATGCCGCGATGCCATTCCACGTCACGAGTCTCGACTGGCAGGAAAGCGATCGTGTGCTCGCCGGCATCATGACGGCATTCGGCGCGCCGACCGGCGCCATCCCGATTGGCGGCCGCGGCATGTTCGACGGCACGATGACGGGAGCCTTCACCGATCCGCGCATCGAAGGGCACTTCGAGGGCGAGCGCATGCGCGCGTGGGACGTGGTGTGGGGCGCGACTTCCGCCGATCTACTCATTCAGAACGCGTACGTCTTCATTTCACGCAGCCGCATCCGGCAGGGCGATTCCGAGATCAACGCCGAGGGCAGGTTCTCGCTCGGCTATCCACGCAAGGACCACGGCGAGGAAATCAACGCGACGGTTCGCATGTCCCGGCGCCCGCTGGCCGATCTGCGCCACGCGTTCGATCTCGACGACTATCGCGTCGACGGCGTCGCGTCGGGCGAGTACCGGCTGACCGGCGCCTATACGACGCCCGACGGCTACGGCCGGCTCGAGATCGATCACGGTTCGGCTTATGGCGAGACGTTCGATTCGGCGACGGCCGACCTCCGGTTCGAAACCGGGGACACTCCCGGCGTTCGGCTGGAGAACATCTTGATGGTCAAGTCGTCCGGGAGACTGACGGGCGCAGCGTTCGTCGGGTGGGACGGCACCTACAGCTTCGACGCGACCGGACAGCGGATTGCCGTCGAATCGCTCGCCACGCTCTCGTTCCCTCGCGCGCCGCTCTCGGGCGTTCTGCAGCTGTCCGCCACGGGCGCGGGCACCTTCGACAGCCCCCGGTACGACGTTCGGCTGCAGGTGGCGGATCTATTCGCCGGCGACGAAGGCATCGGCCAGCTGCGCGGACGCTTGTCGATGCGCAATGACATGCTGACGATGGAACTGGACGCCGAGTCGCCGCGTCTGTCGGTCACCGGCTCCGGGCGGGTGGCGCTCACCCCGGAGATGGATGCCGAGCTGACGCTCAATTTCTCCGACACCTCGCTCGACCCGTATCTGCGGTTCTTCGAGCCGCGCCTTTCTCCGTTCACGACCGCGGTGGCCGGCGGCACCGTTCACGTGAGCGGTGAGTTGTCGGACATCGATCATCTGATCGTCGATACCAGCATCGACAGCCTCAACCTGAAACTGTTCGACTACTCGGTCCACAACGCCGGGCCCCTGAAGTTCGCGCTCGACCGGCACCGGGTCGAGGTGCAGCAGTTCAAGCTCGAAGGCGACGGCACGTCCCTGAGCCTGGATGGCGAGATCGCCCTGCACGACGACCGCATTGCGCTGACGGCATCCGGCGACGCGAACCTCAGCATCCTGCAGGGCTTCTTCCGCGACCTGCGGAGTTCCGGCAGCGCGTCGCTGCGGGCGTCCATCGAAGGACCACTCGAGGCGCCTGTGTTCTCCGGAAACGCGAACGTATCCGACGGCCGGATTCGTTTCACGGCGCTGCCGCACAGCCTGCAGAACATCAATGGACACGTCTCGTTCGATGCGCAAGGCATTCGCGTGGACTCGGTGACGGCCGAACTCGGCGGCGGTCGGGTCCAGTTCGGGGGTCGCATCGGGATTCAGGGCTTCACCTTGAGCACGTTCGACCTGACCGCGACAGGCGAGCGCATGAACCTGCGCTATCCCGAAGGATTCCGCAGTGTGGCCGATGCGTCCCTCGCGCTGAGAGGGCCGATTGACGCTCCGGTCCTGAGCGGCGCCGTGACGCTCCACCAGGGGGTGTACGAAAGCAAGTTCGATCCGACCACTGACATCCTGAGCCTGGCGAGCAACGCGACCACCCTGCCGCGCGCCGCCACCACCGAAACGACGATTCCGCTCCGGTACGACATCCAGGTCGAGGCGCCGTCAGGCAGCCTCATGATCAGGAACACGCTGGCGCAAATCACAGCCAGCGCGAATCTGACGCTGAGCGGAACCTACGATAAGCCGCAGCTCTTCGGCCGCGCCGACATCGATCGAGGCGAGGTGTTCTTCGAGGGCAACCGGTTCGTGGTGACCCGCGGCACGGTCGACTTCTACAATCCGGCCGCCATCGAGCCATTCTTCGACGTCGAAGCTGAAACACGGGTGCACGTGCCGAGCGTCGACGAGACGTACCGGATCACCCTGGCCATCAGCGGCACGCTCGGTGGTCATCTGAACTTCTCCGCGAACTCCGATCCGCCGTTGACCCCGGTGGATATCCTCTCGGTGCTGTTCGGCCAGTCGACCGACGTGTCGAACCCCGAGTTGCGCGCGCTGAACCAGCGCGACGTCACCCAATCGGAAGAACAGCTCCTTCGCGCCGGCCTCCTTCAGGTGCTGGCGGGGCCGCTGGCGGCGCCGGTCACCCGAGCCGTCGAACAGACATTCGGCATCAACACCGTGCAGCTCGCACCGAGCCTCGGCACGCAGACGGATCCGCTGACGCCGACGGCTCGCCTCATCATCGGCAAACGGCTCTCCGATCGCGCGTATCTCACCTTCTCACGCGCGCTCGGCACGACCCAGCGCGAACAGATCATCGTCCTCGAATACGATCAGAGCGATCGCCTCGGCTGGATCCTGACGCAGACGGGCGATCGGACGTTTTCGATCGATTTCCGCGTGCGTCGAAGCTTCTGACGTGATGGGCCCACTCCTCGTTCTCCTTCTGCTTCAGGCCGGCACCGCGCAGGTGCAGCAGACGCCGCTGCCCCCGCCGTCGCTGCAGAAGCCCGCGGCGGCGGATTTCGCCGGCGTGCGCGTGACGTCGATCTCCCTGCTCGTGGAAGCAAAGTCCACGACCGATCCATCGCTGCTGAATCTGGTGGCCACGCCCGTCGGCCGGCCGCTCTCCCTGGCGGACGTCCGCGCGACGATCACGCACCTTTACGGCCTCGGCCGGTTCGACGACGTGGAAGTGGACGCGGCGCGCGCGGCGGACGGCGGTGTGGCGCTGAGTTATCTGCTGACGCCCGTTCACGCGGTGGGTGCGGTCGAATTTCGGGGCGACCTCGGTCTGCAGGAATCGGTGGTGCGCAAGCGCATGACCGATCGGTTTGGCGCGACGCCGCCGGTCGGCCGGGCCGCCGACGTGGCATCGATGCTCGAGCAGTTCTATCGCGCCCAGGGATATCTGTCGGCGAGCGTTCAGCTCGGACAGCCGATCATCGAGCACAATCCGGACCGGACGACACTGGTGTTCGACGTCTCCGCCGGTCAGCGGGCCCGCGTCTCGGAAGTGGGGATCGGCGGCACGCCGCTCGATCCCGAGCCGCAGGTCCGTGCGCGGCTGGATCTCACGCAGGGTTCCTTCTACGTGCCAGAAGAGCTTCGGCAGAAGCTCGACGCATACGTCGCCTCCATGCGTCACCGGGGGTACTACCTGGCGTCGGCGACCGAACGCCCGGAGATCAGCGCGGATCGCTCGGCCGTCGCCGTGACCGTGCACATCGAATCGGGTCCGCTCGTGGCGGTCCGCTACGAGGGCGACCCGATTCCAAAGGACAAGCTCGCCGACCTCGTGCCGATCGAGAGGGAAGGTTCGGTCGATCCCGACATCCTCGAGGATTCCGCCCATCGCATCACCGAATATCTGCGCGGGCTCGGGTACTGGAAGGCGGAGGTGCCGCCACCCGATCGGCGTGAAGAAGACTCGCATCTGACCGTGACGTTCCACATCACACGCGGCGCACTGTATCGCGTTGCCGCGGGCGGCCTCGACGTCTCCGGCAACCAGAGCATCCCCGTCGAGCAAATCACGGAGCGGCTGGATCGTCCAGGCGCACGCCTGGTCCCTGGCGATCCGTTCATCGTGGGCCATCTGGATGCAGCGGTGGGCGCCGTGCAGGCGCTGTATCAGGAAAACGGGTTTCCGGACGCAGTCGTCCAATCAGCCGAAAACGAGGTCAGCCCCGGCGTCGTCAAGCCGGTGCTCGTCATCAAAGAAGGCAAGCAGGTCCGGATCGGCGACATCACGATCGCCGGCAATCGCGGCCTGCCGACGCCGCAGGTCGTGGCGGTCGCACGGCGCTCGAGACCGGGCACGCCGTTCTACGCGCCCAACGTTGCCGCGGACCGCGATGCCATCGGCGTGCTGTATCTGGATCACGGTTACGAATCGGTGCGCGTGACCCCACGCGTCACGCGTTCACCCGACGGCTCCCATGCGAACGTCGCGTTCCAGATTGACGAGGGGCCGCAGACGATCGTCGATCACATCCTCATCGTCGGAAACACCCGGACGGACCCCAAGGTGATCGAGCGCGAAGTGCTGCTCCAGCCTGGCAAGCCGCTCAGCTACTCGGCGCGCGTCGAGAGTCAGCGGCGGCTCGCTGCGCTGGGATTGTTCCGCCGCGTGCAGATCACCGAGATTCCGCACGGCGCGCCCGGTTCCCGGGACGTGGTCATCACCGTCGAGGAGTCGCTCCGAACGACCATCGGCTACGGCGGCGGCGCGCAGATCGATCGACTGCTGCGGGCGGACGAGCCCGGCGGCGAAGCGAGAGACGTCTACGAATTCGCGCCGCGAGGATTCTTCGAGATCGGCCGGCGCAACGTTGGGGGGAAGAACCGATCGCTCAACCTCTACGCGCGCCTGAGCCTGCGGCCGAACATCGATCCGGCGGACACGAATCCGTTCGGCTTTTCTGAATACCGCGTGGTCGGGACTTACCGCGAGCCTCAGGCGTTCAGCGGATTCGGCGATCTGACCGGCACGGCCGCGGTCGAGCAGGGCGTGCGCACGACGTTCAACTTCGCCAGGAAAGGCGTGAACGGCGAGCTGCTGCGCAAGCTGACACCGATTCTGCGGGGCAGCCTGCGGTACTCGTTCAGCACGACCCACGTCTTCGACGAGCAGCTGACCGATCAGGAAAAGCTGACGATCGACCGCGTGTTTCCGCAGGTGCGTCTGTCGGAATTCTCCGCGGCCGTCGCGCGGGACACGCGAGACGACATCCTCGAGCCGCAAAAGGGCACGCTCCTCAGCGTCGACGGGACGCTCGCGGCGCGCGCCCTCGGATCGCAGGTTGGCTTCACGAAAGGGCTGGTCGAAGGGTTCTTCTATCGCGGTCTCGGACGTCCGCACATGGTCCTGGCCGGCGGCGCGCGCCTGGGACTTGCGAGTCCCTTCCGGCAGGTCGTCACGACGGTCCAGCCGGACGGAACCGTGACCACGGAAACCATCCAGGATCTTCCGGCAAGCGAACGATTCTTTGCCGGCGGTGACAGCACGGTTCGCGGCTACGCGCTCGACAGCGTCGGTGCGCCGAACACGATCAGTGCCGAAGGCTTTCCAATTGGCGGCAACGCGCTGGTCATTCTGAACCTGGAGCTGCGCGTTCCGGTCTGGCGCGACGTCGGTGGCGCGGTGTTCGTCGACGGCGGAAACGTCTTCGCGCGCGCGTCTGAAGTCGATCTGTCGAACCTGCTCGGCTCCACGGGATTCGGCCTGCGGTATCGATCCCCGATCGGACCAATCCGTGTAGATCTCGGATTCAAGATGGAACGCAGAGTGATCGGCGGACAGCTGGAGCCGAGAACGGCGCTGCATTTTTCGATAGGCCAGGCCTTCTGAGGATCAATGCACGTGATCAAAAACCCCTGTCTCGTCGCAGCAGCCGCGATCGTGCTCTGCTCGGCGCCTGGACGGGCCGAGATCATCGATCGTGTCATGGCGGTGGTCGCCGGGCAGCCAATCACGCTGTCGGACGTCAACGCCGCCGCGGAGCTGCAGCTCGTGACGCCGGAACCGGCCGAAACCGATCCAGTGGCTGCGGTGCTGGATCGTCTGGTCCAGCGCACGCTGGTCGTGGCGGAAGTCGACCGGTACCAGCCGCCGGAGCCGGCGCCAGAAGAGATCGATCGTCGCTACGCGTCCATCACCGAGCGTGTGGGCGGTGACGCCGCATTGCAGCACGTGTTTGCCGTTACCGGCATGAGCGCGGACCAGCTGCGCCGCTGGATTCGCGACGATCTGCGGATCGCGACCTATTTCAATCAGCGATTCGGGAACACGGACCCGTCCCGCATCCAGATGATCGATGAGTGGGTACGCGGTCTGCGGCGCCGCGCCAACGTCACGGTGCTGTACCTGACCGCGAAATAACGCGCGGCCACGATCAGATCCAACGGCCGAACCGGGCTGGGCCGGAAGCCGAGGACTCTTTCGCGAGGCCGGAGATCACGGCTGCGGTGGGGAAGCGCCGGGCACACGATAAATCTCGTAGTCGAACCCCGTGTTGCCGCCGAATCCGGAGCTCGCATGGAAGCGCTTCACGAGCGCGAGGCTGGCGAGCGTCGCGTGCCCGAAGTCCGGTTCCGGCACGACCACCCACGTCGCGCCGCGGCATGCGGCGACGCCTCCGTCGAGAAGCGCGCGCAAATCGGGCACGCGGCGGGCGGGTGTCGGTAGCCCGCCGAGATCGAGCCAGCCGTATTCGGTGAGGACGACCTGTCCCTGCTGCACGTGCTGCGCGAGCCAACGCTCCGCAAGCGTCTGCGTCGGTGTCCCGGCACGACGGCTGACGTCCGCAACCGCGCCCACCAGCGGTTGCCACAACATCGCGATCGCGACGAGCACCGCCGCGGCGCGGCTCAGCGCGGTCTTCTGGCGCACGCTCGTGACCATGCCTTCCGGAACCTGCAGTTTGACCAGCGCGATCAGGACTCCCATTCCTGCAATTGCGGCAAACGGAAGCAGCGGAAACACCCACCGCGCGAACTGCGAGGGCCGGTGAGTCATGAACCACATGTACAGGATCGGGAACGTCAGGAACACGAGGCTGCGAGCCGTGGGTACCGTCAAGGAATACACGGCGAACGCCACACCCGCGATCAGCAATCCCACACCGACCCCGTCGCGCCCGGCGAGCGTCCGGACGTACATTCCTGCCGGGTCTGCAGTCGCCGCCCAGTGCCCAGCGCCCGTGATGGCGATCTGATCAGACAACTGCCGCAGGAAGTTTGGTACGTCTGACCAGATGAAGTGATTCGTCACTGCTACAGCGACCGCGAATGCCACGCAGCCGACGAAAGTCCGGAGGATCCGCCGCGCCGATGTTCCTTTGCAGAGAGCAGCCGCGATGATCGTGATGATGACGAACACGCTCGAGTACTTGATCCCGACTGCGATCCCTGCCGCCGCGCCGCCGCCGGCGATCCATGGCAGCCGATCGTTTTCGAGCGACTCGATCGCGCAGTAGACGGCTGCAAGGACGGCAAGCACCATCCCCGGATCATTGCGGACCACGAGTGTCGTTGCCGTGGACAGAGGCGCTACTGCGACCAGTGCGGCAGCCGCGACGCCGGTCCAGGAGTTGAAAACGCGCTTCCCGATGAGCGCGGTCAGGCAGATGATCCCGGCGGCGACGCCGAGGTTGGCGATTCGCGCCCATGCAACGAAGCGTTCGACGGGCAGCAGCGCGACGGGAATGGCACGGCCGCCGGAGAGGATTCGCATGTATCCGATGAAGGACGCACCGGAGAACAGCCAGAACACGAGGCCCGGATAGTGCTCGACGGTCGTATGGACGAGTTCGCCGGTGGAGAAGAAGTGGTGGACGTTCTCCGCGAGCCGGTGTTCGTCGATGTCGATCGGCGCGTGCCCGAGTTCCGCGTTCAGGTGAGGCAGCCGCACGGCGATGCCGAGCGCCACCACTAACGCCACGCCGATCGCGAATCCATGCGTGCGGGCGAAGGTGACCAGTCGATCGCTCCGGACATCGTCGGGGATCTGCGCGCTGAGCGCCAGGACGGCGTACAACGCGCACAACGTACCCGGCGACGGAAGCCAGCCGGCGCCGAAGCCGCCCACTCGCAGGATGAACACAGCGGCGGCCAGGCCCACGATGGCGGTGGCGAGTGGAAGGCGGCGCTTGATTGCGGAAGACCCCAAGAAGCGGGCCAGCTTAGCAACCGCTTCGCCGGGCTGTCAATTGCCGGCGCTCGCGCGCGCTTTGATCTCCTTCCATTCCCCAAACTCGGCCCGGTGTAGGATTGCCGCACTCGATTGATGCCCACTTCGTTTCGCGCGGTCGCGCGCGTGGTGATCGCGATTGCCGCGGGCGCACTGGCCGGAACGCTGGTGCTCGCCGCGGCCGGACACCTGCGCGGCCCGATCCTCCTCGACATGACCGCGGAGCTGCCGCAGCGTGTGGCGAGCGGTTTCTATCCTCCCGAGCGCGTCGGCGATCTGACGTTTGCCTGGACCTCAGGACGGGCCGAACTCGTGCTCGCCGATCTTGGGCGCGATCGATCCTGGACGTGCACAGCCCGGCTGCGGTCGGCGCGCAAGGTTCCGCCGATCCCGCATCTCGACGTGCTCGTCGACGGCCTGCCGGTCATCTCGCGCGACGCTCCGAATAACTTCGAGGACCTGCAGTTCGACCTCACGCGACGCTCATCACGCGCCGACACCGTCATCACGTTTGCTGTCGCGCCAACGCTCGTGCCAGGACCGCAGGATCCGCGGCCGCTCGGCGTGCAGGTGGACCGCATCTTCTGTGCACCGTCGGACGGCGGCGCGGTTCCGTCCCCGCGCACGGCGCGACTCTCGTCGGCAATCGTACCGGCGGTGTTTGCCGGCACGGCGGTCCTCGCCGGCGTTCCACTCGGAGGAGCCCTCACGATTGCGATCGCCGCCGCAGCGGGACAAACAGTTCCGCTCGACTCGGGCATCGCCGCGTTCACGCCGTTCGTGGGGACGATGACGACGGCGGGAGCCGTGATTGCCGTCGCGACGCTGCTGCTCCTGCTCGCCGCCGGCGCGATGCGGCGTCGTCGGATCTCGCCGTTTGCCGCGGCGTTCACCTGTGCAGCCGGCGTCATTCTGTATCTGCAGCTGCTCGGTCTGCTGCACCCGGCCAAGACGCCAATCGACGTCGTTTTTCAGGCGCACCGGTTCGAGGCCGTCCTCGGCGGGCACTACTTCTTCACGCAGCCGATGCCTGGCGGCGTGAGCTTCCCGTACGCAATCGGGCTGTATTTGTTCGCCGCGCCATGGGCGCGGCTTACGGCCGACCACGAATCGTTGCTCAGGGTCGTCGTCTGCGCAACCGACGCCGTGTCTTACGTGCTGCTGTTCTGGATCGTCCTGCAATCGTGGCGCGACCGCGCCGCGGCGGCGGCCACACTCATGCTCGCGTTCACGCTCCCGATCGCTTTCGAAGTAATCGGAAACGCGAACCTCACGAACGAGTTCGGTCATGCAGCGTCGAACGCGACACTGGCATTGGCCGCGGCTCTTCCAGTATCGCGCCGCCTAGCGCCGCACGCGGCCGGTTTGACAGCGCTGTGCACGCTCGCATTTCTCGCGCACGTCAGTACGGTCGCGTTGCTGGCCGTGATGCTGCTCGCTTTGGCCGCGCTCCAATGGGTATCGGGCACTCCGGAGGCGCGCCGGGCCGCCCGCTTGGTGGTCGTCGTGACGATCGCCTCGGCTGTCCTCGCCAGCGTCTTGTACTATGGCCATTTTCTCGACGTGTACCGGGACGCGCTGCGCGTGAGAACGGGATCGGCTGCGGCAGCTGCGGTGCAGCCAGCCATGCCCTCTGTCGAAGTGCGCGGACAAACGGCCGCATCGATGCCCCGGCGCATTGTCGACGCGCTTCGCTCGAGCGCGACCTGGTTTGGCTGGCCCCTCCTGGTGCTCGCAGCGGCAGGCGCCTGGAGGATCGTGCAGGAGCGGCGCCGCGATTCTGTGACGTGCGTGGCCGGCGCGTGTGCGGTGGCCTATCTGATCTTCGTCGGTGTTGCCGTGATGCGCGTACAGCCTGCCTACCAGCGCTACACCGTCGAATTCGTCTCGCGCGTGGTGCTGACGACGTCGCCGGGTGTGCTGCTGCTCGCTGGCGCCGGCGTGTCCTGGGGCTTGAGCCGTGGCATGTTGGCGAGAGCTGCGACCGCGGCGCTGATCGCGTCGGCGTTCATCGTCGCGGACGTGGCATGGGTCACGTGGTTCACGACTCCGTAACTGTCAGCCGTCAGCTCGCTGATTGCCGGCTGCCGCGTACTAACGATTCGTAGAGCCTGACCGTCTGATCCCCGACGACGGTCCAGGAGAACTCGCGTTCGACAATCCTGCGCCCTTCCGCACCGAATGCCTTGAGGCGGTCAGGGTCTGCCGCCGCACCGCTGAGCGCCGCCGCCAGCGTCCCGGGATCGCCCGGCGGCACGAGCCAGCCGTTGATGCCGGGACGAACCTTGTCGGGCAGGCCTCCGGCGGCCGTGCCGACGACCGCGCGCCGGTGCGCCATGGCTTCGAGCGTCACCAGCGAACTGCCTTCGTACAGTGTCGGGTGCACGAACACAGTCGCGAGCTCGTGCCAGGCATGCATCTCCTCATCCGAGACGCGCCCGGCGAAGAGCACGCGATCGTCGAGTCCGAGCGTCGACGCGAGGGTCCTGAGCTCGTGGCGATACGGCCCGTCGCCCGCGATGACCCACCGCCAGCGGCGCGTCTCGAGAGCGCCGTGCGCCGCGGCTGCAGACAGCGCACGAAGCATCACGTGAAACCCCTTGTTGGCTTCCAGACGCCCCGCACTGAAAAAGACGACGTCCTCGTCGATGTGATGCCTGGCGCGGAGGTCTCGCACGACCGATTCGCGCGTCGCGGCGTCGAGGCGCTCGACGTCGATGGCGTTGGGAATCGTCGTCATGCGTGATCGCGGAATGCCGAGGTGGCGCAGGACGACCGGCTCGAGCGAGCGGTCGGTCGCGATGACCGTGTCCGCCGCCCGCGCGCAGGCGATCACCGCGCGCTGCAGCGGGAGGTAGGCAAGGCGTTTCAGCCCCGCGCGCGCGGGATCCGTCCCACCGAATTCCTCGAGGCCCTGCGGATTGAGTACGAGCGGAACCGTCGTGCGGCTGCGCCGTCTCGCGTACCCGAGCACGCTCGCGCCGAGCCCATGGACCAGATCCACGGTTCCCGCTTCGGCAAGCTCGAAGGCGCTTCGTCCGGCCGCCAGTCCAAACACGGGGTAAGCCGTACTCCGATCGATGACCGTCGTCCAGCGGCGTCCCGCGAAAGGAAACGTGCGATACGGCACGAAGATGGTCCGCAGTCCGGGGACGATCGCATCTGCCGGCGGCGGATCCAGCGGTGCTCTCGTGATGAGCGTGACCTCGATACCTCTCGCCGATACCGCCCGCACGAGATCGAACACGTGGCGTTCGAGGCCGCCGTAGCCGTGGAGCGGGAACACCGAACGGGCGACGACCGCGACTCTCACCGTCTGGCCAGTTCCGAGTACAGCGCCTCGACCCGCGCCGCAACGGCGGCACTGTCGAACTCGCGCTCGATTTTCCGCTGTGCTCCGGACGCCAATCGCGATCGGAGTGCCTCGTCTGCTCGAAGGCGGCCGACGTCGGCTGCAAGCTGGTCCGGCGTCGACGACAAGAGGCCTGTGACACCCGGGTCGATGATGTCCCGCGTCCCACCCGTGTCCATCGCCGCGATCGGCGTGCCGAGCGCGCTTGCTTCGATCAGGACACGGCTCAGGGATTCGGGGCCGCGCGAGGGAAAAATGAGCAGTGCCGCGTGCGCGAGAAGCCGCGCGGCTTCGTCTCGATCGACCCAACCGGTGAAACGGATATCGCGACCCGATGCGGCCGCCTTCTGCTGCAGCGCCGCTCGGTCGGGCCCCTCGCCTGCCACAATCAGCGGCCAATCGAGTCCGGATGCCGCGACCACGCCTATCAGGAAATCCGTTCCCTTGTTCAGCGCGAGCTTGCCGAGATACAGCGCATACGGCTCAGAAGGCGCTCCGGCCGGGCGCGCGGCTGCGGTCGACCGCAGCGCCTGGACATCCACAGGGTTCGGGATCGTTTCTATCCGCGACGCCTTCAGTTCCGGCGCACGGGAGCGGAGGTCCGCGGCGATCGTGCTGCTGACCGCGATGATCGCGTCCGCTTGCGCAAGGCCCTCCCGCTTCCACGCGAGATTCGATCGCATGTATGGGATCAGCGGCAGCGCGGCGGGCCACAGCGAGCCCGCGCGCGGCCTCACGCACTTCGCCATGTTTCCCGCCGAGCACTCCGGACAGAGCGTCAGTCCGTCACGGGTGATCCGCAGATCGGACCAGTAGCACACGGGCCAGTAATCCCGTACCGTTGCGACCGACGCGACGTTCGCCGCCCGCGCGGCCGCGATCGATGCGACGGTCGTCATCACATGCTGCCCGTGCACGACGTCGAAGCGCTCGCGTGAGAGGCGCTCGCGCAGGAACGCCGTCAGCGAACGCGTGAGGCGCTCGCTCTTGACGTAGTTGCGAAGGAAAGGCACGTCGGGGGCGGCCGCGCCGAACTCCTCGACGTCGAAGCCGTCATAGCGCGTTTGCCGGATTCCGGCGACACCCGCCTTCGCCTGCACGATCGCGACGTGATGTCCCCTGGCGCGCAGGGCGCGCGCCAGTTCGTACGTACTCCAGCCGCTGCCGCCGCAGACGGGCGGGAAGGCGTCGGTCACCAGCAAAGCTCTCAGGGGCACAGCGAAAGGTCCCTGGATTTTTGCGTGATCGCTTTTTCGAGGGCACGGCAGTGCGCCGCCCAGCTGTACTCGCGGACCGCCCGTTCGCGTGCGGCTACCCCGAGCCGCGTTCTCAGCGCCGGATCGTCGGCGAGCCGTACCAACGCCTGCGCGAGCGCGTCCGACGCGGACGGATCGTACAGGATGCCCTCCCGCTCGTGGCCGACCAGGGATCGAATCCGATCGATCGACGGGGCGACGACGGGCAGCCCGGCGGCCATGTACTCGAAGATCTTCAGCGGCGACCAGAAGAATCCCAGCGCGAGCGGACCATGGGCGGCCACGTCGAACGGCGCAACCCCGATGTCTGACTGCGCGAGCGCCCCCGGCATGCGGCTGTGCGGAACCGCATTGGTGAACTGCACGAGGGGCGATCCGCCGGCTTCGGCCCGCGCCGCGTCCCACTCGGGACCGTGCCCAATCATCAGTGCACCGATGTCGCCGCGGCCGCTCCGTTCGAGCGAGCGGATCGCGCGAACGAGATGGATCGCCCCGTGCCAGTTGCGGAAGGCCCCCGCGAACACCGCCAGCGTCCTGGCCGGGCCTCTGGCTGCGACGGCTTCGCCGGCGTGCGGCTTGAACACGTCGGTGTCGGCGCCCCATTCGAGCACGGCGATCTTGTCGCGAGGCGTGCCGCGGGGGAGGATGCCGGCGTCCGGCGTGACGACGAGGTCGGCAATGGAGACGAGATGTTCGCGCCAGCGACGCATGGGCTGCGCCACCAGCGCCCGATCGATGAGGGCCTTGCGGGATCCGGGGAAATCGATCACGGGCGCATTGACTTCGAGCACGCCGACGGCGCCGAGTCCCCGCGAGAGCCGGATCGCTTCGCCGCCGAAGTTGTGATACCGCTCGATGATGACGTCGGGCCGTTCCGCCCGGGCGATTCGCGCGACGCGGCGTGCGCGAGCCAGGCGCAGGTGCGTGGATCCCAGCGGCGGCGGCAACGGGACCCATCGGACGCGCGATCCGCTCACGGGCGTATCACCCGGCGTCACGAGTGCGATCATTTCGTGGCCCAGTGCGGCAAGACCCTCCGCGACAGCCGCCACATGTACCGAGCCGCCGTTCGTGCCCGGGACGACCTGGTCGATCGCGGCGTAGAGGATCTTCACCTGGGCGGCTCCACGCGTTCGAGCAGCGCGAAAAACGGCCCCGACTCGATCCGTCCGAAGAGGACCACGTCGAGTTTCATGATTGCCGTGAAGAATGTCAGCGCGCCGCGCAGTGCCGGGCTGCGATCGATCCGGGCCTTGCCCGTCGTCCGGGCCGCTTTCAGCGCATCCTCG
The DNA here is from genome assembly GCA_035492775.1 of Vicinamibacterales bacterium. Taxonomy (GTDB): domain Bacteria; phylum Acidobacteriota; class Vicinamibacteria; order Vicinamibacterales; family 2-12-FULL-66-21; genus DATJFQ01. The sequence continues at coordinate 80,720 of DATJIW010000023.1, forward strand.
TCCGACAGCGGTGCGGCCGTGGATCGGCCCTTGGCCGCCATCTGCTGGGCGCGGCGCGCGAGCCGGCGCTCGGCGACGCGCATCAGGATGTTTTCGATGAACCCTCCGGCGACGGGAGTGTAGTAGCGGATCCTCCGGATTCGGAATCCGGTCTCCGCGGCCACACGCCGCAGATCGGGAATATCTGCGAGCGGATTGACGTGATCCGATTTTCGCAGACGCTCCTGGCGCAGGTCGATCAGCCCTGCGCGCTCGAGTCGCCGCGCCAGCCCGTTGATCCATTTCAGCACGACCGCGATGCGGGCGTTCTTCCGCACGTGCGTGTAGACGAACAGCTGTCCGCCAGGCGTCAGCACGCGGGCGGCCTCCCTGAGCATCGCGCGGAGTGCGTCGGGCGACAGGTGCTCGAGAACGTCGAGCGAATACGCCCTGGTGAACGTGGCGTCCGGAAACGGCAGCTTGCGCAGATCTCCCAGCAGCAGATCCACCGACGCGCGCGCCTGCTCCGCGAAGTACGGCGCGATATCGATTCCCACCATCGTCGACTGCCAGTCGCGGTTCCAGAGGAGCGCCCGGCCGCTGCCACATCCGAGATCGAGGACCCGATCGGCAGGAGCGGGCGCGAGGAACGACCGAAGCATGTCGTTGCGGACCTTGGACCCGAGGAACGGCGGCGACACCTGTTCGTGGCGCGCGTCGGCATGCAGCGCCTCGTCCAGGTATTTCGTGCGTTCCTCGAACTCGACATGCGGTCGCAGATCCAGATATGCGCTGGAATCCCCGCCGAAACGGTGGCCGCACGACGCGCAGACGAGGGCATCCGGAGTACCGCGGAGCGCGCCGCCGCAATCGGGACAGCGCACGAGCGCCAGCAGTTGTGCCGAGATCACGCGGACGCCTCGGCGAACAGCGCCTCGAGGCGTGCGGCGCGCCGATCCCACGTGTACTCCTGCACGTCCGCGCGCGCCCGTGCCGCGAGCCGTGCGCCGAGCGCTGCATCATCGCGCAGACGGCGGATCGCCGCCGTGAGCGCGGGAGGATTGCCGGGATCGACGAGCAGCGCGTTCTCACCGTCGCGCAGCACCTCGCGGATCGACGGGAGGCCGCTCGCGACGATCGGCGCGCCGGCCGCCATGTACTCGAACAGCTTCAGCGGCGACGTAAACCGCGTGGAGATGACGGACGCCGGATTGGGCAGCACGAGGACGTCGGCTTCGCGCAGGCGCGGCGCCACCTCCCGCGGCAGCATCGGTCCGGTGAACGTGACGCGGGACGCACAGTCGAGGCTCTTCGCGAAATCGCGCACCCGCTGCAGGTCGGGTTCGTCGTCACGCCCGCCGATGATGAGTGCGCGGACGTCGGGCAGCGCAGCCACCGCCTCGATGATGAGATCGACGCCTTTCCATGGGTACAGGTGGCCCGCGTATCCAATCGTATACGGGCGCGGCTCGCCGGCTGGAGACGCTGCCGTGTCTGCGCGTGGGCCCGGATTCGCGTCGGTATCCAGGCGGACACCGTCGGGGATGACCGCGACATGGTCGCGGCCGCCGAAGCGCCGGGTCAGCTCCGTCGCGAGCCCGGCCGTGATCGTGACGTAGGCATCGGCCGTCTTCCACACGCGTGCCTCGCGCCGCTCGAGACGGAGCCGTTTCGCCTCTGATGCGGACGGTGCGTTCGTCAGCAGCGATCCAAGAGACGCCGCGACGTCGGCCGCAATGCCGTGCGCCTCGTAGACCAGCGGGGTCCGCACGGAGCGCGGCACTCGCGCGATCATCGCCGCGACGCCGAGATCGCGCGTGAAGACCAGATCCTGCCGCGCGCGGCCCAGCGCGCGTCCGATCGCGTAGCTGATGTAGGCGGCACGGCGCGCGGGAACGACCGGAGCGGTGGGCGCGAGCTCGATCGTGAGCGCCGCGATCCGTGGAAGGCCGTAGAACTCGTATGGGTCGCGCGGCGGCACATGGGTGTCGGGGCGCACGATCAGCGTCACCACGTGGCCTCGCCGCGCCAGCGCATGGCAGGTTTCCATCGATTGGATCCCGTTCGCGCGCTCGAGCGGGAACCGGATATCCGCGAGATACAGGATGCGCATGCGTCAGGTAATCATGACGCGTGCTGGCGCGCGTAGAACGACTGCCGGTCGAACAGATAACGATAGGCCAGTGAAGGCGCCTCGAGCGGAATGGTCACGAACGCATCGTACGCATTGCGCGCGGGCTGCAGGCGCTGCCGATCCATCGCGCCGATGGCGAATTCCGCGGAGAGGGCAACATTCCAGTACACCGCCAGCGCCGTCACCGCCACTGCCGTCCGCCGAAGAGGTGCGGGCGCCGCGGCCATGCGCGCCATGCCTCCAGCGAGGCCGACGATCAGCAGCGCGCTGAGCGCCACGAACCGGCGTTGACCGAACCCGCCCGCAACCGTCCACGATTCAACCGATCCCCCGATGTAGACCTGCACCGCCACCATGAGCAGCATGCAGCCTGCGATGCGCCGCTTGTCGGGCTGACTCGCCATCGCGACGAGTCCCGCGATCGCGAGTATCGCGATCGGCGTCCACAGAAAATATCCGTGTTCGGTCGAAAAGAGCACCTGAAGCGCGTGCGGTGCCGACCACGACATCTTGTGCTCGACGGAGGCGTGCGGGCCGACGTGCCCGTTGAGCCGCACGTAGGCCATGAGTTGGGGAGAGTACGCGGCAAGTCCGCCAAGCACGCCTGCGGCCGCTGCTGGAAGTCGCGCCGGTCCCCCTGCCAAGGCAATCAGAAAATCCACCGCGGGGCCCGCCACAAAGAAAGCATCCTGCTCGCGCACCATCGCCATCAACGCAGCCGAGACGCCGAGCGCGACGACTCCCCCTGGCGTCCAACGCTCCCGTACGCGCAGCCAGACGGTTACGAAGAGCGCAACCGCGAACGCCGAGCACGCATGCGAGAACGGCGGTGCGACATACATGTAGAAGAGCAGCGGCGTCCCGAGCCATACGAGCAGCCCGGCGATCGTGCCGGGAAACCCGAGCCGCTGCGCGCAGGCAATGCCCAGCAGCACGGCGACGAAGCCATAAAACGCCGAGCCATACGCAACGGCAGCGACGTACGGCCGTGAATAACCGTCGGCAGGCGCTCCGGTGAGATGCGCGACCGCATCGCCCACGGCATAGAACGGAGACCAGAGAATCGCGCATCCGATCGTTCCGAAATTGATGCGGCGCCCCGTATCGGTCGTGCGCTCGAGGAACGTTTCGCGAAATCCGTCACTTCTCGCGACACCGCTCTCGTAGAAGTGCCGGTATTCGTTGTCGAACGACAGATCGTGATCGAACCAGAGCGAACGCAGATACGAGAAGTACTGCACCTCGTCCGACGAGTACAGCCGAGGTGTGATCGCCGGCAGCGAGAGCACGAACGCGCAGATCAGCACCACTCGGGATTTCAGCTTGAACACGGAGATGCATCATTCTAAATCCCTTGTCCTTTCGGGATTGGAGTTTGAACGTCTCAGTGTCGACCCGGACGTCCTGATCCGGGTGCGAGATCAGGGATGAGCGATACTTGTCCTGTGGACGACGCGCAGATTGCGCCTCAGAAGTCGGTCCTGCCAATCGAGCGCGTTGCGGCGGCCCTCGAAGTCATCCTCTGCTCCGGATTTCCTACGCAGCTCGTCGTGATCACCGTGCTCAGCACCTTCGGCGTCAAGGCGCACCTCGGAGACGGACATCTGGCATCGTCGTTCATCTTCGCGCTGACCCTCGCGGATACCGTGCTGCTCGTGGGTCTGGTGTTTTTCTTCCTCCGGTCGCATCGCGAGTCGGCCCGCGCTGCGCTCTTCGCCCAGCGCTCGACGATGACCGAGATCCTTCTCGGCATCGGCATCATTCCAGCCTCGTTCTTACTCGTCATCGTCGTGCTCGCGGCGGTCCAGGCAGCGGATCCCGCTCTGCACAACGTGCCGCAGAATCCGTTCGCCGACCTCGCACGGACGCGTGGAGCAGCCGTGATGTTCGGGTTCGTGGTGATGGTGGCCGGAGGCGTGAGGGAAGAAATTCAGCGGGGTTTCATCCTGCACCGCTTTGAGCAATATCTTGGCGGCGGGCCGCTGGGTCTGACGCTCTTCAGCGTCGTCTTTGGCCTCGGCCACGTCGAGCAGGGTTACGACGTCGCCGTGGCGACCGCCGCGCTGGGCGCGTTCTGGGGCGCGTTGTATCTCAGGCGACGGTCTGTGGTGGCGCCGATGGTGGCGCACGCCGGATTCAACCTCGCGCAGGTGGTGAAGTTCTTCTTTCTTGGAGGTTAGGGGCTGGAGGAATCACCTCCATCCCCTTCAACCTCTTATTTCTTCACCCTCACCGTCACCGGCGTCGCGAGTTTCACCGCCAGCCTCGCGCCTTTTCCAAGGCGCGCTTCCTCGCCGCGCGTCGACAGTACGTATCCAGTGCCTGCGGCGCCGCCAACGAGCGCTCCCGTCCGTGCGCCGCTTTTTCCGCCGACGACGCGTCCGAGAACGGCCCCGCCCGCGGCTGGCGCGACGATCTTCAGCGCGTCCTTCTCCTTCGTCGCCGGCGCGAGATGGCCGACCGACGCCGTGCTGATCCGCGTCGTGCCTTCGCCCGGCGTGTCGAGACTGGTGAACCGCATGGCGACATAGCCGCGCCCCTTCACGCGACCCGGACGACGGGCGACGGTGACGTGACCGAGGACCGGCGTGCCTGCAGGCAACGCCTCCACTCCGTGCACGATGACCGGCGTGCGCAGCGTGGCGTGAATCGGCTGCTCGACGTGGCTCGTGTCCGAGCCGACCGGTGTCTCGAGCGCCACGTGCAGGATCGTTCCGGCTGGAATCGTGACTTCGCGGTATGCGGAGGTCCTGGCGGGAGCCGCGGACGTGGTTGATGCGGCCGAGCCCGCCAGCATCATCGTAGCGACGGCGATGGTAGCGAGTTCTTTCATGGCTTTGCCTCCCATTCGAGCTCGACTTTTGCAACGGGTGTGCCCGGGAGAATCAGGCCGCCGGAAATACGGAAATATCGACAATTTTCGCCCGCACACCGTGTAACTCTTACCTTGTGGGTGGTACACTCAGGACGTCCCATCACGGTTTCGGTGCTGAGCTGAGCTGGCGCGGCGCCGCGAGCGTGTGTGCGGGGGAACCGACGGGGCGACGTCCCGAGGTGAACAAAAAGGAACGACAAAGCTGTGGCAATGCTGACGGAAACCGATCGCACGCCCGCGGACGAACCGGGACGGTCCGACGCGGGTCTGTCGACGGCCGAACGCGTTCTCATCGTTGAGGACGATCCGGCCACGCGTGTGGGACTCGCGGAGCTGGTGGGCGCCTGGGGGTTTGCGACCGACGAAGCCGGCAACGGCGAAGAGGCGCTGCAGAAGGTCACGACATTCCGGCCCGCGATCATCGTCACCGACCTGTTGATGCCGCGGATGGGCGGCCTCGATCTGCTGCGCGCGCTGAAGGATCAGCTGTCCGATTTGACGCTGATTCTGCTCACGGCGCAGGGCACGGTTGAGAGCGCGGTGGAAGCCATCAAAGAAGGCGCGTACGACTATCTGAGCAAGCCCGTCGATCCGCAGCGGCTTCGCATTCTGCTGACCAAGGCCGTCGAACGCCAGGAAACGCTGCGGGAAGTCAAGCAGCTGCGGCGACAGCTGCGCGAGCAGGGCAGTTTCGGCCGGATCGTCGGCAACAGCCCGAGCATCCGCTCGGTGTATCGCGTGATCGAACAGTCGGCGCCGACCAACGCGTCGGTGCTGATCTGGGGAGAATCGGGCACGGGGAAGGAGCTCGTCGCGCAGACGATTCACGAGTTGAGCGCGCGGTCGACATTCCCGTTCGTGGCGATCAACTGCGCCGCAATCCCCGAGACGCTGCTCGAAAGCGAGTTGTTCGGGCATGAGAAGGGAGCGTTCACCGGCGCGCAGGAAAGGCGCACCGGCGTGTTCGAACTCGCGCATCGAGGGACGCTCTTTCTCGACGAGATCGCCGAGATGCAGCCGGCGACGCAAGTCAAGCTCCTTCGCGTTCTGCAGGAGCGCACGTTCCGCCGGCTGGGCGGCCGTCAGGAGCAATCCGTCGACGTGCGCATCATCGCGGCGACCAATCTGAATCCGGCCGACGCCGTCCGCAACGGCAAGCTGCGCGAGGATCTCTTCTACCGCCTCAACGTCTTCACGATCGAGCTGCCGCCGCTGCGCGACCGCCGCGAGGACGTCCCGCTGCTCATCCAGCGGTTCCTGAACGAGTTCAACGCCGTCAACAGCAAGTCCGTCCGGGCCGTCGAACAGGAATCGATGCAGGTGCTCGAGCAGTATCCGTGGCCGGGCAACATCCGCGAGCTGCGCAACGTGATGGAACGCGCAACGATCCTGGCCGACGGGGACTTCATCACGCTCCGGCATCTCCCGCCGCTGCTCGTCGCGAAGGGAGAGGAGACGCTCCCGACGGTCACGCTGACGCCGGGTACGACCGTCGATGAGGCTGAGCGGCGGCTGATCCTGCTCACACTCGATCACACGCGCGGAAACAAGACGCGTGCGGCCGAAATCCTGGGCATCAGCCTGAAGACGCTGCACAACAAGCTGAATCGAATGAAGGACGACAGCCTCTCGAACGGCTAGCCGGCGCGAATGTCGCTCAAAGGTCGCCAGGTCGCCGGGGTCACGACGCTCGTCGTGATTATTGTCGCGGTGCTCTCGGTGTTTCACTTGGCGTCGCTGGCGAGACTGAGCCTGCAGGAGTCCGCGCTGCGCGGCGACATGCTGCAGCAGATGATCTTCCAGCGGGCGCGGGACGTCGTCATCTCGGCGAACGATCCGTATCCGGCGCTGCAGCAGGACGGCGGCATTCGCTCGCTCCTCGAGTCCGCGCTCGCGTACTCCCCAAACGTCGTCTACGCGGCGATCGTGAACAAGGATGGTCTTGCGATCGCCCACAGCACGGCGACGCTCGAAGGCCAGCGGCTTCCCGAACAGGGCGACCTGAAGAAACTCGTCGACAAAGGCAGTTCCATCGCGCTCCTGCGCGCCGTGTACTCCGATCGGACGTATGAGGTGCGGCAGGACATGCTCATCAACCAGGAGCAGTTCGGCTCGATTGTGATCGGCTTCTCCACGCTGCTGGTCAAGGATGAACTGCGCGAGGCGCTGCGGCAATCGGTGCAGGACGTCATCATGGCGCTCCTGCTCTCGTGTCTCGTGGCGCTCCTCATGTCGCAGTGGATGCTGCGGCCGATCCACGTCATTCAGAGCGGCCTGACCCGCCTCGGCCGCGGCGAGCTGAACGTCAGCCTCGATCTGCCCGAGGGCGAGGAGTTCCGCGACCTCGGCACGTCGTTCAAAGCCGTGAGCGATCAGCTGTCGGCGTCGCGAGCGAAGGCGTTGGCCGGCGGCACCGACTTCGAAACCGTCGTCGACAACCTCGAGGACGCCGTCGCGCTCTTCAATCCAGACGGCACGCTCATCTTCTCGAATCCCGCGATGGGGACGTTGCTGCCCCGCTTCGCGTCGGGCGAAGCCAAAGCCCTCGACGCGATGGCGCCGCCGGACCATCCGGTGCGGCAGCTCGTAGAGCGAACGCTCGCGGCCCACAAAGGCCAGGGCCCGGTATCGGTCGACGTGGGCGAAGAAGAAGATCGTCTCCTGATGACGCACCCGATCGACGATGACTCGGGCAAGTTCGTCGGCGCGATCCTCGTCGCGCGCAACCTGTCGTACATGAACCAGGTGCACTCGACGCTGAAGTACTCACAGAAGCTCGCCGCGTTCGGGCGCCTCATGGCGGGCGTCGCCCACGAGGTCAAGAATCCGCTGAACGCGATGACCATCCACCTGGAACTGCTGCGGAACAAGCTCGCGCGGCAGTCCGTCGGGACCGCTGTCGGGAGCAAGCCTGATTCGACGGGTCGCGTGCTGCGGGAGTCCGGTTCGGCGGTGATGGAAGCGGTGCCGATGCCGGACGTCTCGAAGCATGTGGACATCATCGGAAAGGAAATCCAGCGGCTGGACACGGTGCTCAACGGGTTCTTGAAATTCGCGCGTCCGGACGAGTTGAAGCTGCAGCCTTTGCGGCTGAGCGATGTGATCAGCGACGTCACGACGACCATCGCGCCGGAAGCGGAGCGGATGCGCGTGACGGTGCGCCAGGAATGTCCGCGGGACCTGCCGGAGATCAAGGCCGATCCCGCGATGCTGCGCCAGGCCATGCTGAATCTGGCGCTCAACGCGATTCAGGCGATGCCCAATGGCGGCGTTCTGCGCCTCATCTGCCGCGCCGACCGCGGGTCGGTGGAAATCGATGTGGAGGACACCGGCGTCGGCATCCCGCCCGAGCATCTGCAGCGGATATTCGACCTGTATTTCACGACGAAGGAAAAGGGCAGCGGGATCGGCCTCTCGATGGTGTACCGCATCGTCCAGCTTCACGACGGCGACGTCGAAGTGCAATCCACGCCGGGCGTCGGAACTCGGTTTAAACTGATCTTTCCACAGGCGTAACGAGCGTCGGTTGCCGTTCTCCGGTCTCCAGTGTCCCGATGCGACCGGGCGAACGGCAGCCGGACGCGATCAACACTGGGAACTGGCGGGTGATCTGAGCATCAATGAAATGAGGGCGTTGCTTCGAATCGGCGCGTTCATCGTTCTTGTCCCGCTCGTGGGCGCCTGCGCCTCTGCGTCGGCGAAGACGAAGCCGGTCGAACTGCCGCCGCTCGCCGTCCCGCCACCTCCGCCCCGTGTCATCGAGCCTGTGCCCGCGCCCGAGCCGGGTCCCGAGCCGGTAGCCGACCTGCCGCCGGCGCCGGCGAACCATCCCGTCCGCCAGCAGCCGAAAGAGACGAAGGAACAGCCGAAGGCGCCCGAAACGAAGCCGCCCGCGGACACACCGCCGGCGCAGCCCGACACGCCGCCGCCGGCGCCCGTTCCCCAGCCGCCCGCGCAGCTCCGCACGCCCGCGACCGCCAACGACACTGAGGCGGAAAACGGCATCCGCGGCGCCATCGAACGCGGCCGCAACCTCCTCTCGGTGGTGAACTACGCGGCGCTGAGCAACGAGCGGAAGAAGGCGTATAACGACGCCAAGATGCTGCTCGATCAGGCGGAGTCGGCGCTGAAACAGGGCAATTACACGTTCGCCCAGGGCGTCGCGAGCAAAGGGGAAACGCTCGCCCACGATCTCGCAGGGCGGTAGGTCTCAATTTCAACTCCCAACCCAATTCCCAACTCCCAATTCCAACTCCCAATTCCCAACGCCCAACACCCAATTCCGAGGCACTCAACCCTTCCCAACGTCAAACCGGACAATAAAATAGGTCTTGTGAAAGAACCTCGCGCCAAAGTGTGAATTCCGCCATACCTTGCGCCTACCCGCACAAAAAGGCACAATATGTAGTGGATCTGGTCTTGACAGCGGCGTAAACAGGGTCCATATTTGTCCGCCAGTCAGCGGACGGGACCGGGGTTTCCCAGCCCCCAGAGCAATCGCCAGTCTGCCGGCTGTTCCAGCGACATCATCGAGTTTCACGGGGCCGTCCCGCGCGGGGAGCGGTGTCGGCGCCATTGGTTTCGGAGGAGCCACATGCAGAGAGGCGCTGCTCAGGTCGACGCAACCGGCCAGACCCGGCCGTCCGCGCAGGTGCCCGCGTCGGCGGCACCAGGACTGGACTACGAGCGATTCTTTGCGGCTGAAGGAGTCGACCCGTTCGACGAAATCGAATGGGACCTGCGCTCCGCGGTCATCGGCTCCGAAAAGGGCGAGATCGTGTTCGAGCAGCGCGACGTCGAGATCCCGAAGTTCTGGTCGCAGCAGGCGACGAACATCGTCGTGTCGAAGTACTTCCGCGGCCAGATCGGCACGCCGGAGCGCGAAAAGAGCGTCAAGCAGCTGATCGGCCGGGTCGTCGACACGATCACCGGCTGGGCGCGCGCGCAACAGTACTTCGCGAGCGAAGACGACCTCCTGGCGTTTGCCGACGATCTGAAGCACCTCCTCGTCTATCAGAAGGCGGCCTTCAATTCTCCCGTCTGGTTCAACGTCGGTTTCGAGAAGAACCCGCAGTGCTCGGCGTGCTTCATCAACTCCGTGCAGGACACGATGGAGTCGATCCTCACGCTCGCGAAGACGGAGGGGATGCTCTTCAAATACGGATCCGGTACCGGGTCGAATCTCTCCAGCATCCGTTCCTCGAAGGAGCTGCTGGCGGGCGGCGGTACGGCGTCGGGTCCCGTGTCGTTCATGAAGGGCTTCGACGCGTTTGCCGGCGTCATCAAGTCCGGCGGCAAGACGCGCCGCGCCGCGAAGATGGTCATTCTCAACGCCGAGCACCCCGACATCGTCGAGTTCATCAACTGCAAAGTCGAGGAAGAGAAGAAGGCGTGGGCGCTCATCGATGCCGGCTACGACGGCTCGTTCACCGGCGTCGCCTACGGCTCGGTGTTCTTCCAGAACTCCAATAACTCGGTCCGCGTGACCGACGAGTTCATGCGCGCCGTACTGGACGATGGCGACTGGACGACGCGGTCGGTGCTGACCGGCGCGCCGATGCAGACCTACAAGGCGCGCGACCTGATGCGGCAGATTGCCGAGGGCACGTGGATCTGCGGCGACCCCGGCATGCAGTTCGACACGACCATCAACGACTGGCATACCTGCTCGAACACGGCGCGCATCAACGCGAGCAATCCGTGTTCGGAGTACATGTTCCTCGACGACACGGCGTGCAACCTCTCGTCGATCAACCTGATGAAGTTCGTGAGCGAGCGCGATCCGAATACTGCCGAGTTCGACGTCGTCGCGTTCGAGAAGGCGTGCCGGACGATGATCCTGGCGCAGGAGATCCTCGTCGACAACGCGTCGTATCCGACGCCGGCGATCGAGAAGAACTCGCATGCGTATCGTCCGCTCGGTCTCGGCTACGCCAATCTCGGCGCCCTGCTGATGTCGCGCGGGGTGCCGTACGACAGCGACGCCGGGCGTGACTATGCGGCGGCCATTACCGCGCTGATGCACGGAGCGGCCTACGCGGAGTCGTCGCGGATTGCAAGGGACCAGGGCGGTCCGTTCACCGGCTACGAGAAGAACAAGGAGCCGATGCTGCGCGTGATGCGCAAGCACCGCTCGGCGATCAAGGACATCGACAAGACGAACGTCCCGAAGGACCTGATGGCTGCCGCCCGCGCAGTGTGGGACGAGGTCATCGAGATGGGCGAGCAGTACGGGTTCCGCAACGCGCAGGCGACCGTGCTCGCGCCGACCGGCACCATCGGCTTCATGATGGACTGCGATACGACCGGCGTGGAGCCCGACATCGCGCTCGTGAAGTACAAGAAGCTCGTCGGCGGCGGGATGATGAAGATCGTCAACACCACCGTCCCGATGGCGCTCAAGAAGCTCGGGTACTCGCAGCAGCAGGTCAAGGAAATCATCGAGTACATCGACGAGAACGAGACGATCGAGGGAGCGCCGCACGTCAAGGAGCCGCACCTCGCGGTGTTCGACTGTGCGTTCAAGCCGGCGCGCGGCACGCGGTCCATCCATTACATGGGCCACATCAAGATGGTGGGCGCGACGCAGCCGTTCCTGTCGGGCGCGATTTCCAAGACGGTCAACGTGCCGAAGGACGCGACCGTCGAGGAGATCCAGCAGGCCTACATCGACGCGTGGCGGCTCGGCGCGAAGGCCGTCTCGATCTACCGCGATGGCAGCAAGCGCACGCAGCCGCTGAACACGTCGAAGCAGGCGATCCTCAACGCGGGCAAGGACGTGTCCGGCGCGGCCGCCGCCGTGCCAGCCGGCCCCATGCGCCGCAAGCTCCCCGACGAGCGGCAGGCAATCACGCACAAATTCGACATCGCCGGCCACGAAGGTTACATCACCGTCGGCCTCTTCGAGGACGGGATGCCCGGCGAGATCTTCCTCGTCATGGCGAAGGAAGGCTCGACGATTTCGGGCTTTGCCGACGCGTTCGCACAGGCGATCAGCTACGCGCTGCAGTACGGTGTGCCGCTGCAGGACCTCGTCGACAAGTTCAGCCACGTCCGCTTCGAGCCCTCGGGCATGACGCGCAACCCGGACGTGCGCTTCGCGAAGTCGATCGTCGACTACATCTTCCGGTGGCTCGCCGCGAAGTTCCTGTCGCCCGAGGCGCAGTTCCGCGCCGGTGTGAACAACAGGGAAGAGGTGACGACGCCCGAGCAGCTGCCGCTCCAGGTCGCGGAAACGGTGAGGAGCAGCGCTCAGCCTCCAGCCGCCGGATCCCAGCCGGGTCCGCGCGTGGCCTCGTTCGCCCCCATCCAGAATCAGGAAGATGCGCCGCCGTGTTCGACCTGCGGGTCAATCATGGTGCGCAGCGGTGCCTGCTATAAGTGCACGAACTGCGGCACGACGAGCGGGTGCGCGTAGCGCGGCTCGCGGGATTGCGGACTGCGGCGTGCGGGGTGCGGCGCGCGGGTCCTGGTTAGCGGCAACTAGCTGCTTGTACGGGCAACAGTGACACGAAGGCGGGAGGTCTCCTGCCGATCTCAGGGCCGGCGCGAGCCGGCCCTTTTCTTTAACCGCAAGAGGCACCGATGCAGAAGGCGGCGCTCAGGTTCGCGAACGGCTTCAGGGTGATCATGGGCAATCGCCGCGCGCAGGCCGCAACGATGACGATTGCGTCGGGTGAGAGCGAAGGTGGTCCAGACAACCGTCACCGCGGAGCCGACCAGTGGCTGTTCGTTGAGCGCGGAACCGGTGCAGCCATCGTCAACGGCCGTCGACAGACGCTCAAGCCGGGATCGCTGCTGCTCATCGAGCGCGGTGACATCCACGAGATCCGGAACACCGGGCGAACCCCGCTGCGCACAATAAACATCTACGTGCCGCCCGCGTACACGAAGTCCGGCGACGAGCTGCCCCGCGGGCGCAAGTGAGCTCGACGACGTGCGATCTGATGCCGGATTGACGCCGGGATAACTGGTCATTTAGACTGGTCAGATGAAGGTCGCCGCCGCTGAATTCAAGGCCAAATGCCTCGCGTACCTCGATCAGGTTCATCAGGACGGCCGTCCCATCATCATTACCAAGCGCGGGCGCGTCATCGCGAGGCTCGTGCGCGCCGAAGACGAGGAGCACCGCCCGTGGCTGCGGATTCGCGGTCGCGCGAAGTGGAAGGGGGATCCCTGCGCGCCAGCCGTCGATGAGACGGACCTCGACGCGCTGTGATGAAGCTCGCCGCTGCGGTTGCGCCTCAGTCACGCGCCGCGGAAGCCGGTCCGCCGCTCCTCGACACCCACGCCTGGATCTGGTGGATCGAGCAGGACGCCAGGCTCGGTGTGAAAGCTATCGCGCTTCTTGATGCGCTGCCGCCGGAGCGGCGTCCCTTTCTGTGCGACATCAGCTTGTGGGAGGTTGCCACGCTCGTCGAGCGTGGTCGGCTGGAGCTGGACGTCCCGCTCGACGAGTGGCTGGCCGCTGCCGCGCATCCACGCTCCGTGCAGGTGCTGCCGGTGTCACCGCGCATTGCGGCCGAAATCGAGAGACTGCCTGAGACGTTTCATCGCGATCCAGCCGACCGCCTGATCGTGGCCACGAGCCGCGCCCACCACATTCCGGTGTTGACGCACGACGAGCGGATCCGGCGCTCGCGTCTGGTCCGGCTCTGGCGTCCGTGAGAGGCAACTCGTTCCGGACCGAGCACCGTTTTTGCGCCATCGGGGAGCTGCGCGTGAAGGACGCCGAGCGCGTGGCTATCCCGCCAGCGCCTCGGCCTCGGCGTCCGCATACCGCCGCCGCAGATCCCGATATACCGCCGCCGCCTCCGGCCGCGGCGCGACGCAGGCGGACGGATCCGGCTCCGTAAACCCGGATACCGCCTCCTCCCACTCGATCGCGGCGCCCGACGCCAAACGGTCCGCGTGAAGCGCGCGCAGAGCAGCGCCAAGCGCGGCGGCGTTCCGCGCCCTGGATCTGATGACTTGCGCATCGAAGACGTCGGCCATGATCTGCAGCACCTCGCGATTCGCAGCGGCGCCGCCGGTCGCCACGACAGACGACGGGTCGGCCGCCATCCAGCGCGTGTGATTGGCCATTGCCATCATTTGCGCCTCGACGAGCGCGCGGAGGTTCGCCGGGCCATCGTTTGCGTCGAGACCGATCCGCCGGACGCCCGGTGACGCGACGTGCGGCGTGATCTCCGGATCGAACCACGGCAGCATCAGGGCGCCTCCGTTGCCCGGAGGCGTGGATCTCAAGGCCGCCGACACGCCTTCCCAATCGAGACCGAACGCGTCGCGCAGGCGTTCCCGCGCGAGCGATGCGTTCTTGAACACCGTCGTCCCCATGAATTCGCCGGTCGG
>DATJIW010000024.1:0-10394 GCA_035492775.1 Vicinamibacterales bacterium
ATCGCGAGTTCCGCGGCCAAAGCCCCCAACTCGAGCATCCTCGCACGACCCGCGGTTGCAATGGTGATCCGCTCCGCATCGTCGACCTGCAGCTGGAGTGAACGGCCATCGCTCTCTTGACGGTCGACGACCCGGCGAATCCGGCTCACGGCGATTTCCTGCGTCGTACGCTGAAACATCCAGCGCGTCACGACCGTGACTCTTTCCCCGTCGACGATGTACGCGGCGCTCGTCCACAAGGCGCACGCGATCAACAATGAAAAGACGCCGAAGACAAAGTAAACGAGGGACTGGATCTTCTCGCCAAGACTGGCTCGATATGTGAACGACGTGTCGAGGCTGCTCTGGGCAGGGTTCGCGAGATACGCGTTGATGGCTTTCACGGACGTGCGATAGTCGGCGACGACGCGATCGTCTATAGCGCGCTGCTCGTCCAGCGCATATTTTTTCCCATCGCGCGTGACGAGATTGACACCCCAGTTCACGCCATCGCGCCGATTGAAGTCGCGATCCATCTCCGCGCGCCCGATGTCCGCGAGGCGCGGCACATTTCCGCTGCGGCCATCGACCGAGCAGATGCCAGTCCCGCGATCGCACGTGAAACGCGTGGTCGTTGACAAAAACCATTCCGAGTAGATCATGAACGGTGTCATGACCACAATCGTGGCCCAGAGACAGACGGCCGCACGGAACCACAGTCGCGTCTTCTGCGAAAGAACGATCGTTCGCTCTTTCCTGTGGATCTTCATCCGTGACTTGAGAAGGGTACCCTCGTACGCGAGACGCACGGGCGCAACAAGGTCGCGAGGAGGAGCCGTCGTCATTTCTTCGGCACGCAGCTACCGTCGATGCGTCTGCATCTTACATCCCGGTCGAGCCAGCTGATTCAGGAGGCGCCACCAATGCGTAGCGGCGACTTTCCACCTGACGATCCATGGACAACACCGCCGGAGCTGAGCGCTTCCACCCCGCGGCGACTGAAGTGGACCGGAGCCGCCATTTTGACTGTTGTGTGGACTTCGCTGTACCTCTTCTGCGTGCTCGCGATTGTGCTGGCAACTTTCGACAGCGCGCGGCGGGGACATCTTTTGCCCTACTGGGTACCGCTCGTGTCGTTCGGGTTCTGGATCTTCCTGGCTGCACTGGCTGTTTTGCCGATCAGAAAAGAGCGGCGGCTGCTCAGATACGGAGAACCGGTGGCCGGAGTCGTCACCAGTAACCCGCAGGGACGCGTTCCGAAATATGGGTACGTCCTGAAATACGAATTCCAGCTTCCCGACGGATCTACCGTCGACGGCAGGACGCAACGAGACGCACGGCTCCACAATGGTGCACTCGTATCGATCGTCTACGACCCTGCGAAGCCGCGCCGGAACGACTTGTATCCCACCAGGCTGTTTCGAGTACGTCAGTAGGCGCGAACCCGCGCCCGTTCAATACATGGTCGCAGATGACCGGCCGGATAGCTCGGATGCGTCGCATGATCGCAGCGCAAGTGTTATTCCTCACGCAGTGCCTCCATCGGCGCGATCCTCGACGCGCGCAGCGCCGGAAGCCATGACGCGGCGAGCACCGTCACCAGGGAGGTGGCCGCGGCGATCCACAGCGTTCGGGGATCGCTGGGGCCGACGCCGTACAGTTGTGCGCGCACGATCCGCGCGGCGGCCCATGCGCACGGAGCGCCGATGAGCACACCGGGCACCGCGACCGCCAGTCCGTCACCGACGATCATCCAGACGACCCTGCCGCGCGAGGCGCCGAGCGCCAGGCGCACGCCGATTTCTCGAACCCGCGCCGCCACAGAGTACGCGAGCAGCCCGTACACGCCCATGCAGGCCAGCAGGATCGTGATGGCCGCGGCAAATGTGGCCAACCCAGCCATGAAGCGTTCCTGCAACAGCGCAAGATCGACCCATTCCGACGAGGTGATGAAAAAGTTGCGCAGAGACCGGTGTCCGAGCGACTTCACGACGCGCGTGTACTCATCGCGCAGTGTTGCGAGGTCGCCGGTCGCGCGGACATAGGCCATCGGGAACTGCGCTCTCCCGACTTCCTGCATGATCGGCCGAAAAACGACGAGCGGATGCGGGTCGTCCAGGGTGCCGTAGGGAGCATCCGCGACGACGCCGATGATTTCAACCTCACGTCCCTGCGGTCCGGCAATCCGAATCTGTCGGCCGACGGGGTTGCCTGCCGGAAAGAGCGCCCGAGCCAGGGATGCCGAGAGCAGGGCAACCGGCGGCTTCTCGAGGCCGTCGTCCCACGAGACGTCACGGCCGCTCAGGCGCCGGATCCGGAACAGATCGAAAAAACCGGGCGACACGTAGTCCGTCAGCACTGGCGCATCAAGCGGCGTGACACCGTCGGCCTGCGTGTAGTGATAATCGATCGGCAGGTGGCCCTTCACTCCGAAGTACGTCGGGTAGTAGACCGACAGCGCAGCCGCATCGGCGCCCGACATGCTGGCAAGGCCGGTGACGAGCGACCGGTAGTAACCCTGCGGCAACAGTTGCCGATCTCCAGGCTCACGAAAGGCGCGCGTGAAGACGATGCGCTGGGACTGGAGTGATGTATCGTTCGCGCGTAAGCGGGCCACCGTCGCGGTGAACAGTCCGGCCCCGACCAGCAACGTCATGGACAGCGCGACCTGGGCGACGAGCAGGACGCGCCCGACGCGCCCCAACGAGCCGGCGATCCCCCGGCCGCGCAGGCTTTGGTCGACGCGCACCGCGACCGACTGCCACGCGGCGATGACCCCAATCGCGAGGCCAATCGAGGCCGTCAGCAGCGCCGTTGCGGCGAGGACGCCGGCGTCAGGCGTCACGCTCGGAAACTTGTCAGGCGAGCGACCGGCGACGAGGGACGCCCTCATGGCCTGGGTGATCCACCACGCCAGCGGGAGCGCACCGGCGAACGCCACCATGGACAAGAGGAACCCGTCGATCAGCAATTGCCAGAACACGCGCCGGGTGCTGCCACCGAGGGCGAGACGAATTGCGACCTGGTGCCGCCGGGTCAGCGAACGCGCCAGGGCGAGGCCGGCCAGGTTGGCGCACACCACCGCCAGGAGCATGCCCATCAGCGCCAGGAGCACCCAGAGCGTTGTGCCGTAGCGGCTCCGGAGACCAGAGAAGCCTGTCGCGAGCGCGGCCACGTCCAGCCGCTGACGGAGCAGCCTTTCCCGCTCGACGTCACTCAGCGCCGCCGGCACGGTCGCTGACTGAATCGACGGCCACCGCGTGAGCAGTTCGGCGCGCGCCGCGGCGAACGACACGCCGCGCGCGAGGCGTCCGACAATGGTCCGCGATTGCAACGGCTGAGACACGTCACCGCCCGCCGCTCGCCTCAACGCGAAGGGCACGATGATGTCCGCCCTCCCGTCGGACTCCAGGCCGTCGAATCCGTCCGCCAGGACGCCGATCACCGTCACCGGCACCGCGTCGACTTTGACCGTCTCTCCAATCCCTGCACCATTCCCGAAGAGCCGCCGCCGGAACGCCTCGGTGATCACAACGACCGCTTCGTCGGAATCGCTGAAGAAGCGCCCCGCCGACAGCCGCGCGCCGACGAGATCGAGATAGCTCGATGACACCGTCTCGGTCGAGGCGTCGAACTCTCCGGACGGCGCTTCGACGCGCGTGAGCCCGCCGCCGGAGTACATCGCCATCTGGGCGAAGGAACGCTGGACGGCGCAGTACGCCTTGAAAGTGTCGGCGTAGAAGTAGCCGTCCACATTCGCCTGGGGATCGAGGGCCGACAGAGCCACGAGTTGTTCGGGATGAGCAACCGCGACCGTTCGAAAGACGAGTGCGTTGAGCAGGCTGACGACCGCCGTCGTCGCACCCATCGCCACCGCCAGCGTGACGATGACGATCAGGGAGAACGCCGGAGCCCGTCGCAGGCTGCGGACAGAGTGCCGAACATCAAGGCGTAACGCGTCCCACATGCGAGAGGTCTAGCGTAACAGGGCTCCGCACTCTGCCCGCTTCGACCGTCAGATCTACGCGCGCCATGAGTCTGACGAACGTGCACAGGACCCTTCGAGGCTCATGCTCCAACGCGTCGGACGAACGCGTTCGAGCCGGTTCGTCCCGCGCCAGGACCGTACCGCCCCAATGCTGGATCGCTGCAGGTGAAATGCCTCATGCTTGGGCATCCAACTGCGGAGGAATACATGCGCGTTCGACTACTCGTCCTTGCCGCGGTCTCCGCCGTGACTGTTCCGGCCGCCGGCCAGGCACCCTCAACCCAGCCGCCGCCATGGAAAGGGAAAAACCTGCAGTTCTTCCCCGCCGACATCAGCCGCGACGCATTGATTCAGCGCATGCGCGAATTCTCGTTCGCACTCAGCGTGCGCTGTCAGTACTGCCACGCAGGGGGAGACGGCATCTCCTTCGACGGCGTCGACTTCTCCTCCGATGACAAGCCCGCCAAGCTCAAGGCGCGTGCGATGCTGAAGATGGTGGACGCCATCAACAAGACGATGTTGCCCCAGGTGCCGTCCCGGGCCGAGCCGCGCGTCGACGTGGACTGCGTGACCTGCCATCACGGACTGGCCCTGCCCAAATCGCTGCAGACGACGCTGTTCGAGATCGTTGCGAAGGATGGGACGGATGCAGCGGTCGCCCGGTACCGCGAGCTCCGGAACGACGATACACTGTCGGGCCGCTACAATTTCGGCGAATGGGAGATCAACGAGCTGGCGCGGAGACTGGTGGAATCCGGCAACGTGACGGCTGCCATCGCAATCCTCGACATGAACGGCGAATACTATCCGAAGTCGAGCGCGATCGACACCCAGCTCGGACGGTTGTTCGAAACCACCGGCGACAAGGTGAAGGCCCTCCAGCGGTACCATCAGGCCATAGAGAAGGATCCCGACAACCAGCTCGCGAAATCGCGCATCGCGGCGCTCGAGAAGCGATGAGATGAAGCGCGCGCGCGTGTGGCTGGCCGTCTGGGCGGGCTGGACCGCGATCGCGCTTTTCTTCGCGGTGGGCAATTCTCTTACGTACAAGTCGACCGGGCGCCCGCCCTACTGGACGCTGACCATCCGGCGGTCGCTTGCAGAGTACTGGCTATGGGCGCTGGTGACGCCCGCAATCGTGGCGTTGGCACGACGAGTGCCGCTTCGCGGCCGCCGCTTCTGGTTTCATCTTGCGCTCCACGTGTGCAGCGGCGCCGTATTCGCCTTCGGAAAGATGATGATCGACCGCGCGGTCCTGGCCGCGCTGACGGGGGTCTGGATATACCTGCTCGCCAGCACCGTCGCGTTCAATTTCGCGATGTATTTCGGCGTCGTTGCCGCGGCGCATGCCGTTGAGTTCTACCGGCAAAGCCGGGATCGCGACCAACTGGAAGCCCGGCTGGCCGAAACCCGCCTGCAGATGCTCGGCATGCAACTGCAGCCGCACTTCCTGTTCAACACGCTCAACACGATTGCCGAACTGGTGCACGAGGATCCGGACACGGCGGACACGATGATTTCCCATCTCAGCGATCTGCTGCGCCGCACCCTCGAACTGGGCAGCGTGCAGCGGATCACCCTCGTCGAAGAACTCGATCTGCTGTCGCGGTATGTCGCCATCCAGAAGGCGCGGTTTGGCGATCGTCTACAGCTGACGGTGTCAGTCGACGACTCTGCCCGCGGCGCGCTGGTGCCGCCGCTGCTGTTGCAGCCCATCGTCGAGAACGCCATCCACCACGGACTTGGCGCCCGGATCGACGCCGGGCGCGTGGACATTGACGTCAGCGTGACGGGCCTGCGGCTCGCGATTGCGGTCAGCAATGACGGTGACAATGCCGCGGCAGCACGGCGGGAACGTATCGGACTCGGCAACACCCGCGCCCGTCTCGAGACGCTCTATGGCGGCCTTGCGCGGCTGGACCTCGCCCCCGCCACTGGAGGCGGCACGCGAACGATCATCGAGCTGCCGTTCGACGCGGGGGAAGTCGTCGGATGACGATCCGCGCGCTGGTCGTGGATGACGAGGCGCCGGCGCGGCGGCGGATCCGCCGTCTCCTCGTGGCTGAACCCGACGTCCGGATTGCCGGAGAATGCGTCGACGGCTTGTCAGCGATCCAGACGATCGCGCGCGACCATCCCGACCTCGTGTTTCTGGACGTGCAGATGCCCGAGCACGATGGCTTCGACGTCGTCCAGACGATTCCGCCGGGTGAACTGCCTGAGATTCTGTTCGTTACCGCGTTCGACCGCTATGCGCTCCGCGCGTTCGACGTGCATGCGGTGGACTATCTACTGAAGCCCTTCACGGTCGAGCGGTTTCGGACGGCGCTCGATCGCGCCCGCGCACGGCTCGCGGCGCGAGTACCTGACCCGGCGCTCACCGCCTTGGCGGAGGCGCTGCGCAGCCGCACGTCCTACATCTCGCGAGTGATCGCCTCTTCAGGCCGACGCTCGATCGTGCTGGACGTCGCGTCCGTCGACTGGATGGAGGCGGCGGACAACTACATCCGCCTTCACGTCGAGTCACGGGAATACCTGCTTCGTGAAACGCTTGCGACGCTCGAACGCCGCCTCGATCCGTACCGATTCGTCCGCATCCACCGGTCCGCTATCGTTGCCGTCGATCGCATCGCGACCCTGGCGCCCACGTCGCACGGTGATGCGGAGATCATTCTCCGCGACGGCACGCGTCTCGCCGCTACGCGCACGTGGCGCGACCGCCTGCACCGCGTCTTGACGCAATCCCGCTCGGTGTGAGCTCTCAGATCATCGCTCCCAGCCTGTTCGTCTCCCTTGGCGGGGCGCACCCGGGCTGCGAGGCCGCCACGAGTATCCGGGTGGTTTCACGCGAACGGCGAATCCGGCCACTGAATCGCGTGGGCCGCGCGGCGGGTTTTCGCGGCATCCAGATGCAGAAAGAATGTGCCCACTCCGGAGGCGCCCTGCATGAACCCCGTCTGCGCGACTATCACGTCGGGCTGTATGCGGTTCTCCGCTTGAATCCACTTCATGCCGCGGGAATGCGGCGGCCGTTGCATCTCTGCCACCGTCGCGCGAAGCAGGGTGTCGTTCCTCACGCGGCTGACCATCTCCGCATACGCAGGATCCGGCATGAGGCGGTTCAAGGTCAGGAAGTATTCACCGACGCCGGCATTTCCGCAGCACTGGCTGATGTTGTTCCAGAAACCGGGGGTCCGCTGCTCGGGGATTCCGCTCGCCGTTATGGCGCGTGCGGCGCGCTGGATCGACGTCAGCCAGCGTTTGTCGCCGGTGGTGCGGGCGAGCTCGTAAAACAGCCGTGACGTTCCGGCAGGTCCGTGACACCAACTCAGGTAGTAGAGATCTTCACCCCCCGGTTCGTGGTGGAACACCTTGAGACCGTCCTGCTCGGTATTCGCGACGGCTTCCAGGTACTTTGCGCCTGCGACTGCGGCGTCGACGAATGCCCGATCTCCGGTCGCGCGATGCAATGCCGCGAGGAAATACGCGACTCCTGCGGTGCCATGCGAGAAATTCGGATAGAGCCGCGCGCCATCCGGCTCCATCGCCCACTTCAGTCCTCCGTTCGCGGGCCGGCCGACTTCGACGAGGCGGCGGCCAGCCGCGACTGCGAGTGCGCGGTTCTGCGTCTCCTTGATCCGGCGATCAGCCCACAGGAGCAGGAGACCAATTCCCGCACTGCCGCTGATGATGTCGTCGGTCGCGCTCTCGCCGCTCCAGGCGACGCCGCTCCCCACCCGCCGAGCATTGGCGTGGATCGACGCGATCGCGCGAGCAGCGGCGTCCCGGAACCGGCCATCGCCGCTCGCGCGATGGGTTTCTTCGAGAACGAATGCCGCGCCGCCCAGACCTGTGTAGAGGCCGCAGTCTGCCGCTGTGTCCATGGCGGGCAACTGCGCGATGATTTCGCGTGCTCCGGCCTTTGCCTCATCCAGCCACACGCGGTCGTGCGTCGCGTGATACAGCTCCAGGTGAAAGAGGACCACGCCGGGTATTCCGTTATAGAGATCCCGGCCGACGCTTGCCGGCTGACCCGGATCCGCGGGCCACGTGATACCCGTTGCCGTCTCGCGACGCGCCGCGCGTACCCACCTGGCCGCTGCGAATGCTACGTCCAGATCCGACGCAGTCAGTGCCGACGTACGCGTCCGATAGCTGCCGTCCAACGGGGTGAAAGGAAGAAAGGCCGCCGTCATCGCTCCGAGCGTGGTACCGAGCATCTCGCGCCGCGAAACCCTGCACGCGTGGTGTAAGCCTGCGCGCGATGGCTCGTGATGTCGTCTCATGCCGGGAACTTTAGCAGGATCCGATGGCTCAGCCGCTCCGCAGTCCATTGGCCCACGTCGCCTTTGGCCGAGAGCCGAGCTTAGAGCGACCGCATCGCCACCATCGGCTGTACGAAGTGTCGTGCTGCAGGCGTGGTGGCAGCCCGAGCGAGCCGCCGAACTCCTCGCTCGGAGCGGAATTGGCGGACCGGTGGTACCTGTCGGAGAACTACTGCGCGCCGAGTAGCCGGCCGGCGGCGCCTCGCTCGCGTGTCCGACCTCCAGGCCGTCGCACGCTCACGACCGCGGCAATCGACGCCGCGGCGGATGCCACGACCAGCGATCCGGGCAGCCGGGAGTAGGGCTGACCAAAAAAAGCCAGTTTCGAAAAAGCGGCTGGGACGAGCAGTGCGGCCGCCGTGATCCACGAGACGTGCAACGCGAGGACCGGCGCGAGCGCACGCGCGGCGGCGCGGCGAGCGGATGTCCAGTAAAGCAGCGCGATGGCAAGGACGCCCGCCGGCAGGACATGGCACATTAGGAAAGCCGTTCGAAAGCTCGCTTCCGTGAGTCGAAACGTGGTCGCGCCCAACAGCGCCACCGTCGTGAAAGCGAACCGACTGGCAATAAACATCGCAATCAGAACCGCGCACCCGTAAGCGATCCCACGTCCCGTGGCAGAAAGCGCACCTCCGGGCCGCCGTTGGACCGCACTGAAAACCGTCAACGGCACCACTCCGCCCGCGAAAAAGAGTTCCGGGATCAGGGCCTCCCAACCGACGCCTCGGTAGAAAATCAGTGGCGCAGCCAATCCGAATAGCGTCGCTGCGACCGAGAACCCCACGAACGAGCCGCGGACACGCGTCGATGGAATCTTCTCCTCCACGAGAAACGGCACCCGCGGCGCAACGAATGGCACGCCGAAGGCGACGACGATGAGTCCCATTCCCGAGAGAACGGTCAGCGGCGTCGGTGCGGCGGGGACAACCTGGCCGGCCAGCCACAACAAGAGACCCAGCGTCGGCACTTGGATCGCCAGCAGAGCGTTGCCGTCGCGGACGTTCAGGTTTCGGCTTCGACCGATGACCAGAGCAGTGCCGACCAGGATGACCGCAATCGGAACGGCAACAGGCAAGTCATTGGTACCGGCCACAGGCGTGAGGATCAGTCCGATGAGGAAGACCTCGAGCGCGACGCCCACAAACAGCGACACGCTGCGCAGCGTCGCAACCCGCAGCCGCGGGATCGCCCACGCGAGCAATACCATCGCATAGCAAAGCAAGCTGGCAATGACGAAGGAAGGGGCGGATCCGTTCATCGTCCAGCCCGACGTCGCCGCAAATGTGAAACCGCATAACGCCCCGGCAACCGCGAGGATCTGTACCCACCGCAGGCGCGGGGCCGCGGCCCCCACCTGGACTTCGGCTACCGCTTGGCGCTCGACCGTCGTCGCCGATGTGACCGCGTGCCGCTGAATCTCCTGCACGCCGGAAACAGCGGTTACCTCGAGCGGACGTCCGATCGGAATAGACGCTGCGGTCAATCCCTGCACAAACGCGCGCGCCAGCTCGCTGCACGACTGAAACCGCTGCGCCGGATCCTTCTCGAGGCCGCGCATCAGCGCCGCCGCCGCCGCAACGGGCACGTGCGGCGCGACCTCCGTCAGCGGCCGCGCCGGCTTCGCGTTCTTCTCCATCGCCAGCGCCAGCGCATTGTCCGCCGTGTGCGGCAGCGTTCCCGCCAGCGCTTCATACGCCACGCACGCGAGTGAATACTGATCGAATCCGGGGCCTGGCGTCCCGAACCATGTTTCCGGCGGCATGTACTTCGGCGAGCCCAGGTGCTCTCCCGTATGGGTGTGCACCATCATCTCGCCCTCGAGCGCCTTCGCGATCCCGAAGTCCGCGAGAAACGGCTCACCGTTCGGGCCGGCACGATCGAACAGAATATTGCCCGGCTTCACGTCCCGATGCAGCACGTGGTGTTCGTGGACGAGATCGAGGGCCTCGCCGATGTCGCCCAGCCAACTGGCGACCTCCTCCGGCGATTGGACGCCGCCCGAGGCGGCGATGCGCTGTCCGAGATCGCCACCACCCATATAGGCCATCGCGATGAACGGCGTCGTGTCGTCGCTGTCAACGGTACCCACGTCGAGCGCGGTG
>DATJIW010000025.1:0-34336 GCA_035492775.1 Vicinamibacterales bacterium
GCGGAGGTGCTCGCGCGAGCGGGCGCGGCGGACGTGATCGAACAGAAGGACCTGACGGGCGGCACGCTCGCGGACCGCATTCTGCGGCTCGTCGCGGACGAATCGGCGCGGCGGCAGATGGCACAGGCCGCCGCTGCGTTCACCAGGCCCGACGCGGCGCGCGTGATCGTCGATCGCGCGCTCGCGCTAGTGGGCTAGCGGCGTGATGGCGGATCAAGCTCCCGCCCGGCTCCAGGGCCGTCGCGGCGGTGCGTGCGGAGAGCCATGTTAGGACGCACGCGCCGGGTTCATTTCGTCGGTATAGGCGGAATTGGTATGAGCGGCATCGCAGAACTGCTGGCGAATCTCGGATACGAGGTGAGCGGCTCCGACGTACGGACGTCGGACGTGACCGATCGCCTCGTCTCGCTGGGCGTTCGCGTCCAGCGCGGGCACGTCGCCGCCAACGTCGACGCCGCGGACGTCGTCGTCGTGTCGTCCGCGGTGCGGGAAGACAACGCCGAAGTCGAGGAAGCGCGGCGACGCGGGATCCCGGTGATCCCGCGGGCCGAGATGCTGGCGGAGCTGATGCGTCTTCGGTATGGCATCGCTATCGCCGGCGCGCACGGCAAGACGACGACCACGTCGATGGTGGCGCTCGTGCTCGAGCGTGCGGGCCTGGATCCGACCGCGGTCATCGGCGGACGGCTGAGCGCGTTCGGCAGCAACGCGCGGCTCGGACGAGGCGAGTTCATGGTTGTGGAAGCCGACGAAAGCGATCGCTCGTTCCTCAAGCTGTCGCCCGTCGTCGCGCTCGTCACGAACATTGATCGCGAGCACATGGAGAGCTACGGCAGCTGGGAGGCGCTCGAGCAGGCGTTCGTCGACTTCGCGAACAAGGTGCCATTCTACGGGGCCATCGTGGCCTGCGCCGACGACCCGGCTGTCGCAGCGCTGCTGCCGCGCTTCACGCGGCGCGTGATCGCATACGGCCTCGACAGCGGCAACGCACAGATTGCGGGGCACGGGATGGCGCTCGAGGCATTCGGATCGCGCTGCACCGTCGTCAGCCGCGGCGGCGGCAGAGAAGCTCCGCTGGGGGAGATTCGGCTGCGGGTGCCGGGGCGCCACAACCTGCTGAACGCGCTCGGCGCAGCCGCAGTCGGCGTCGAAGTCGGGGTGCCATTCGAGCGCATCGCGGCGGCGCTCCTGGAGTTCCAGGGAGCGGAACGACGCTTCCAGCTGCATGGCGAAGCCGGCGGCGTGATGGTCGTGGATGACTATGGTCATCACCCGACGGAGATCGCCGCCGTCATCGCAGCGGCGCGGGCCGGCCTCGATCGCCGCGTCGTGGTCGTGTTCCAGCCGCATCGGTATTCGCGCACGCGGGATCTGCTCGACGCATTCGGCACGGCGCTCGCCGGCGCCGACGCAGTCGTCCTGACGGACATCTATGCCGCAGGCGAGGCCCCGCTGCCGGGGGTCACGATCGAGGCCGTCGAAGCGGCCGTCCGGCGCACCGGCACCTCCGTCCGGCTTGTCAGGTCGCTCGAGGACGTGCCGGAAGCCGTCGCCCGCCTTGCGAAGCCGAACGATCTGGTGATCACACTGGGCGCCGGATCGATCGGCACCTTGCCCGGACGCATCCTTTCGGCTGTCGCGCGCCGGTCCGGTGCCGCGGCCGAGTCCACGGACGGCGGGGGTGAGGGATGGGCGTGAGAGCGCCTGCGGAAAAGAACTTCCGCCGCGCGAAGGTTCGGCCCGGCAAGCAGAAGGGCCGGCGCCGCTGGCCGGCGATCAGCTGGCGCGCGCTGCGCGGCATCGCCGTCGTGCTGCTCGTCGGATACGCCGGATTCCGGGCCGCGGCGCTGGTGCTCCACGCGTCCGCGCTGCAGGTGAGACGGATCAGCGTCAACGGCAACGTGCGGCTGTCGAGCGGTGAAGTGCAGATGATCGTCGAAGGACTGCGCGGCTCGAACATCCTGACGGTCGATTTGCCCGCGTACCGCTCGCGCCTCCTCTCGTCGCCCTGGGTCGCCGACGTCGCAATGCGGCGCGTGCTGCCGTCGACGGTGGAAATTTTTGTGTCCGAGCGGCGGCCGATGGGCGTTTCCCGAATCGGGCCCACTCTGTACCTCGTGGATCCGCACGGCGTGGTCATCGACGAATTCGGCCCTCAATACTCCGAGTTCGACCTGCCGATCATCGACGGGCTCGTTCGCGGGCCGTCGAGCGGACAGCCGACGATCGACGAGCGCCGCGCGGAGCTGGCATCGCGTGTGATCGACGCGCTGGCGCCACGCCGCGGCCTCTTACACCGCGTGTCGGAGATCGACGTGCACGACGCGCACGATGCAGTCGTCCTGCTCGCGAACGATCCGGCCATGCTGCATCTCGGCGAGGACCGGTTCCTCGAGCGGCTTCAGAACTACGTCGATCTCTCGGCGGCGCTGCACGCACGCGTGCCGGAGATCGATTACGTCGATTTGCGCTTCGAGCAGCGGGTGTACGTCCGGCCGGCCGGCGCATCGGGCCGTCCGGTGGCGGTGGTGGGTCGATAGCAACGTCGCGCGCACGCGGAATGCGCGAACAAGGAGACAGTGTGGCTCGCAAGGAACGATATCTGGTCGGACTTGACGTCGGCACGTCCAAGATCGCTGCGATCGTCGGCGAGATGACCGACGACGACGGGCTCGACATCATCGGCATCGGTCTGGCGGAGTCCAAAGGAATCCGCCGCGGCGTCGTCGTGAACCTCGAGGCGGCCGTCGAATCCATCAAGCGCGCCATCGACGAGGCCGAGCTGACCGCCGGCGTCGAGATTGACTCCGTTCATCTGGGGCTGTCGGGCGCGCACGTGAAGGCGTTCAACAGCCGCGGAGTGGTCGCCGTCGCCGGCAAGAACCGTGAGATCACGCGCGAGGACGTCAAGCGCGCGATCGACGCGGCCAAGGCGGTCGCGCTGCCGAGCGGCCGCGAGATCCTCCACGTCCTGCCGCAGGACTTCGTCGTGGACGAGCAGGACGGTATCGGCGCGCCCGTCGGGATGACCGGCGCGCGGCTCGAGGTCAACGTCCACGTGGTCACGGGCAGCGCCTCGTCCACCCAGAACATCGTTGCGTGCGTGAACCGGGCCGGTGTCGCCGTGCTCGACAGTACGCTCGAGCAGCTCGCGGCCAGCGAAGCCGTTCTCACGGACGATGAGAAGCAGCTGGGTGTCGCAATTGTCGACATCGGCGGCGGCACGACCGACTTTGCGATCTTCGAGCGCGGCAGTTTGTGGCATACCGGCGTCGTCGCGGTCGGCGGCGACCACTTCACGAACGACATCGCGGTCGGGCTGCGGACGCCGATTCCCGACGCGGAGAAGATCAAACGGCGCTGCGGCTGCGCGCTCTCGTCGATGGTTGACGAGGACGAGACAATGGATGTGCCGAGCGTCGGTGGACGAAAGCCGCGCGTGATGGCGCGGCGCATTCTCTCCGAAATCCTGCAGCCGCGCGCCGAAGAGATCTTCCATCTCCTCTGGGATGAAATCCGGCGCGCGGGCTTCGAGAAGTCGCTGAACTCCGGGATCGTGCTCACCGGAGGCGGCGCGATGCTCGAGGGCATGGCCGAGATCGGCGAGCAGATTTTCGATCTGCCGATTCGCCGCGGGTGTCCGTCCGGCGTGGGCGGCCTCGCGGATCATGTGAACAATCCCGCGTTCGGCACCGCCGTCGGGCTGGTGATGTACGCGCATCGAAATCACGTCGGAGAAATTGCGCGACCGGTCGGCGCCGGCGCGTTCGGGCGCGTGGCCGGGCGGCTGCGCACGTTGTTCAAGGAATTCTTCTGAGACACGGAGGCCAAGGAATGGCTGATCAGACGTCCGCGTTGCGGCTCAAGCTGGACGATCAGGCGCGCACCGGCGCGCGCATCAAAGTGGTCGGCGTCGGCGGCGGCGGCAGCAATGCCGTCAACCGCATGGTGCAGGCAGGACTCGAAGGCGTCGAGTTCATCGTGGCAAACACCGATTTGCAGGCGCTCAAGCTGAACGCGGCACCCCACAAGCTGCAGATCGGCGGGAAGCTCACGAAAGGACTCGGCGCGGGCGCGGACCCGAACGTCGGACGTCAGGCGGCGCTCGAGGATACCGACAAGCTGATCGAAGCCCTCGACGGCGCCGACATGGTGTTCGTCACGACCGGGCTCGGCGGCGGCACGGGAACAGGAGCCGCACCCGTCATCGCCAGCCTCGCCAGCGAACTCGGCGCGCTCACGATCGCGGTGGTCACCAAGCCGTTCCGGTTCGAGGGCCGCAAGCGCCAGTCGCAGGCCGAGCAGGGTCTCGAGGAGCTGCGGGAATGCGTGGATACGGTGATCACCATTCCGAACGAGCGGCTTCTCGCCACGATCGGCCGAACGACGTCCTTGAATGACGCCTTCACGACGGCCGACGACGTGCTGCGACAGGCGATTCAGGGCATCTCGGACCTGATCCTGGTGCCCGGGCTCATCAATCTGGACTTCGCCGACGTGAAGACGATCATGGCCGGAATGGGGATCGCCATCATGGGCACCGGCTACGCTGAAGGCGACAGTCGCGCTCTTGACGCGGCAAACGCGGCCATCTCGAGCCCGCTGCTGGAAGACGCGTCGGTCAAAGGCGCCAGGGGCGTGATCATCAACGTTACGGGCGGCTCGGATCTGTCGCTGGTCGAAGTCAGCGAAGCCTCGGCCATCATCCAGGAAGCCGCGCACGAGGATGCAAACATCATCTTCGGCGCCGTCGTGGATCCGAAGATGGAAGGCAAGGTCAAGATCACGGTCATCGCGACCGGGTTCGACCGCGGCGTCGCGACGAAGCAGGCCGCCGCATCCGCGGCGCAGACCCCCGTCGACCTCCACAATTACACCGCGTGGCGCAACGAGAGCGTCGAGAAAGTGGCCGTTGCGGGCGGCGGAGGCGGCGGCATGACGCGCCTGTCCGTGACACGCCGGCCGGTACTCGAAATGCCCGTCGGCACCGCTGCCGCTGCCGAAGATCCGGCGATGGACACGTTGATTCCAGGGGCCGAGTTCGAGCCGCTCGACGTGCCGGCGTTCCTGAGAAGGCAGAATGAAGCGTAGTCTCTAATTCCCAATTCCCAATTTCCCATTCCCAAATCAATCAATATTTGGGAGTTGGGAGTTGGGAGTTGGGAATTGGGAGTTGACTCGGAGGCCTCCCTCGTCTCCCTCGCGCGCGGTATAATAGATAGATCCACGGACGGCGCGAACGGCGTCTCCTGAGTTCGATTGTCCGTACCGTTCGCATCCCGCACCTGATTTCAGCATGGCGCCTCGGCCTGAACAGGGGCGCTCGCGCGACGTTCTCTCCAGCGAAGTCGGCACGATCCGGAAGCCGCATGCCGGCCGACTGCGCGTTGCGCTGGCGTTCCCGAACACGTACTTCGTCGGAATGTCCAATCTTGGACTCCAGACCGTCTACCGGCTCTTCAACGAGCTGGATGATGTCGTCTGCGAGCGGGTGTTCCTGCCCCCGAAACAGGAACTCGCGGCGCAACTGGCGTCCGGTGCGCCGCTTCGCACGATCGAGTCGAACACGCCCGTCCGCGATTTCGACGTCTTCGCCTTCTCGGTCTCCTTCGAGTGGGACTACACGAACGTCCTTTCGATGCTCCGGCTGGCGCGGATTCCGGTCCGTGCCGACCAGCGCACGCGCCTGGATCCGCTGATCGTCATCGGCGGCGCGGTGACGTTCGTCAACCCGGAGCCGCTCGCGCCCTTTGCCGATGTCATCGCAGCCGGCGAGGGAGAAGTGCTCATTCCGGCGCTGATCGACGCGATCGGACAGGCAACCGGCCGCGGGCAACTCCTCGAACTGCTCACTGCCGCGCGAGGCTTTTACGTGCCGTCTTTCTACGACGTTCGATACAACGCGGATGGCACCCTCGCCGCTTTCGAGCCGCGCCCGAACACGGGCGCACCGCCAGTCGTCCGGAAAGCCGCGGTGAAGACGACGGAGGCGCTCGACCCGCCGTCGACGGTGATTTTCACGCCCGACACGGAATTCGGCTCCCGGCTCCTCGTCGAAGTCGTCCGCGGGTGCGCGAACTTGTGCCGCTTCTGCTGGGCGGGCTATAACTACCTGCCCGTTCGCCCGTTCCCGGCAGACCGCATCCTCGAGCTGGCTCGCATCGCGCGGCCGCACGCGACGCGCGTGGGGCTCGTGTCGATCGCGCTCTGCGATCACCCGGACATCGAGCGTATTCTGTCGGGCCTTCTCGAGCTCGGATACACAATCAGTCCGGCATCCCTCCGTCTGGACGACCTCACCGAGCCGATCGTCCGGATGCTGAAGCAAAGTGGCGAGCGAACGATCACGATTGCTCCGGAAACGGGTTCCGACCGCCTGCGGCGCGTCATCAACAAGACCGTGACGAACGCGGAGATCCTCGACAAGGCCGACCTGATCTTCGCGAACGGCATCGAGAACCTGAAGCTCTATTTCATGATCGGGCTCCCGACCGAGACAGACGAGGATCTGAGCGCGATCCGCGATCTGACCGGCGAGCTTCACGACATCATGCTGCGGCACGCGCGCTCGAAAGGCCGCATCGGCCGCATCGTTGCGAGCGTGAATCCGCTGGTGCCGAAACCGGGGACCGCCTACCAGTGGCTGCCCATGGAAGATCCGGCGGTGACGGACCGGAAAGCCAGGCGACTGCGCTCTCTCGTAGCCGACCTCGACAACGTGTACTTCAACATCAAATCCGAGCGGCACTCCTATTACCAGGCGCTCCTGTCTCTCGGCGACCGGAGGGTCGCGCCGGCGATCGAGGCCGCCGAACGCAACGGCGGCAACTGGCGCGCCGCGGTGGCCGAAACCGGGATCGACGCGGATTTCTACATCTTTCGCGATCGGTCGTCGGATGCGGTGCTGCCCTGGGACATCATCGACGGCGGCATGAAAGAGACGTTCTTCCGCGGCGAGTTCGACAAGGCGCTTCGCGCGGAGTGGACACTGCCGCCGAAGCGTGCCGCTGAGAACCGCAAGTTCCTGCCGATTCTCTAATCTGCCTATCCGGCGGCCTCGATCTGCTGCGCCGCTTCGAACTCGGCGTACGCTTCGAGCACCAGGTCCCGGAGCCGGTTCTGCGCCGTGCTGTCAACCAGTGGACGCAAGAGCGCGAAGCTGCGGCGCTCACCGTTCACGGAAAACTGCCGCGCAGGGAAGGTGACGTTGCGGCCCGGTCCCGTTTTCCGCTCCCAGATGCTGAAACCGAGCAGCTTCAGCCCCTCCAGCGGTCCGCTGCTGAAGTGCAGCTCCGCATCCGCCAGCTTGCCTGGTGGATTGCCTTTCTCGTTTGCGACGATCTTGACGGTCATGCGTGCTCTCCTGCCGCCGTGAAGAGCAAGAGCCGCACCCGCGCCGCCCGCTCACAACCGCCAGCGCATCGTCTTGTGAGGGCTGGAGTTGTGAGATCAAGCCGTGAAGCGATGAAGCCGGGACCGTCGAGACCGTCTCGAACGTGGAAACGCGAGTTGGCGCGGTCAGTCGGAGAGCAGGAGCACCTGCGCCATCGCCAACGTCTGCGCGTGCGTCAGCGTCAGCAGGCTGCGCGTGGCGTTCATGGCCGTGAAACGAAGGAGCGCGCCGCCCGTGAATCGGAGGACCGGCGGTCCGTGCCTCCTGAACACTTCGATGTCCTTCCAGAGGACGCCGCGGGAATGCCCCGTACCGAGCGCCTTCATCGCGGCTTCCTTGGCGGCAAACCGCGCGGCGAGGCTCGGCACCGGATCGCGGTGACGCATACAATAGGCGATCTCCTCGGCGGTGTAGACCCGCTGCAGGAATCGATCACCATAGCGCGTGTACGTGTCGTGAATGCGCGGTATGTCGGTCGCGTCGAACCCCAGCCCGATGATGCCCATTTCCGTTCTTCAGCCTAGCGGTGAGTTTTCGTGGACGCAAGCTCCCTGGGGCAGCGTGCTTACGTGCGCCGCACTCGAGGCACGTCATGTGTTCACCACGAACAACCTGGAGCTTCGAGACGATGAACGGGAGTGGAGGGAGGTGGCGGCCTTCCTGGACGTATCTCCCGGGCGCCTGCTGCTCGTCCGACAGGTCCACGGCACGACTGTCGCGGTCGCCCGCAGGGGAGACGCGGACTCGTGGAATCGTCCCGAGGCGGACATCATCGTCTCAAACGATCCGGATGTCGCGATCGGCGTACGCGTGGCTGACTGTGCCCCGATACTGATGGTCGATGAGAAACGCGGCGCCGCCGGTGCGGTACACGCCGGCTGGCGAGGAGCGGCGGCCCGAGTCGCGGAACGCGGGGTGCACGCGATGCGCGAGCAATTCGGCAGCCGCGCCGGCGATCTCGTCGCGGCAATCGGCCCGTGCCTAGGCCAGTGCTGCGGCGAAGTCGGTCCGGACGTCGTCGAAGCGTTCCGGCGGGGCGGCGCCCAGAGACGCTACATTGCCGGATGGTTCACGCCCGGAGCCGGCGATCGGTTTCAGCTCGATCTCGCCGGTGCGAATCGGGATCAGTTGATCGAGGCGGGTGTCGAAGCCGATCGCATCTTCATCGCCGGCCTCTGCACGAAAACGTGGGCTCAGTACCTGCACTCGTATCGGGCTGCCGGCCCGCGCGCCGGCAGGATGCTGGCGGCCATACGGCCGGTGTCACCTGTCTGATCCGCGGAGCGCGAGTTCAGAGGCATCCATCCCGACGTTCGACAACCGGTCGGCGTCCTTGTTGAACTCGCGGCGGACGTGCTCGAAGCGGACGTCGCCGATCTGGCGGATGAGGGCGCATGCCTGGAGGAACAGCGGCTTGAGTCCTTCGTTCTTCACGCGGTAGTCGCCGCGCATCTGCCTGACCAGCAGCTCCGAGTCCGCGCGGATCTCGACCGTGGCCTCTCCGTGCTGGACCGCCCAGCGCAGCGCCGCGAGCAGCCCGTTGTATTCGGCGACGTTGTTGGTGGCGATCCCCAGCGCGCCGTGCAGTTCGTCGAGCACTGCGCCGTCAGGCCGTTCCAGCCGCACGCCGTAGCCGGCCGGGCCGGGATTGCCGCGGGCACCGCCGTCGATATACGCGATGATCACGAGGAGGAGGAGGGAGCCGACTCCGGCGTCGCAGCGGGCACGAAGTACAGGATGCGGAGGCAGCTTTCACACTGGATGAGCGATTCGTTGCGGCGGACTTCGTTGAACACCTGCGGCCGCAGCCGGACGTGGCAGACGGTGCAGACGCCGTGGCGGGCCTCGGCAAGCGCCTGGCCCTTTCGCTGACGCGAGACGTGCTCGAAGAGGCGAAGCGCGGCCGTGGAAATGCCGGCGGCCAGGGCCGTGCGCCCGGACTGTTTCTCGTCGGCTTCCGTCTCCAACTCCACGGCTTCGGCCTCCAGCACTTTCCGCTCGGCGGCTACCGCGGACTCCTGGCGTTTCAATTCGGTCTCCGCCGTCTTCAATTCCGCGGCGAGTGCCTCCCCCTCCTCCATCTGCTCGAGGATCCGATCCTCGTGCGCGCGGACGGTCTCCTGCGCCGCAGCAATCTCGTGCTGCATCGCCTGGTATTCCTTGTTGGTCTTCACCTCCATCAGCTGATCCTTGTATCGCGACAGCCGCGTCTGCACGGCGGCGACGTCTTTCTCGATGTCGCGCCGCGCCGCCTGGTTGTCGGCAAGCCGCTGCTTGATGGCGGTCACCGCGGCCTGCTGGTCGGCCACGCGCGTCGTCATGGCCTCCTGGAGTGCGGGGATCTCGGCAATCCGCCGGCGCATGCCGTCGATCTCGGTATCGAGCTGTTGAAGCTGGATCAGATGCTGAAGATCAGGATTCACGTGGTCTCTGGAGCGTGCCTTTCTTGTTGTGCTGTATGGGCCCACCAGGACTCGAACCTGGAACGAGCCGGTTATGAGCCGGCGGCTCTGACCATTGAGCTATGGGCCCGCGCCGATTCTACCTTACCCGACGTCTTCGTCAGGCTGGTTCACGAAGAGAAGAATCACGGCACCGACGATGAACATGCGGCCGGCGGTGTCGTTGCCGTTCCATGTGCGGGACTGCCACATCAGGAACCACTCGCCGCCGATCGCCACGAACGCAACCAGCCACTGCAGCAGGTTCACGGTCAGCCCGGCCAGGGCGAGCCCCTTGGCGCCGTTGAACGCCGCTGCGGTGCCGCCCCGCATCCGCCACAGGCGCAGCCCGCCCGCGAACATCAAGCCGCAGGCCAGCGCCTCCCAGGCGATGATGCCCGCATAGGCCGCGCGATAAAGAGACGTCGAATGGATCGCCCGCCACAGGAGCGCGTTGCCGGGGAACGTCGTGTCCATCGCAAGGACGTGCGCGACGAACGCGTAGTTCGAGCCGTAGTCCGTGAGATTGTTCAGCACGACGAGCGCCAGATACAGCCCCATCGCGTCGAGCAGCGCAATCTTGGCGAGTCGAGCAGTCATCATCAAAAAAGGGCCGCGTGAGCGACCCTTTCGTTCTTCCGTCTTCCTGCGGCGTTCTTCTACGTGCGTCCTTCGAGGAACGCCCGCAGTTTACGGCTCCGAGAGGGGTGACGCAGCTTGCGCAGGGCCTTTGCCTCGATCTGACGGATGCGCTCGCGCGTCACCGCGAAGCTCTGGCCGACTTCCTCGAGCGTGTGCTCGGAGCCGTCACCGACACCGAAGCGCATCTTGATCACTTTTTCCTCGCGAGGCGTCAGCGTCTTCAGCACCTGGTCCGTCTGTTCCTTCAGATTCAGGTTGATGACGGCATCCGACGGCGACACGACCTGGCGATCCTCGATGAAGTCGCCAAGGTGTGAATCCTCTTCTTCGCCAATCGGCGTCTCGAGCGAGATCGGCTCCTGCGCGATCTTGAGGACCTTGCGGACCTTGCTCACCGGGATGTCCATCCGCTGCGCGATCTCTTCGGACGTCGGCTCGCGTCCGAGTTCCTGCACCAGCGCGCGCGACGTGCGAATCAGCTTGTTGATCGTTTCGATCATGTGGACGGGAATCCGGATCGTACGCGCCTGGTCGGCAATCGCGCGGGTGATGGCCTGGCGGATCCACCACGTCGCATACGTCGAAAACTTGTAGCCGCGGCGATACTCGAACTTGTCAACCGCCTTCATCAGGCCGATGTTGCCTTCCTGAATGAGATCCAGGAACTGCAGCCCGCGGTTCGTGTATTTCTTCGCGATCGACACCACGAGCCGGAGGTTGGCCTCGACCAGTTCCTTCTTCGCCTGTTCCGCCTGCGCTTCACCCCTGGAGATCGTTTCCAGCGTCCGCATCAGCTGTTCGGGCGTCTCCTCGAGTTCATCGGCCATCGTCTTGAGCTGGACCTTGAACTCTTTCTGCTGCTTGCCGAGGTTCTTGCGCTCCTCATCCTTCAGCTTCGGCCGGCGGTTCTTCATCGTGAGCTGACGCTCGATGTAGTCCACCTGGCGCTTCATGCGCATCACGGCTTCGACCTGATCCTTGATCTGGTCGATCATCCGGCGCTTCACCAGCTCGGTGAATTCGATGCGGCGGATGAGCTGCGAGAGTTCGATCCGGTCGCGGTAGTACTCGTTGCGGACCTTGCGATACCTCTTCTTGTCGCGCGACGTTGCACCCTTGGGCGTCTTCTCGAGCTTTTCCCTGCTCTTCTCCGCGTTCGCCCACGCCTTCCGCACCGCGTCGATCTGGCGCAGCACCTGACGCTTGCGCTCGTCGATCTTCTCGTCGGTGATCTCCTCGTCCGCGAACGTGACGAGCTCGCGAATCGTGCGCTCGTCGTTCTTGAGCTCGTCGCCCATCTTCATCACGAGCCGTGCAATGGTGGGTGTCCGCGAAATCGACTTGATGACGGCCAGCTTGCCGCGCTCGATCCGCTTGGCGATCTCGACTTCGCCCTCGCGCGTGAGCAGCGGAACGGTGCCCATCTCGCGGAGGTACATCCGAACGGGGTCGTTCGTCTTGTCCAGGGCACCTGGCGTGAGATCCAGCTCGAGCTCCTCGGCGCCTTCGCCGGTCCGGTCGAGGAGCTTCTCCTCGCGGTAGGTCTTTTCGGAGTCGACGACCTCGATCCCGGCGCTGCCGAACGTGCTGAACAGATCGTCCAGCTCTTCAGACGACGTGATGTCCGCCGGAAGAAGCTCGTTGACTTCGTCGTATAGCAGATAGCCCTTTTCTTTGCCGATCGAGATGAGCTGCCTCACCTCGTCATATTTTTCTTCGATCGACAACGCCGTTGCCTCCGTATTCAATCAACCGTGCTTCCAGCGGGGAAAACATTCTAGTGTAACACGTTCAGCCGGCCTGGCACGGCCGTCAGAACGTCTAGGTGCTTGATCAGAGCCGTCTGACGCTCCAGAAGTTCCGTGATGGCCCCGTCGTGAAGGGCCGCGCCCTCCTCCTGGAGCCGCCTGATTTCGTTCCTGACGTCCCCCAGTTCGCGCTCCACCCTCAGCCGTTTCAAGGTAGTCGTGCAGTCGGCGGCATCCGCCGGTGGATGCGGTTCCCGTGCGATATCGCCTACAAGAGCCGCCTCTCCAGTACTTAGACGCTCGATCAGCGCTGCTGGTAAACCGGCCGCAGGCCAGTCGCGCAAAGCACACGCCTGGCGGAGGATTTCCCGCGTCGGGAGCCCTTCAAAATCGTGATCGTCCGCCTCCACCAGGGCCGCCACGGCCGCCTCGGGGGTGTGCATGAGGGCCCAAATCAGGCCGCGCTCCGCCACCTTGATCTGACCCATTGCCGGGGCCCGGCGCTCGATCTCGCTGACGTTCGTCTGCTTCTGGACCGCGGCCCTCCGGATCTCGGCGCGAACCACCTCTTCCGTAATGCGGGCCTTGTGTGCGATACGGTCCGCGAACTGGTCTCTGGCAGCCGCGTCCGGAATCCGGGCCGCCACACCGAGCATCGCCGACAGGAATCCTCGTCGTCCCTCGTCCGTGGACAGGTCGTCGCCGGCCGCGGTTCTGTCCAGCAGGAACTCCAGATAAGGCCGGGACGACTTCAGTTCCTCGTGATACGCGGCTGCACCTTTCCTGCGGATGTACGTATCAGGGTCGTCTCCCGCAGGGAGCACTGCGACGTTCACCTGGAACCCTTCGGTGACCAGCAGCTCGGAGGACCGCGCCGCGGCCCCCTGACCAGCGGCGTCCGGATCGAAACTGAGCACGACTTTTCCGGCAAATCGCCGGAGCAGCCGCGCCTGGGCCGGCGTCAGCGCCGTCCCGGACGATGCGACGACGTTGGTGATGCCGCCCTGATAGGCCTGCGCCCAATCGAAATACCCCTCTACGAGGACGGCGTATTTCACACGGCTGATGGACGACTTGCTCCAGTTCAGTCCGTAAAGCGTTCGCCCCTTGACGTAAATCGCTGTTTCCGGCGAATTCAGATATTTCGGCTGCTGTCCCGACTCCATCGCACGGCCGCCAAACGCGACGATCGCGCCGTTGTCCCGCATGATCGGAATCATCAGGCGGTTGCGGAACCGGTCGCGGAGCTGACCGCTTTCGGGTTGCTGCACGAGTCCGCTCTTGACGAGCAGGGCATCAGCGAATCCGTCCCCAGCCAGCCGCGCGCGAAGTCCTCCGGACGCCGGGGCGTATCCGATCCCGAGCTGCTCGATCAAGGCAGGCGAAAGGCCGCGATCGTTGACAATCCGCCGTGCCGCCGCGCCCGCCTGTCCGGAGAGCTGCTCCCGGAACCAGACCGCTGCGACTTCATGAATTTTCAGGAGCGCCTCTCGCTCGCGCTGTGATTCGCCGTCCTGCCTGTCGTCGTCCGGTTCGGGTACAGGGAGGCCGGCGCGCGCCGCGAGCACCCGGACGGCTTCGGGAAACGCGACCTTGTCGTACATCTCGACGAACTTGATCACGTCGCCGCCGACGCCGCAGCCGAAGCAGTGGAAGAAGCCCTTGTCCGCGTTCACGTGAAACGACGGCGTCTTCTCTCCGTGAAATGGGCACAGCCCCTTCCACGTTGCGCCGGTCCGACGCAGCTGGACGCCCCGCTCCTGCACGACCTGCACGATGTCCAGGTGCGACTTGAGGTCGTCGACGAACGAAGCAGGGAAGAGCGGCATATCAGTGGCGATTGCCGATTGGCGATTGCCGATTGGCGAATAGACGATTGACGAATTGACGATTGGCGATTGGCGACTGCCGATTAACGAAGTGACGATTGGCGATTGGCGATTCCAGAGACGATTGCCGATCGTCGGTTGAATTGCCAATCGCCAATCGTCGCTCGAATTCCCAATCACCAATCGTCACTAGAATCCCCAATCACCAATCGTCATTAGAATCGCCAATCACCAATCGCCAATTGACACTCCTCGTAATCAGCACTCGCCACTCGCCAATCGACAATGCGGCTAGTCTTTCAGCTCGGCAACGGTGACGCCGCCGCCGCCCTGATTGTCCGGCGCGGGCCCGAAGTTCGCAACGTATGGGTGTGCTTTCAGGAACTCCGCAATGGATCGCCGAAGCTGGCCGGTGCCGTAGCCGTGGATGATCCGCACGCTCTTCACGTCGCCCATCATCGCGTCGTCGATGAATCGCTCGACCCGGTCCACCGCCTCGACTGACGTCGCGCCGATGACGTTGATTTCGGTCAGCGACGCGGTGCGCGGCGCCAGGTCTACGTTGACGCGCACCTGCGGCTTCGGTGCCTGCGCGGAAGGACCGGCGACGATGCGCAGGTCTGCGACTTTGGCCCGCATGCGCTTGCCCCGGACATCGACTTCGGCATTGCCGTCCTGGATGCTCTTGACCGTCCCCTCCAGCCCCAGCCCACCGACGGCTACGGTATCGCCCACCGCCGCCGGACGCGAGATGGCCGGAGCGGCAGGGGTGGGCACCACGGCCTCGCGGAGCCGGGTGCCGACGGCGTCCAGTGCGGTGCGCGCTTCGGATCGAGCCGAGCCGATGTCACCGGTCGGCACGAGGCGGGCGGCGCGGCGCTCGGCGGTTGCCGCGATCGTCGAGGCACGTGTCTTCAGACCGTCGACGACCGCATCGATTTCGCGCCGCGCCTCCCGCAGGCGCTCGTCGATGCGCTGGTCCAGGCGCTTCTTGAACGTCTCCTCGCGATTGCGGAGCTCCTGCTCGCGCGCGTGCAGCTTCGACTGTGTCTCCCGCACGATCTGCTGTTCACGTGCGACGAGCCGCTTCTCGTGTTCCAGGTTCTGGATCTCCCGATCGATCTTCGCGAGGTGGTCCGCGAGCTGCGCTTCGCGCTGGCTGCGGACGCCGCGCGCCTGCTCGATGATCGACCCGGGCAGGCCGAGGCGGGTCGCGATCTCGAGCGCGAGCGAGCTGCCGGGCGATCCGTAGTTGAGCGTGTATGTGGGCGCGAATGTGCGCGGGTCGAATCCGAACCCCGCTGACGCGACGCCGTCCGTGGTCGACGCGTACGTCTTCAGCGCGTCGAAATGGGTCGTGGCAACGACCATCGCGCCGCGGCGCCGGAAGTGATCGATGATCGCAGTCGCGAGCGCGCCGCCTTCGTTCGGATCGGTTCCGCTGCCGGCCTCGTCGAGCAGCACGAGCGCTGGAAGCGACAGCGATCGATCCATGGAGACGATGTTCGCGATGTGCCCGGAGAAGGTGCTCAGATTCTCCGTGATCGACTGCTCGTCGCCGATGTCGGCGAACACCGTGCTGAACACGGGGATCTGCGATCCGGCAGCGGCGGGAATGAGAAGGCCTGCCTGCGCGAGGAGCGGCAGCAATCCCGCCGTTTTCAGCGCCACGGTCTTGCCGCCGGTGTTCGGCCCGGTAATGACGAGGACGTGCGTCGGCGGAATCACGAGCACGTCGACAGGCACGACCTCGATGCGCTGCGCGATGAGCAGCGGGTGCCGCGCCGCACGCAGTTCGAGCCGGCCATCCGTCGCGAGTTTCGGCTCCGCTCCCCCGATCGACAGCGAATATCGGGCACGCGCCTGCAGCACGTCGAGCATTGTCGCCGCCTCGATCGTGCTGTCGAGCTCCGCGTCGCGCCGGCGGAAACGGTCCGTCAGCTCGAGCAGGATCCGCCGCACTTCCTCCGACTCCTGCTGCTCGAGAGCGACGATGTCGTTGTTGATCTCGACCGTGCTCAACGGCTCCAGGAAGAGGCTCGCCCCGCTCGCGGAACTGCCATGGACGATGCCGGGGATCGCCGCTCGATGTTCGGAGCGGACGACCAGCACGTACCGTCCGTTCCGGTCGGTGACGATTTGCTGCTGGAGGTATTTCGAAGTGTCCTTCCCGCGTATGTAGGACTCGAGGGTGCCACGCAGCCGCGAGCGCTGCTTGCGGAGACGGTCGCGGATCGATCGCAGCGCCGCGCTCGCATCGTCGACGACGTCGCCCGCGGGATCGATCTTTCGCCGGACGTCAGTCGTCTCCGGTTCGAATGAGCTGGCGGCGGCTATCGTCTGCGCCAGGATGGGGAACGCACCGGCCGCGCGGCGGATTCCCGATGCCGTTGCCGCGATGGATTCAAGATACGTGGCGAGTCCGAGGAGCTGGAGCGGTTCGAGCGCGCGGCCCTCGACGTCGACGGCCTCGAAGATGTCAGGGAGTTCGGCCGGCGCACGTAGCGCGATCTCGCCCGTGCCCGAGAGAAACCGTGCGGTCTCCGCAGTCGCAGACAGCCCCGCGGCGACGGCACTCCGCTCGGTCGCCGGCCGCAAGTCCGCGAGACGTGCAGCGCCCGGAGGCGTCTGCGCGAGACGCCGAACCGCCTCGACGACGCGATCGAATTCGAGGGCTTCGAGAGCGCCAGGGTGCATGGGGAGCAGGAAGGCCGGATCGCGCGAACTCGCGTCTAGGTGCGCGATCGACTATCCGCGATGCCGGATGGCGCTGTCAAGCTACTCCAAGTGATTGATGCTGCTGGCGATAGCAGCTGCGCCGAAGCCATTGTCGATGTTGACCACCGATACGCCAATCGCACAGCTGTTCAGCATCGCGAGCAGTGCGGTCAAACCGCCGAAGCTGGCGCCGTAGCCGACGCTCGTCGGAACCGCGACAACCGGCACGTCGACGAGGCCCGCGACAACGCTGGGGAGCGCACCCTCCATGCCGGCGACGACAATGACGACGCGCGCCGAGGAGATGCGATCGTGTTCTCGCAGCAGCCGATGCAGTCCCGCGACGCCGACGTCGTAGAGGCGATCGACGTCGTTCCCCATTACTTCAGCCGTCAGCGCGGCTTCTTCAGCGATCGGCACGTCCGCCGTGCCCGCGGCCGCAATGAGGACGATGCCCCGTCCGCGAGGCGTCGTCAAAACCGGCCGAGCGATACAACGCGCCAGCTCATGAAAACAGGCATCGGGCACGACGCGAACGACGGCATCGAAGGCGGCGCGTTCCGTGCGTGTCACCAGCAGGGCGTGGTCGGCGGCCACGATTCGCTCGGCGATGGCCGCGATTTGGTCGGGCGTTTTGCCCTGGCCGAAGACAACCTCGGGGAAGCCCTGCCTGGTTGCGCGGTGCATGTCCACCCGCGCGAAGCCGATGTCTTCGTAGGGTTTCTGGCGCAGATATTGAAGAAGCCGGTCTTGCGCAGCCTCAGGTGTAAGGGTTCCGGACCCGACGTCGTCGAGCAGCGCGCGCAACTGCTGGCGGTTCATCGCGCCAAGTAGTTGGAACAGGTTGACTTCGGTCTGAGCTGGACCGTAATATGGTTGATTGGACCGTTTAGCGCGTTCATCTCTTTATGACGTGGCCTGAGACACTCATCCTCGTACTTTATTTCTTCGTCCTGAGCATTCTGGCGATATACGGCTGGCACCGGTATTACCTCGTGTATCTTTACATGAAACACAAGGACCAGGCGCCGGCTCCGCCCGAGCCGTTGACCGTATTTCCTCCCGTCACCGTCCAACTTCCGATCTACAACGAGATGTATGTCGCGGACCGGCTGATCGATGCCGTCTGCGAAATGGATTACCCGCGTGATCTGCTCGAGATCCAGGTCCTGGACGACTCGACCGACGAAACGAAGGACAT
This sequence comes from Vicinamibacterales bacterium, assembly GCA_035492775.1. Classification (GTDB taxonomy): domain Bacteria; phylum Acidobacteriota; class Vicinamibacteria; order Vicinamibacterales; family 2-12-FULL-66-21; genus DATJFQ01. The sequence continues at coordinate 17,973 of DATJIW010000025.1, forward strand.
AGCGGAGCTGGCGGTGCGCCGTCATGCCTCCCGCGGCTTCGACATCACGCACCTGCACCGCGTGGATCGGCGTGGCTACAAAGCCGGCGCGCTCGAAGCGGGCCTCAAGGTGTGCCGCGGAAAGTTCATTGCAATCTTCGACGCGGACTTCATACCGTCGAAGGATTTCCTGAAGCGCACCTTGCCCTACCTCGAGCATCAGCCAGAGATCGGCATGGTCCAGGCGCGCTGGGGGCACATCAATCACGACTACTCCCTGCTGACGAAGATTCAGTCGATCATGCTCGACGCGCACTTCGTACTCGAGCATGGCGGCCGGAACCGCGCCGGCTGCTTCTTCAATTTCAACGGCACGGCCGGAGTCTGGCGTCGTGACGCAATCGACGACGCGGGCGGGTGGCAGCACGACACACTGACCGAGGATCTCGATCTCAGCTATCGCGCGCAGCTCCGCGGCTGGAAGTTCCTGTTCCTGCCCGACCTGGTCTCCCCTGCGGAAGTACCCGTCGAGATGAACTCGTTCAAGTCGCAGCAGCACCGCTGGGCGAAAGGGTCGATCCAGACCTGCATGAAGCTGCTGCCCGAGATTCTGACGTCGAAGCAGCCGCTCAGTGTCAAAGCCGAAGCGTTCTTTCACCTGTCGGCGAACTTCAATTACCTGTTGATGTCGCTGCTCTCGATCCTGATGTTTCCCGCGATGTGGGTGCGCTACAACATGGGCTGGACCGAGATGCTGCTGATCGATGTCCCGCTCTTCGCGGCCGCGACGCTGTCGGTCTGCAATTTCTACATGGTGTCGCAGCGCGAGCTGTATCCGAACTGGCGCTCGCGGCTCAAGTACCTGCCTTTCCTGATGTCCATCGGCATCGGCCTTTGCGTGAACAACACGCGCGCCGTACTCGAGGCGCTCTTCAAGAAGCAGAGTGAGTTCACCCGCACGCCGAAGTACGGCATCGAGCGCGACAGCGATGACTGGGTCGGAAAGAAGTACCACCAGTCGGTCGGCGTGCAACCGCTGATCGAGCTGGCGCTCGGCCTGTATTTCACCGCAACAGTGTTCTACGCGCTGATCAACCAGATCTACGGTACGCTGCCCTTCCTGATGCTGTTCCAGGTCGGCTTCCTCTATACGGGTCTGCTCTCGATCCTGCAGCAGTTCACCGGCGAAGACGAGATGGCGCCGGAAATAGCGAAGTAACCGTCCGCCTGCGCGGCAGGTTCACTGCGACAGCGTCTGCGTGCTCGATCCGCCGAAGCACGTCTGACTCACATCGACGACAGCGTCCGCACTCGCGGCTCCTCGCGCGCCTGATATGATGCGCGCATGGTCGTGGACGCTCCAAAATCGAAAGCAGGCCTCGAAGATGTCGTCGCCGCAACATCGTCGATTTGTTATCTCGATGGGCAGCGCGGCGTGCTCGCGTACTACGGGTACGACATCCACGACCTGGTCCGAGCGTCGTTCGAGGAAGTCTGTTATCTGCTGTGGCACGGACGGCTGCCGAACCGGGCCGAACTTGGCGACCTGCAGTCTCAGCTCGCGGCCGCACGACCGCTGTCGGAGCCGATTCTGCGGATGATGAAGCAGCTGCCGGCCTCGGACGGCATGGACACGCTTCGGACGCTGACCTCGGCGCTCGGCCAGTACGATCCGGAAGCGAACGACAACACGCCGCAGGCGAATTACCGCAAGGCGGTGCGGCTCACCGCGCAGCTCGCGAGCATCGTCGCGACATACGGGCGGATGCAGAAGGGCGGTGGGCCGATACAGCCGGATCCCGCACTCGGCCAGGCGGCAAATTTTCTCTACATGCTCACCGGCGATCGGCCCGGCGCGCTCGCGACGCGCGCGTTCGACGTTGCGCTCGTCCTGCACGCGGACCACGAATTGAACGCGTCAACGTTTGCTGCGCGCGTTGCTGCAGCGACGTTGACCGATCTGTACTCCGCCATCGTCGGCGCGATCGGAGCGCTGAAAGGGCCGCTGCACGGGGGCGCGAACGCCGACGTCATGCGACTGCTCATCGAAGTCGGCCGGGATGCGCCGCCCGAGCGCGTGGACGAGGCGATCCGCTCCAAGCTCGCGCGCAAGGTGAAGATCCCCGGGTTCGGACATCGCGTGTACCGAACCGAGGATCCGCGGGCGACGCACCTGCGGCAGATGTCGAAGGAACTCGGCGAGCGCGCGGGCAATACGCGCTGGTTCGAGATGTCCCGGCGCATCGAACAGCTCGTGACCGGCGAGAAGAAGCTGTACCCGAACGTCGACTTCTACTCGGCGTCGACGTACTACACGCTGGGCATCGACATCGATCTCTTCACGCCGATCTTCGCGGTCAGCCGCGTGTCCGGATGGACGGCGCACTGCCTCGAGCAATACGCCAACAACCGGCTGATCCGCCCCAGGACGGACTACATCGGCCCGGCCTATCCCCAGACGTTCCTGCCGCTGGACCAGCGATAGTGCCCCCCGGTCACGTCACACGCCGGCCGGAGCGGGATCCGTCGCGACCGGCTTGAGAAACGGCATCATCGCGCGCAGCGCTGCGCCGACCTGCTCGATCTGATGTTCGCGCTCGCGCTGACGTGTCGCAGAGAACAGCGGGCGACCCGCACGATCCTCGGCAATCCAGGTGCGCGCATAGGTGCCGTCCTGGATTTCCGTCAGCATCTGGCGCATGGTCGCGCGCGTCTGCGCGGTGATGAGACGCGGTCCGCCCGTGTAGTCGCCGTGTTCGGCGGTATCACTGATCGAGTAGCGCATGTAGTTCAACCCGCCCTGATACATCAAGTCGACGATCAGCTTCAATTCGTGGAGGCACTCGAAGTACGCGATCTCGGGCTGGTAGCCGGCGGACACGAGCGTCTCGAAGCCAGCTTTGACCAGGGCGCTCACGCCACCGCACAACACGGCCTGTTCCCCGAAGAGATCCGTCTCGGTCTCCTCGGCGAAGGTCGTCTCGATGACGCCGGCGCGGGTGACGCCGATCGCCTTGCCGTACGACAACGCCACGTCGAACGCACGGCCCGTCGCATTCTGATGGACGGCGATGAGTGCGGGTGTTCCCGCATTTTCGACATACAGCTCGCGAACACGGTGGCCCGGCGATTTTGGCGCGATCATCGACACGTCGATATCCGCCGGGAGATCGAGCGTGCCGAACCGAACGTTGAAGCCGTGGGCGAACATGAGCGTCTTTCCAGCCGTCAGGTGCGGGCGGATGGCATCGGCGTAGAGCGTTGCCTGCGCCGTGTCAGGCACGAGCACCATGATGACGTCCGCCCAGGCCGTTGCAGCCGCCGGATCGAGCACGGCGAGGTCCTGAGTTGCGGCTTTGGCTCGTGACGCACTCGACGCGTGCAGGCCGACACGGACATCGACGCCGCTGTCGCGCAGGTTCAAGGCGTGCGCGTGCCCCTGGGACCCGTAGCCCAGTACCGCGACCTTGCGGCTGCGGATCAGCGACAGATCGGCATCACCGTCATAGAACACTCTGGCCATTGACTCCTCCACTGATGGCGAGCCTCGGAAGCCGCCACAATCAGACGCTGTACGACAAGCCTTCTTGGGCGGCGGTCATTTCGCCTAACCCCGCCAATGACGGGGCCGACGAACCGCGTGCCATCGCGACGCGCCCTGTGCGGACGGTCTCGATGATTCCGTAGGGCCGGAGGACATCCATCAGGCGGCTGACTTTGTCCTCCGGCGCGCAAATCTCGATCACCAGGGAGTCGACCGCGACGTCCACGACCCGTGCGTGGAACACATGCGCGAGCTGCATCACTGCGGCGCGATTCGCGTGGTCGGCCGCGAGTTTGATCAGCGCCAGCTCCCGCACGATCGCCGGCTGCTCCGAGATGTCCTCGACGCGGACGACGTGCACGACCTTCCAGAGGTGCGCGCCGATCCGCGCCGCGCCGCCGGCATCCGTGGCGACGACAACGGTCATACGCGAGACGCCGGGGGTTTCGCTGTGTCCAACGCTCAGCGACTCAATGTTGAAGGCGCGCCGGCGGAAGAGCGACGACACGCGGTTGAGAACGCCCGGCCGATCCTCGACATAGATGACGAATGTATGAAGAGTCACGAGACCTCTACTCAGTCTGCCGCGGTTTCGACGATGGGATTCGGCCGGCGGATCATCGCGTGAAGGTCGGCGCCGGCCGGCACCATCGGGTAGACGGTGTCTTCCTGTTCGACACGGAAGTCGATGAGCGTCGGCGCGTCGAGCGCCCGCGCCGCCTCGATGGCGGGGACGACCGCCCCTCGCGCCGTGACGGCCCGCGCGTCGATGCCGAACGAGCGCGCCAGCGCGACGAAATCCGGCCCCGACAATGGCGTTGCGGCATAGCGGCGGCCATAGAAGAACTCCTGCCACTGCCGGACCATGCCCAGAAAGCCGTTGTTGATCACGGCGATCTTGATGTTGATGCCGTCCTGGACGGCCGTCGCCAGCTCGCACATGGTCATCTGGAAGCCGCCGTCGCCGACGACTGCCCAGACCTCGGCGTCGGGCCGCGCGCGTTTCGCGCCGATGGCCGCCGGCACCGCGAAACCCATCGTGCCGAGGCCACCCGACGTGATCAGCGAGCGCGAACGATCATGGTGGTAGTACTGCGCCTCCCACATCTGGTGCTGGCCGACGTCGGTGACGACGATGGTGTCAGCCGACCCTGTCGTCCGCCACAGGTCGTTGATGACGTGGGCGGCATAGAGGTGCCCGTTGTCGGGGAGCGACTGGATGTCGCGGACAGCCGAATCTCCCTTGAACTCGGCGATTCGCGCCAGCCACCCGGCGCGGTCATTCGGGCCGACCTGCTCGAGCAGGTGGCCGAGCGCGTCCGACAGATCGGCGATGAGCGCAACGTCTACGGGGATGTTCTTGTTGATCTCGGACGCGTCGATGTCGATGTGGATCTTCCGCGCCGATGGTGCGTAGGTCCTGACGTTGCCCGTGACGCGGTCGTCGAATCGCATGCCGCATGCGATGAGGAGGTCCGCCTCCTGAATCGCGAGGTTGACCCACGCCTCGCCGTGCATGCCCATCATGCCGACGTTGAGCGGGTGCGACGCGGCGAAACCGCCGATTCCGAGCAGCGTCGTCGCCACCGGGATGTGCGCGCGCTCGGCGAGATCGCGCAGGAGACGTTCTGCGCCGGAGATCATCACCCCGTGGCCCGCCAGGATCACCGGGCGCCTCGCCGTGTTGATCAGTTGGGCCGCGGCGGACAGCGCGCGAGGATCCAGGGGCGGTGCTGTCCGCCACCCCGGGACCCGCGGCGTGGCCGCATCCCAGTCGAACTCCGCGGACGACTGCTGGGCGTCCTTGGTGATATCGATCAGCACGGGTCCGGGACGTCCGGACTTCGCAATCAAGAACGCCTCGCGCACGGTACTCGCGACGTCGCAGGCCGACGCCACCAGGTAGTTGTGTTTCGTGACCGGCAGCGTGATGCCGGTGATGTCGATCTCCTGGAACGCGTCGGTGCCGATCAGGCGGCTGCCCACCTGTCCCGTGATGCAGACGATGGGGCTCGAATCCATCATGGCGGTCGCGATGCCCGTTACCATGTTGGTGGCGCCCGGTCCGGAGGTGGCGATCGCGACGCCAACGGTCCCGGTCGCGCGCGCGTACCCGTCGGCCATGTGCGTCGCCCCCTGCTCGTGCCGGACGAGCGTGTGACGCACCGGGTAGTTCAGCATCGCGTCGTACGCCGGAAGGATTGCGCCGCCGGGGTAACCGAACACGTCGGTGACTCCCTCGCGGACGAGGCATTCCCAGAGGATCTCCGCGCCCGTCAACTTCATCGTTGTTCCCCGTCCGCGGCGAACGCGCGCCGGCTCGGAGCGGTGGTCACCGCGCCCTCCGCCGCCGAGCCGACAAGCGATGCGTATTTCGCCATCACGCCGCGGGTGTAGCGCGGCTCCGGCGCGCACCATGTGGACAGCCGTCGTGCCAGCTCGTGCGAACTGACGTCTACCTCCACGCGGCGATTCAGCACGTCAATCGTGATCGCGTCGCCATCGCGGACCGCAGCGATCGGTCCGCCCGCCGCCGCCTCGGGTGCGACGTGGCCGATCATGAGGCCACGCGTAGCGCCGGAGAAACGTCCGTCGGTGATGAGCGCGACGGATTCGCCGAGACCGGCGCCGACGATCGCCGCCGTGACCGCGAGCATTTCGCGCATGCCGGGACCGCCGCGCGGCCCCTCGTAACGGATGACCACCACGTCGCCCGCCGTGACGCGGCCCGCCTGGACGGCGGCAAAGGCGTCTTCCTCGCAGTCGAACACCCGCGCGGGACCTCGATGGCGGGCGTGGGCGTGACTCGCGATTTTCAGGACGGACCCCTCCGGCGCAAGCGAGCCGCGGAGGATGGCGAGGCCGCCGGTGGGCTTGAGCGGATTCGACAGCGGCCGCACGACCGGCTGTCCGGGCGACTCCTGCGCCATCCGCGCTTCCTCGCCAATCGTCCGGCCGGTGACGGTCATCACGGTATCGTCGAGGAGTCCTCCGTCGACCAGACGCTGCGCCACGAGGCGGGTCCCGCCGGCCGCGTGCAGGTCCGCAGCGACGAACCGTCCACCCGGCTTGAGGTCGCCGATGAGCGGCACACGCTCGCTGACGCGATCGATGTCGTCCAGCGCAAGAGGGATGTCGGCTTCACGCGCGATCGCGATCAGGTGCAGCACGGCATTCGTCGATCCGCCGGTTGCCGCGACGGACGCGACGGCGTTGTCGAGCGAGGCTCGCGTGAGAATGTGCGACGGGCGACGATCCGCACGGAGCGCCTCCATTACGAGCCGTCCCGTTTCACGCGCGACGTTCGTTTTGGCCGGCGCTGTCGCGGGTACGTCGCCGCTCCCGAATGCGGCCAGGCCGAGGAACTCACAGGCCATCGCCATCGTGTTTGCGGTGAACTGTCCGCCGCAGGCGCCGGCGCCGGGGCAGGCGCGATCTTCGAGATCGACGAGCTGCTGCGATGACAGGCGGCCGGCTGCGTGAGCACCGATCGCTTCGAACACGTCCTGCACCGTGACGTCACGTCCCTCGCAGCGGCCCGGCGCGATCGAACCGCCGTACAGAATCACGCCGGGAATGTCGAGGCGCGCGAGCGCCATCGCGGCGGCGGGAATGGTCTTGTCGCACCCGACGAGCACGACGAGGGCGTCGAACAGGTTTCCTCGCGCCACGAGTTCGATGGAGTCGGCAATCACCTCGCGGCTCACGAGCGACGCCCGCATGCCCGCCGAGCCCATGGTGATGCCGTCCGAGATGGAGATGGTGTTGAACTCCATCGGCGTCCCGCCCGCCGAGCGGATCGCCTCCTTCAGCGGCTCCGCCAGCGCGCGGAGGTGCAGGTTGCACGGCCCGATCTCGGTCCACGTATTGGCGACGCCGACGATGGGGCGTTCGAGATCCTCGCGGCTGAAACCAGCGGCGAAGAGCATCGCGCGTGCGGCGGCACGGCTAGGACCGTCCGTGACGCCGCCGCTCTGCCACTTGGGACTCGACATGACTGACCCGAATGATGCAAGGAAGGGCCGCAACTGTCAAACTTATAATGTTTGTAACAATATAAAAATAATTTATAAAACCCATGCGGAGCGGCAGGAGTCGAGTCACGCCGCGGGCCCGCGCTGCGGGCAGCCGGCGGGCGCGCGACCATGTAGAATGCGCGGTCATGTCCTCACACAACTGGCGCGCAGGTACGGCCGCCGTCGCGGCGGCTCTCTGGACCGGTCTGGCGCAACCGGCGGTGCATGGCCAGCCGGCCCGGATCACCACCACGGCGGTCCACAACCACGCCGTCAATCGCCTCCTCATCAAGGGCGCGATGATCATTCCCGGGACCGGCGTCCCGGCGTCGGGACCGTCGGACATCCTCATCGAGAACGGCGTCATCGCACGGGTCGGCACGGCCACCCAGCAGTGGCCGGCGGCCGACGCAGAAATCGATGCACGCGGCAAGTACGTGATGCCCGGCATCGTGAACACGCACATGCACTGGCACGACGAGCGCGTCGGGCCGATTCCGATCCAGTACGAACGCAACCTGTATCTCGCCTCGGGAGTGACGACCGCGCGCGAGGTGGGCGGCGACTTCGAAAAGGCCAGGCAATGGAAAGCGCAGAGCGCCGCGCACACGATTGTGGCGCCGCGCATTCTGCTGTATCCGATGCTGGTCGACCTCGTTCAGAAAGGCCAGCAGTACAACGGAACACCGGAGGAAATTCGCACGCTCGTTCGATCCGCGAAGGAACGTGGCGCCGACGGTCTCAAGTTGATTGGACCTCTGGATCGGGACCAGGCGGCCGCGGCGATCGACGAAGCCAGGAAACTCGGCCTCCCGACCACGGTCCACATCGCCGTCGGGGAAGCGACCGCGCGCGACTTCGTCGACGATGGTGTGAACTGCATCGAGCATTTCTACGGAATTCCCGACGCTGCGCTCGACGGCGTCCAGGATTTCCCGCCCGAAATGAATCTCAACAACGAGATCCATCGGTTCGGCCGCGCAGGGGAGCTCTATACCCAGGCGAATCTGAACGAGGAGAAACTCTCACAGCTGCTCGACGACATGGTCGCGAAGCACGTCGCGTGGAGCCCGACCTTGTCGACATATGAAGCGACGCGCGATCTCATTCGCGCCGAGAACCTGCCCTGGTACAAGGACTACCTGCATCCGGCGCTCGAGGCGTACATGAAGCCGAGCACGACGCGGCATGCCACTTTCTATCTGGGATGGACGGCGACGCAGGAGGCACGCTGGCGGAAGAACTACGAGGTGTGGATGGCGACGCTGCTCGACTTCGGGCATCGGGGCGGCGTCATCACCGTTGGTGACGACGCGGGATTCCTGTACGGATCAGTGTATGGCTTCGGCACGGTCCGGGAGCTCGAGCTGCAGCAGGAAGCCGGATTCGCGCCGCTCGAGGTCATCCGTCACGCAACGGTGAATGGCGCGCAGGTGCTTGGCCTCGACGCGAAACTCGGCCGGATCCGGGCCGGTTTCACCGCCGACCTCCTCGTCGTCAATGGCAACCCCCTGGCGGATCTGCACCTGTTGAATCCGTACGGCACGGACCTGATGACGATCGACGGCAAGGTCGTCGACAACTATTCGGGCGACATCATGCCGGGCGATCCGCGCGCGGGACTGATTCATGGCGGCGGCATCGAGTGGACGATCAAGGACGGCATCCCGTATCACGTGCCGACGCTGATGAAGGAAGTGAAGGACATGGTTGCCGAGGCTCGCGCGGCGCGGGCGTCGTCCTCGAAGTGACGGCCGGTGCTCTCAGTCGTGGCGGAGCGCCACGATTGGATTCACGCGCGTCGCGCGGCGGGCGGGTAGATATGCCGCAGCGGCGCCAACGAAGAGAAACGCCAGCGGCGCGACGACGAACGTGACGGGATCGGCCGGCGAGATCCGGTACAGCTCGCCGCGCCACAACCACGCCAGCAGGGCCGCGATCGGCACGCCGATCCCGAGGCCGACGAGCGCCAGCGCCGTCGCCTGCCGTACGACGGTCGCGCGCACGCCGTACGCCGACGCGCCGAGCGCCATCCGGACGCCGATCTCGTGCGTCTGCAGCGAGATGGCATAGGAGAGAACCGCGTAGAGACCTGCAGCCGCCAGAAGCATTGCGATCGCGGCGAACCCGACGAACAGGACGGCGATCAGCCGGTCGCGCCACGCGTTGCGGTCCACGAGCTGTTCCAGCGTTCGGACGTGGCTGACGGCAATGTCGCGGTCCACCGCATGCACGCTCGAGAGGATCGACCGTACCATCAGCTCCGGTTTGGCGGCGGTGCGAACCAGCATGGCACCGGGAACGAGGTCGTCTGAATAAGGGAGGTACAGCGTGTCGCGGTCGTCGCCCTTCAGCACGTCGTGTCGGGCGTCGTCCACGATGCCGACAATCGTGTACCACGGTTCCTTGTTCTGTGGCGGTCCGAATCGGATGCGTTTGCCGAGCGCGTCACCCGCGGGGAAGTTTCGTTCGGCGAATCCGCGGCTGATGACGAGGGTGGTCGCGCCATAGTCCGCGTCGATGAATGCGCGGCCCTGACGGAGCGGAACGCCGACCGTTCGGAAATAGTCTGGCGTGACGACGACATGATTGACGAATGTCATCTGTTCCAGCGGGCGAGGACGTCCTTCGATCGTGTAGAGGCGCCCCCAGTGCGAATCCCCAAGCGGCACCCCTGATGTAAAGGCGACGGACTGGGTTCCTGGCAGCGCCGCGACGGCATCCTTGATTCGATCGAGGAGCGCTCGCGACGCCGCGCCGTCCGGATACCGTCGGACCGACCGTCCGATGTTCATCGACAGCACGCTGGCCGTGTCATAGCCGAGGGGCTGGAGTCGGACGGCGAGGAAACTTCGCGACGCCAGGCTCGCGCCAGCGAGCAGCGTCATCGACACGGCGAGCTCGGCGATCACGACCGCGTTTCTGAGGCGACGCTGTCCTCTGGCCGGGGCGGCGCCACGGCCCGCATCCTTGAGCGCATCGCCCATCGCGCTGCCGATCGACGCCAGTGCCGGAAGCACGGCAAACGCGAGACTCGTCGCGAGCGAAACCGCGATCGTGAAAGCGAGCACGCGTGCGTCGATCGAGAAATCGAGCCAGCGGGGGAGATCGATCGGCACCAGGGCGACGACCGCCGGCGTACCCACGACGGCGAGCAGGATGCCGAGCGCGCCGCCGGCGGCGCCGAGCAGCAGCCCTTCCGTAATCAGCTGTCGCAGCAGCCGTCGCCGCGACGCCCCGAGCGCCGTTCGGACTGCGATCTCGCCGCGGCGGACGGAGGCGCGAAGGAGCAGGAGGTTGGCGACATTGCCGCAGGCGATCGCGAGGAGCAGCACGGCGGCCGCCATGAGCGCGAAAATGCCGGCTCGGTAGTCCGCACTGAAAACGGCCCGCAGCGGCCGCACGCGTCCCACCCAGCCGTTGTCCGGCGGGTGTTCCGCATGAATCTGGTGCATCAGCGCCTGCATTTCAGCGTCCGCCTGTTCGACGCTGACCCCCGGCTTCATGCGCGCAACTGCGGAGAGGAAGTAGTCCGTCCGCGGCGTGGTCGCCGGATCGCTCTGCAGCGGGAACCACGCCTCCGCCAGCGCCGGGAAGTGAAAGGACGCCGGCATCACGCCGACGATTGTGTAGGACGCGTTGAGCGTGTCGAGCGGCTTGCCGATGGTTGCCGGATCCCCGCCGAACCGACGGCGGAACAGGTCGTCGCTGATGATCGCGACGCGCGGTCCGTTCGGTCGTGTTTCCGCACTGGTGAACAGCCGGCCGAGGACCGGCTGGACGCCAAGCGCGCGCATGGCGCCGTCGGTGACGACGGCGGCCGGGACCTGTTCGGCGCCGTCCGCGGCGAGCAGCGTTGCGTCTCCCGTATCGTAGATGCCGACATCCTCCAGCAGGCGCGATCGCGCCCGCACGTCCATCGCGTTGGCGAGTGCGATGTCTCCGTGCTCGCTGGCGTCGACAGGACTGTACTCGTCGACTGCCACGAGTCGATCGGCAGATGGGTAGGGGAGCGGGCGGAGGAGCAGGCCGTTCGCGAGCGCGAAGATCAGCGTGATCGTCCCGATCCCGAGCGCGCTGACGAACACGGCCGCTGCGGTCATCGCCGGCTCGCGGCGCACGAGCCGCAGCGCATACCGGAGATCCCGTGCGAGTACGCGTCCATGTTCCGCTGCGGCGGCGAACGGCAGCGCCGCAATGGCGTGGAGGCACGACACCAGGCGTTCAAGCGCCGAACTGCTGTCGCGCAGGCGGTCGTCCAGCACGAGGGTCAGTTCCCGGCCGTATTCCTCACGGAATTCGGCTGGATAAAGCCTCAGGCACGCGCGGTACAGCCAAACAGCAGGCGCCGGCATTCCGATCTACGTCCGTCGAGGAAGAAGGCCCGCCGATCGCGCATCCGCGAGCAGTTTCTCCAGATGTTTCGCTTCGTCCGCTGCGGCACGCCGGCCGGCCTTCGTCAGACGGTAATAGCGGCGCCGTTCGTCGTCGTGGGCCGGATCCGGCCGTTCGGCAAGTTCCTCGATCAAGCCTTCTTCGAGCAGCCGTTTGATGGCGGAGTAGAGCGTGCTCGGACTGAGGCGCACAGCGCCCCCCGTTCGCTCGCCGATCTCCTGCATGATCGAATAGCCGTGGCGTTCGCCGTCGGCGAGCGCCACGAGGATATGAAACGTATCGCGTGAAAGGATGAACTGACGCACGGGGCGCACTATATCATCTTTCGCTATAGCGAATACTGAAATATTCGCCGCGCAGGAAACCCGCTCGCGTCCATCCACCCATTCCCGCGGCTAACCCCAGCCGATGCTATAATTTGCTGTTCCCGACTCCATGGATCAGCGCTTCATTCGCAACTTCTCGGTCATCGCTCACATCGACCACGGCAAGAGCACCCTGGCGGATCGGTTCCTCGAGATCACGGGTGCGCTGCAGCCGCGCGAAATGGAGGCCCAGGTCCTCGACTCGATGGATCTCGAGCGCGAGCGCGGGATCACCATCAAGGCGCATGCGGTCCGGCTCACGTACCACGCGGACGACGGCAACACGTACGTGCTGAACCTGATCGATACGCCCGGGCACGTGGACTTCGCATACGAAGTGACGCGGTCGCTGGCCGCCTGCGAGGGCGCACTCCTGCTCGTCGACGCGTCTCAGGGGGTGGAGGCGCAGACGCTCGCGAACGCGTATCTCGCCGTCGACGACAACCTCGAGATCATTCCGGTCATCAACAAGATCGATCTGCCCGGCGCGCAGCCCGACGAAGCGAAACGCCAGATCGAAGACATCATCGGCCTCGACGCGAGCGGCGCGATCCTCGCAAGCGCGAAGGAGGGCATCGGCGTGAAGGAGATCCTCGAAGCGATCATCCATCGCCTGCCGCCGCCGACGGGCAGTCCCGAGGCGCCGTTGAAGGCGCTGATCTTCGATTCGTGGTACGACCCGTATCGCGGCGTCATCATTCTCACGCGCATCATCGACGGCGTCCTCAAGCCCGGACAGAAGATTCGCTTCATGGCGAACGGCCAGGAGTACCCGGTCGAGCAGGTCGGCGTCTTCTCGCCGAAGCCGCAGCCGGTAGACGAACTCGGTGTCGGCGAGGTCGGATTCATTTTCGCCGGCATCAAGACCGTCAGCGACGCGAAGATCGGCGACACGATTACCGATGCAGCCAACCCGACGAGCGACCCGTTCCCCGGCTTCAGGGAAATGAAGCCGATGGTCTTCGCCGGGCTGTATCCGGTCGAAGGCAGCGAATACCCGGAGCTGCGCGACGCCCTCGAGAAGCTGCGGCTGAACGACGCCTCGTTCTTCTTCGAGCCGGAAACGTCGGCGGCGCTCGGGTTCGGCTTCCGGTGCGGCTTCCTCGGCCTCCTGCACATGGAAATCGTGCAGGAGCGGCTCGAGCGCGAGTTCGACATGGATCTCGTGACGACTGCGCCGGGCGTTCTCTACCGCGTGACGACCACGGATGGCGAGGTGCAGGAGATCGACAGTCCGGCCAAGCTGCCGGATCCGGGACGGATCGAGAAGATCGAGGAACCGGTGATTACGGCGATGATCCTGACGCCTTCGACGCATGTCGGAGGGATTCTGGAGCTGTGTCAGGAGAAGCGCGGGGTCCAGAAAGGTCTCGAGTACCTGTCGTCGGATCGGGTGCTCATCACATACGAGCTGCCGTTCAACGAGGTCGTCCTGGACTTCTACGACCGCCTGAAGACCATTTCACGCGGTTACGCGTCTCTCGATTATCATGTCACCGGCTTCTGGGAGTCGCCGCTGGTCAAACTGGACATCCTCGTGAACGAGGAGCCGGTGGACGCGCTGTCGACGATCGTGCACCGAGACAGCGCCTACGCCCGCGGGCGGGCGCTCGCCTCCAAGATGCGGGAGCTGATCCCCCGCCAGATGTTCGAGGTCGCGATCCAGGCGGCTGTCGGCAGCCGGATCATTGCCCGGGAGACGGTGAAAGCGCTGCGGAAGAACGTCCTCGCCAAGTGCTATGGCGGCGACATCACGCGCAAGCGGAAGCTGCTCGAGAAACAGAAGGAGGGCAAGAAGCGGATGAAGCGCGTCGGGCGTGTCGAGATCCCGCAGGAAGCCTTCCTGGCGGTGCTGAAAGTGGGACAGGACTAGCGCCGGCCTTCACGCGACCACTGCATGGCGACGACCACCTTCAAGAAATCCATCGTCCGCGAGTACTTCGAATCGATCGTCATCGCGGTCATCCTGGCGCTGTTCGTCCGCACGTGGGTCGTGCAGGCGTTCAAGATTCCGACGGGATCGATGGAGTACAACCTCCTCATCGGCGACCACCTGCTCGTCAACAAATTCATTTTCGCGCCGACGCCGCTGGCGATCGGCCGCGCGGTGCTGCCCGTACGACCGATCCGCCGCGGCGACATCGTCGTCTTCAAGTTTCCCGATCAACCCGACCGCGATTTGATCAAGCGCGTGATCGGACTCCCCGGGGAGACGGTTGAACTCAAGACGAAGAAGGTGTACGTCGACGGCAAGCCGATCGACGAGCCGTACGTGCATTTCCTGATTCCGCCGTCCGGCGACTACCAGGAGGTCACGTCGTCCGATGTCCGGGAGAACTTCGGTCCGGTGACCGTGCCGCCCCATCAGTACTTCGTGATGGGCGACAACCGCGACAACTCGGAAGACAGCCGTTATTGGGGGTTCCTGCCGGAGAACAACGTCAAGGGCAAGGCGCTCATCATCTACTGGTCGTATGAATCGGGCCGCGAGGACTACGTCGACGAGGGATATGTCGCAACGGCGAAGCGCCTTGGATCGGTGTTCGTGCATTTCTTCACACGCACGCGCTGGGAGCGGCTGTTCCACCAGATTCGCTGAGGAGGGCCGATGATTCGCCGAGTCGTGGCGCTCATTCTCGTCGCCGCGGCCATTTACGCCGGCTGGCACGTCGCCGTGGCCTGGTCCCACTACCGGCAGTTTCAAGATTCCGTCCGCGAGGTGGCGCTCTTCGGGATTGACAAGTCCGACGAGGTGCTGAGGGCGAGAGTGATGGAGCTGGCCGCGCAGAATCACATCGACGTTTCACCTGACGCCGTGACCGTTCAGCGACGCGCCGGCGAAGTCACCATCGAGGCGCGCTACACCGAGGCGGTCAAGATCCTGCCCGGATACGAACGGCAGGTCGACTTCACGGTCAAGTAACGGAATACGGAATCCCTCATCTCCGATCCCCGATCACTAATCGCGTCGGCGCAGCGCCCACGGATTCTGGACCAGGGATTCAGGGTTTGAGATCGGCGATCAGGGATTGCGCTGCTGCGATGCGGTGCGCACAGTCCGCGGCGGCTTTGCGGGCGTGATTCACATACGCCTCGTCTTTCACCGACCCGAGATTGATGTCGACGTTCAGCCGCGCGCCGCGCAGACCTGCGCCGAGCAGCTCGACTCCGACCAACACGTCACTTGACGCGGATGGATTCCCGAGTCGTGCAATCGTGACCGCCTGTTCGACCGCTGCGGCGCATGCGCGCATCACGGAAAGCGGCGCATCGATCGCCGTCCTGAGCGCCTCCTGAATGGCCGCGCTGCGCGCGGCTTTCTCTTCATCAGTCGATTTCGGACGACGATACGCGGAAACGACCAGATCGTACGCGTCGCTGTCGCGATCGATGAGCACCGTCAGTTCGTCGGACAGGACCGAACACCGCGCGCCGGCGGCGGACAGCTCGGTCGACTGCTCGTCGGTGGCCGCCCGGGATTTCGGCAGCCCGGCAACCATCGCCAGCAGCGACGCGCCCACCGCGCCCGAGAGCGCGGAAGCGGAGCCACCGCCCGGAGTGGGCGACGACGAGCGGAATGCCGCGAGCAGATCGGCGACGGAGCGATCGACGAGCTTCACGACTCCAGATTACCCGATACGACCCGTCCCTTCTTGATCACGCCCGCGATCGAAGGGGCGCCGACGCGGATCAAATCGATCGGGTCGCCGGCGATGACGACCGCATCCATCTGCTTGCCTGGCTCCAGGCTGCCGATCGTCGCTGCGCGGTCGACGCTGCAGGCGGCATTGATCGTGGCGGCTGCGAGCGCCTCCTCGAAGGTGAGCCCCATCCCGAAGCACGCCAGCGTGATGACGAACGGCATCGAGGGGGAGAAGCCCCCGCCCGGGTTGACGTCCGTCGCGAGCGCGACCGCGACACCGGCGTCGATGAGGGCTCGGGCGGGCGCAAACCGGCCGAGCTTGAGGTAGAACGCTGCCGCGGGCAGGAGCGTCGCGACCACTCCAGCCCCGGCCATCGCCCGGATGCCTTCCGGCGGAACGAAGATCAGATGATCGGCGGACC
>DATJIW010000026.1:0-22814 GCA_035492775.1 Vicinamibacterales bacterium
CCGACATGGCCGCGCTCGGTTCCTCCTCGACGTACTACGACTTCGACATGTTCCAGGAAATGAACGTCTCGACAGGGGGCGCCGACCTGAAGGCCGCGACCCCAGGCGTGCAGATGAACATGGTGCTCAAGTCCGGTAGCAACACGCCCCGCGGATCCGCGCGCGTGTACTTCGAGAACGAGAGCATGCAGTCGAAGAACCTGCCGGCCGATCTGCAGTCGACGATTGGCGCGAAGACGGGCGGCAAAGGCAACCGGACGCAGCAGTACTCGGACATGGGGTTCGAAGTTGGCGGCCCGATCCTCAAGGATCACGCATGGGCGTGGGGCGCTGTCGGCAAGACTGACGTCCGCCTGTTAACGCTTGCAAACACCCCCGACAAGACTCTTCTGAAGGACTATTCGTTCAAGGGCACCGGTCAGCTCAACAGCAGCATCCGCGGCAATTTCACGTACTACCGCGGTGCGAAGCTGAAGTACGGCCGCAGCGCCAGCCCGACGCGTCCGCCGGAAACGACGGTCGACCAGGGCGGTCCGACGCAGGTCTACAAGGGTGAGGGCAACTTCGTGCTCGGCCGCAACGTGTTCGTCTCGGCGAACGTATCGCACGTCGCTGGCGGCTTCTTCCTCACGCCGGAAGGCGGACTCGACGTGGCGCCGTATCGCGACGACGCCGGCGTGAATCACGGATCCTGGACCAAGTACATCACCGATCGGCCGCAGAACGCCGTCCAGTTCGACGGCAACTTCTTCCGCGGCAAGCACGAGCTGAAGTTCGGCTACGGCTGGCGCAAGGCGGACGTGGATTCGAGCTCGATCGTTCCTGGGCCGAATAAGGTGTGGACGTACTGGCAGGGCTATCCCAGCATCGAAGCGGACATCCTCGCCTACGGGCATACGACATCCACCGGCGCGGTCTATCAGAGCGCGTATATCGGCGACACGTGGACGATGGACCGCCTGACGGCGAACATCGGCGTCCGTTACGGCCGTGCGGCGGCATCCGTGAACGGGTTCACCCAGGCGGGCAACCCGGTGCTCCCGCAGTACCTGCCCGATCTCACGAGCACGACCGCGAAGAACGTCATCGATCAGGGCGCGTGGACGCCTCGTCTTGGTGTCACCTACGCACTCGATTCGAGCCACAAGACATTGGCGCGCGCCAGTTACGCAATGTTCGCGTCGCAGATGAACGCGACCGAAGCGGGCTTCGAATCGGTCGTTGGCTATCGCGGCGTGTACCTGTACAACGTCGTCGACACCAACGGGAACAAGATCGCTGACCCGGCGGAGATCCAGGCCGCGTTGGCGCCAGGACTTGCGGCGCTCGTCGACAGCGGCGACGCCAACTTCTCCGGGTTCGATCTGAACAATCCGGGGAACACAGGAACTCCGAGTGCGACGGTCGGCAAATACAGCGTACCGATGACGCACGAGTTGCAGGTCGGTATCGATCGTGAGCTGATGCCGAATTTCGCGGTCAGCGGCACTTACACCTATCGCCGATTCGTGAACTTCAACCGTAACGACCTTGGCCTCACGGGGAATGATTACGAGCAGCTGGGCACGTTCACGGGCTCAGCCGATCCGGTCGGTAGTTACAGCGTGCCGTATTACGGGGCGATCCCGAGCCACGTTCCGGCGAACCGCGATGCGACGATCTACCAGACGCGTCCCGACTACTACCAGCAGTACTCCGGGTTCGAGCTCTCCGCCGTCAAGCGGATGTCGAATCGCTGGATGGCGCGTTTCGGGTTCTCGACCAACAAGGACACGGAGCACTGGACCAGCCCGGCTGGCCAGACGAACCCGACGCCAACGCTCGGCAACCCGAACGTGAACGGCGGCGACATCATCCGCGCGAGCGGCGGCAGCGGCAAGAGCTCGATCTACACGGTGCTGCCGAAGTACCAGTTCATCTTCGCGGGCCTGTATCAGGCGCCGTTCGGCATCAACCTGGGCGCGAACATCAACTCGCGCCAGGGCTACGCGATGCCGTACAACTACAACCCCGTGAAGACCGGCGACACGCTCGGTTCGAACAAGACGCTGCTGCTGACGCCCGGTGCGGACGTGACGGCATTCCGTCTGCCGACGGTGACGGAGTTCGACGCCCGCGTCGGCAAAGAGTTCAAGTTCAACCGTGCGCGGTTCAACGTGGACCTGGATATCTTCAACATCCTGAACAACAACACCGAGCTTGGCCGCGAGTACAACCTGCGGCTCTCGACGGCGAACACGGTGCGCGAAATCCAGAACCCGCGGATCGCCCGCATCGGCGTGCGCTTCAACTTCTAACGACCTTCCACTGAACGCCGCCGGCCTGTCTGGCGGCGGCGCTCATGGAGGATGGACGAATCCCGGGGCTCACATCGTGGGTTCCGGGATTTTTGCGTACGCGCGTGACCAATCGTCGCGCCCCGCCGCCCGCCGTCCCGCGCCCGCGTCCCGCCCCCCGTCCCGCGCCCGCACGCATCCCGCCCCCGCGCCCGCCCCCGCACCCGCATCCCGCCCCCGCGTCCCGCGCCCGCACCCCCCACCCGCCCCCGCGTCCCGCACCCACCCCCCCCGTGCGCCCCGCACCCGCACCCCGCGCCCGCACCCCGCGTCCGACCCCCGCACCCGCCCCCCGCGCCCGCACCCCTACCGCAGCGCTTTGCTCAATTTTTGAATGTCCGGACCGTAGAGTGCCGGCGGCGCAGTCGCGACGAACTGCTGCACGTAGGGCCGCGCCTCGTCGACGCGGCCGGCACGCAGCAGCTCCGATGCGAGGTTGAAGAGCGCGTCGAAATTATGCGGGTCGGTGGCCACCGCCTCCTTCCATTCGGTGAACGCCCGCTCGTGATCGCCCGACTGAAACGCGATCACTCCCAGCCCGGCGTGCGCGCGTGAAGACCGCGGATCGCTTGCCAGCGCCTTCGTGAACGCATCGTTCGCCGCTGCGAGATTGTCCTTCTGCAGATACGTCGTGCCGATGTTTTCGAGCGCGTAGGCATCTCGGGGACTCTGCGCGAGCACGCGCTGGAACGCCTTGATGGCATCGTCCGCCCGTCCCGCGCGGCCATACGCGATACCGAGACCGTTCAGGGCGTCCGTATTCTGCGGGTCGGCAGCGGCGGCGCGTTCGAGCAAGGGGATTG
This sequence comes from Vicinamibacterales bacterium, assembly GCA_035492775.1. Lineage (GTDB taxonomy): Bacteria > Acidobacteriota > Vicinamibacteria > Vicinamibacterales > 2-12-FULL-66-21 > DATJFQ01. The sequence continues at coordinate 3,140 of DATJIW010000026.1, forward strand.
CCTCGGAGAGATCACCGGTTTCCGCGAGGTATGTTCCCAGACGTACGTCGATGTCCACGTTGGCGCCGATCGCCTTCGTCGCGCCGCGGAGCGTCGCGATCGCTTCGTTGACGTGTCCCTGCTCCCACTGGAGATAGGCCAGCCGGCGATACGCAAGGCCCATGTCCGGCCGACGGGAAATCACCTGCCGGTAGGCATCGATCGCCTGATCCGTCCTGCCCTGCCGGTGCAGCTCGATCCCGTCCATCATCAGGCGGTCGACGTCGATGAGGTTCTTGGGGTCGTCTGCGTCGGTGTAGCGGGCCTTCCGCGGTGCGCCCGTCGAGATATAGCCGAGCGACTCGAGCGTGGCGCGCACTTCCGGCGACTCGCGCGTCTCTTGGCCCGGAAGCTCCGGTTTCATGCCGGTCAGCAGCGCGTTCAGGGTCCGAACGCGTTCGCCGTCGGATGGAGCGAGATTGTGCGATTCATGCGGATCGCGCGCGAGATCGTACAGTTCATCGATCGGCAGGTTGATGTACTTTCCCCGCCCGTCGACCACACCCATGAGCGGCGCCCATCCGCGCTTGAGCATCGCCGTCATGGCCTCGAAGTACGACGGCCGCGGCGTCGCTTCGCCGTTCGACGCTGTCAGCAGCGTGCGGCCGGGCAGGTTGGCGGGAGGCTGGACCTGCAGGAGATCAGCGATCGTGGGCAGGATATCGATGTGTCGGACGGGCACGTCGCTCGTCGCGTTCGCCGGCTTTTCGGAACGTCCTCCATCCACCTGCGCCAGGAGCAGCGGGACATGCAGCGTCGCCTCGTACGCGAACAGGCCGTGCGTCCGTTCGCCGTGTTCCCCTAGCGACTCGCCATGGTCCCCGGTGACGATGATTGTGGTCGGGCGCGGCTGTTTCCTCGCCAGCTCCAGCAGCGGCGCAATTGCGCTGTCGACGTATGCGATCTCGCCTGCATACAGGTTCGATGAGTACTGCGAATCGAACGGAGGCGGCGGCGCATACGGTGCGTGCGGATCGAAGACGTGGACCCACGCGAACCACGGCTTCTGCTGCGAGGCGATCCACGCGTCGGCAACCTTGACGACGTCGGTCGCGCGGCGCTCCGGCAGCGCGAAGTCCGCCGACAGCGAGTCCTTTGCCGCCACGTCGTCGTACACGTCGAAGCCTTCGGCGAGCCCGAACTGGCGGTTCAGCGGAAAGGCGCCGACGAAAGCGCCCGTCGGCATTCCGCGCGCGTGCAGCAGCGAAGCGAGCGTCGGGGTCCCCTTTGCGAGGCGGAAGCCCGCGTTGTCCCGGACGCCATGCTGGAACGGATATTCGCCCGTGAGGATGCTCGTGTGCGAGACCAGCGTGACGACCGCCTGCGCGTGCGCGAACGTGAAACGCACGCCACCGGCGGCGAGCCGATCGAGGTTCGGTGTCGCCGCGGGTCCACCGTAACTCGACATCGCGTCCGCGCGCAGCGTGTCAATCGTCAGCAGCAGGACGTTCTGGTCCGGCGTCTTCACGAACTTCGGGAACGCGGCCGCGCGGGGAAACCACATCCATATGAAACCGGCGATCCCCGCTGTGATCGCGACTGCGATGGATGCGACGAGCGGGAACCTGCGTTGAGGGGCGGGCGGCTGAGCGGGGGACGCGACGGCACGCTTCCGCCGCGTTGTGTTTCGGCTCACGGGTATTCATCGCAGTATAGCTTGCGCGACAGGGTAGACTAAGGGTTTGGGGGGGTATCGATGAGAGTCATCCAGTGGACCGCCGCCGCCGCAATTATCGTGATGCTATCGGCGCCGGCAATCGCCCAGAGTCGCGGACAGGGCCACCTGCACGGCATGGTCAAGGACGAGTCCGGGCAGCCTGTCGAGGGCGTGCAGGTGAAGGCTGTCATGCAGGGAGAGAAGGACGTCTTCACCGACAGGACCAACAAGAAGGGGGAGTGGGCAATCAACGGAATCAAGAGCGGTCAGTGGAATCTGGATTTTTCCAAGGAGGGCTACGAGACTCGCTCGATTACCGTGCCGTTCAGCGAGCTGGCGACCTTGCCTCCGATGGCGATCGACCTCAAGAAGGCGGTCGTCAAAGTCGATCCCAACGCCGAGATCAAAAGCGAACTCCAGAAAGCTGCGCCGCTGCTGGAAGGCGGCAAATACGCGGAGGCGCGCGCGATCTACGAACAGATCGAGCAGAAGTATCCCGACGTCTGGCAGGTCGAGCCGCTGATCGCGCGCACCTATGCGGGCGAAAACAATCCCGACGCGGCGATGACCCACCTCCAGAAGGCGCTGGAGCACGATCCTGACAACGTCGAGGTGAAGCTGCTCATGGCGAGCACGTTGGTCGATCAGAAGAAGACAGATGAGGCGCAGAAGTACCTCGACTCGATCGACATGGCCAAGGTCAAGGACCCGACGGTCTTCCTCAATGAAGGAATCAGCCTGATCAACCAGGGAAAGGCCGCCGACGCCCTGCCGCTCTTCGACAAGGTGGTGATGCACTATCCGGGCGAGGCCGAAGCCTACTACTACCGCGGCCGGTGCGAACTGGCGGTCGGCAAGTTCCCGGAAGCCAAGGCGGACCTGCAGAAGTTCGTTGCGATGCCTGGCGCCGACGCGTCACAGGTGGACCAGGCGAAGAAGATTCTGGAGCAGTTGAAGTAATCCCTTGTCTTCGAATCTCGAATCGGTTCGGGATGAGACGAGGGATGCCGGATCCGAGATGAGCGATTAGCGATTCGCTGATTTTCGTGCTTTGATGAGCACGTCGATAGAGTCCGGGCGGCCGTTCACGAAGTCGATTCTCGTGAGGCCGTCCGGCGTCTGGCGGACGACGCCTGGAATTGACAGCCAGGTCAGATACCAGCCCTCCGGCAGCACGACGGAATTACGGGCGCGTCCGAAACTCCGGTCGAAGACCAGGTCGTCGCCTTCGAGCCGGTAGCTCGCCGGCGCCGTGTATGTCTCCGAAATCCGCAGCCGCACGGATTGTCCCTTCGCGACCGGCGAAAACCGCACCACGACAACCTGTGCATCGTCCGTCACCTGCTCGCCGTGAGTGTCGATTCCGGAACCCTTCAGCGCGGCTCCCGTCATGATCTCGTCTTTCAGTGTTTCCCCGGTATCGAGAATCTTCGCGGACGGGTTCGAAACCGTGCTGCCGGTGCGGACGACGTTGACGTAGTTGTCCACGCCTTCGCGTGATTCGGTGTAGTCGTGGTAGAGGCTGAAGGCGTGCGTGGACGGCTCATGCAGGAAATAGACGATGTCGCGATCCTGGATCGCACGTTCGGTCAGGCGAGCCCGCTCCGTCGGTCCTTCGGCAGGCGGTTTCTCCCAACTGCGCGCAGAGGAAAGCGGCTGCGGCGCGGCCGGCGCGCCCGTCAGCGCTCCGGGCCTGGCCTTCAGTACGAGCGCCGCCGGGCCAGGCGCCTGGTGCATGAAGCTGATCTTCACGCGTCCGTCCGGTTCGCTCAGCACCTGCGAAGGCACGTTGCACTCGGTCAACCGATATCCTGCCGGCAGCACGACGCTGTCGCGGGTGATGCCGAGCGGGCGGTCGAATACGATCGCATCGCCGTCACGGTAGTAGCTCTTGGGATCTTTGTACGTCTTGACGATGCGAAGGCGTGCCTGGCCGCCGCCTGTGGGAACGGGCCGGGCGAGATGAATGCGGATGTAGTCCGTCGCTGGATCCGCGTCGCCCAAGCCGCTGGACTTCGCCTCCGCTCCGCTCACCTGTTCGAACTTCAGCCGCGCGCCGGTCATCATGTCGTACACCGACTCGCCGCTCGCGACGCTGCCTTTCCGGATCGGGTTGAAGAAGAGCGTCGCTCCGGGCGTCGTCGCGGTGACTTCGTAGTCGATCGCGAACGACGCCGTGTCGGGCGCGAGCAGCTCGTACCGCGTGTACTCATCCTGCTCCGTCTGCGCCGGCTGCTGCTGTGCGGACGCGATTGACACCAACGCGCTGGTGCATACGAAGAAGGCCGTTACGAACCGGGCTGATCGGATCCGCTTCATCAGTTCGCCTTGTCGTTGGATGCCGGGATGCGGGAGGCAGTCCTGGCGCGGGACGTCTACTTCCACGCCAATACCTGTAAAGCCTCCTTGGCCTGCTGCACGAACGGTCCGCCGATCCTAACGTATTTGTCGAATGCCGCGACGGCATTCTTCGTGTCGGCTTCACCGCCGACCCACCGCTCGCGCGCAGAATCGTAGCGCTGCGACTTGACGGCGCGCATCTGATACGCGCGCCCGAGATTGAAGTAGGCGAGGCCGTCCTGCGGCGCGACGCTCGTGGCGTGCGCGAACGAGTCGACGGCCGAATCGAGGGCTCCGCGGCGGATCTGCAGCACGCCCATCGCGTTGTAAATCTCGGCGTCGCGCGGCCAGCGCTGCTCGGCGTCGCGCAACACCTTCAGCGCGGTCGCGTCGTCCTTCTGCAGCATGTAGCCGTCGGCCAGGTTGAAATACACGGGTTCGAAGTCCGGAGCCTCGTGCCGCACCTGCTCCCATTGCGTGACGGCGTCCGGATACTGCTGAAGCGCGAGGTGCGCGAGGCCAAGCGCATACCGAACCCACGGGTGCGCGTCGGAAGACCGCGCGGCCTCGCCGAGATAGTGGACTGCGCCCTCGACGTCTCCCTTCTCATATGCGGCCCATCCTTTTCCGGCCGCATCCGACGCCTTCGTCGGCGCGAGGCGCTCGGTCGAGTGCTGCAGTTCCTCGACGAGTCCTTTCGACTCGATGCGCTTGCGCAACGAAGTGGCCGACGCGGCCGTGGGATCCGGGACGCTGGTGGACGCCGACGCACCGGTGGTTGCCGCGGATGGCAGTTCGGCAGCCGGTGCGACGGGCGCCGCCGAAATGGAAGTCGCACCTGGTGCACCTTCCGGCGCGAGCGCGCCGCCGGTTACCGCCGGGGCCGCCGAGGCAGGACCTGTGGAGGTCGACTTAGCGGCCGGCGCTGTCGTGATCGGCACTGGTTTGAGCAGCTTCGCGGGCTCGATCGCGAGATATCCACGGCGCGCGCGGACCTTCACGCCGGGCCGGTTCACCGAGACGGAGATCGCGCGGTACTTGCCGTCGAACTTCTGATTCGTCGGTGTGTAGCCGAGGACGTAGTAGGTCCCGGCATCGCGCTGGATCGTGTCGAGCGCTTTGCCGAAGTTGTTCTCGTTTCGGATCGCCAGTCCGCCGGTGTCCACGGCGAGCGAGTTCGTGCCGTCCTCCTGGAGGTCCATGCGGACCGAAGGTCCGGCGGAATCGAACGCGTAGGGTTCGTCGATGATCGACGAAGAAGCCGAGCCTTTGTTCAACCCGCGCGCGTCGATCGTATAGAAATGCGCGCCCGCGCGATTCGCCATCCCCGTCGCGTGCTGGAGCGCGGCGGTGGCTTTGAGGGTGAGAAAGCCCTCGGAGAAGAACACGACGGTCTTAGGGCCGGCCATCCGCGCCAGCCCGTTGCACAGCACTTCGACCACGCGCAGCGTGAGCGCCGTCGCGGTATCCGCGGCGGTCATGATCTGCCGGGATTTGTCCTGGATTTCGACGTCCGGTGGCGCCTGCTTGCAGCGATCGGGTTCGTCCGAACACGCACGGATGATTGCCTGCTGGAGCGCGTCCTTGTCGTTCTGATCGGCAATCCGCCACGCTTCGAACTCGTCCTGAATCCGCGGCCACTCCCGCCGCATCGTGTTCTGATACGAAATGATGTCGCTTGGCAGCCGCATGTCGCCTACCGCCTTGACGAGTTCCTCGCGGACCGTCGTCAGGCGGTTGTTGGCCATCTTGCCTTCGAACACGATCCCGCCGAGGTCGCCGTCATGAAACTTCGACTGGAGGAACTCTTCGACAGCCTTCTGCGTGCGCTGAAGTCCGGGAGGACTCAGGTGGGTGGTGTCGAAGACGAAGAGCCAGGTCGACGGGGTGCTCGGTGCTTGGTGCTCGGTGCTCGGTGCAGGGTGCTCGGTGCTTGGTGCTCGGTGCTCGGTGCTCGGTGCATTCGACGATGGGTTTGCGCCGATGAGCGTGAGCGCGCCGACCTGCTGTGGGATGCCATCCTCCTTGACCTCGAAGTCGCCTGGGGCGAGGTCGGTTACGAAGTGGCCGTCCTTGTCGAAGACACGGACGTCGACCTGCACCACCTGTGTGCCCGACTGGAAAGTGGGCTGTTGCGCCTCGGGCGGCTGCTGCCCGGACGCTGGTTGCTGCGCGGACGTCGGTCGTTGAGTGGCTGGTCCCTGCGCCGGCGTCTGATCCGCCGCGGGAGCGGCCGCGGTCAGCAGCGAGACGATCACGAGCGCACAAAAACGATGAATGAGGGTCATGGCGTTTGCCTGCATCGCTTATCTGGCCTGAAGTGCAGCGAGCCCTTTCTTTGCGTCGTCCACGTATAGCCCTTTGAGCGCGATCACGTGACGATATGCCTGGATCGCGGAATTGCGGTGGAACCAGGCCATGCCGGGCAGTCCTCCACCATTGGACGACTGCTCGAGCCGAACATCTTCCTGGGTCTGCTGAAGCCGTGCTTGCCTGTTCGCGGACAACTCGCGAAGGCGCAACGCGGCCGCGTGATGGGCGCTCGCGAGGTTGAAGAACCCGAGTGGATCCTTCGGCGCCAGTTTGGTCGCGCGTTCGAAGGACGCGATCGCGCCCGCCAGTGCGCTCTCGTGGATTTGAATGACGCCCTTGGCGTCGTAAATCTCCGAATCCTTCGGCCATCGCTTCGACGCCGCGTCGAGCACGGCGATGGCCTCGCCGAGCTTGTTCTGCACCTGATACGCGTCCGTCAGATTGAAGTACACCGGTTCGAATTCCGGCGCGGCGGTACGGACCCTTTCGAACGACGCAGCGGCGGCGTCGTACTCGGATAACGCGTAATGACAGAGCCCGAGCACATAGTGCACCCAGGGATGCGCGTCGGGCTTCGCCGCCGCTTTCAGGAGCTGCGCTTTCGCCCCTTCGACGTCGCCCTCCTGGTATGCCGCCCAGCCGAGCGACGCGGCATCGTCGCGGATCCCTTCGTCGTTGCCCTTGAGTCCCTTGACGAGGCCGCCGTCCGAAATCCGCGTTCGCACGACGGTCTCGAGGGGCGCCGGAGCGGATTCGGCTGTGGGTGCGGGCGCAACCGTGCGGCTGGGTGCACTCGTTGCGGCGGGCGCAGTTGACGAGGGAGCTGTGTCGATTGGCGTCGGCTTCAGCAGCTTCGCCGGATCGATCGCGAGGTAGCCGCGGCGCGCGCGAACCTTCATGCCCGGCCGCTTCACCGTCACGGAGATCGCGCGATACCTGCCGTCGAACGTCTGGTTCGTCGGTGTATAGCCGATCACGTAATACGTAGCGGCGTCCCGCTGGATCGTGTCCAGCGCGCCGCCGAGATTGTTTTCGTTCTGGATGAACATCCCACCGGTATCGACGGCAAGGCTGCTCGGGCCATCGACCTGCTCATCGAATTTCATGAGGTCGTCCGGCCTGTCCGGCAGCTTCGTGAAGAGCAGGTCGGACGCGTGCCCCTTGTCCAGACCGCGGACGTCGATCGCGTACACGTGCGCGCCCGCGCGGTTCGCCTCGCCGATGGCATCGCGCAGCTCGTCCTGCACGTGCCAGAGCATGAAGCCCTCCGACACGAACACGACGGATTTCGTTCCGGCAATCCTCGCGAGCCCGCGCGACAGCGCGCGAATCGCCATGACCGTGAGACGCGCGCCGTCGTGAAGTTGCCCGTCGATCATCTGCGCCTTGCTTTTGACGAGCGCCTCCATGTTGTTACAGAGCTGCGGATCGTCCTCGCAGCCCCGCCGGACAGCGTGCCCCAGCGCGTCGGGGTCGTCACGCTCGGCGATCATGTACGCCTCGTATTCGTCCGCAAACCGCGGGACCTCGAATTTCATCGTCCGCTGTATCGCGGCCGTATCCCCCGGCATCTTCAGGGAGTCCAGATCGCGCTGCAGCTCTTCGCGGTCTGTCGTCATGCGATTGCCGACCATGGTGCCGTTCGCGACGACGCCGGCCAGATCCCCGCCCTGCATGCGGTCGCGCACGAACTCCGTAACCGCGGCGCGGCTGCGGTTCAGACCGCCAGGGGAGAGGTGCACGGTGTCGAACAGGAAGATGACCGTGGAGGATGGTGGCGACGGTTCTGGGGTTCGGAGGTTCGGAGGTTCGGTGGTTCTGTTTGGGGTTCCCGGGTTCGGGGTTCCGGGGTTCGGAGGTTCGGGTGCTCCGCCGACGAGCGTGGCGGTCGTGATCGGCTGCACGGCGCCGTCCTCTTTAATCTCGAAATCCTCGGGTGCCAGGGTCGTCACGAAGCGGCCGCTCTTGTCGAACACGCGGACGTCCACTTCGACCAGCTGCGTACCCGACTTGAACGTCGGCCGCTGCGCTTGCGTCTGCTGCGCGTCTACGCCCACAGCCAGTCCGAAACAGGCCGCTGCACACGTTACCGCGCTCCGTCCAAGTTTCGTCATGACTGCCAACCGGAGAACCGCGACCCCACCCGGCGCGAGGACTCCAGAACCCGGGAGCCTGCTATTGAATGTCAGTCACGTAGAGCGCAAACTTCTTCCCGTCGCGCTGAATGAACGCGATCTGCTTGCCCGAGTCGGACCAAGCCGGAATCATGACGTGGCTCGCAGCGGACACAGTCTTTTTTCCACCCTCATGATCCATCACCGACAGATGCCCGTCGGGTGTCGCATATGCGATCGCCGTACCGACGGACGGCGGCGCCCAGCTGAACGTGTACCCGGGCACGAACTGCGTATCGACGTATTCACCGACGATCTCTCCCTTGAGCTTCAGCGTGATCACGTGCTGCATCTGGCTCTGGAGCGAAGCGTCGACGATGTCGTCTGCCGTCGTGCCCGCCCCGGCTCCGCCGCCTTTCGCAAGGTCGCCGCCCATCGGAATGTTGGTGGCGCGCTGGGTCCGTTTGTCTTCGCTGATCTCGATGGCGAATGAATGCTCGCCCGGCGCCCATTTGTTCGACTTCCACGCCTGGTAGTCGGTCGCCCACTGCGGCGGTGCGTCGATGTTCTTGACCTTGCCGTCGGACACGGTCACGAGATAGTGCTTCGGGTTTTGAAACGTTCCGATGCGCGTGCGATCGCCGGTCTGTAGGTACAGCTGCGTTCCGTCTGACGACCACGAGAGCTGCGTGGGTTCGCCCTTGATCTTCTCGAGGCCGAGCACGAGACGCGGTGTGCCGAAGTTCAGTGCGGCCGCCTGGAGCGGAGTCTGAGGAGTGACGACAGACGCGAGAGCCAGAACGAACGGGACGATCATTGGGGTCTCCTTGGTGTTGTGAACGCGCCGTACGCTATCTTCCGGTGATCTGACCGAGCTTCGTCTTCAGTTCGATTGAATCCGGCATCGCGGCAAGTCCCGCACGGAGCGCCTGAATGGCGAGCGACGGATTGCGCAGCCGCAGGTACGCGTCCGCCAGCGCGAGATGCGCGGGTACGAGCGACGGATCGGCCGCCGCGGCGGCGCGCCATGCGCCGATGGCCTTACGATCGTCTCCGGCGCCTTCCCACGCCCATCCAAGGACGAAGGCCGTTGCTGCGCTCTTCTGGCTGCTGTCGAACGCCTGCTGCAGCTCGGTTGCCGCCGATCCATAGTTGCCTTGCCTGAACAGCTCGAACCCCTTTGTCGCGTGCTCGGCGAGCGGCGGCGGAGCGGTCACCCATTCTCCTTTCGCCCGGGCAAAAATCTGCCCCTGGGCCGCGTTTCTGGGATCGATCGCCGCCACCGCAACGACTGGCGCATCTCCACCACGAACGTCGAGCTGACGGGAGACGGTGACCAGCTCCTCGTTGCCTTCCTTGACCGTCGCATGCGCTACGTATGCTCCCGGCGCGACACCGGTCAGCGGCAGGGCAAACGCCGCGCGCCGCATCGTTCCGCCGGTCACGTTCTCGGTGTCCGTCAGCGTCGCGTCGATCGTCTTGGCCGCGCCGCCACTTTCCGGTTCGAGCGAGACGCGGACGGCGATATCCGACAGCTGGTCCGGCGTGCGGCCGTAGACCTCCAGCCCGCCGTGCAGGCCGTCGCCGATGTACGCCTGCGCGCGCACCGGCAGCGCGCCGTCAGCCGACGCCAGGACGAGATCGCTCGCGGCGACCGCCGGCCCCGCGACGTCGTGCACCTGGATGCGGCGATCGGCGCTGCCCAGCAGCCCTCCCGGCTCGCGCACGACCGCGCGCATCAAGTAGGAGCCAGGCGGCGCGTCGAACTGTACGCGGTACGTGCTGTGTCCGAGATAGCTGCCCGGCATCGGCGCATCCGGCAGCGGCATTGTGTCCGTCCCGCTGGCGACGACGTGCCCGTCGCGCGCATCACGGACGACGAAGACGACGTCCGCGGTGCTGTTCTTCTCGTCCTTCAGCGGCAGGTCGGCGTCGAGGGCCAGAACGACCCTGGGGTGCCCGGTCGCATCCGACCGCAGCACATACGTCGTGTAGGCGACCTTCAACGCCTGCTGCGAGAACGGCGCCGCGAGCGCCGCGTCTATCGACGTCTTGCGATCGAGCGGTATGGCGTTGGACGGAACGGTATATCCGGTACGGGCACTGACGCGCGCGCCCGGACGCGTAACGCGCACGTCTACGCGGCGGTACGATCCGCGCGACGCAAGCGCCTTCTCACTCGGGAGGAAGCCGGCGATGTAGTAATCCTGGGACTGGTTGGCGATTCGTGTGAGCGCCTCGTCCAGGTGGGTCGTCGCGTCGTTTACGTAGGCACCGTCGGTTTCGAGCGCCAGCCCCGCCAGCGGTGCGGTCACTGCCTGCATTTCGGTCTCGACGCTCGTCGTGATTCCGCCGGCGCCCTGGAGGTCCATAAGACGACGATTCAGGTCCATTGCATAGAAGACGCAGTAGCTCGACGCCGCCGCTGCCGCGACGTCCTGAAGATCGCGGGACAGGTCCTCCTGGTGGAACCCTTCGGAGAAGAGCACGAGCGTCTTGCGTCCTTCGACCGATCGGAACTGCGTGATCAGCTTCGAGAGGCGCGCCAGGAAATCACGTGTCCTGGACTCGTCGCGCTGGACGACGGCGCGTGCGTTCTCCTGAATGATTCTGATCTTCGTCGACTGGTCTTCGCTGAAGAAGTTCTGCTCGGCCTTGCCTCGGACGGCGCCGACCTCGTTCGCGATTGTGCCGCCGACGTCCGCCGACAGGTCGTTTTCGATCCGCTGCATCACCTTGTTCGCGCTCGCCTCGTCGCCGGAGGCAACCTGATACGCCTCCTGCATCGAGATGCGGCCGAGCCCGGTGAGGACGGTGCGTTCGAGTCCGCCGCGCACGTCCTGCAGTTCGGTGATCGCCCGCTGCGTGTCGTTGGTGAACTGGAGGTCCGGTCCGGGACCGGGAATTCCGAAGACCGCAATGCGGTCCGACGCGCGGACACGCGTCCGGATGAATTTCGCCGCGGCTTCGCGCGCGTATTGCTCGTTGCCCGGCGTGATGTGCTCCTGGTCGAACACGAAGACGTAGAGATGGCCGCGCGGCGCGGCGTCGTTGTTGGTCACTTCCGCCGACGCGGCCCGGAGCGCCACGTCCGAATAGAAGCCGCTCGGCTCGCGGACGCGCTGAAACAACACGATCGGCAAGGGCTTTCCGTCCTCGACGATCTGGATCTCATCGGGCTTGATGTCCGTGACCGGATTGCCATCGTTGTCGATGACGCTGAGATCGAAGCGGACGAGATCGACGCCTGACTTGAAGACGGACGGCTTTTGATCCGCTGACTGGGCGGCGGGGACGGCGAGCGCCGCCACCGACAGTGCAATGGACCACGTGAACTGGCGCATCGTGGATACTCCCGGTTATATATCCCTGAATTTTAGATCGCGAACGGCGTGCGGATACGGACGTTTGGGACGGGCGTTGTGACGATTACCGCGTTTTTCCGGCCTGTTTCAGCGCGGTCGCTTTCTCAGGCTCTCCGAACATGGTCCACAGCTGCCGGGCGAGCGCGGGACCATCGCCTTCAGGCGAAACGCGGAGCAACTCAGCAATCGCCTGCTCGGACTCCGCATCGCGGCCGGTGGCCCTGTAGAGCATGGCCAGCGCGGCACGAGCCCTCGTGTTGAACGGGAAGACGGCGATCTCCGCCTTTAAGAATCGCTCCGCTTCCGGATACCGTTCCAGCCTCGCGAGCGAGTCGCCGATGTAGTAGTTGACATCCGGCACTTGCAGCGTTCGACGCTGCAGTGTCTGCGCGGCCTTGGCGAAATGCGGCAGGCAGTCCGCGTATCGTCCCTGGTTGTAGAGCAGCGTCCCTTCGACAATTTCAGGCATCGGCAGCGTCGGGTCGGTCTGCTGCGCGAGCTGCGCCTCGCGGCGTGCCGCCGCGGCGTCATTCTGGCTCACGGCAATCCTCGCGAGCAGTTCGTGCGCGTTGGCCGGAGCGACGCTCACCGCAAGCTCCGCGTACTTCTTCGCTTCGTCGTAGCGATGCATACGGAGCAGTTCGCCCGCCGCGCCCGTCAGCGCCCCCGCGTCTTTTGGATCGCGTTCGATGACATGGCGGTACGCGTCTACTGCGTCAGCCGATCGGCCAAGACGGATATACGCCTGCGCGAGCTGCGTCCAGACATCGCCCATTTCCGGATCCGCTGCAAGCGCCGCTTTGTAAGCGACGATGGCTTCAGCGAACCGCATGCGTCCCGCCAGCTCCGTTCCCTCGCGATACCGCTCGAGTACCGCAGCCTTGTCCTTTGGATCGGGCAGCGAATCGCCTGGCGTGCTGAGCGACGTAGCGTTCGTGTTGCCAACGTATCCGAGCGCCGCGAGGCGCTCCTGGTCGGCCGCTGTCACCGCCTGGGGCGCCGCGATCGAGATCCCGGCGATGAGACGATCTATCGCGCCTCGCATCGCCTGTCGGATTTGCGGACGCTCGGCAGCGATCGACGTTTGCTCGTGCGCGTCGTTCTGCAGGTCGTACAGCTCGTCCCGCGGCGCACGGATATATCGGTATCTAGTATCGGTCAGCGAGTACAGTTCGCTCCACCCAAAGTGATAGCGAGCGAGCATCGCCTCCGCGTAGATACCGGCATCGGGAACGGTGCCGCTGCCGCCGAGCAGCGGGCGCAGATCGCGTCCGTGCAACGGCTCGGGCTTCGCGATGCCGGCAAGCGCGAGCAGCGTCGGTGCGACGTCGATGTGCTGCACCGGCGCGGCGATCCGGCGGCCGCTCCGCTGCCCCGGCAGCTTGATGATGAGCGGCACGTGCATCGTTTCCTGATACAGGAACATGCCGTGCTCCTGCTCGCCGTGATCACCGAGCCCTTCCCCATGATCCGCGAGGAGCACGATCGTCGACCGATCGAACAGTTTGTCGGTCCGGAGCCGATCGAGAAGGCGCCCGACGAGTTCGTCGGCGTACGCGATTTCACCGTCGTACGGCGCGTATTCCGCGAAGCGCTCGGGCGGCGCATACGGCTTGTGCGGCTCGTAGAAGTGCACGAACAGGAAGAAACGATCGCTCGACCGCGACGCCAGCCACCGCTCTGCAGCCTCGAGCGTCAGCGCGCCGTCGCGCTGCACTTGTCCGAGCGAGGTCTCAGACGAAGTCGAAGGCAGTTCGGAGTCATAGACACCGAATCCCTGATTGATTTTCGTCGCTGCACGCAGCACGTACGCCGACACGAAACCGCCGGTCGTCCAGCCGTTCGCAATGAGCGCGCCGGGCAGCGTCCACTGCCCGTCCTTCAAGGTGAATCCGATGTTGTCGCGGACGCCGGTTTGAAACGGCAGTTCGCCCGTCAGGATCGTCGTGTGGGCGGGCAGCGTCTGGGGCGCGTGCGAGTAGGCATGCTCGAAGACCGTGCTCGTTCCCGCCAGCGCATCGATGGCCGGCGTACGCACGCCCTTGTATCCATAGACGGGCAGATGATCCGCGCGAAGCGTATCGATCGAGATGAGTACGATCGGACCATCGATCGGGCGCACCGCTCGCGAGTGCATGCGCCACCCGAACACGCCAATGGCCAGCACGGCGACCGCCGCGAGAACCCCGATGGTCTTGCGCATTCCCGCCCAGTGTACCATTCGAAATCCGGTGCTTTCGTTCCGCCCCCCCCGCGAGCGCCGCGCTGAACCGTGATGACGACCAACAAGTCTCGGCAGTTTCTGTTCACCGTCACTTCGGCGGTGCTCGCAGCAACCGTGGCAGCATGCGGAGGGTCCGGCGGCAGCGGCTCGTCCAACCCTCCGTCGAACGGCGGAGGCGGCGGGACGACGACGAGCGACCCGTGTGCGACGGCGCTGACGACGGAATCGTTCGACCCCGGCCCACCTAGCGTGCTCGCGCTAAGTGGGCAGGCGCCGGCTGACAAGAAGACGCTCATCGACGGCGATCCACGCGGACGGCTTGGAGAAGCGCTGTGGCTGCACCGCGCCGGAGCGGAGCGGGAACGCGCCGCCGCTTCGGGGGCGCCCCCGCCCGCGGCTCAGGACATCGGCGACATCGCCGTCGTCCAGGATCAGGGAGACATCGTGCTGCCGGCGAACCCGTTGGATCTGGCCAGCAGTACGCTGCGATTCACGAAGGGTGGTGCTGGCTACTCGGTGACCAAATCCGCGCTTGCATTTCGTCCGACGCTCGGCCGCCAGCTCACACTCGGAGACGACGATTCGGTCGAAGTCGACGTGCCGTTCTCGTTTCCCTTCTACACAGACACCGAGAAGGTCGCGTTCGTGAACTCGGACGGTAATGTGACCTTCGGGGAGGAGGACAAGGCAAGCACCGAGCGAAACGTCTCGCGCCTGCTGACGGGACCTCCGCGCGTGGCGCCGTTCCTCGCGGATCTCGATCCGACGTCGGGGGGAAGGATTTTCGTCAACGCCACAAGCGACTTGTACACCGTCACCTGGTGCGCCGTGGCGGGCTTTGGGTCAAAGCGGACGGTGACCGTGCAGGCCACGCTCTTTCCAGACGGCTCCATCGAGATGGCGTTCGGCGCGATTACGCTCGGCGATGCAGTCGTCGCGCTTGGTCCTGGACACAGCGGCGTATTCACACCGATCGACTTGAGCGTCCCGACACCGTCGACTGGTGTCGGCGCCCTGGGCGAGCGCTTCGCGGCGTCCAGCGACATCGACACCGTCGCCGTCGCGAAGAAGTTCTATTCCTCGCATGCCGATCGATACGACCAGCTTCTCGTCTGGACCGATCAGCCGCTCATCCAGGATGCCTTTGCGTACGAGATCACGGTCGCGAACGAGATCCACGGGATCGGCCAGGACGTCTTCGACCAGTCGGGCGACTTCGGCAGCGGCGGTCAGCTGCGCTCGATTGTCGTCATGGATTGGCTTGGAAAGTATCCCGACAACCCGACGACGAAGTTCCTGGGCGAGAACAATACGCTGAGCGTGATCGGACAGGAAGTCGGACACCGCTGGCTGGCGTATCTGAATTTCCGGGATCACACCGGCGCGACGTCGGACGCGCTGCTCGGCCGCGACCTTGCGCACTGGAGCTTCTTCTTCAACTCCGAAGCATCGGTGATGGAAGGCAACGAGATCACCGATCTTGGCGGCGGACAGTTCAAGACGACCGATGCGGTGAAGCGTTACAGCCATCTCGATCAGTACGCGATGGGCCTCATCCCGTCGTCTTCCGTCCCGTCGATGTTCTATGTGGATTCGCCCAACAGCACGCATATGCGCGCCGACGCACCGCAGATTGGCGTGACGTTCAGCGGTACCCGGCGCGACTTTCTCATCGACGACATCCTGGCGGTGAATGGGCAGCGGTCGCCGACGTCGGCCGGCTCGCCGCGGACGCATCGGCAGGCGTTCATTTATATCGTGAGCAGCGGCCGCACGCTCGACGGCACACAGGTCGCGAAGCTCGACGGGATCAGGCGTCTATGGGAAGCCTTTTTTCAGCAGGCGACTGAAGGGCGTATGACGGCGAACACCCGATTGCAGTAGGGACGGCCGATTCCCTGCGATGAGCGATGAGCGATGGGCGATGGGCGATGGGCGATAGGCGATAGGCGATGGGCAGGCCGGAAGGTCAGCCATCTGCAACCGACATTTATCGCAGGTGGGCGAGCGCCGCTTTCGCTTGCTCGTTTCCCGGTTCGACTTTCAACAGCGCCTCGTACTCCGCGCGGGCTCCGTCGAGGTCGTGCTGCCGTTCGAGAAGGGAACCGATCACGAGATGGATCGTCGTCAGCGCCGGCACGCGCGCGGCAATCTGGCGATACGCCGCGATCGATTCCGCGGCCTTGCCTGCCGCCGCGAGTGCGGCTGCCGCGTCGAGTTGCTGTTGAATGCTTGCGGCGGAAATGCCCTGGAGAGGTCCCGCGGCTGGGGGCTCAGTGCGGGGCTGCAGCACGACATCGAGCGTGGGATTGTTGCCGAGCGATCGCGTCGTGATCGTCGCGGTCTCGATCTGGAAGCCCGGTGCCTGTACTGTCACGGTCCACGTGCCGCCGCGCAATCCGAGCAGGCTGAACCGCCCCTTCGCGTCTGACGTGCCGGTGAACGACGACGGCGCGACATCGGGGTTCTGCGCCGTCACCGTCGCGCCTTTCAACGGCTTGCCTTCGGCGTCATGCACCGTCCCGGTCACGTGACCCTGCGCAAGCGCCGGCGTAGACGACGCGAGAATCAGCGCGCCGAAGACGACGAGCCGCCGCAGGAGCGCCTGCATGCGGCAAGTATAATCCAGCCGTGAAACGCGTTGTTGCCGTCTGTTGCGCTCTGATTTTCGTGTTTGCAGCCAATCATCCCGCCGCGCGGTCGCAGCGGCGGCGGGCGGTCACTCCTCCCGCCCATCGCGGCGTCGATTCATCGCGGTTTGCGCTCATCCCGCCACTCATCGAGCAGGCAATCGCCGACAAGAAGACGCCGGGCGCCGTCGTGTTGATCGGCCGGGGCGACGAGACGCTCTACGAATCCGCATTCGGCCAACGCGCCGTAGAGCCGTCGGTCGAGGCGATGACGCTCGACACCATCTTCGACATGGCGTCGCTCACCAAGATCCTGGCGACCACGACGAGCGTGATGATTCTCGTCGAGGACGGCCGCATCCGCCTCAATGATCGCGTGGCGTCGTTCATCCCCGGTTTCGAGCGATACGGGAAAGAGAACATCACGATCCGCGAACTGATGACGCACACATCCGGATTGCGCCCCGATCTCGATCTCGGCGATCCCTGGACGGGCGCGGACACGGCGATTCAGCTCGCGATCGAGGAGGTGCCGACGTCGGCGCCAGGGCAGCGGTTCGTCTACAGCGACATCAACTACATCCTGCTCGGCGACATCGTCCGGCGGGTGAGCGGAGAGCCACTGGACCAGTTCGCTCACGAGCGGATCTTCGAGCCGCTCGGCATGCACGACACGATGTTCCTGCCGCCGGAGTCGCTGCGGCCCCGTATTGCGCCAACGCAGATGTGCACCCAGTACGGCTGGCCGTGCGAGGGCGCGGGCATGCAGATGCTTCGCGGAACGGTCCACGATCCGACCGCACGCCGGATGCAGGGGGTGGCGGGGCATGCCGGACTCTTCAGCACTGCGGCCGACGCCGCGATCTTCTGCCGCATGATCCTGAACGGCGGCAGTTATCACGGAGTCCGCATTCTGTCGCCGCTGGCGGTCGCGAAGATGACGACCAGCGCGACGAGCGCCGGCGAACAGAACGTCCGCGGGCTGGGGTGGGACATCGACTCATCCTACTCGTCGAACCGCGGCGAACTGCTGCCGATCGGGTCGTTCGGGCACACGGGATTCACCGGGACGAGCATCTGGATCGACCCGCTGACACGCGAGTTCGTGGTGTTCCTCTCCAATCGCGTGCACCCCGACGGGAAGGGTGATGTCACCCCGCTCAGGGCACGTATCGCAACGGTAGCGGCCTCCGCAATCGACGACGTACCGCAGAGCGCGAGGCGTGACCTGCGGTACACGAGCGACGTGCTGTCGCCTTCAGGAGCGATCGCTCCCCGCGACGGGGATGACGTCGTCACGGGACTGGATGTGCTCCGCGCGCAGCAGTTCGCACCGCTGGCGGGCAAGCGCGTCGGCCTGCTGACCAACCACACGGGCCGGTCGAAGGACGGGGCGTCGGCCATCGATCTGCTGTTCGGATCCGCCAACGTGAAATTGACGACGCTCTTCAGCCCCGAGCACGGCATCCGCGGCATCGTCGATGCGAACGTCGCGTCGAGCGCCGACGAGAAGACGAAGCTTCCGATCTACTCGCTCTATGGCGATACGAGGCGGCCGACGGCGGCGATGCTGGAAGGTCTCGACGCGATCGTCATCGACCTGCAGGACGTCGGCGCCCGCTTCTACACCTACATGACGACGATCGCGTACGTGCTCGAGGAGGCGGCGCCGCGGAAGATCCAGGTATTCGTGCTCGATCGGCCGAACCCGGTTGGCGGCTGGCAGATCGAGGGACCATCGGTCGACAAGGACGAGCTGGCGTTTACGTCGTACTTCGAGCGCATGCCCGTCCGCCACGGCATGACGCTCGGCGAGCTGGCGAAGCTGTTCAACGCCGAGAACAAGATCGGCGCCGACCTCGTCGTCGTTCCGATGAAGAACTGGCACAGGAACGACTGGTTCGACCAGACGGGTCTGTCGTGGATCAGTCCGTCGCCCAACATGCGCAACCTGAACGAAGCTGCGCTCTATCCCGGCATCGGGGCCATCGAAGGAACGAATATCTCAGTCGGGCGTGGAACGGACACGCCGTTCGAGCACGTCGGCGCCCCGTGGGTCAACGGCGTGCAGCTGGCCGGGTACCTGAATGCACGATCGATCCCGGGCGTTCGTTTCTATGCGGAGCGCTTCACGCCTACGTCATCGAAGTATGCGAACACCGAATGCGAGGGCGTTTTCATAGTCATCACGGACCGCGAAGCGCTGCGTCCCGTGCGAACCGGCCTGGAAATTGCCGCGGCGCTCTACAAGCTGTACCCGTCGGAGTTTCAGATCGATCTGGCCGTTCGTCTGATGGGTTCGAGGGATACGATCGCGCGCGTCAGGAGCGGCGAGGACCCTGCGGCAATCGCGTCGTCGTGGAGCGCCGCCGAAGCGAACTGGCGGCTGCTGAGGGCGAAGTATTTGCTGTATCGCTGATCTTTACTCAGAGGCCACGAAGGCCACGGAGTTCCTGCCACGGTACGCACGCGCGAGTGCGCCGCCGCGCCCGTGCTTCGCACGGGTTGGAACGGTCGAAATGATCGGAAAACACGAGCCGCGCTGAACGCCTCCGCGGTTCGTGTCTTCCGATCATTCGAGCCGGGTCGCCGACCCGCTTCGCAGATACGGCGACCCGGCGCGGCGGCGCTATTCGTGTGTGCCTTTGGCTTACCAGCTGGCCCGCCGAGCGTAAATGACTGGCCCGCGAATGGGGCAGCATTGGCCACGCACGCGCGACCCGCCGCGGCGGCGCGCAGAAGCGTGCGTTGCTTCGTGGCCTCTTAGTAAAAGGGCTCGACTACCAGCGCATTCGATACAGCATCCAGTACACGACCACGCCCGTCACCGAGACGTAAAGCCAGATCGGAAGCGTCCATCGTGCGATTGCGCGGTGGCGGTCATAGCGTGCCGACATTCCTCTCGACAGCGTGACAATCGCGAGCGGCACGATCGCGGCTGCGAGAACTGTGTGCGTCAGCAGGATAGTGAAGTAAGCGGCGCGCGCCGCGCC
>DATJIW010000027.1:0-60237 GCA_035492775.1 Vicinamibacterales bacterium
CTGTCGTCATACAAACCGAGCAGGAGCGATCCGACGAGCTCGTTCGGCCCCGTCTTGTGCCACCGGAACCCGGCGACCACGCAGTCGGCGGTGCGCGAATGCTTGATCTTGAACATCGCGCGCTTACCGGGTTCGTACCGCAGGCTGGCCGGCTTGGCCATGACACCGTCGAGTCCCGCGCCTTCGAAGCGGGCCAGCCATTCGACGGCGACGTCGCGATCGCGCGTCGTCGGCGTCAGGTGCGTTGGCGCTCCCGCGTTCGCGAGAAGCCGTTCGAGCCGTTCGCGCCGCTCCTCAAACGGACGCCCGCGCACATCGCGTCCCCTGGCGGCGAGCACGTCGAAGGCGACGAACGACGCGGGTGTTTCCTTCGACAGCTTCGCGGCGCGCGACGCAGCCGGATGCAGCCGCATCTGGAGCAGGTCGAAATCGAGTCCGTGCGGCGTCGCGATGACGATCTCTCCGTCCACGACGCAGCCGTCCGGCAGCGTCCGAACGAGGCCGTCGTGCAGTTCGGGAAAATAACGATCGAGCGGCTTCAGGTCGCGGCTCTGGATGTACACGTCGTCGCCGCCGCCGCGATAGACGATCGCGCGAAACCCGTCCCATTTCGGCTCGAAGAGAAACCCGTCGGCCCGCGGAATTTCTTCCGCGACTTTCGACAGCATCGGTTCAACGGGCGGCGCGATTGGAAAGGATGGCGGCATCGAGAGCGCGTCTCATTGCTTGACGACCCGAACTGCGGTGGAACGCGCACTTTCGCGCGGCGGACTTGCGCTCCCGCCCCATGCGGCGAGCAGCAGCGGCAACGGTGCTGTCCGTCGAAGTCCGGCGCGCATTCGCACCACTATAATCGCGTGATGCGGGCCGGTCGAGCGATCGCGACGGTCATCGCCTGCGGCCTCGTGCTGCGGCTGTCGCTGCTCACCGCCTGAACGGCAGATCTGCTACTCGCGCGGGATCGTATTCAAGATCGCTGGCAGCTCGATTCGCAATCGTACGGAAACCCGCCGCAGGACACCTCCGGCGGCAAGTCACCGACTCACGAATTCACAGATCCGTCACACGCCCGACGACGCGAGTTCCGGCCGCCGGTGCGAGCCGAAAACTCTCAACGCGATGGGCACGGTCGTCACCGCGCCGATGGCGACAAGTGTACGACCGACGGCGAGGCGCTGTTCGGGGGAGAGCCTGCCGGCGGCGAGCAGACCTATACCGGCGCCCAGCATCACCCGGGTGCCCGCCAGCATGATCAAGTCGAACGTATTGAGCTGATGTTCAGTGCGCATCTGTGGATGAGATGCATCAGCCGTGCCCGCCGCCACGGAGTCTGGTATCCTCCGGCCGTTCTCTCAAAGCCCAGGAGGTACGTCGTGACCGGTGCTGTACTGTTTCTCGTCTTCGTTGTCGCGCTCATGTTCACTTTCTCGTGGTTCCGGAGCGTGCCGCAGGGGACGGTCGCCGTGATCACGGTGTTCGGAAAGTACCGCCGGATCATGCGCGCCGGATTGAATCTGAAGCTGCCGTGGGAGAGCGTGTTCCAGCGGCTGTCGCTGCAGAACCGGGCGCTCCAGCTGGAATTTCAGGCGATCACGCTGGACCAGGCGAACGTCAGATTCGCCACGATGGTGTTGTATTCCGTCGCAGGCGCAGACGACGAGAACATCAAGAAGGCCATCTTCAGCTTCGCGTCGCCGCAGGAGTTCCAGCTCGCACTCCAGCGGACGATCGACGGATCGATCAGGCAGTTCGTCGCGACGACGAAGCAGGCGGACATCCTCGGGATGCGTGCCGAAATCGTGGACCACACCAAGAAGAACCTGGACGAGGTGGTCTCGTCGTGGGGCTACGTCGTGCGCGATATCCAAATCACCGACATGACCTTCGACAAGGAGATCATGGATTCGATGGCCCGCGTCGTCTCGTCCAAGAATCTGCTGGCGGCGGCGTCGAACGAAGGCGCGGCGCTGCTGGTCAAGCGCACGAAAGACGCCGAGGCCGAGGCCGCCTACAAGACGATTGGCGCCGAGGCCGAGAAGAAGGCGGCGGCGCTGCGCGGCGAAGGCATGGCGCTCTTCCGCCGAAACGTGGCCGAAGGCATGAAAGACGCCGCGGAGAGCCTCCGCGTCGCCGGCGTCGACGCGAACTTCATCCTGTTCCTGGAGTACACGGACGCGCTGAAATTCGTCGCCGAGCACTCCGAAGGCAAGGTCATCTTCATGGACTCTGGCGGCAGCGCCAGCATGCGGGCGCTGCAAGGCATCATCGGGATGAATGCCGAAGCGCCACTATCGCCCGTCGGTCCGCACGCACAGACGCCGCCGCCGCAGTCGTAGCGTCCGTCACCGCGCAGACAACGGATCGCGCTCTACGCCGTCGACCGTGATCTTCACGGGTTCGATCCTGCCGTCGCTCGCGAACCGCAGTTGGTCGATGCAGACGACGCGGTGGTTGCGATCGGTGTCGCCGAGCGGCCGGCGATGATACACGATGTACCAGTTCGGGGAGCGGGGCGCGTGCAGCACGGAATGGTGCCCCGCACCGGTCGCGACGGCAGGATCCTGTTGCAGGATCCTGCCCATTCTCGTGAAGGGGCCGAACGGCGACGTCCCGACGGCGTAGGTGACAGCGTAGTCCGGCCCGGTCCAGCCGCCCTCCGACCACATGAAATAGTAACGGCCGTCTTTGCGCAGCATGAACGCGCCTTCGACGTATCCGGCCGGCGTGATTTCCTTGTAAACCGTCCCGTCGGGCAGCGGCACGATCGAAGTGAAATCGTCGCTGAGCCGCGCGATGTTGCAGTGGCGCCAGCCGCCGTAGACGATGTACCAGCGGCCGTCGCCGTCCTGAAACACCTGCTGATCGATCGGCTGCGCGCCATTGTGAAACGCGCCGATCAACGGATGCCCCAGTAGATCGACAAACGGACCCTCCGGGGTCTTCGCCCGCGCCACGCCGATGCCGCCGACCTGCGCGTCGTCCTGGATGTCGTTCGCGCCGAAGAACAGGTAGTACCAGCCTTTGTTCTCGACGATCGACGGCGCCCAGACGGCGCGCTTCGCCCACCGCACGTTCGCGATGTCGAGGACGTGCGAATGCTTCGTCCAGGTCACGAGGTCCGGCGAGGAGAACGCATCGAGAAACGTCTGCTCGTCGTACGGAGCCGAATAGGTCGGATAGATCCAGTACTGCCGAGCGAAGACGTGCGCCTCGGGGTCGGCGTACCACCCCGGCAGAATGGGATTGCCCGACCTTACCTGCGGGAGAGGCGTCGGGACCGATGCGAACATCGACAGAGCCGCGATGGCTAGCGGAAGGAATCGCACCGGCCGCGATCGTGGCCGATCGCGGCCGCGTGGTCAAACTACTGAACGGTGATCCGCGTCGCCGCCGTGGTGCCCTTGATCTCCTGCAGCACCGGCCCCGTGCCGAGCACGTCCGCCGGCCCGTAGAGTCTGAAGTCCCACGTGCCGGTATAGCTGCTGCCGTCCGGCGCGACCCGGTTGATTTCATCCTGGTAGAAGATGGCCACGACGCTCCCGTCGGGCGCCGTCACGGCCCCGAAGTGGTGCAACTTGACGCTGCCCTGGGTGGTGTGCGTCCACACGCCGAAGCAGAAGCCGACCGGGGCCGGCTCGATCTTCTCTTCCCATTCCGTTCCATCGGCATGCCAGGTTTTCATCGTCTCGGCGAATTCGAACGAATCCGGCGGCCCCGGGGGGATCACCGGGACGGGGATAGGACCGGCCGTTGAGTACGTGGCGGTGTAGATCACGTGCCACATGCCGACGATGATGGCGGGGTTTCCGCCGTTGTCGCCGCCCTGCTGGATGGGCGGCATGGCCGCGTGTGCGGTCAGGAACGCCGTCGGAGCGGATCCGGTCGTGGCGGGAACGGCGCAACCGGCAGCGGTGGCCTCGCTGGCGCTACCCAACAACCCCATCACCGCCAATCCGATCAGAACGGCCAGGCGACCGCTCCACGACAGCCGAATATCGCTTCCTCGTTTCATACTGACCTCCTGCAACGCCATCGAGTGGCGCAGGCGCGGACGCTAACACGCCAGGCACGCGCGGGATCTTGAGGTTTTCTTGAGAAAAGGGGTCGTCGTACGTGAGGATGTAAACTGCTGAGGGCGCGGGACCTGACGATGCACCTGAGGAATGCGCGGCGTCGTTTCGGCCGATGCGAGCTCGACGTCGTCGGCCTTCGCCTGCTGCGCGATGGCCGGCCGGTGAAGATCCAGCCGCAGCCGTTGCGAATGCTCGTGGCGTTGACGGATCGTCCGGGCGACATCGTCACCCGCGAAGAACTCCGGACCCTCATCTGGGGCGACGCCACTTTCGTCGAATTCGACCAGGGTCTCGGCTACTGCATGCGCCAGATCCGCCTGGCGATTGGCGACGACGCCACACGGCCGTTCTACATCGAGACCGTCAAGGGACGCGGTTATCGCTTCATTGCGCCGGTAATCGAAGAGTCCGTCGGAGATATCGCGCCAGCAGCCGATTCACCCGCCGCACAGGAAACGAACACCGCATCGACGTCACCACGCGGCGAATCGACCGATACGAACACCCGGAGGGCCGGTGGTCGTCGTCCTGTCGCGGTTGCCGCCGCCGCCGCCGTCATCGGCCTTGCTGGAGTCGGGTGGTTCGAGTGGCCCCGAGACGCGGGCGACCCGGCTCTCTATACACAGGTGACGAATTTCACCGATGCCGCCGTCGCGCCTGCGGTGTCTCCCGACGGCAGCACGATCGCGTTCATCCGTGAGGTCGAACCCTACTACCCGATACTCGGCGAGGTCTACCTTAAGCGGCTGCCGGGTGGCCAGAGCGTCCAGTTGACGCACGACGGCTTGCCCAAATACGGAGTCGCGTTCTCGCCCGATGGTTCGGAAGTCACCTATACCCTCGCGACTCGCGGTCAGTGGAACACGATGGCCGTCTCCGTTCTCGGCGGCGAACCGCGGCTCGTCCTGTCAAACGCGTCCGGACTGTCGTGGCTTGACGCGCATCACGTGGTGTTCTCCGAGTTCGTCGGAGGGCTTCACATGGGTGTCGTCACTGCCACCGACACACGGGCCGACCTGCGTCGCATCTATCTTCCGGCGCACGAGCGGGGCATGGCGCACGAGGGGGCGGTGTCGCCCGATCGCCGCTCGGTGCTCGTAGTCGAGATGGGACCGTCTGGCGCGTGGCAGCCCTGCCGGCTCGTTCCATTCGAGGGCAGCGCCGCGTCGTTTCAGGTTGGACCTCCCGGGCAGTGCACGTCGGCTACGTGGTCGCCCGACGGCGCGTTCATGTATTTTTCGGGGGACGCGGGGAATGGAAGCCATGTCTGGCGTCAGCGATTTCCGCACGGCGGCCTCGAACAAATCACGTCGGGCCCGGACACGGAGATTGGGATCGCCATGAGCCGCGACGGGCGGCGCCTGCTGACGTCTGTCGGAAACGAGGAAAGCGGCCTGTGGGTGCACGACAAAACGGGAGAGCGCCAGCTGTCGAGTGAAGGCCTCGCATTCCAACTCGCGTATTCGCGGGAGGGGCGCGAGGTCTTTTATCTCCTCGCCGGCAGCGGGCCGCAGCGGTCGAGAGAACTGTGGAGCGTGGACGTGGCGTCCGGCCGAAGCCGCCCCGTCATTCAGGGTTTCTTCATGAGTACTTACGACGTCGCGATGGACGGCAGGACCGTCGTCTTCGGCGTCAAGCCGGCAGCGGGCCCTTCTGAAGTCTGGCTGGCGCCGATGGATCATTCGGCCGCACCGCAGAAGCTCACGGCATCGGGAGACGACGCTCCGTTCTTCGGGCCTGACGGACGGATCCTCTTCCGCGCATCCGAGGGACACAACAATTACCTGTTCGAGATGGAACGGGACGGCAGCCACCGAAGAAAGGTGCGCGCCGCTCCGATCGTCGAGCTCGATGGACATTCCGCGGACAGACGGTGGGCAGTCGCGATGGTGCCGGCCGAAGGGGCGCCGCCGGTCGAGGTGGCATTGATACCGCTCGACGGCGGAGCCGAACGGCGCGTCTGTCCGGCCACATGTGTGGTGCGATGGTCGCCGTCAGGCGATCGCGTGTATATCCAGCCGGTTGAGGATTGGAGGGCCGGCGCGGCTTTGATGTTCGCGCTCGACACCGGTGAGTCGTTGCCGCCGCTCCCGGCTGGTGGAATCGGTTCGGTTGCTGACGGGCTCGGCGTCTCAGGCGCCACTTCGGTGAGCCTCCCATACGCAGGTCAAACCGCCGTGCCCGGACCGACGCCGGATTCGTTCGCGTACACCCGGACGGTCGCGCACCGGAATTTGTTCTGGGTAGCTCTCCGGTGAAGAAGATCAACTCCCAACTCCCAACTCCCAATTTTCAACAACTAAGAATTTGGGAGTTGGGAATTGGGAGCTGGGAGTTAAGAGGAATCTCCTTAGGAGCCAGTCGGCCTTTCCTGCATCACACCAAAGGCCTCCTCGAGCGCGATCCCGACCTGCCCAAGCAATCCGTCGTCGAACAGACGTCCGACGATCGTGATGCCGTGAGGCACGCGCCGCGGCGGGTTGAATTTTGGAAGCGGGTTCGCTGGATCCGGCGCCCAGTCGCTTCGCGCCTCCGTCACCTCCACGAATCCGGCGCGCAGCGTGAGCGATGGATGGCCGGTGAAGTTCGTGATCGTGAGCTGCTCGTCGCGCAGCGACGGCACGACCAGGAGATCCACGTCGTTGAACACCCGCGCCATTTCGATGGCGACCTTGCGGCGCAGCCGGTCGGCCTGCACGAGATCCACGGCCGAGAGAAAGCGAGCCTGCCTGAAGAGATTCGGCCAGGCATCCTTCACCTGGACGCGCAGCGTGCGGAGGCCGCCGTTGAGCGCCAGTTCCTCGAACGAGGCCGCGCCTTCGGCGAACAGAATCGGGTTGAGCGATCCGTACGGCCAGTCGGGCAGTGTCACCGGCACGACCTGCATGCCGAGACCGCGCATCGTCTCGATCGCGGCGCGATCGACGTCGGTCGCCGGCGGTTCGTTCATCCACGATGCGATGTAGCCGACTTTCAGCCCCGAGACGGGCGCGGCCGCATCGAACTGCAAGGGCTGCGAGGCGCTCGACGCGTCGCCGGCATCCGGACCGTTGATCGCGTACAGCACGAGCATCGCATCTTCGACAGAGCGCGTCATCGGCCCGAGCTTGTCGAGCGACCAGCAGAGCGTCATCGCGCCGGTGCGCGGAACGCGCCCGAACGTCGGCCGTAACCCAGTCACGCCGCAGCGCATTGCGGGGGCGACGATGCTGCCGCCCGTCTCGCTGCCGACGGAGAAAGCGACGAGCGCGGCGGCCGTTGCCGCACCGGGTCCGGCGCTCGATCCCGAAGCGCCCTCCTCCAGGAGCCACGGATTCATCGTCTGCCCGCCGAACCAGATGTCATTGAGCGCGAGTGCGCCGAGCGACAGCTTCGCGATGAGCACGGCTCCGGCATTGTCGAGCCGCCGGACGACGGCGGAGTCTGCCGATGGGACACGGTCGCGAAACGGCTCGGCGCCGTACGTGGTTCGGATGCCCTGCGTGTCGAGCAGATCCTTGACGCCGTACGGAATCCCGTGGAGCGGACCGCGGTACCTGCCGGCAGCAATTTCACGGTCGGCCGCACGCGCGCGCTCGAGCGCGTGCTCGCTCGTCAGCGTGATGACCGCGCGGAGCTGACCGTCGAAGCGCTTGATCCGATCGACATAGATGCTGGTCAGACGCTCCGATGTGATCTGTCGTGAAGCAATCCATCGCGACAGCTCCGTCACGGGCGCGAAGGCGATGTCGCGATCGGAGGCCGGGAGCGGCAGCGGTTCGCCGACGGATCTGACGAACCGGTTCTGAAGCGGCGCCAGCAGGACTTCGGGGATCAGCGGATTCCAGAGCGCCGCGGGCACGTCGCTCGCCTCCAACGCGATCTTCCGTGGACCGGTGCGCCGCTCGAGGTACGGCGCCATGGACGTCCTCCAGGACTCCGCGGCCTGTTGCCGCTCGGCCGGAGTCATCGTCACCTGCATCAGCTTCTCGGCTTCGACGAAAGTGCCGGGGGTCACGACAGGGCCCGACCCCGGGCCTGTGCCGAATGTAGGCGGTGCGCCCGGCGTGGCCGGCACCTGCTTCATCTCCACGGTGGGGGCAACGTCACTCGCGGCGATCGCGCCCACGAGAAAGCCGAGCGGCGCGCGGATCAGAAATTGCCGGCGAGTGTTCATCGGGACCTCATACGGAAACGATCCGGTACACCACCCAATATCCTGCGGTCATCACCAGGACGAGCGCGGCGACCGCGGCGGTCATCGCGGGCGCGGCCCGGCGATCGAGCTGCGGCACGTCATCGCGCGGCGACGATCGCAAAAAAACAAAATGCGCGATGCAGGCAAGCGCAATCCCGGCAATCACATCGAGAATGTAGTGCTGCTTTGCGAAGAGTGTCGACATGGCGACGAGCACAGCACACATTCCGGCCAGTACGCCGACACGGCGATTGATTCGGCTGCATGCGAACGCGGAAACGAACGAGTGCGCGACGTGCAGAGATGGGAAGCAGTTGTAGGGCGGATCCGCCGCATACAGCGTGCGCAGCCCCCATGCCGCGAATCCGTGGCCCGGAACCGACGCAGGCCGTGACGCGCCCGTCGGATAGAGGACGAACACAATGTAAGAAACGACCCAGACCGAAAGGTACGCGAGAAACATTCGGCGGATGTGCGGCTCGTGCCGGACCACGAACACCGGCAACAGGATGAGAAACAGATAGAGCGCACCATACACGAGTCCCCAGACCGGCGCGAACGGCACAAACGCATCGATTCGCAAGGCGGGCACGTGCACGCGACGCGCTTCGGCCCAGACGCCGATGAAGATGTACCAGGGGACGAGCCCCAGGAGCGCGACCATGGGCCAGGTCACGGGATACGGACGCGTCAACGACGCGCGGACCATCTGCCATCCGGTGACCTTCGCCGCCCGAACCGCGTGCACGCCCTCGGAAATCACGATGCTCGCCGGGGACGATACCATAGCGTCCACCGATGTCCGATGATCGACGGTCGATGGTCGACGATGCGTGAGCAGATTTCACCCGAAGCGGAGGATTTCCGCGACACGCAGTGGCAGCGCGAGAGTACACGGCAGGTCGAAACGGCGTTCGACGCCGAGCGCTTCATCGAGCGCGTCGGCTTCGCGGCCTGCATGACCGACGCGCGCCGCCCGGGGCCTTCTCTGTACGTCGCCGTCTGCGGCCGGCGCGATGCAATCATGCCGCGGCACGTGCAGAAGGATCCGGAAGCGTCCCAGACCTGGGTGCTGAAGGATGAAATCGTCCGCCGCGGCCGCGTGTATTACGGAAAACTCACCGGCGCGCGGACGCTGTTCATCGCGCCGCGAATGATTCGGTACTTCCACGCGGTCTGGGGCGTGCGGCGATCGGACGAATCACGTCGTCTGAGCCGGTCAGCGCGGGCGATCCTGCGCGTCCTTCGCCGGGAATGGGAGATGGCGACGTCCGACCTGCGCGCGGACTCCAGGATTACCGACCGCGGAGCGTTCCTACGCGGACTCGACGAGTTGCAAGGAGCCATGCTGGTCGTCCCCAGCGCGGTGTACTACCAGCCGAAGTTCACGTATGTCTGGTCGCTCGCGGTCGGCCGCTTCCCCGACGAGTTGCGACGGCGCACGTCGCGCACCGTCGCGCTCAAGGAGATCGCGCGGTGTTTCCTCACGTCTGCCGGGATGACGGTCCCCGGTGAGCTCGCCAGGGTGACCGGGTTGTCCCGCGTCGATGCGGGCCTCGGCAACCGCGCGCTCGTCGCGGAAGGTTTCGCCTCGACACCGTCGCGCGGCGTTTACGTGCTGGCGCATCGATCGCCAATGATCTGTGAGACGATGTCGCCGGATTTGCCATGACCCTGGCCGCGTCACCCGCCTGGTCGGAACGGCTCCTCTCGGAGTTCACTGACTCGGACGCACGCCTGAAAATACTGACGGCTGGTCTGAGCCCGGCACAGCTCAACTGGCCGCCGCGAGCCGGCGCCTGGAGCATCGGCAAGTGCATCGAGCATCTCGCAATCAGCAGCGACGTCTATCTCACCGCGATCGCGTCGGCATTGATCGGTCGCCAGCCGGACGGCCCGGTCGACGAAATCGTGCTCGGTCGCTTTGGGGGCTATTTCATCCGGAACTTCATCGAACCCACTCCGACCACGAAACGTGCGCGCGCGCCGAGGAAGATCACGCCGACGCTGTCCTCTGTCGACGCGGGCATCGTCGATCGGTTTCTGGCCGGCAACGAGAAGGCGCGGGCGCTGGTGCGCCGCGCCGCCGGCTACGACGTCAACCGCGTTCGCTTCAGGAACCCATTCATTCCACTGCTGCGATTCAGCGTCGGCACCGGCCTCCAACTTCACTCGAGTCATGAGCGGCGTCATCTACTGCAGGCCGAACGCGTGAAAGCCTCTCCCGGTTTTCCAGATCGGTGAGCACGTTGCGCATTGCCACAATCGGTTTGACGCTGGCGATGGTGGCAGCGCTGGCGGGCCTTCCCTACCCCGCTTCGCTGGATTTCCAGTCCGCGGCACCGGCAGCGTTCGATCCCGCCACGCTGCTTTGGTACGCCCATCCGGCGCAGAAGTGGGAGAACGCGCTGCCCGTCGGCAACGGACGGCTCGGCGCGATGGTGTTCGGGAAGACCGACGAAGAGCGCATCCAGATCAACGAGGACACGTACTGGACCGGCGGCCCGTATACGACGACCGTGAAAGGCGGCGCCACCGCGCTTCCGGAAGTCCGGCGGCTGATATTCGCGGGTGAGTGGATCCCCCGCACATCGCCTCTTCGGCCGCCGTCTGATGGGATATCCGATCGAGCAGCAGAAGTACCAGTCGCTCGGCGACATCGTGCTGACGTTCGACCGCAGGGATCCGGTCATCGCCTACCGCCATCAACTCGATCTCGACAGCGCGATCGATACGACGAGTTATCAGCAGGACGGCGTGACATTCGTCCGCGACGTATTCGTCTCACCGGTGGATCAAGTCATCGTTATCCGGCTCACGGCGGATCGCCCGCACCAGATCTCCTTCGATGCGCAGCTGCGCGGCGCGCGAAACACGGCGCACTCGAACTATGCGACCGACTACTTCCAGATGGACGGTGACGGGGACGATGCGCTCATCGTGCGCGGCAAATCGGCTGACTATCTTGGCGTCGAGGGGAAGCTCCGCTACGAGTCGAAGCTGAAAGCGATCGCCAGCGGTGGCTCGCTCCATGTAGACGACGACACGCTGGCGGTTCGACACGCGGACGAGGTGACCCTTTACGTCGCGGCGGCGACGAACTTCGTGAGCTACAAGGACGTCAGCGGCGATCCCGCCGCGCGGGTGGCGTCCGCGCTCGCCAGGCTGGACGCGCAGTCGTACGACGCGGTAAAGGCGCGGCATATCGCCGCGCATCGCGAGCTGTTTCGACGCGTGCGGATGAATCTCGGCGCCTCGCCCGATTCGATGCTTCCGACGGACGAACGCCTCCGCAAGTTCGACGGCGCGAACGATCCGGCGCAAGAGCGGGGCGCTTCAGGAGTGGCTCGACGACTGGGGACAGCGCGAAAAGAAGCATCGCCACATCTCGAACCTCTG
The DNA here is from genome assembly GCA_035492775.1 of Vicinamibacterales bacterium. Classification (GTDB taxonomy): domain Bacteria; phylum Acidobacteriota; class Vicinamibacteria; order Vicinamibacterales; family 2-12-FULL-66-21; genus DATJFQ01. The sequence goes on from DATJIW010000027.1 coordinate 11,650, forward strand.
GGGCGTTTATCCGGGGCACGGCATCACGGTGAGCGACACGCCCGCGCTGGCCGATGCGAGCGCAAAGGTGCTCGAGCAGCGGGGCCTCGTCGGCAACGGCTGGTCGTCCGCGTAGAAGACCGCGGTGTGGGCGCGGCTGCGGGATGGCGCGAAGGCGGTCGAGAACATCCGCTACGCAATCGCGCATTACACGACGGACAGCCTGTTTTCGATCTGTTCGGAGAAGCTGCAGGTGGACGGAGCGCTCGGCATGACCGCAGCCATCGCCGAGATGCTGCTGCAGTCGGACAAAGGCGAGATCGACCTGCTGCCGGCGCTGCCGTCCGAATGGCGGACGGGCGTCGTACAAGGGCTTCGCGCGCGCGGCGGGTTCGAAGTCGGTGTCGAGTGGAACGATGGCCGCACGCAACGATGCGAGATCAGATCGACGGCGGGCGGCACCTGCCGGGTGCGGGCGCCGCAACCGCTCGAAGTCGCAGGGCCGAACGGCGCGGCGGTGCCTGCCACTCATCCTGAGGCGAACGTCGTGCAGTTCGAGACAACGGCGGGCGCAAGCTACGTTTTGACGCCTCGCAAATAACGCCTCACAACCGAAGCCGTACCGACGAAACCCATTTCGCTTTACCGATTCTTCAGTTCCACCACGAGGAGGTGAATCGTCGTGGTCCCGACGTTTTCCGCCCAGTGGGTCAACGGCTCGCGGTAAAGAGTCTGTCCCGCCGTGTACGTTGTTTCGCTCACCGTGCCGTCCTGCGCATGACTGCGAACCTTTCCGCCCGTGAGCACATAGACGATCGAGGACGGATGCGAGTGCAGGTGCTCTTTCGCGCCTGGCTTCAGGGTGGCCTCCATGACGCGAACCTGCGGGTTGTCGAGGGTGACCTTGATGGTATCCGGGTTGGCGGCCGCGACGTCCTGCGCGCGAACGCCATGCGGCGCGGCCAGGAACGACGCCGTCACGATTGCGCCGAGCAGGATGCGAGGGAGCGGGCTCATACTCAACTCCGTTCTGTGGTGAACATGTCACTCGATGTTGAACTCGGCGACCCGGCGCGCGGCTTTCTCGACGATCCGTGCGAACTCCGGATCTCCCCGGAGCGGCGCCATGAACGGACAGTATTCGACGAAAAACCGGTAGGGATACATGCCGTGATCGACGGCGTGTTCCAGCAGCGCAAGCGCGCGCGGCGTGTCGCCGGCCATCGCGTACGACTCGGACAGGTGGAAGATCTGGTGTCCGTCGAGCGGGGCCAGATCCACCTGTGCGAGTGCCGCGACCGCCCGATCGCGCCGTCCGGCCATGCCCTCGACGAGGGACGATAGTTGTGCCGTGTACGGAAGCTCGGGCACGTGGCTTCGCATCCAGGTGGCGTACGTTCCGGCATCGTCGGCACGGCCCATCAGCGCATACGTGTAGCCGAGCGCCCAGTTCAGGATCGGGTTCCCCGGGTCCATCGCGAGCGAACGTTCCAGCGCATCGACGTGCAGCTCGGGGTGTCCGGTGAACCATTCGCCCACGCACAGCATCGCGCCGGCAAACGGTGACAAAGGGTCGGCTTCATAAAATCGCCGGCCCAGGCGCCGCGCCGACGCGACCTGGCCCGCCGCCTGAAATGTGACGCAAAGAAAGAACATCACATCCGCGTCGGTCGGGTCGAGTTCCAGGGCTTTCGCCAGATGTCGCGCGGCGGCGGACAGTTCGCCGCGTTCGTACCCGACGAAGCCGAGGAGCGCGTGCCCGTACGCCGCATCGGGATCCAGATCGACGAGCGCGCGTCCTTCCGCGGCGGTCAGGTCGAGCGCGCTGTTGTCGCGGCTCGTCCCGCCGCGGACCTTGGAGAACTCCAGGAATGCGCGCAGCGCTCTCAGCGGAGGCGTCTCTCCTTCGATGTCGATCGCACGGCGGAGCAGATCCGCCGCCCGCGCCGTCGACGCCCCGTATCGCCGTAATTCGTTTCGCGCCTCCAGATACAGTTCGAACGCGCGAGCGTCGGAAATGCGCCGTGAGCGCAGGCGTGCGTCTTCGGACGAGGTAACCCGTACCTGGAGGGCGTTCACGATCGCCCGCGAGACCCGCTCCTGGACATCGAACACGTCGTCGATCGTGCCGCTGTACTTGTCGGCCCACAGCGGCGTGTCGGCCTCGGCATCCACCAGTTGAGCGGTGATCCGCAGCGCCGTTCCCGCCCTGCGCACGCTGCCCGTCAGCACGTATCCCACGCCGAGCTCGCGGCCGATCTCCGGGAGCGGCTTCGCGCTGCCCTTGAGCTGCATCGACGAGTTGCGCGAGATAATCCGAAGCGCTTTCACGCCCGACAGGTCCGTAATGATTTCATCCGTCAGACCGTCGCTGAAGAACTCGTTCTCCGGATCGGCACTCATGTTGACGAACGGCAGGACGGCGATCGATTTTGCCGGCGTTGCCGACGCGGCGGGCGTGGCGCGTGCCGGCGCGGACGACGTCTGCGCATGCTTCAACGCGTCGATCACTTCCGCACCGTTTGCCGGGCGCGCCGCAATCTCACGAGACAGCAGGCGCGCGACCGCCGTCGTGACACCCGGTGCGAGATCGCCCCTCGTGGCCGTGATGGGCGGCGCGTTGAAGGCCATCCGGCCCGTCAGCATTTCGTACAGCACACATCCGAGCGAGAAGAGGTCGCTGCGGCCGTCGAGGTCGCTCCCACACGCCTGTTCGGGACTCATATAAGCCGGAGTTCCGACGGTGACGCCCACCTGCGTGACCGCCAGCGACGTTTCGCCGCCGCTGCCGGCAGCGGCAACCGCTTTGCCGATGCCGAAATCTGCGACCACGGCGTGTCCCTCGTGGAGCAGGATGTTTTCCGGTTTGATGTCCCGATGGACCACGTCGTGCCGGTGTGCGTAGTCCAGCGCGTCGGCGACCTCGGACGCGATCTGGAGGGCGTCTGCAACCGGGAGCACGCGCTCTCTCTGCAGACGATCGCGAAGCGTCTGGCCTTCCATGACCGGGGTCACGTAATACAGGACACCATCGGCTTCACCAGAGTCGTACAGCGGCAGGATGTGTGGATGCGTGAGTTTCGCGGCGAGGCGGATCTCGCGGAGGAACCGATCGCGTCCCAGCGAATGCGCGAGTTCCGCCGACAGCACTTTAATCGCGACAGTGCGGCCGTGCCGAAGATCGTCGGCAAGGTAGACCGTGGCCATGCCGCCGGTGCCGAGTTCGCGGTCGAAACGATAGCGCTCGCCGAGCGCGGCCGCGAGCCTGGCCACAGTTGTCATCTGAGGTGGCGTTTATGCTGCACGCCTCGGGTCTGGCCGTCAAGCCAGGGACGCCGGAACGAACACCGGCCCGACGTCACCCGTGCTTGAAATACTGCACGGCACGTTCGTGGCGCTCGGCCGCGGCACGTGAGCCGAACGTCCCGAGGTTGCGCCGCCGGCCGGTCTTCGGATCTTTCTTGCGCGAGTAGAGGCGATATTTTCCGGACGAGAGTTTGCGAATCATGGACGAGCGCGATGCAACGAACGGACCCGTTCACGCCATGACTCATCGGAGTCTCAGCTCGAAGAAGGTTGTGCCGCGGATCGGGTTGAACCGGTAGGCACTCGTCTCGACGAAACCCAGCGACCGATACAGCGCGCGCGCCTCTGCCATCGACGGAAGCGTATCAAGCACGAGCCGCACATAGCTCATCGTCCGCGCGGCATCGATCGCCGCTTCAGCCAGTCGACGACCGATACCCTGTCTCCGGCCTGCCGGCGTCACATACAAGCGCTTCATCTCAGCGGTATCGTCGCTGAAACGGCGAACGCCGACGCACCCGAGGGGTTCACCGTCCCGATCCGCCAGCAGGAATGCCCCCGATGGTGGCCCGTACTCAACCGCGAGCTGGTGGAACTCGCGGTCGAAGTCCTGGAACGACAAATCGACGCCCAGAGACGCGACATACACCTGGACGAGCGTCCGCGCCGCGTTCCAGCGGGCCGCGTCTTCGGCCTGCACGATGCGGATTTCCGGGTTCGTCACTTCGTCACATTCTCCTTATATGATTCGGCCATTGGGGTGAAAGATAGCTATTCGGAGGCAGCCATGACCGACAGCAATTCGCGTGGACGGTTCGTCTGGTACGACCTCATGACCTCGGATCCCAAGGGAGCCGAGGCGTTCTATCCGAAGGCGGCCGGATGGGGCACGCAGCCGTGGTCGGAGATGGCCTACACGATGTGGACGGCCAATGGCGCGCCGCTCGGCGGCGTCATGGAGCTCCCCAAGGGAGTCGGAGCGCCTCCCCACTGGCTCGCGTACGTTGCGGTGCCCGACGTCGACGGCGCCTGCAGCCTGGCGCAGTCGCTCGGCGGGAAAGTGCTGAAGCCCGGCGCCGATATTCCTACCGTCGGGCGCTTCGCCATTCTCGAGGATCCGCATGGCGCGCGGTTCGCCGTCTTCACACCCGCCGATCGCACGCCGCGGCCGGACGAGGCGCCGGCAGTCGGCGAGTTCTCGTGGCACGAGCTGGCGACCCGGGATTACAAACAGGCGTTCTCGTTCTACGAAGCGCTGTTTGGCTGGGAGCGGAGCGCCGAGCACGACATGGGGCCGCTCGGCATGTACTTCATCTTCAAGCGCAACGGCCGGGATCTCGGCGGCATGTTCAACATCACGCCGGAAATGCCGATGCCGCCCAATTGGCTGCATTACGTCCGCGTCGACAGCGCCGATGCCGCAGCCGAACGGGTCAAAGCCAACGGCGGACAGATCCTGAACGGGCCGATGGACGTCCCGGGCGGCGACCGCATCGCACAGTGCGTGGATCCGCAGGGAGCGGCGTTCGCCGTCCACTCGAAGCCGGCCTGAGAATTCAGGCCGTCTTTTCCGCGAGATAGCTGTAGCGCGACAGGCGGCGCTCTTCAGATACGCGTTGAACGCACGCAAGGAACCGCTGCAGGCCGTCGAAGTTGCCCGTCCCTTCGCGATCGACGAGCGCCGTCCGGTGTTGTTCCCGGGCGGCGCGCCAGCGGGCCGCGATCGCTGCGGCCGCGGATGTCAGATCGCGGGCGGAGAGCAGACGCAATCCGGCCTCCGCGATCAGCCGCTCGTTTTCGCCCGGCGGCACGAACACATACCAACCGATCGAACTGCGCGTCGCCAGCTCTTCATGCGAGATGAGCCCGGTGACGATCATGGCGTCGGTGAACAACATGCGCCCGCCGCTTCGAAGCACGCGATGCCAGTCGCGCAGCACCTCGAGCCGGTTGGGAATGTGGCACATGGCATCATTCGATACGACGGCGTCGAACGCCCCATCTTCGAACGGCAGCGGCTTGCTCGCATCGATCGCCTGAAAGCTGACGCGTTCGGCGACGTGTCGGGCGGCCGCCAGACGCTGCGCGTTGCGGATTCCGTGCGGGTTGATATCGACGCCCGTCACGCGGCAGCGCCGCATCTCCGCGAGGTACACCGCAGGACCGCCGGAGCCGCTGCCGACTTCCAGCACGCGCGAATCGAGCTGGACGCGCAACTCGTCGCCGAAGCCAAGCCATTCCGTCGCCGTCATCCAGCTGCTTTGACCGATGTCTTCTCCATACGTGGCTTTACGTACCGCGGCCTCCGCATCGCTCTCGTAGTCGCCGTAGATGTTGTTGTAAAGATCGACCGCGTTGGACATCGTTAGGGTGATCATAAGGAAGTCGGAGGAACGATGCTCACGAAAGATACGAGCCAGGCGCTCGCGCATCTCTTTGCGGAACTGACGCTTGGGACCAGCCCTCAAGCCGGGTACGTGCTCAACCGCGGCGACGTAGGCCTGCTCCGTTCGCTCGAGCGGCTGTCGGCCGCCGACGCCTCGAAGCGCGTCGACGGCGGCGCCACGATCGCCGCGCACGCCCTGCATCTGCAATACGGCCTGTCGCTGTTCAACCGCTGGGCAGACCAGGGAGGCAATCCGTTTTCAGACGCAAAGTGGGACGAAGCCTGGAAGACTGCCGGCGTCGACGACGCCGCATGGGGGGCGATCCGCGACGGCCTCCACGAGGAATGCACGCGATGGCTCGAAGCGCTGAAGACGCCGCGCGAAGTGGACGAGATCGCGCTGACCGGTCTCATGGCCAGCGTCGCGCATCTCGCGTATCACCTCGGGGCGATCCGGCAGATCGACAAGAGCACGCGAGGACCGCGGGAAGGCACGTTCTGATCTGGCGTTTCCGCCGCGGCCGGGGGATGCCGAGCTTCTTGATATCGCTCACGCTCCGACGTCCCTGCGCTCCTCCGCCGGATCTTACGGGTGCCTCGGGTGGATGCGCTGGCGAGCAGCTATAATCGCGCCGCCTGGAGGGTTCGGATGTCCAAGGTCGTGAGGTGTGCGCCGGTCGTTGCGTGTCTGCTGATGCTCGCCCCTTCAGCGCTCGCGCAGACACACGTGCCGACGCCGTCGGAGTTCCTGAAGATCGATGTCGGCGGTGATGGCGTGCTCGCGAGCTACGACCAGATCGTCGCGTATTGGCGTCAAATCGATCGACTCTCGGACCGCATCACCGTCGAGGACCTCGGCCCGACGACGATGGGGCATCCGATGATCAACGCCATCATCAGCTCTCCCGCGAATCTTCAGAAGCTCGAGTATTACCGCGACATCAACAACCGCCTCTACGATCCGCGACGGACCTCTCCAGACGACGCGAAACGCCTCATCGCAGAAGGCAAGACGATCGTCGCAATCCAGATGTCGATCCATTCGACGGAAGTCGCGGCAACCCAGGTGTCGATGGAACTCGCGTATCACTTCGCGACCGAGAACACGCCGCGAATGAAGGACGTGCTCGAGAACTGCATCATCCTGCTCACGCCATCCCACAATCCCGACGGGACGCAGATGGTTGCCGAATGGAATCAGAAAACCGTCGGCACGAAGTTCGAGGGCGGCAATATCCCGTTCCTCTACCACAAGTACGTCGGACACGACGACAACCGCGACTGGTACATGTTCACGCAGAAGGAAAGCCGGCTGACGGTCGAAAAGATCTGGAACCGCTGGCACCCCGAAATCAGCTATGACATGCATCAGATGGGGTCGAACGCCGCGCGACTCTTCATTCCCCCCTACGTCGACCCCTGGGATCCGAACGTCAATCCGATCCTGATCTCCGAGATGTCGATGCTCGGCTCGACGATGGCCGCCGCGCTCGCAGGACAGGGGAAGGACGGCGTCGTCATTCACGCGATGTACGACGGCTGGACGCCGGCGCGCGGCTACACGAATTACCACGGCGGCATACGGTTCCTGACCGAGGCCGCCAGCGTCCGGCTGGCGAGCCCGATTACGCTGACGTTCGATCAGCTCGGGCGCGGCATCGGCTATGACGCCAAGGAGCGCTCGTGGAATTTCCCGCGGCCGTGGCTCGGCGGCACGTGGCACCTGCGCGACATCATGGATTACGAGCATGCGGCAGCCGATGCGCTGCTCGACAACGCGGCGAAGTACCGCGAGGAGTGGCTGGCCAACTTCTATCGCATCAATCAGGACGCGGTCGGGCGCCGCGATCCGCTGACGGGTAAGGACAAGCCGTACGCCATCGTCTTCAGCGCCGACCAGCCCGATCCCGCAAGTGCATACAAGCTGCTCGAGACACTGCAGTTCGCCGATCTGGAGGTTCAGCGCGCGCGCGCGCCGTTCACCGCCGACGGCAGGACGTATCCGGCGGGCACGCACGTGATCCTCATGGCGCAGCCGTCGAGCGCGTTTGCGAAGACACTCACCGAAGTGCAGCACTACCCCGACCTGCGCCAGTATCCGGGCGGACCGCCGCAGCGGCCGTACGACGTGACGGCGTTCACGATGCCGTTGATGATGGGCGTGGATTGCGTGCAAGTGCAGCAGCCGTTCACCGCGGACCTCGAGCTGCTGAAGGATCCGATTACGGCGCCCGCGGGCAAGGTCGTCGCGCGCGCAAAGAAGGCGTATCAGTTCGCGCACGACAACGACGGGATCATGGCCACGACACGCTTGACGAAGGCGGGATTCAAAGTGATCTGGACGCCCACGTCGATCGTCGTGCCGGTCGACGGACCGAAGAACGTTCACGAAGCAATTGCCGCGCTCGCAAAGGATCTCCCGATCACGATTGACGCGGTGAACGACACCGTGCCGTCGGGACTCGTCGTCAAGGCGCCCCGCGTGGGCCTCTACAAGTCCTACGTCGCCTCGATGGACGAGGGCTGGACGCGCTGGATTTTCGAGCAATGGGGCATCGATTACACGTCGCTCGAGAACAGAGATGTGAAGGCCGGCAATCTCCGCGAGAAGTTCGACGCCATCGTGCTCCCCCAGGAGGGAACGCGGCAGATGGTCAACGGGTTCGCGGCCGGGACCATGCCGGATGAGTACGTCGGCGGTCTGGGAGCCGACGGCGTCGCCGCGCTGAAGGCGTTCGTCGAGGCGGGCGGAACGCTCGTCGCGCTCGACAGCGCGTCGATGATGCCGATCGAGGAGTTCAAGCTGCCGGTGAAGAACGTCCTGGCAGGCCTGTCAGGGGACCGCAGTGAAGGCGGCGGCGGAGCAATCGGCCCCGATTCAGCGGCCTTCTATGCGCCCGGATCGATCGTGAAAACCGAAGTCGATACGCGCAGCCCGATCGCTTACGGATCCGGAGCCGAGTCGATCGCGTGGTTCGAGCAGAGTCCGGCATTTGAAGTGTCAGGAGACGCGAAGGCGATCGTGACGTATCCGAAGAGCGGGTCGGCGCTTTTGAGCGGCTGGCTTCTCGGCGCCGAAAAACTGAACGGCCGCGCAGCCGTCGTCGAAGCACCCGTCGGCAAGGGACGGGTGATTCTGTTCGGATTCCGCCCGCAGTACCGGGCGCAGACGTGGGCGACGTTCAAGCTGCTGTTCAACTCGCTCTACTACGCGACGGCCGGCGAGCCGGCGGCGATGACGACCGGTGCGCGGCGTCGCTGATCGGCACTCGCTTCATGTGCGAAGGCCGGTGCGGTCATTGATTCCCGCCGTCACAAACGACCCACGCAGCCAGGGCCGCAAGCTTTTCGTCGGCCCGCCAGGGCCTGCCGGCTGTCTGGCCCATCGCGGCCACCACTGACGAAGCGACGGGCCCCAGCGCCTTGGCGGCGATCGCACTGAGGTCGCGTTCGCGATAGACGACGCACGAGAGGTGGGCGGCGGAGGCGGCGCGTTCCAGCGATTCCCGAAACAGCCGCGCCTCATATGCGTGAGCGCGGATGTGCTCGTTGCCCACCGTCAGCGGATCGATCGTGCTGCCCACCACCAATGCGATAGTCTGCGGGCCGTGTCCCATCGTCGCGCATTCCGTCAGCGCTGCCTGTAAAGATCGACGCGCGGCGGTGTGAACGATCCGGGTCAGGCGGCGAATCACGTCGCGGTCTTGTTGCAGGCTGCCAAACCCCCGGTGGTACGGCTGTGAGGATTGCGGGACGTCGGGGTCGGACAACAGGAGCCTGTGTCGGTGGAGATAGATCGGCGTCTCGGCGTTCAAGCCGACGAACACGGCTGATGCCCACCCGGACTTGACGCGGATGCCGAGTGCGCTCGCCGCTGCGTGGATTGCGCGTCCCATTTCCACAGCTTTCCAACACAGCGTACGCAATTTCAGCCACCGCTTGTTGCCAATCCTCGTGCCATAGGGGTCAGACCCCGACCCGCCGGAATCAGGGCCGCATCGGGGTCAGACCCCGTTTGATATCGTGGCGGCGTGGGGACAGCGGCGGAACGCGAGGTGGTCAGTGTCGCGGGGCGCGAGGTCACGATCTCGAACCCCCGCAAGATCCTGTTTCCGAAGACCGGCCACACGAAGGTCGATCTCGTGCGCTATTACATCGCGGTAGCGGATGGCGCGCTGCGCGGCGCCGGCGGACGGCCGAACGTGCTGGTCCGATATCCGAACGGCGTCGGCGGAGAATTCTTCTACCAAAAGCGCGCGCCGAAGGTTCGCCCGGAGTGGCTCGACGCGGTGTCGCTCCAGTTTCCGTCGGGCCGTAGCGCGGAGGAGATCGTGCCGCGCGATGCCGCCGCGCTCGCGTGGATGGCGAACCTCGCGTGCCTGGAGCTCCACCCGCATCCCGTGCGCGCAGACGATCTCGATCACCCGGACGAACTTCGCGTCGATCTCGACCCCGTGCCCGGGGTCGCGTGGTCGCAGGTTCGAGACGTCGCCGCGGTGGTCCGCGCCGTGCTCGATGATGTCGCGCTGACCGGGTGGCCGAAAACCTCGGGCTCGCGCGGCATGCACGTGTTCGTCCGGATCGAGCGCCGCTGGACGTTCGACGAGGTGCGGCGCGCCGCGCTGGCGCTCGCCCGCGAAGTCGAGCGTCGCGCGGCGGCGATCGCCACGAGCAAGTGGTGGAAGGAAGAGCGGCACGGCGTGTTCATCGATTACAACCAGAATGCGAAAGACCGGACGGTCGCGAGTGCCTATTCCGTGCGCCCGACCGCCGACGCGCGCGTCTCGGCGCCCCTGTCCTGGGACGAGGTCGCGGATTGCGAGCCCGAAGCGTTCACGCTCGCATCGATGCCCGGCCGATTCGCGCGCATCGGGGATCGCCATGCGGCGATGGACACGCATGCGGGATCGCTCGACCGGCTTCTCGAGCTTTCGGCGCGACAGGAAGCAGACGGGCTCGGCGATGCACCATGGCCGCCGCACTATCGCAAGCAGCCGGGTGAGGCGCCACGTGTCGCGCCGTCACGGCGGCGTGTATCGCGGTATCCGCTCATCGAGATCGGCCGCGCGCGCGAAAAGGCCGACGCGCTTGCCGGGTTCGATCGCTGGAAGGCGAAACATCCGGAGGCCGCGGCGCACCTCGAGCCCGCCGACGTTCTCGTCGACGGCCTTCGCGGACGTCATCGCACGTGGACGCGCGTGCGCGTGAACCTGCAGCACGTACCGGGAGACCTTCGGCCGCCGCAGGAGCCGCTCGATCCAGACGAGGACATGGCCGAGGAATGGCAGCGCCGCGTCGGCGGCGATCCGACATTGCCGCGCAGACCGTCACGGCCGTCGCGGAAGCGATAACGGCGACGCGGATTGCCCGGGCATCACTGCTGATGTGCGTGCGCGGAAACCTGCAGCAGCCGCTGTCGCGCTTCCTCCAGCGCCGGGCTTTGCGGAACGTGCAGCTGCCGCAGAATGGCGTAGCTCTCCTTCAGCAGCGGTTCGGCTTCGCCGTAGCGGTGCTCGGCGGCCAGGCACTCACCGAGGGCTCCGAGTGCGCTCGCCGTCGCATTGCTATGTGGCGGTAACTTCTGCTCCACCGTGGCAAGCGTCTGACGCAGCAGCGGCTCCGCTTCCGCCGCGCGACCCGTCCTGGTCAGAATGCGTCCCAGTACGCCCACGATTGCTGCCTGCCTCACCGCGCTCGTGGATGCCTGCTCAGTGATCGCCAGCGCACGGCGTGCCTCGCGTTCGGCGCGATCGTACTGTTCCTCGGCAGAGTGCACTGTCGCCAGGCTCATCAACCCGTACGCGACGTTGGGGTGCTCCTCTCCCTGGGCTCGTGCGTAGCGTGCGGTCCCCTCTTCGATCAGCGATTCCGCCTCCGCATAACGGTGCTGCGCGCGACGGATGTTTCCGAGATCGATGAGGGCCTGCGCGAGTCCGAACGGAGCGCCTTGAGCGCGCAAGTCCTGCACGGCATCAACCGCCAGACTCTCGGCGCGCTCGACGTCGCCACGGTCCATGTAGAGTTGCGCGAGAAATGTCTTGTCGCTGACGAGCACGGCGCGGTGCTTCGGATCGAGGCGGCTTCCATATGACAGAGACTCGAGCCACAGCGCTTCGGCCTCGTCCAGGTGACCTCGTGCGCGCATGATGAACGCCGCGTCGCTCAACATTCCGGAGAGACGCCAGAGCTCGAAATCCGGACGGGTGCCTTCTTTCCTGTAAATCGGCAGTGCCTTGCGAATCCACGATTCTGCAGACGTATAGTCGCCGGTCAGATAGGACAGGTTCGCGAGCTGGTACATCACGCTCGCCGTTGCACGGCCATCCGGACCATAGAGTTTCAGATCGAGCGCGTATGCTTCGCGGAGAAACCGCGCCGACGCGTCATACTTTGCCAGCACCGAATACGTGCTGCCGATCGTGTCGAGCATCTCGGCCTTCACCTCGGGCTGATCCGCCAGCTCCGTCTCGACGCGCTGGGCCGCGTCGTCCAGCATGTCCGCAACCGTGGCGTCGTGGCCCTTCGCGCGCGTCGGCGATCCCGGTACGGTCTGGCCCGAGTACCCGATCATCTCCTGAAGAAACGCATTGATGCGCTTAGCTTTCGCCTGCTCGAGCCTGGCGATGTCGCGTTCGCGCGCGACGACTCGAGACTGCCAGATGGTCGCCGCAACGCCGCCCGCCACGGCGACGAACACGACCCCCGCGGCGGCGACCGCAATCTTGTTGCGCCGTACGAACTTCGCCGTCCGGTACCGTCGCGTGTCGCGTCGCGCCACCACAGGCAGGTTCGCGAGATGCCGTCCGATGTCGTTCGACAACTGGTCGACCGACGCGTAGCGCCGCTGCGGTTCCTTGCGCAGCGCCATCAGCACGATGGTGTCCAGATCACCTTCGAGACGACGACGGAACTTCACGTGCGGAGAGTCGTCGGGTACCGAGACGCTCGGTTTTTCGGGTTCTTCCTCGCAAATCGCCTGTTCGATCTCCGCCGGCGACGACATCGGGCCACGATAGGGCCGCCGGCCGGTCAGGAGCACGTACAGCAGGACGCCCAGCGAGTACACGTCGCTCGCTGTCGTCATCGGCTCGCCCCGGACCTGCTCCGGGCTGGCGAAGTCGGGGGTCAGCGGCCGCAGCGCCGCGACCGTGCCCGGCGATGGCGCGGTTGTCGGATCGAGCAGCTTCGCAATCCCGAAGTCCAGCAGCCGCGGCACGCCGTCCTCTGTCACCAGCACGTTCCGCGGCTTGATATCGCGGTGGATCACGAGATTCTGATGGGCGTAGCGCACTGCGGCACAGACCTGCTGAAAGAGCTGCAGGCGTTCGAGTATCGACAGGTCGCGGGCCTGGCAGTATTCATCGATCGGCTGACCATCGACGAGCTCCATCACGATGTACGGCAGCCCGTCGTCGGTCGTGCCGCCGTCGAGCAGCCTCGTGATGTTGGGATGTTCGAGTGTCGCCAGGATCTGCCGCTCGCTCCGGAACCGGTGGATGGCCTCGTCTGAATCCAGGCCGCGGGGAATCACTTTGATCGCGACGAGCTTGTCGAACGTTTCGTCCGCGCGGGCCGCCAGATAGACCCGTCCCATGCCGCCGCGGCCGATCTCCTGCACGACTTCATATGGACCGATCCGCCAGCCGGCGGACGGACTCGTCGCTTCGAGGACACGCATCGCATCCTCGAATGCTGGTGCGCTGGTGAACGTTTCCCGATCGTGTGCCGCGAGCAATGAGAGGACCTCCTGTCGGAGGAGCCGGTCGCCTCCGGCCGCCTCGTCCACGAGTGCGGCTCGTTGTCGAGGCTCGCAGTCGAGCGCTGCCTGAAAGACCTCCTCGAGGCGACGCCATCGCTCGGGGTCCATGGCGCTATCCGTCGCCCATTTCACGACGCAGCCATGCCTTCGCCATTCTCCAGTCGCGTGCGACGGTGGCCGGAGACACGTTCAACACGTCGGCGGCCTCGTCGACGGACATGCCACCGAAGTAGCGCAACTCGAACACCCTGCCCTTGCGTGGATCGAGCGTCGCGAGATTGTCGAGTGCGGCATCGACGGCCAGAAGTTCCTCCACCCGTTCAGTGGAGATGGCGGCCGCGTCGTGCAGCGAAACGTTCGAATGGCCGCCGCCGCGCTTTTCGCGCCCGCGTCCCCGCGCGTAGTCGACGAGGATGTGACGCATCACCTGCGCGGCGACGGCAAAGAAATGCGCGCGCGTCTGCCAGCGGACGTTCTTCTGGTCGACGAGGCGCAGGTACGCCTCATGGACAAGCGCTGTCGTTTGCAGAAGGTGATCGGGGCGCTCGTGGCGCATGTGACTGCGGGCGAGCCGCCGCAGCTCGTCGTACACCAGTGGCAGGAGCCGGGTAAGCGCGGCCTCGTCGCCGCTGCTCCAGTCTACGAGCAGGCGCGTGATATCGCCGTCGCCAGACATGGCTAACCTGCGGGTGTGTAAGTGGTTACCAGCCTAGAGTCTGCAGGGTCGCAAGCATAACACAGCGGCTGGGCAGGTCTCCCTGACACGTTTCGCCCCTGAATGTCGCATTGGTTCGAGAGATGAAGAAATGCAGAAGCTCGCTCTGACAATCGTGACGACAGCCGCAGTGTTGAACGCATCATGCGGAGGAGGCGGGAGCAGTGGCCCCCTCACAGCTCCGACCCCGACCGGACAGACGGAGGCTCCCATGGTCGATGTGCAGGGAGCGGGGTCATCTCCGGCCGACACGACCCCGCCGGCACTCATCCGCTGGGACGGCAACGCTTCCTTCCCCGCGCAAACCGGGTCGAACACGATGGCCCTCGAGTTGAGCCAGACGGGCGCACAGGTCATGGGTCACTTTCTGATCTACGGCCCTGATGGTGGGGCTGGCCCGCTCGTCGGCACCGTCTCGGGCAACACGCTCAGCTTCAATTTCAGCATCGGCAACCAGGGTCAGGGGTGCGGCAACACGGCGAGCGGCACAGCGAATGTGGAGGCGACTACCATGACCGGCACGTTCAGCGGAAAGCGCTGCAACGGCCAGTCGTACTCCAACGGGACGTTCAGCGCGCAGCTTCCGTACCCCTATCGATCGTCCCCGTATCCGCTCGGAGGTAACTGGACGATGAACGTTCCCGCGTCTGCCGGCGGCGGCCGATGGACGTTCACGATTTCGGAAACGACCGTCGACGTGAGCAGCGGAAGCATCACCGGCTCGATCGCCGTGGCGTCGAGCTCACTGAGTCTTGGCGCCGGCACGTTGTCCGGCCCGGTGAACAGCACGTTTCCCGGACCGCGCACGACCGTGCCGATGAAGGTCTCCTTCGGCGGTGCATGCCCATCCACCTTTACGCTGGGCCTCGGGATCAATGGCGCCAACCCCGTCTTTTACGGCGGTTCGTTGATGGGTGGGTCCATGACCGGACAGACATGCAAGGGTGCGGTGTCGCAGACGAACATCAATCTCATCCGGAAATGAGACATCGGGTCCACGCCTGACACGTTTCGCTCTCGAATGTCGCATTCATCCACGAGACGTTCATCACAACCCGTAAGGAGGCGACCGTGGGCCTGCTATCCAGGATCATTCCGCTTACAGCCGCATGCGCCCTGACAGGGATCACCACTGCGACAGGTCAGAGTTTCACAGCTATCAATTTTCCGGGTGCCGTCGAGACCAGAGCCCATGGCATCAACGACCCCGGCGACATCGTGGGGTTTTACAAGACTGCCGACAATGGACCGTTTCATGGATATCTCCGCACGAGCGACGGCGCATTCTCCACGGTCGATTTTCCTGGCGCGCGAGAAACGCGGGCGCAGGGCATCAACGCTCCGGGCGACATCGTCGGAGACTACGCCGACAATCAGGGAGGCAGCCACGCATTCCTGTGGAGGAGCGATAGTCATACGTTCGCGACGATCGACGTTCAGGGCGCTGTCTCGACCGCCGCATTCAGCATTGACAGTGCGGGAGACATCGGGGGCGTGTACACCAACGACTTCGTCGTATTCCACGGCTTTGTGCGGTTCGCAGACGGCAGTACCGTGGCCGTAGATTTCCCCGGTGGATCCTCGACGGTCGGCGTCGACATGAACGATCGCGGAGACATCGGCGGCGGGTATGTCGATGCTCAAGGCATCGAACACGGCTTCATCAGGCTCAAACGCACCGGGGTATTTACCACGGTGGATCCGCCGGGAACCGCGGGCACCGAAGTCCACGCCGTCAACGATCGGGGCGATGCCGTGGGTCCGAGCTGCCTCGACCCGTCATGTGGACTGGGCATTCCGCACGGGTTCCTGCGATTGCCCGACGGAACCTTCATCGACATTGCTTTTCCGGGTGCCGCGGCAACTCAGGCCGCTTACATCAACAATTCCGGCAGGATCGTCGGAGACTACTTCACTGCCGATCTGCGCAGACACGGCTTCGTCCGTAATCCATAACGCGTCAGACGCCGGCCGTCCGGTCACCCACCGGACGTGCGGCGTATGAACGCCACGACGTTGTCGTGCAGCTCCTTCAGCGACGGCTCGTGCGCGTACACCATGTGGCCCGACTCGTAGTAGTGATACTCGACGTTCTGCTGCACGGCCGGCGGGATCGGCAGGTGGTGCGTTTCCACCCACCCTTCGTAATACGGCGTCGACACATCGAAGTAACCGCCGTTGATCATGACCTTCAAGTCCGGATTGCGCTTCATGGCTGCCGCCAGGTCTGGCAGCACGTTCGGCAGCGCAATCAGCGCGCGGGGCGCGCCTGGGGGCTGGTGCTTGTAGTCCCAGCTTGCGTAGGTATCGATTTCCGGCTCGTAGCCCGCGTCCGCTGAGTAGTTGAGCGTCTGCCGCACGTAGCTGTTGAAGGCCGCCACATACGCCGAGCCGATGGCTGCGGACTGGGGATCGTATTGGCTCGTCTTGCTGAGCGGGTCGAGCGTCGCCCCGGTGAACCGCGTGTCCAGCGTGCCAGTCGTCAGATCGTCAGACGCCAGCAGCTCTTTCTGGAACGCGCCGTATTCGATGCGGAGGTTCGCCTTCAGCAGGTACGCCACGGGCAACGCGGTGTACTCGTGGAGCTTCTCGGCAATCGCCTGCTTGCGATCTGCGGCCAGGCTGTTCCCCTGCAGGAGCGCGAGCGCATAGTCGGTCGTGGCGAACCGCTCCACTTCATCCAGGAGCGGCCGCAGCGCCTTCTGCTGATTCGGCAGCTTGTGGTGATACCACGCCGTTGCCGCATAGGTCGGCAGCGCCACCTCGTACGGTTCGTCCACCGCCGGGTTGAGTTCAGGATCGTCGGGCATCAAATCCCAGTCGAGGATGCACGACAGCAGCATCACGCCATTGAGATCGATCGACTCGTCCTGCAGCGCCAGCGCCAGCCCCGCGCCCCGCATCGTCCCGTAGCTTTCACCGAAGATGTACTTTGGGGAATTCCATCTGTTGTATTTCGAGAGGAAGTCGCGAATGAACACCGCGAACGCGTGGATGTCCTGGTCGACTCCGTAGAACGCCTGCTCCTTGTCTTTACCCGCGATGCGGCCGAAGCCGGTGCCGGGCGCGTCCACGAACACGAGGTCGCTCGCGTCGAGCAGCGACTGATCGTTGTCGACGAGCGAGTATGGTGCGGCCGGCGTATGCGCGTGATCGAGCGTGACGACGCGGCGGGGACCGAATGCGCCCATGTGCAGCCACACGGTCGACGATCCGGGACCGCCATTGAACAGGAACGTGATCGGCCGCTTCCCTGTTTCTGCGCGCTTTTTGAAATAGGCCACGTACGACATCGTCGCCACGGCTCCCGGATTGTCCTTGTCGTCGCGGGCCGCGGCGTCGTCCCACCCCCGAGGATGTACGACGAAGGTTCCGAGTACCGCCTGATATTCGATCACGCCGGCCGCGGTGTGTACCGAGCCGTCGCTCGTGACACTCATGGGCGTGAGGGTGGGCCTTGGCGTAGACGGTTGCGCCGCAGGTGCAGCGGCCGGCTGCTGCGCTGCGATCGGCGCGCAGAGCGCCATTGCACTGAGGCCCGCAAGAACGGATCGAATCACTGAGGCCTCCGCACGGTTGGGATGTGGGTCATCGTCTTCTCGATGTCGTCAATCTCTATCGGGACGACTTGCGACAGGTTTTCGTAGCCGGTATCGGTGATCAGGATCATGTCCTCGAGCCTGAGCCCCAGATGTTCCTCTTCAATGCGCATCTGCGGCTCGATCGTGAAGATGCGACCGGGCTCGAAGGTCGGCGCCTGCAAGCCGCCGGGGTCGTGCACCTCGAGGCCGACGTTGTGGCCGAGACTGTCGGCTTCCTTCTGCGAGCGGAAATCCTCGACGAACGCGACCGCTGCCGATTTGATGTGCGCGTCCGTAAACGGATACGAGGCCATGATGGCGTCCATCTTCTTCAACGCTTCGGCGATCGTGTCAATCGGACGCTCGTGGACGTGAATCGACGTCATGAGCGCCTGATAGAGCTTCACATAGATGCCGTAGAACTCGCGCTGGCGCGGCGTGAACTTCCCGCTGGCTGGAAACACGCGCGTGACGTCCGACTGGTAATACTTGTAATCCGGCGCGTAGTCGAACTGCACCAAATCACCATCGCGAAGAACCGCCGTGTTGCGGTTGTAGTGCGTGTAGTACGTGTTCTGCCCCGCTGCGATCAACGCGAAGTACGCTGCGCCGAGCGCACCGGATTTCTTGAAGACGAATTCCGCGTCGGCCTGCAGCTCGTACTCGTGCATGCCGGGCTTCGCATCGCGCATGGCGGCGATGATGCCGTCACCCGCAATCCGGGTGGCTTCCCTGATCACGGCGATTTCGCGGGGCGTCTTGACCGCCCGTAGGGCGTTCAGGATCGGATCGAGATTCCTGATCTCCGACTGCGGTGCGGCTGCCTTCAACTTCCCTATGAATGCGGCCTCGCGTGAATCCCGTCCGTCCCAGGGGTCGTCCCGGTTGGTGTTCCAGAATCGTGTCGGATCTCCCTGCGACTGGCTGCCCAGGACTTCGGCGGCAAACGGCGTGTAGATGGTGCGATGCTCGGCCGCGATCGAAGCGATGGCGGCGCTGAAATCCGTGTCCGGCTGCGCCGCATCAACGCCGAGCGCGCTCGCAGCGTCCGGTCCGGGAGCCAGGGATGGCCCGAACATGCTCGCGTCGCGGCGTACGTTCCTCGGCTGAAGATACACGACGGTTTTCTTCGTGCGTCCGTCGATCACCACTCGAGCGCGCGGTTCGGTCACGCCGGTCAGGTAGAAGAACTGGCTGTTCTGCCGGAACGGCATCTCGCCAGGGGGTCCGGGTGTGCCGAGGACGATGGCCACGGCATCGGCAATCTGCTCCATCACCTTCGCACGGTGGGCCGCGAATTCCTCCGGCGGAAAGATCTCGGTGCCGCGAAACACCGGCTGTGCCGCGGGCACCGCCATGAAAGCACCCGCGAGCGACGCCAGCGCCACCATCCAGCGGGCGAGACGATCCATCCTGTTCACCTCTGAGACGTGCGCAACGCGCCCGGGTTCAATATGCGATCGCATAGCAGTCGCGCCGCGGATCGCCCGCCGCGAACCGGTTCCCCGTCGCGGGATCGATCATGACGGCCGTCGCGCAGCCGGACATGCCGAACGCCGGCAGCCGGCTGACATCGTGCCCGCGGGCGCGCAGCTCGTTGTAGACCGCGTCTGGAATCGTCGCTTCGACATTCAGCTTGTTGAAGCCCGGAGCGTGCGGCCAGAACGAGCCGAAGAAGTGCAGCGTCTGGACCCGCGGGCGCTCGAAGGCTGCGTGGAGATTCGGATACCAGTCGTCGTGGAACTCGATGACGGACAGCAGGGCCTGCAGAATCGTCTGCTCCTGGTTGTCACCGCCCGGGGTTCCGAGCGCCATCATCGGGCGGTCGCCTTGAAAGACGAGACTCGGCGTCAGGGTGTATCGGGGACGCGCGCGCGGCCGGAGTTGATTCGCGCGTGTCTTGTCCAGCCAGAACTGCTCCCCGCGGATGCTCATCCCGATCCCGGTGTCGCCAAGGATGACGGCGCCCGGTATCCAGCCTCCGCTGGGCGTTGCGTCGAAGATGTTCCCGTCCTTGTCGATGATCGAGATGTGCGTGGTGTCCTTGGAGACGCCTGCGGAGTCGAGGCCGCGAGACGCCATGGCATCGGCGTCGCCGACCGTCGGGCTGGCCGGCATGCGCTCGTTCGCCTTCCAGTACGTCCACGTCTTGACCTTGGAATCGAACGGCAGCGGGTCGCCGGCGATGAAGCTGGTCGACGCATGCCGGGGATCGATCAGCGCGGCTCGCTGACGCGCGTATTCCTTGGATAGCAGGCCCTGTCCGGGCACCTGCACGAACTCGGGGTCGGCGTAGTAGGTATCGCGATCGGCATACGCCAGCTTCATCGCCTCCACGATCGTGTGAAGGTAGTTGGCGGAGCCGTAGCCCATCTTCTGGAGATCGAACTGCTCCAGGATGTTGAGGGTCTGAAGCAGCATCGGGCCCTGGCTGCCGAACCCGTGCTTGTATACCGTGTAGCCGCGGTACGTCGTCTTTGCGGGCTCTTCGATGCGCGCGTAGAAATCAGCGAAATCGCTCGCATCGAATGGTGCGTCGTGCTGCTGCAGGAAGTTAACCATCTCGTGTGCGATGTCACCCCCGTAGAAGCGGTCGCGCGCCGCGGCAATGCCGGCGGAGCGGCCCCGTTGTTTCGCCGCGCGTTCGGCCTCCACCATGCGCTGCAGTGTCCGGACGGTGGCGGGAAACCGGATCGTCTCCCCCGGCTTGTACATCGACCCGTCGGGTTTCAACCAGTACTGGCGATTTCCAGGCCAGCGCTCGAAGAACGACAGTTCCCTTTCGATTGCGCGGGCAGTGCTCGGCCGCATCGGAAATCCGTCTGATGCGTACCGGATCGCAGGCGCGGCCACCTGCTCGAAACTCATCGTTCCCCATCGGTCGAGGATCGTGAGTGCCGCGTGGATCGCACCCGGCACCACGGCGGGATCGAGGCCCTCCCCTTTCAACGTCTTGTGCCGCGAGAGATACCAATCGACATCCACCGCATGCGGCGCCCAACCCTGCCCGACGATCGAGGTGACCTTCTTCTCACTGACGGGATACACGAGCACGAGCGCTTCGCCGCCGAGGCTGTAGAGATCCTGCTCGACAACGCCGCCCGCGAGGAGCGCCGCGACGCCGGCGTCGAAGGCGTTGCCTCCTTTGAGCAGCACTTCGAACGCCGCTTCGGTAGTGAGCGGATGGCCGGCGGAAACACCGCCCGACGGGCCCATGACTGCCGGCCGGAGAGCGTCTCCAGCCTGTCGTTTGTCTTGCACCGGAACTTGAGCGTTGATCGGTACGAGCGTGATGACGACCGCGGCGAGTGCGAGAATCCGGGCTGACATACGCCGAGGATCATACCCGCAGGGCCGTCTGCTCGCGCGGCGGATTGCAGCCCTCAGCGCGATCGCTTCAGGGCGGCCATGAACTCCCCCGGCGTCTCGACACGCAGTCCGTGACGCAGCGCCGCGAGGAAGTGACGACGGTTGTCCGTGACGATGACGGCGGCGCCAGAAGCACGGGCGATCTCGGCAATGTGCGCATCGTACACGCGGCCGCCGGCGATGCCGTCTCTCGAGGCGGCGGACAGCAGGTCGCGCCGCTGCGCCGGCGGCAGATCGTGGACCGCCATCCGGCCGAAGATCTCCTCTTCAATCAGGCGGACGGCGTCGGCGGGTGCCAATCGGTATTCGGCGGGCAGACGCGTTGCGACCGAATAGAACTCGAGACAGCAATGCCAGGCGGTTCCCGATTCACGCACGGTCCGTTCGGAAACGGCGTGCAGCAGGGATTGGGCGGGCGCGCTCTGCACGCCGAAGTCGATCAGCCCCGCGACGAGCACGCTCGTGTCGAGGAAAACGGCTACGGCCACCGGTTGCGCTCTTCTTCGATCAGCGCAGCGACGTCGATCTCCCTGCGGGTCTCGACGGGCGCCGTCGGCCGCGCCACGAGCCGTCGGCCCACGCGCATCAATCGCGGCGCCGGCGCGACGCGTTCGATGCGAACGCCGGTCTCGTCCATCGACACTTCGAGTTCCGCGCCTGGCGTCAGCCCTGCGCGATCCCGGATCGCCGCCGGAATGACCACACGGCCAGCCTTGTCGATGGTCGTTCGCATGGTATTAGAATACCACGCGAAACCCGTACCCGTTTATTTGCGCCGGCCGGCGCCTGCCAGGACGAACTCGTCGGGCTCCGGTTCAGGAACGGCGATCGCGGAAGATCGGCCACCGGGGTCGCGCCACTTGGGCTCGCGCACCGGTGCGAGCGGATCGACTGGCGGCTCCGCAGGCCTCCATGCATCGAACAGGGCGCGTATGCGCGCGACGAGATTCCAATCGGGCGGAAACATGCGCTCTCCTTTGAATTGCGATAGCGAAGGGCGACTCAGGCCGCCTGCGCCGGCTGATGACGCCGCGCAATCCAACCTGCGGCCGACCCGCGCAAGAACGGCCGGTGCCTGACAATGCCTCCGAGATATCCAGTCAGTACCGACGCGCCAGCGCGCCTCGGTCATCAACTTCTGCTGCGCGATCGTCTTGCGCGCAGCAGAGTGGTCACCTCCACGAACAACGCTCACGCACGCCGCCGCGACCGCTGCTTCGCGGAGACCGATCGGATGATCAGCCGCCCCCTGCCGTGGATGGGATACGGTGTCTTCGCACGCGCGACGGCGGCATCGATGAGCGCCGCGACCCCGGGCTCCGCCAGCCGGTCCGCGGACGGGAGGCGCAGCATCCGTGTCTGCTTCCCGGAGCCTTCGAGCAGCCGCTCAGGGTCGGGAAGCCGCCTGCCGTAGATGAAGCAGAGTCCGATTCCATCGGCCCGCGCCGCAATCGACAGAACGGAGTCCAGCGGCCGTTCGTTCGGCGAGTACCCGATGACAAGGAAATTGTAGTTGTCCCAGACGAGCTCGTTCGCAGTGGGCAGGCGTCTGCGGATCGCCGTGCGTACCGCTCGAATCCGGCGCTGGTCGGCCGGGCTGAACTTCGCGATGAACGCCCGGAGCTGCGCTTCAGGAGTGGCAGACCGCCGTTGCGGGGTCGCCATAGGCAAGGGGCATTGTACTAGCGTTGAGCCAACTCCAACTTCCAACTCCCAACTCCCAATTTCCCAATTCACATCGCCAATTCCCAATTCCCAATTCCCAACTTGGAATGGTCCACAACCTTACCGCCCGCGGAGGGTGGCGCGGTCCGCGATGTTAGAAACCGTTAGGAAGGACAGACTATCTATCTGTGACGCGCGGTTCAGACCAGAAACGACAGTTCACGGAACTGCTCGACACCTATCGCGGCCCATTGCGGCGCCTCTGTGCAGCTTACGCTCAGAATGCGGCAGACCGCGACGATCTGTTCCAGGACATCCTTCTCGCGCTCTGGCGCGCGATGCCGGCGTTTCGCGGCGATGCGAGCGTGCGCACGTGGGTGTACCGCATTGCACACAACGTCGCGCTGACGCGACGGACGCGGCGCGCGCAGCGCGAGGCGCGCGAGCAGCCGCTGGACGAAGCGATCGCAGGCACGACCGAGATGGACTTCCGGCGCGTCGCGCTGAAGCAGGCGATCAGAGAAATGCATCCCGCGGATCGCATGCTGACGCTGCTGTGGCTCGAGGGCCTCACCGCAGCGGAGATCGAGGAGGTCACCGGCATGAAGGCGGCGACCGTTGCCGTACGCCTCAGTCGAATCCGGAAGCGGCTTCACCCGGGGAGTGAATCGTATGAGTGACGAAGACAGCAAGATGTGGACAGCCTGGATTCCGGGTGATGCGATCGGCCGCGCCGACGTCGAAACGGTGCTGTCCGCGACGCGGGCGGCGCAGCAACGGGAACGTTGGAGCCGCGCGGGCGCGCTGATCGCTCAGGCCGTGCTCGTGCCGTTGCTGGTGTGGTGTGCCGCTCGGGGCGTGACCGCGCTCGTACGTGGCGCATATGCGTTGATGGCCGTCGGTTCGGCTGCCTGCGGTGTCGCCGAGTGGATGTATCTGGACTGGTCGCGGCGGGCACTGCCCGGCCCTGTGGACACGCGTTCCCAACTGCAGACGACGGCGTTCATGGTCGCGAGGCAGGCCACGCTGGTCACCACCGCGATTGTGTGGTCTTCGCCGGTGTTCATCGGGACCGGCCTGATCGGCATGTGGCTCTATCGGGAACGAACGCACAGTGCGGCGATTGCGATCTGGGCGGTTGCGGCTCTCGCGTGGGGCGCGGTGGGATTGGGCACGGCTGTCACGCGACGGCGGCTCGAGGCCCGCGGCCGAGAACTGGAACGGCTTCTCGGGGAGATGTCTTAGCGAGCGACGGCTGCTATTTCGCGCTTGAGGAGCCGTGCGCGATCCGCGCCACAAGCGCCTCGAAAACGCGGGTCGGCACTCGAGCGCGCTCTCCCGGATCCTGCCGCGACATTGATAAGGAGTAGGGGGCGACCCGCTCGCGTGCTGGTGTGCACGCGAACGGGACGGTCGCTTGCGGGCCGGTCAGCGGCTCTTCTGGGTTTCGCGGCGCAGCTCGCCGACTTGGTCGGCTCCGAACTGCGCGGTCAGGTTCCGCGTCAGCAGCGAATTCTCGGGTGCGCCGGCGACGGCGCGCATCAGGTGTGCCCGATACTTGCCCTCGCCGTAGGTCCTCCGATCGCTCGCGACGATCGCCGCGGCAAATTCCATGGAGGGATCGCCCGTCAGCGCGATCGCACGCGTAATCTGTGCGTAGCCGTCCTTTGCCGGATTCGGCTGAAACTTCGATCCGCCCTCGCGCGAGGAAGCCGAAATCCATGCGGCCTGCTTGAATGTTTCGGTGAGATAGCCGATATCGAAGAGGGCGAGCGCATAGTCGCGGCTGCCGGAGTCCTTCCCGGCCGTGCGATCGGCGAGCCTGGCCAGCAACTGCCCGGCGCGGCCCGGGTCGTTGCGTGTGTAGACGGTCGCACGGCGCAAGGTCTCCATCCTCACCAGCACCGGTGTGTCAGGTGTGAGCAAAGCGAGCGTGTCATCGACTACTCGATTGGCGTCGTAGCCA
This sequence comes from Vicinamibacterales bacterium, assembly GCA_035492775.1. Lineage (GTDB taxonomy): Bacteria > Acidobacteriota > Vicinamibacteria > Vicinamibacterales > 2-12-FULL-66-21 > DATJFQ01. The sequence continues at coordinate 36,376 of DATJIW010000027.1, forward strand.
GGATCCACGGCCATCCAGGCCGGGCCTTGCCACGGCAGCGATTTGGCCCCGCCAATCTCGAACGGGTGGCAGATCAAGGGCGGACCCGCAGCGGCGGAGCTTGCGAGCAGCAGGGTCATCGACAGGACCACGAACGGGCGGAAACGGTATGTCATAGCGCCGTCCTTTCTTGCCCCACATGACGCGTCCGCAGCGTCTCTGTTAACACAGGAAGGCAGGCGGGCTCTTCTTCGCGGCGCTTCGTTAACGGTTCGCTTCCCGGGACGTCTTTATGGTCGAATGGCCTCGGTAATGAGGTCCCGCTTGAACGCGATTGATCTGGGTCTCGGATTCGAGTCTCGTGTCGCGTCGGAGACTGGGCTGACGACTGGTGAAACCAACGAATCGGCCCTGGCCGCGCTGGTAGAGGGCGCGCGCTCGGGGGATCGTTCGGCCTTCGGACGGCTCTACGAGCGCTTCGCGCCGATGGTCCACGGCATCCTGCTGGCGCGCGTGCGACCTGCAGACGCGGACGATCTCACGCAGGAGGTCTTCCTCAGCGCGATGCAGCGGCTGAAGGACCTGCGCGACACGCGGGCGTTCGGTGGGTGGATAGCGGCGATCGCGCGGAACGCGGCGGTCGACCATTACCGACGAACGCCTCCAACTACCGAGCTGCCCACGACGCTCGGCGCGCCGGCCGCGCCGGCCGCGGAAGCGGAGGAGGCGCTGCGGCTCATCCACGAGTTGCCGGAGGCATACCGCGAGACGTTGATCCTGCGCCTGGTCGAGGGCATGACCGGTCCCGAAATCGCGTTGCGGACCGGGCTTGGCGCCGGATCGGTTCGCGTGAACCTGCATCGCGGCATGAAGCTGCTGCGGGAAAGAATGTACGGGAGCAGCACCGATGCATGACGACTATTTGTGGGATCGGTCGGGCGACCCCGATCCGGAGGTCGTGCGGCTCGAGCGCGTGCTCGCAGGCATCCGCCATCGCTCTGCGCCACCGCCGTTTGTCATCACCGACGCGGTGCATCCTCGCTCGCGTTGGACGGCTTCGTGGCAGTTCTCGGCACGCATGGCTGCAATCGCCGCGCTGCTCATCGTCGCTGTCGGAGCGCTGCTGTTCGGACTGCGTCCGCGCGGCGCGGAGTGGCACGTCGCGGTGCTCGGCGGCCGTCCGACCGTTGGACGGGTCGCGCTCGACACGCGTGGCACGTTGGCGGTCGGGCAGTGGCTCGTGACCGACGCCTCCTCGCGGGCGGAAATCCAGGTCGGCGACATCGGGTCGGTCGAAGTCGCCCCGAACTCTCGCGTGCGCCTGATTTCAGCGCGGCCAGGCAACAACCGGATCGAACTGCGCAAGGGACTCGTGCGGGCGATGATCTTCGCTCCTCCACGCGAGTTCGCGGTCGAAGCGCCGTCGGCGACGGCCATCGATCTCGGGTGCGTGTATACGCTCGAGATCGGCGACGACGGCACGGGTCTGCTCCACGTCCAGAGCGGGTGGGTGGCCTTCGCGTCCGGCGGGCGCGAGTCGTTCGTCCCCTCTGGCGCGAGCGCGCAGACGCGACCGGACTTCGGCCCTGGAACGCCTTATTTCGACGATGCGGACGAGGGTCTTCGCGCGGCGCTGGCCCGCGTCGACTTCGAGCCCAAGACGTCGCCGAATCGGACCGCCGCCCTCGACGCGGTCCTCGCGGCGGCGCGCCCGCGCGACGGCATCACGCTGTGGCATCTGCTCTCGCGCGTGCGCCCGGATGAGCGCGCCCGGGTGTTCGATCGACTCGCGCAGATCGCCCCGCCGGGCGATGGCGTGACGCGCGACGGGATTCTTCGCGGCGATCGCGAGATGCTGGAGGCGTGGTGGGACCAGCTGGGCCTGCAGCCGCTTTCCTGGTGGCGCACGTGGGAGCGGCCCTGGCCGCCCGGAAAGTAATCCGTCCCTCGACGCGCACGACCTCACGCTGCCGGGCCGACCGTCAGCCGACGCGTTTCCAGATCAACGTTCGCGTCAGCCGCTCGCCGTCCGGGGCTGACGTTTCGAGCACGATCGTGAGCCTGCCGTCCGTTACGTGCATCTCTCGACTGACGACATGGCCGACGTTCTCGGGGCCGAGCGCTCCAACGAGCGTCTGAGTAACAGTTCCGGTGCGATCATCAACGGTGTAGGTACCGAAATACGCGTCGTAGCCGCCGATCGCACGAGTGTTGTTGGACCCGGCGCGGACGGCGTCGGCTCCCCGCTCTTCGCGATGACGTTTCATGAACTGGGCAGCGAAATGGCCCGCGGCGTCGTAGTACAGCAGGGCGATCGGATCATCGCCGAGCGAGGGTTCAATCCGGTGCTCACCGGATTGCGTGCGATCCGTGCGTGATTCGAGCTGCCACGTGCCGACGATGACTGACGAGAGCGGTGGATTCATGAGGCGGCTCAGCACGTTTTATCCGCTCGCAATTGGAGATGGGGATCGTCGCGCAGGGTACGCATCGAGCGCGCGAGCGCGGCGGCAGGCAGCCATTTCACGGCGGCGGTGCGCAATGCAATCGCGAGAGGATTCACAGTCGTCGTCATGCCCGCAATCCGTGGTCCGATATCGATGAACTGCCGCGTCCTCCGCGATCGTACATCTTCATAGCGTCGCAACGCGCGTTCGATGTCGCCGTTCTGCAGTGCGAGACCAAGCGCCACCGCGTCCTCGAGGGCTTGCGCGGCGCCCTGACCCGTGTGCGGCATCACCGGATGCGCGGCATCGCCGAGCAGCGTGACGCGGCGATGGCCCCACTTCGCCAGCGGATTGCGCTGATAGAGTTCATCCAGCCGCATATCCTCGGCTGTGGTGCTCGAGACCACTTCCTTGAGCGGACGATCGAACGACGGCAGCCAGTTCTCGAGTGCTGCGGCCGCCGTCGTCGCCCGCACGTCCTGCGACCGCAGCGAGACATACCAGTACACCGCGTCGCTTGCCGCCCGCATGGCAGCCGCCTCGATCCCGCGATCCAGATACGCGATGCCTGACAGGTCTCCGAGCGCACGGCCGGCGCCAAATGCGACGCCTCGAATCGCCGTGTATCCGCTCGGTTGCGGCGGGGCTTCATCCGGGTGGAGCGTCCGCCGAACGATGGACCGCACACCGTCAGCCCCGACCAGCACCGCGCCGGTATCGATGGCCGAGTCGCCGCGGTGGATCGCCACTTGGTCGGACGTTTCGCTGAATCCCGTCACCTCGTGCCCGAGCCGCAGCGACTCGTCGTCAATCGCGGCGAGCAGCGCGCCGTGCAGCGTCGAGCGCAGCGCCACGAGGGACGGTCCGCCGAGCGGCGAATGGAGCCGTCTGAGCAGGGTCCCGTCCATTCGCCGGACTTCGATCCAGCCGTTCACGGAGCCCTCTCGCCTGACGGCATCGTCGACGCCGAGTTCGTGCAACGCCGCGAGGGCGTTCGGCGCGAGCAGCAGGCCGAATCCCAGCTCGCGGGGGCGCGCGGCCCGCTCGTAGATCCGGACGTTCCAGCCGGCGCGCCGAAGGGCGATGCCGGCGGCCAGTCCGCCGATGCCGGCCCCGACGATGAGCGCCGTGGTGGGATTGATTGTCGCTACACTGGGCGCCATGGAATTCACAATAAGGCCGGTGGCGTTCGTCCACTCGACACGGCACGAGGTGACGGACGACTACTGGGGCGGCGAACGGACGACGATCGAGCTGGCGGCGGACCTGCCGGAAGAATCCCTCGACGGGCTGGAGGCATTCTCTCACGCGGAGATCCTGTTCCTCTTCGACAAGCTCGATGCGAACACGATTCGCGCGGGAGCACGCCATCCGCGTGAGAACACGGCATGGCCGCGCGTCGGCATTTTCGCCCAGCGCGCGAAACTGCGGCCCAACCGCATCGGCGCGACGATCGTGCGGATCGTCAAGCGTGACGGACGGACGCTCACCGTCCGCAATCTCGACGCGCTCGACGGAACGCCGGTGATTGACATCAAGCCGGTGTTTCGCGAGTTCCTTCCCGCGGAGCCTGTCGTGCAGCCGCCATGGACGCACGAGTTGATGCGGGATTACTGGAGTCCCGCACGACCACGAAACTCCGCTGAGTGATCGTGATCCCGCGCGCCAAAGTTCGCGTGTTCGGGACCACTTTTCCACAGCGTTTCCACAGCGTGCGCAGTTTCCGCCGAAAATCGCTGCCAATTTTGCCACTTGGGGTCTGACCCCGATTGGCGCCCATCGACGCACAATCGGGGTCAGACCCCGATTAGCGCCCATCGACGGACGATCGGGGTCAGACCCCGAGCGGAGGGTCACGCGAGCACGAGGTCGGTTTGGGCGGCAAGAAATGCGGGCGCGTTCGCAGCGATGCGGGCGAGGTGCTCGCGTGCCGCGTCCTCCCGGAGGTTGTCGGGCGACCACCCGCGCTCGCGCGCGGCGACGTAACTTGCGAGATACGGCGCCGCCGGCCGTACGAGGATCATTTCAGCGCTCGTGGGGCGCGCTCCACGCCTCGCGCTGTTCGCGGAACGGCAACGGAAGAGGGATGACGCTCGAGATGCAACGAATCCCGGGCCGTCTCGACTCGAGGACGGCCCGGCCGATCTGTTGACCTCGCCTACATCTTGTTCGCCAGCTCGATCTTGAAGGGTGCCTCTCCGTGCAGCTGAATCACCGTTTCGGTCATCGCGCCGCCGAAATGTGGCATCTTCGGCGGAATGAAGACGAACGTGCCGGGCTTGTAGCTCACGAGCTTCGAGGCATCTTCCTTGCCGCCCATCCCGAGCTGAAGCTCACCCGAGAGAACCGTGAGGTTTTCCGTATTGGGATGCCAATGCGCGGGGAACGTGTAGCCCGCAGGGAATTGCAACCGGATCACGTATGTTCCCGACATCGCGTTCGGGTCGCCGTGAATGGCCGCAATCTTCATCCCGCTCTTGAAACCCGGGACCTCGATCGGCTGGAACATCACCTGGTCTGGAGTCACCACCGCGTGTTGCGATGGATCGGCCATCGCCTGCCGGGCCTCCATCCGCGCCGCCGCCGCCGACAACACGACCAGTGACAGCGCAACTCCGCATACCGCGAGCCGACTCTTCATCTTGGCCTCCTGGTGCTGACGGACAACCGTGGGAAGCTGTAATCCTACCCCAGCGCGGGACGAACGGAGCGCAGTATCATCCGCGGCAAGGAGGACCCATGCGGACGCAGCTCGTAGCTCTGGTCGTGGCCGTCTCGCTCACGACGGCCATTCCTGCGGCGGCACAAACCCTTGCGGCCGACCGGCCGGCCGACGCCGCCGCCATTCGTGCGCACATCGAGAGCATTTTCCAGGCGTTCGTCGACAAGGATCGTCCAACGTTGGAGGCCACGCACGGCGCGGAATGGCGGGGTTTCACGCCCTGGTCCGGCCATGTCATCCGCGGCCGCGATGGTTACATGAACGAGGCCACCTTCCCGCCAGACATCCCGAAAGACCAGGGCATGGTCGGATATCGCATTGGCGAGTTCGACATCGTTTTCTATGGCGATACCGCCGTCGTGACCTTCCAGGCGGAAGTCGACCGCCTGGCGGGAACGGACAAAACGACTCAGAAGCTCACGTTCGTCGACGTCTACCGGAAGGATTCCGCTGGCTGGATTCAGGTCGCCTCGAACACGTCGCTGCATCCGGATGCAGTGTCCCAGCTGATGTCGCAGCGGCGAATGCTGGACGACGGCGAGCGGGCGTCGTTGATGAAGGTGCGCGAGGATGTCTGGCGTGCCTGGTTCGCGGGCGACAGCGATCGACTGAAGGAGATTCTCGTACCCGAGCTGATCACGATCGAGTCGGGCGGCGGTTTCGGGTCGCTGGACTCGACGCTCGACCATTCGCGCAACTTTGCCGCCTCTGGCGGGAAACTGACGCGGCTGGAGTTTCCGGCAACCGAGATCCAGGCCTACGGCAACACGGTAATTCTCTACTCGTCTTACGTCATGGACTTACAGGCCGGCGGGGCAACGCAGACGGAGCGGGGAACGGCGACCGAGATATTCCTGAATCGCGACGGCAAATGGGTACACACCGGCTGGCAGCTCGCGCCATCGACGAAATAGTCGAGTGCAGTCCCCGACGGTGTGATCAGTCACGCCACCGGAACTTCGCAACGTTGTCGGTGACCCAGTCACGGAACCTCCGAGGCTCGGTGCCGATCACGTCGCGCACCGTCGACGTGAGATGCGCCGGCTGCCCGAGCGCCGCCGCCCAGGCATCGAGCAGCATCGAGGGCAGCCCCAGTTCACGCGCCGCCTCCTCGGGTGTGAGTTCGTTGTAGCGAAGGCGCCGGCCGATCACGTCGCCGATCGTCGCGACCTGCTCGCGCTGCGTCAACGATTCCGGCCCGGTCAGGACGTACTCCGCCCCATGCTCCTCCGCCAATAGCGCGCTGACTGCGACCGCGCCGACGTCACGCTCGTCGACGGGCGCAGTCGGAGCGTCCGCATACGGCCAGCGGACGACGTTGCCAGCACGGACTTGCGGCGCCCACCACGAGAGCGCGTTGGCGGCAAACATCCCTGGCCTGAGAAATGTCCACTCGACGCCGGACGTTTCAATCAAGCGCTCGAGTTCGCCGAACAGGCCGCGGAGAGGATTCGGCTGTTGAAAAAAAGGATGCGGCGTCTTGTGCGGTGATGTGAGCAGGACGATACGCCGGACGTGGCGCGCGATCCGCTTTACCGACGGAGCCGCGCCCGCCGGGACGCTCCAGACGAGGAAGACGGTATCCACTCCCTCGAGGCATGGAACCAGGCTGTCGGGATCCGTGAGATCGCCGCGCACGATCTCGATGCCGTCCGGCAATGCGGCGGCCGCCGGGTTGCGAGTCAACGCGCGGATTCGAGTGTCCGTGCCCAGCAACTGAGTAACGACCTCGCGACCGATGGTTCCGGTCGCGCCGGTGACGAGAACACGCTCCATGGGTCAGACTTGTCGCGGACGGGCCGTTGCCGTCATTTGAAAGCCGGCGGACGCATGCGGCGGATACATGACAAATCCGGCTGCGCGGCGCCTGAAAGGAACTCGACGGCAACTCGATCGAAACACTCCCCCTCCGTCCAGCGGTCCAGATCGAATGGACCGTGCCCCATCTCCGGTATGCTCGCGAACGTACATCGTTTCATGGTCCGGCAGAACTCCCATCCCCAGTCGGGCGTCGCCACGTGATCCATCGATCCGCTCAGCACGAGCATCGGGATGCCGCTGTCGGACGGGGGGTCATAGAATGAGCCCGCGACCGGATGGCGCGGCCAGTGTGCGCATGCCGCGCGTTCCTGATCGACCCGATAGCTGCCGAGGAACGTACCGCTCGTGAACGGCGCGATGTCGTCAGGAATGCGCGGCTGCGCCTCAGAGCAGACGACGGACAGGTAGAGCCCTTCTGCGACGCGCGCCGACGCACCCGCATCCGTCGAGACGAATACCGTGAGGTCCCCGCCGGCAGCCGCGTGGATCAGCGAAGGTATCGAGCGCTGGCCGGATGCCGCCCCCAGCATGTTGCGGACGAGCTCGCCAAACGGCCCACGTCGAAGCTCGATCGTCTTTCCGTTTGCCGTCACTTTCACCGCACCGGCATCGAACCGGTGAAGGACGGCCGTCCATTCGTCCCTCAGCCGCGGATATTTCTGGTTGCACGCCATGTCGCGCGCGCATTCGTAAAACAGGAGATCGAGGACACGCTGCGCGTTATTCGCATGAAACAGCGGCTGACGCAGATCGAGGGGGACGAAGCCCACGAGCATGGCGGCGTGCACACGCGAAGCAAACCGTTTCATATAGGCCTGGGCGAGCTCGGTGCCATAGGACAGGCCCGAGATATCGATCTGCTGATGGCCCAGGGCCGCGCGCACATCGTCGACGTCTGCCGCCGCGTTCTCCGTCGAGTACTGGGTCAGATCCGCGTGCTGCTCCAGCGCCCTGCGACAGGTGTCGACAACCGCGGGATCGAACTCGTCCGCCCAGACGGGGCGCTGCTCTCCCGGACAATGGAGAGGCGCCGATCCGGCGGTCCCACGCTGATCGATCAGCACGATCTCGCGCGATTCGCCGTACGCGGCGCCTGGTCCCGCGAAGAAAGGCGCGATGGGCGTCGCTCCCACCCCCGGACCGCCTTCCAGGTGGTACATCGGCGGCCGCGTCGCGGCTTTTGCGGGATGGATCACCACGACGTTGATGGAGATCGCGCGCCCGCCAGGTGCGGCGCGATTCTCGGGCACGGCCACACTGCCACATGTCACCCGCGGGCCGGCGATGGACTCGTCGCATCGCCTGACGAGAAAGGTGGGGCCCGCAGGCGACGCGCTGGACGACGTCAGGAAGACAGCAGCGACGAGGGCGAGTGCCAGGTGAAAGGCGCGTCTTGACTTCATCACGGTCAGACCCAGCGGCGCACGCGCGAGCGATAGGCGATGTATCGATCGCCGAACACCTCAGTCAGCCTGGCTTCTTCCACAGGAATGACGACCCAGTTCACGTAAGCGACGACCGCGGGCAAGACGAATAGCGGCCATACCTGCCCGAGAAGCAGCGCTTCGCCGACATACGCAACCGTCAATCCAACGTACATCGGGTTCCGTGTGAACCGGTACGGCCCCCACGTCACCAACGCAGCCGAGGCTTTGCCCGGTACCGTCGTCGTTCGTGCTTTGAGAAACGTGAACCACCCCCAGGCCGCGAGGGCAGCGCCAGCGGCGAACGTCGCAAGGCCTGCAGATTGAGCGTGCCCGAGTCGGATCTGCCAGACAGGCTGCGCGGCCGCGCCCAGCAGATAGCCGAGGACGAACACCCACGGCACGGGCAAGCGCATGAGCAGCCGGAATGGCGCTGCTGGATGCGGCGTCATGATCGCCGCGGGGCCGTGAATCGGCGCGACCGGCGTTCGTACGCGTGCGCAAACGCAAGGACACGCGCGTCGGTGCCGGGAAGCCCCACGACCGACAGGTTCAGCGCCGGCATCCCGTCGGCACCAAGTCCCGCGGGGACCGAGACTTCGGGCAGCCCGAGCCAGTTGCCATAGCCGAGCGGCGTGCGAACATCCGGCCATCCGTCGGCCAGGCGAAACGCGTTGAACGGCATCGTCGGATAGATCAGGGCTGCTACGCCGGCGTCGCGCATCGATTTGTCGAGGGTCGCGACGACTGCAGCCCGCGAACGGACGAACGACTGTCCTGCCGGATCGCGCTCCAACGGCTGACCGAAGAGCGGCACGCATTCCTCGAACCGCTCGGGAAGGACGTCGTAGAACGATCGGTAGGCGCTGTACCCGCGGCGGATTGCATCGACCGGACCGTCGGTGCGGCCGGCGAAGTAGCGATACAGCGCGTTCGCGGTGGCCGCTGGCGAACGGGAGTCGCCCGCAACGTCGCCGCGCGCGTGCTCGGCGTCGGTGAACGCCCGCCGGTAGTCGGCCAGCGTGGCGGGCGGCACGAACGCTGCGACAGTCGCGCCGGCGCCGCGCAGATCACCCAGCGCGCGATCCCAGATGGAGAACGCTTCGCTCGTCATCTTGTCTCGCGGCACGTGCGCTTCCACAACGCCGACGTGCACGTCTTTCAGTGCATCGTCGCGAAGCCCGGCGAGGGCGTTCCCGGACGGCGCCCGTCCGGCCGACAGCGGATCCGAGGGATCCGCTCCGGCAATAGCAGCAAGCAGCAGCGCCGCATCGGCAACGGAGCGCGCAAGCGGACCATGTGTGTCGAGATACGGCCAGGTCGGAATGACACCGGTTCGTGGGACGAGTCCGAAAGTCGGCTTCATCCCGACAACGCCGACGCACACGGCCGGAATCCGATTCGACCCGCCATCGTCCGTCCCCAGCGCGGCGAAGGCCATGCCGTCAGCGACCGCGACGGCAGAACCAGCGCTCGATCCGCCGGGGGTCCGGCTGCCGGCGGGATCGTATGGATTCCGCACCTGCCCGGTGTGGCTGCTCGTTCCGACGCCGCGGTAGGCAAAATCGTCTGCCGCCGTCTTGCCGAGCACGATCGCGCCCGCGGCGCGAAGCCGCGCAACCTCGATCGAATCGCGCCGCACCGGTTCAGGAAAGAGCCGCGCCCACTCAGCGTTCGACCCGGTGGTGGGGAGGCCGTCCATGTCGTAGATCGCTTTCGCGAAGACCGGCACACCATCGAGCGGCCCGCGCAGCTTGCGGCCGCGCCGGCGTCCGTCGGCGGCTCGTGCATCGGCGACGGCCGTACCCGACAGCGCGTCGATCGCATGCCACGTCATGCCGTCCGTCCGGCATCGGTCGAGTGCGCGCGCAGTAATTTCTGCGGCACTCCACTTGCCGCTGCGGAAGCCGTCGATGTAATGCGCGATCGTGCCGGTGAGGGGATCGCCATCGGCGAACGCCAGCACCATCCGAGGCAGCGATGCGCCGGCCGCGAGTGCGGCAAGCTGCGCGAGGACGTCGCGGCGGGAATAAGAGAGAGGCCTCACATCACTGGTCCGTCTACTCGTCGCGCAGCGCCACGACGGGATCGACGCGGGTGGCGCGAAGCGCCGGGACGTAGCTCGCGATCGCGGCGGTCGCGATCAGGACCAGCGGCACCGCGGCAAAGGTCGCGGCGTCGGTCGTGCTGACACCGAACAGCAGGCTGCCCATCACCCGCGTCAGCGCCGCCGCGCCGAGCAGGCCTAGAACGCTTCCGGCCACGGTCAGCTCGAGCCCCTGACGCAGCACCATCCGGAGAATGCGAGGCCGCTCGGCGCCGAGCGCCATCCGCACGCCGATGTCGTGCGCTCCCTGCGCCACCAGATGCGACATCACGCCGTAGACGCCCACGATCGCCAGGATCAGCGCGAACGCCGCAAACGATCCCAGCATCAGCGTCGAGAAGCGCTGGCGCGCCATCGAGGCCGACATCCTCGCCCGCATCGTCTGCACGTCGAACACAGTGATCGTCGGGTCGATCTCGTGCATCTTGCCGATCAGGTCGCGCGCGACTGACGCGGGGTCCGACGAGGCCGTACGCGCAACCTGATAACCGCCCCACGGCGACGGACCGTAGACGACGAGCCGCCCGTCCACGTCGAGGCCGTACTGCTTCACCGTCCCGACGACGCCGACGATGGTGAGCTTGCGCGCGGGATCGTCCCAGACATGCTTGCCGACGGCGTCGCCCGCGGGCCAGAAACGCTGCGCGAATTTCTCGTCGACGATCGCCACCGGCTGCGCGTTCGTCAGCCAGTCTGCGTCGGTGAAGAACCGCCCGCGCACCAGCGGAATCCTCATCGTCTTGAAGTACTCGGGCGTCGCGCCGCGCCGATCGACCTGCAATTCCTGTCCCGGCTGCGGCGTCCACCCTTCGATGTTGATGCTGCCCCACCCGACGGACGATGTGAACGGCAATGCCGTTACCGCACCCCAGGACGCGACACCCGGCACCGACGCCAGCGCCTCGCCCGCGGCGCGGTAGAACTCGAGCGCCTCGTCGCGGTTGGCGAACTGGCTGGCGCGCGAGCCGATCCGCATCGAGATGACACCGTCCGGATCGAAACCGGGTGACACCTGCTGCAGGCGAACGAAGCTTCGCACGAGCAGACCGGCGCCGATCAACAGCATCAGCGAGATCGCGACTTCCGCGACCACGAGCAGGCTCCGCAGCCGGCGCCGGCCACTGCCGAACCCCCCTTCGCCCTGCGCGTTCCTGCCGCCGGCCTTGAGCGAGGTGTTGAGATCGACGCGCGCCGCACGCAACGCCGGCGCCAATCCGAAAAGGATGCCGGTGCCGATCGAGATGGCGAAGGTGAACGCGAGGACCCTCGCGTCGAGCGCGATCGCGTCGAGCCGCGGGATGTTCCCCGGATTGATCGCGCGGACGACCTGCAGCGCGGCCTGAGCGATCGCGAGACCAACGAGGCCGCCGAGCACCGCCAGCAGTACGCTTTCGGTCAACAGCTGGCGGACCAGCCGTTTCCAGCTGGCGCCAAGCGCCGTCCTGACCGCGATCTCCTTCTGGCGGCTGGTCGCGCGTGTGAGCAGCAGGTTCGCCACGTTTGCACAGGCGATCAGCAACACGAGAGCGACCGATCCCAGCACGACGAGTACGGCAACGCGGACGCTGCCGACGACCGACTCCACCAGGGGCACGACGTCGATGGTGAACGTGCGATCGCGCTTGTCCTTCTCACGGATCCGCGCCGCAATCGCCGCGACATCGTTCCTGGCCTGCGCCATCGTCACGCCCGGCTTCAGTCGGGCCATCAGGTTGTAGTTCTCGTCGCCGCGGCGCGTGACCGCGTCCGCGCCAAGCGGCAGTGGCACGAAGACGTCCATCTGCTGGATGCTGGCGACGGTCGGCATGATCTCGGCGTTGAGCAGGAAGTCGGGCCTCAGCACGCCGACAATCTCGAACTGGTTTTTCGCGTCACGGCCGCCGTTCCCGAAACCGTTCAGCGTGATGCTGGTTCCGACCACCGCTGGATCGGCGTTGAAGACGCGCCGCCAGAACCCGTAGCTCAGGACGACGACCGCCGGTTTTCCCGGCGCGTCTTCGTCGGGGCGCAACAGTCGTCCATAGAGCGGCCTGGCGCCGAGCAGCCGGAACAGGCTGGAGGAGGTGCGGATCCCCTCGACCCGCTGCGCCTCGTCGCGCGTCAGCAGCGTTCCGGCGTCTCCCTGCGAGATCGACATCTCCTCGAACGATCGGTTCTCGTTGAGAACATCGATGAACTCCCCGGGGGACGGCCAGTCCTGCGGGATGTTGATGCCCGGCGATCGCAGCCACAGGACGGCCAGGCGATCCGGGTCGGGATACGGCAGCGGCTTCAGAAGCAGCGCATTGACCACGCTGAAGATGGCGGTGTTGGCGCCGATGCCGATGGCGAGCGATGCGATGATGACCAGCGAGAGGGCGGCCGATCGGCGCAGCGTGCGGAGTGCGTAGCGGAGGTCGTGGAGGAAGGACGTCATCACTCGGTCATGATGACACACGGCTCACGACTGCGGACGCCGGCGGGACGAATCGAAGCGCCCGGTCGCAAGCGATGACCTCGCCGCGTTCAGAGCAGCGCCCGCGACCAGGACGTGCGTGTTCACGCATCCGCGGCCGGGCTGTCGACGGTTGCGTGGCGCGTCAGGACGCTGATCGCGCCGTTGTTTTCGAGAACGGCGCTCTGCACGTCCTCGACGCACGCGCAGCCGGCCTGCCGCAGCGCGGCCTGCAGCTCGTGGTGCGTCAGCTGGGCGCGGGCCATGACGTCTTCGAAAATCCGGCCGTTGTGGACGATGATTTGCGGCCGGCCTTCGATGATCGCCTCGATCCGTTTACTCTTGAACGTGGCGGCGCCCACGAAGTAATTCGCGGCGATGAGCGTAACGGCCGAGACGAGGCCGCCGACGAGCGAGTTGTCTCCGCCGTTCATCGAGTTCTGCACGGCATTGGACAGCACCAGAAGCAGCACCAGATCGAACGGCGCGAGCTGCCCGACCTGCCGTTTGCCCGACACGCGCAGCACGACGATCAGGAAGATGTAGACACACAGACTGCGGACAATCAGTTCCCACCAGGGCACCGACATGTTGAACATGGCTGTCGCCTCGACGTCTGGAATCGGGGGCTTACGGCATCCCGGCCGCCGCGGCTCATGATTTCATTAACGGCCGCCGACTGCAAAATGCAGCTGCTCACCCTTCGGAAAAGCCACGGAACACCCCGTCGGGATCGACGCTCTCGGCGAAATCCTTGTAATCCATGTTGGCCAGCGACAGGTTGTTTTCCACGCCCCACATCTCGCGCGGGATGACCCGGAAGGTCCGGCCTGGCTCATCGGACAGGTCCACGACGAGCACCGGCCGCTCCGGGTCCGTCAATGTCGTTCGATCGACGAGGAACGCGAAGGAGCGATCGCTCCCTGCGGCCAGTCCGACCAGCTCCTCGACCGTCAGGCCGTCGTACGCGGGATCGTCCACGCAGTCAAGGAGCGCCTGGAATCCGTCCTCGCTCGGCTGCCGGACGGCTTCGCACAACGCTGTCCACGCGGCATCATCGGTGAAGTCGGTCCGCAGCAGCAACGCGTTGACGGTGTGGGGCACGGGCTGCATGGTGGCGCCTCTGGCCAATCTTATCGACATCGCTCCGGATACGCTGCCGGGCGCCATGACCGTCATCGTGGATCAAACCTTCGCCGATGTAATGGCGCCTGGCGCAAACGTCATCGGCCGGCGAATTCGCCTTTTCCGGCAGGGCCAGGACGGTGCTCCGGATTAAGAGACGGGCTGCGGGACGACCTCTTTCACCTTCACGACTAAAGCGCCCGGCGGCGGAACGCGGCAATGGAGTAAAGCAGCGTCAAAAGCGTGAACCCGGCGGCCCACCACACCATCAACGGCGACGGTACCGATGCGCCGAACGCCAGCGCTCCGGTGCTGCGGAGGATCTCGGGCTCCATGTAATGCGCGGCCAGGCGCCACATGGAATCGGCCGGACTGATGAGACTGACGATAATGCCGATGGTCCGCATCGAGGTAATACCGGAGAATCCACCGATCTGTTCGACGAAGCCTCCGATGAACGACACGCCGTAAAACCCGACGGCGGCGATCGCGTTGGTCACGGTACTGAATCGCGCGCCGCCGGCCACGGCCACCGTCAGCGACAGCGTGATCTCGAGCATCAGCAGCGGCAGCGCGCGCGGCGCGCCGGCGACCGTCAGGCCACCGACGACACGAATCGTCAGGAGAATGCCGGCTGAAAGAAGAAGGACGTAGCCGAGCGCCAGGATGAGGTGGCCGGCCCACTTGCCAAGGACGATCTGCGCGCGATCGATCGGCTTGGTTGCGAGCGTCTGTACGACCCCGGAATCGATTTCACCCGACAGGGTGTCAATCGGCAGCAGGATCGCAAAGATCACCGACAGGAAATTCGCGGCCATGAAGCCGACCAGCGTGATCGCCGTCAGCGTGCCCTGGCGCTCGACGAACGAAACCCGGTCGGCCAGCATCTCGCGATGGGCGAACACGACTGCAATGGAAAACACGACCAGAAACGCGAGCGCGCACGCGGCGCCGGCAAAGACGATACGGCGGCGGCGTGCCTCGACGAGCGTGAGGTGGGCCAGCGTGATGATGTCGCGCATACGCTATCCCGGCCGCTCGTCGTCTCCCATGACGTCCAGGAACACGTCTTCGAGAGACTTGCGGCGCGGCTGAACCGCGTACATCTGAAGACCCCGCTCTACGAGCCAGGCGATGATGGCGGGAATCCCCTCCTCGCTCTGGATCCTCAATGTGACGACATCAGCCGACCGTCGCGTGACGTCCGTGCCAAAGCGTGACAAGCCGTTCAGAACCTCTGCGTCGGGCAGCGGCTGGCCGAAGCGAATCTCCAGGTCGAGCAGCTGGCGCGGCGCTGAAAGTCGAAGCTCCTCGATCACCCGGCCGCGTTTCACGAACACGGCGCGATCGCAGGTCAATTCGACTTCGCCGAGAAGATGGGAGTTGAGAAAGACCGTCACCCCGTCCGTACGCAGCTCGTCGATGATGCTGCGGACGAGCAACCGCCCGAGCGGGTCGAGGCCCGACGTCGGCTCATCGAGGAAGACGAGACGTGGTTCGTTCAGGAGCGCCTGCGCAAGACCGACGCGCTGCAGCATGCCCTTGCTGTAGCCGCGCAGCGGCCGGTCCGCTGCGTCGATCAAATCCACGCGAGCCAGCAGCCGATCGATCCGGGCATCGAGCGATGCGCCGCGAAGTCCGTAGAGACGGCCGTGGAACCGCAGCAACTCCGTCGCGGTGAGCGATTCGTGAAAGCGGAAGTGCTCTGGAAGGAATCCGATCCGCGTCCGGGCCGCGCGGTCGCCGAGCGGGGCGCCAAGGACACGGCCAGCGCCGGACGTCGGCTCGACGAGCGCCAGCAGCATCTTGATCGACGTCGTCTTGCCCGCACCGTTCGGCCCGAGGAACCCGAAGATCTCGCCTTCCGCGACCTGAAGCGACAGATCGGCGACGGCGACGGTCGATCCAAACTGCTTGCGCAGCCCCTGCGTTTCGATAATCACTGCACCGACGCGGCCATGGCCATCGCCTGCGAAACGTGCTCGATGCTCACGAGGGCAAACACACGCTCCGGTGTCGACCACACGATTGTGCTCGTCGGCGATTCGTTCCGCGGTTGGTTCTGAATCAACACCCCGCGGTGCCCGCTGATGTCGACCTGCTGGAACGACGTGGCGTTTGGCGGCACCGGCACGATGAGCGTGGTGTGCCAGTCGATGGCCTGCGCGAACTGCTTCGCCTCCAGCGGCGGCAGCCCGAGGATTCGCAAGCCGATCTCGCCGAGCGCGGGCAGATCGATGCTGCCGGGCAGCGTCAGCTGCGGCGTGCGTGCCTGAAAAAGGCGGGTCCGCCGTCCGTCCTGATGGTCGTAGCGAATCATCACGACGGGCGGGACGTGCACCGTGACGACTTGACCGTCGAGTCCTTCCGGCACGGTCAGGTCGCGGATGCCGAGCGCGTCCATCACCTGCTGCAGACGCGGGGCATCGGCGGTGACGCGCATCACGCGTTCGCCGACCACGACCGTGTCGATGACCTGCGTGTTGTCAGGAAGCCACTGCGGCGTCGCGAGCGTCATGCCGGCGGCGGTGGCCGCATCCGACAATGACGTCACGTGTACCGGCGCACCGGGATCCTGCAGGACCTGAACGTGGTCCCCGATGAGTGTGCCGATCTCCAGATCCTGGGCCTTGAGGCGATCGACGCGGCTCGGATCGACCGGGACCGCCACCAGGTTGATCACCCGGAACAGCGACACGAACTCCGCGACTGATGCGCGAACTCCGGGGACGGACAACAACAGTCCGACCACCCCCACCAGCGCCGTCGCGGCCAGCGCCGGCCGATGCCACTGACGGTGCGTTTCCGCCGCAGGGTCCAGATTCCGCAGCCGCTGGCGCAGCTCTGCCTTGAACACGGGCGACGGCTCACTCTGCAGGGCATGGAGCCATCTGTCCGGACCCGTCCGGTCAACGCTGATGTTTTCGTTCGTCATCTTTCCAGCTCCTCACCACCGGCCGCGCAGCGCTTCCACCGCGCGGTGAAGAATCGTTCCGACGTTGCTCTCGCTGAGCCCCGTCGCGTGGGCGATGGCGCGGTTGGTCATCTCTGCACCGTATTTCATCGCGATCAACTCGCGCTGGCGCGGCTCGAGCGTCGCCAGCAGTGCAGTCAGGCGTTCCGCCTCGGATCGATCGACCGTCTGCTGCTCAGGTGTATGGTCCGGCGACGCCACGGCTGCCGCGGCATCGAGCGAGTCGTACCGCTGGCGCGCCCGCAGGTGGTCGATCGCGACGTGCCGCGCGATGGTCAGCAGCCAGGTGGAGAACCCGGCGAGATCACGGCGGTAGCGGTGCCGCGCACGCCACGCTTTTTCAAACGTCCGGCCGGTAAGATCCTCGGCCTCGGCCGCGTCGCCGAGGCGATATCTGAAGAAGTTGAGGACGCGGGGTAAATGCTCGGCAAAGACCTGGTCCCAGTCGGGTTCCGCCGTAATCCAGCTCGCCAGCCGCCTTGGCAACACCTGCACGGACGCCATTTGACTCTATATACGGCCGGCCGCGCGATGTATCACGTCCGGGCTTGAAGCTCCCACCCGCCGGGCGGGAGATAGTGAAATCTGATCAGGTATACGTTCCGCCCGCGGCCGTGGCGAGCCACTTTGAGCAGCTCTTCGACGCCGGGAAAACCGGATTCCCGTGCGAGATCGTAGGTGATGTCGGCGATTCGGATCGGCGTAATCGAATCGACGACCACATGGCCGTCGTCCATTTTGTATCGATTCCCGACCTTTACGCGGGGTTGAGCCCAGATGCGGACGGTGCAGCGGATTCTGCCCCGCCGGATGCCGTCGCGAAGCTGCCGGGCGAAGAGCACGTCGGGAAGGATAGCGCCTCCGTCGAGGATTCATCACGGCATTCGTCACTTGGACGCGCTCCAGGCTCTCAACGGTGGCACACTCTGGAAACTGCCATGCACGACATCCGCTACGCGCTTCGCGTCCTCAGCCGCACACGGTTGTTCACGGTCACCGTCGTCCTGGTCATCGGGATCGGCATCGGCGCGGCGACGACGATTTTCAGCGTCGTCAACGCGGTACTGCTCCGGCCGCTTCCCTTCCGCGACCCCGCGCGGCTGGTGCAGATTGCCGAGAAGAACGACGCGCTCCACCTCTCCGCGTTCGGCGCATCCGCGCTGAACTACCTGGCGTGGAAAGAGCGCCAGCAGTCGTTCGCACGGATAGGCGCGGTGGGGTTTGGGACGTACACGCTCACCGGGCGCGGCGATCCGGAAACCTACACGGGCAACGCGATCACGCCGTCGCTGCTTCCGCTGCTCGGACTGCAGCCGATCGTCGGCCGGGCGTTCGCGGACGGCGAGGACAAGCCGGGCGCCGCACCCGTCGCGCTGATCAGCGAATCGCTCTGGCGACGCCGCTTCGGCGCCGATCCATCCATCGTCGGGCAGCCGGCCACGCTCAACGGCATCGCCTACACGGTCGTCGGTGTTGCGCCGCCGGCACTGCCGGTCCTCACCACCGGCGACGTGTGGGTCCCGCTCGTCATCGATCCGCCGAAGGAAATCCGGTTGAACCACGTGCTCTTCGTCGTAGGACGACTCCACGACGGTGTGACGCTGCAGCGCGCGCAGACCGAAATGAACGGCATTGCCGAAGACATGAGCCGGCAATACCCCGAGATGCACGACTGGGGCGTCAACATCATCACGTTCACCGACACCTTCGTCAGCAGTCAGCTGCGCACCGCGCTGCTCGTGCTCCTCGGCGCGGTCGGTTTCCTGCTGATCATCGTCAGTGCGAACGTCGCCAACCTGCTCCTGTCGCGCGCCATCGAGCGGCGGCGCGAGATGGCGGTCCGTTCGGCGCTCGGCGCGGCACGCGGGCGTCTTCTTCGTCAGATGCTCGTCGAAAGCCTGATCCTGTCGGGCGCCGGCGGACTCGTCGGCGTCGCGACTGCCGCGTGGGGCGTGAGCGTGCTCCACGCGACGCTGCCCCCGAACCTGCTGCCCGTACCCGACATCGGCGTCGACCGCATCGTCCTCCTGTTCGCCGCAGGCGTCACGATGGTCACCGGTGTGACGTTCGGGATCGTCCCGGCCTGGCAGGCAGCGCGAACCGACGTGAACGCAACCCTGAAGGATGCGGGACGGTCCGCGAGCGGCGGGATGCGGCCGCTGCTGCGCCGCGCCCTGGCCGGCGCGGAGCTGGCGCTGGCGACAATTCTGTTGATCGGCGCCGCGCTTCTCGTGCGCAGCCTGTTGCAGCTCCAGCGGGTGCCGCTCGGCTTCGATCCGGCCGGCGTCACCGCGTTTCAGCTCTCGCTGCCGCCGACGAAATACGACATGGTCAGGCGCGTCGCGTTCTACCGCGATCTTCGTCCGGAGCTGGCCGCCATTCCGGGAGTGGCGAGCGTCGGCCTGTCCAGCGGCATTCCATTCGGCGTCGGCAACTTCACGACGTCGCCGTTCGCCGCGCCTGGCAGCGCTGCGCTCCCGGCGCCCGCGTCGGTTCCGGTCGATTGGAGAACCGTGAGTCCCGGCTACTTCGGTACGGTCAAGATTCCGCTGCTCCGCGGCCGCGACTTCACCGACAGTGACACCGCGGAAGCTCCGAAGGTCATGATCGTCAGCCGCGCGGCGGCGCGGACGTTCTGGGGCGACGCCGACCCGATCGGCCGTGTCGTCCGGCGCGTCGCGGATAAGGCCGATTTCACCGTGGTCGGCGTGGTGGGCGATGTGCGAAGCACGACGCTCGCGCGCGAGTCACCCGCGGTTTACTATTCGAGCGGGACCCGGACGTGGCCGCTGATGGATGTCGTTTTTCGTCCAACCGCCGACTCGGCCGGCGCCATGACCGCCATCCGGCGGAAGATCCACGATCTCGATCCCGATCTGCCTATTTCGAACGTCCGTCCGATGGCCGAATGGATTTCGACCGGCGCCGCGCAGCCGCGCCTCAATGCCACGCTGCTGGGCGTGTTCGCGGCGGTCGCGCTGCTCGTTGCCGCAATCGGTACGTATGGAGTACTTGCCTATTCCGTCTCGCAACGCACGAAGGAGCTGGGCTTGAGGATGGCGCTCGGGTCGGACCGCCAGGCCGTGCTGCAGCTCATCGTTCGTGAAGGTATGGCTGTAGGACTTGCCGGGATCGCCGCCGGCACGGCGGCGGCGCTTCTGCTCAGCCGCGCGCTGTCGGCGCTGGTGTATGGCGTATCGATTCACGACCCGTTCACGTATCTCGAGGTGACGATCGTGCTCGCGTTCGTGGCGCTCGTCGCGTGCGTGGTCCCGGCGGTGCGGGCGTCGCGAGTCGACCCGATGGTGGCGCTGAGGCTGGACTGATCGCCCCGACGATCTCCTTCACGTCGGCGACGCGTTGCGCATCCGAATAATCGAGAACTGGAGCGTCGAGGCAAGGACCGCGTCCCGCAGCGGCCACAAAGTGGGAAGGATGCGGAGGTCGACGCCGCGGCGGCGCAGTTCGGATATCGCATCCTCCACGAGGGAGACGCCAGTCGGAGTCACGGCGACACGGCTGACGAAATACCCCGCGCACTCGTCGATAGACTCGAACGTCTGCGCCGGCAGCTCGTAGCAATACAGCCGGCATTGCCGGACGCGTTCCAGCCAGCCCTCTTCGATCGCGACGACAGCCACACTCGACCCCAGAAACCGCTCCCGGTCATCTGCCGTCGTCTTCGGACCCGCGTAGTAAGTCACCCGAGGGCAGTTGCGGGGCAGCAGATAATTCCGCAGACGATCGTCGTCAACGGCCCACACGACGGGGTCGGGCGTGTATTCGGATGGGCGCGGATCGAACCGCTGGATGCCGGCTGCTTCGCTGACGTGACACAGCCGCATCAGGCGACGGCGGCGGCGGCGGCGGATGGCGCGTAGCGCTCCTGCAACGCGCAGAGGCTCATGATCAGCATCAGGACGCCGTCGTTCGCCACGCGGGAACCCGAATCCATCGCGGGCAGACGATCGAGCAAATCGATGACGGCTCTCTGATCGAAGAACGGCATCGACGCAAGCGTCGAGCCCCGCAACGTGTCCTGGATGTAGGCGTGGAACGTGTCCTTCGGACTCAGGGTCGCCGGCGGGCTCAGGAACGGATGTTTCTGCCGCCTGTAGACGGTGTCGGTGATGACGTCGCGAACCGCCTCGCGCAGGACGAACTTCTCCGTCATGCCGCGGATCTTCTGACTGACCGGCTGCGCCGCCGTCAGCTCCACGACGTGATGATCGAGGAACGGGACGCGCCCTTCGATCGAATGCGCCATCTCCATTCGATCGCCGAGGAGCGTCAGGATGTACCCGCAGAGCACGGTCTTCGACCACAGATAGAGCGACTGGTGCAGCGGGTCACGGCTGGCAATCCGTCCATGGACGTCGAGGTCGTCGAGGATCGGCCAGAAGCCGTCTGCCGTCGCATGTCGATCGTTCATGTAGGACGACAGCAGCGGACGCATCTTCACGTTGCGCGTGGAGAACGCCTCGATCCATGAGGGCACGTATCCGAGGATGCGCTTCACCCGCTCGACGTCCCCGGCATCGCCGTCCGGCAGCAGCAGACCGCGCGACACCGTGTTCTGCTGATCGAGCCAGTCGAGCATCTGCCGGATCGTTTCGGGATCCTGCCCCTCGCGGTTGTACAGGAGCATGTCGCGCCGGAAGTGCGGGTACCCCGCGAGTATCTCGTCCGATCCTTCCCCGGTAATCACCACCTTGTAGCCCGCGTCGCGTACCGCCTTGCTCAGAAGGTACTTGGCCACCCCGTGCGCGTTCGCGCACATCGTCTCGCACTGCGCGACGGCGTCGGCAAAGTTGTCGCCGAGGTCCCGCTGCTTGATCGGGATTGGATGGAATTCGGCGCCGACCTTCGCCGCCATCTCCGTCGCGATTGCCTCTTCGTCGTAATCGGCGTCGTCGAAGGTCAGTGTGAACGCCTTGATCGGATCCGGATGATGACGCGCGGCAAGGCCCAGCGCCGAGCAGGAGTCAAGGCCGCCGCTCAAGTAGACGCCGACCGGCACGTCGGCTCTCAGCCGGATTCGTACTGCTTCTTCGAGGACGTGACGGAACTCTTCGGCGTACTCGGCATCAGGACGAGTCGTGACCATCGCAGTCTTCAGCGGGTAGTTGAAATCCCAGTACTGCGACACCTGGACATGGCGGTCGGTCGCGAGCATGTAGTGACCGGGTGGAATCTGATGGACGCCGTCGAACAGCGTCCGCACCTGATGACCGCCGCCGGCGATCGACTGGAGCACAGCCTCCTCGTCCCATCGTGCGGGCACACCGGCGGCAAAGAGCGCCTTGGCTTCCGATGCGAAGTAGAGCGTGCTGCCGTGCCAGGCGTAGAAGAGCGGCTTGATGCCGAATCGATCGCGGGCCGCGAAGATCATCCGCCGGCGCGCGTCCCACAGGATGATGGCGAACTCGCCGCGCAAGCGGTGCAGGCACTGAACGCCGTAGTCTTCGAACAGGTGAAGCGCGATCTCGCTGTCCGATCGCGTGCGCAGGCGATGTCCCCGTCCTTCGAGCTCGCGCTGGATCGCCTCGTATCCGTAGAACTCGCCGTTGACGATGATGCGGGTTTGTTCGTCTTCGCTGGCAATCGGTTGATCGCCTGTCGTCAGATCGATGATGCTCAAGCGGGCATGACCGAAGCCCACGCGGCGGTCATCGGAGATCCAGTGGCGCTGGCCGTCCGGTCCGCGGTGATAGAGGGCGCGAGTGGCGCGCGTCAGTGCTGATTCATCAACAGGTTCCGCGCGCGAAAAGATAGCGACGATTCCACACATGCGTCCTCCGCCGTCGACTCGGCGCCACGTTTATCGCTGGTCTGCGGTTCCTCATGATCTCACGAACCGGCGATCCTCGCGGCCTCTGGCCAGCGTCACTCCGAGGGCGACGGCAACACTCAGCAGCAATGGCGCGGTCCAGGCGCCGGGGAAGTAGCGGCGGGTGTACAAGGCAAACAGAAGATGGTTCGTGCCGTTCACGGCCTCGAGCAGCACCCAGAACCACATCCATCGAAACGCAGAGGGATGCTCCGGTCGAACGCGGGCGACATAGCACCAGACGCCGAATGTCACCAGGGCGACGTTCGCGAGAGCGAATCCCCGCGCGGGGTCGCTGCTGACCAGACGACTGATGAAACGTGCAGGCGCGAGCACGTCATAAAGACGGAATCTGCACTCTTCCACGGAATGCGCGGCCTGAGCCGCGATCAGCAGCGCGAACAGCGCCTTCCTGCTCACTTCTTTACGGCGACCAGTCTGGCCGCCACAACTGAAAACAACCCGAGCACCAGTCCGGACACGACGCCAACGACGGGCCCCATCATCGCCATCATGAGACGCGGCGAGTCAGGCAGCGGCATCGAGCGCATCATCCAGGCCTCTCTGCTGTGATTCGCGATGTACCGATCGAAGAGCAGGATGTGCGCGACGCTGATCCAGACGCTGTTGACGATGCTGACGGACAAGCCGTGCAGAAAGTAACGGCCTGCAGCCCTCGTGGCGATGATGTAAGCGCAAATCCCGAAAATCACGAGCCAGACGATCGGCTCGACACTGGAAGGAATCACGGACACGGTCGCAAGGCCCATTGCGAGGCCAAACAGTGAGAGCTGAAAGATCAATTTCCAGTTCATAGCGTCCTCCCGCTGGCTACCGAACCACGACCTGCGGCAGGCGGAGCCCGGCAAGGTGCCGGTTGAGGGCCGGGATTTCCGTCGTCACGACGGCGGTCCATCGCGCCTTCTCCGCGTCGAATGCGCGGCGATATTCCGATGCCATCTCGCGGAACTGCTCGGTCGGCGCGCCGTCGCCGTAGTC
>DATJIW010000028.1:0-4390 GCA_035492775.1 Vicinamibacterales bacterium
ACGGCGCGGCGACAGCATGCCGGCCCAGAAGCTCAGATAGCTTTGCGCCTTGTCCGGCGAGGACAGCGCGATGAAGTGGCAGATGTCGGACAGCATGTCGACGAACGACAGGTGTCCCGCCGAGCCGCGCAGCTTCGCGCATAAGGCGTCGGCCTGCGCCGTGAATTGCGAACCGAAGGCGAAGCGCGGGTTTGCCAGGAATCGCTGGAACATGATGGAGAACCACTGGTCGGCCATTTTCTGACGCAGCGTCGGCGCGTGGTCGGGGAAGACGTCGCCGTTGCGGATCAGGATCGCGCCCTCGAAGCCGCACAGGAACCAGTGCAGCCGGCTGATCGACGGATCGAGGCCGGCCGCCTTGTAAAAGGCCATGTCGCGCTTCTGCGCCGACTGGATGTCCTCCCAGGGGCCGAAATCGTAGCCGTAGATCAGCTTCGGCATCCGAACGAACTTGCCGTTGAGGAGGTAGAGGAGGCACGTGATCTGGTCGTGGAACGAGAGTGAGCAAGGCATCGCGGCGATAAAGTCGAACACCCGCTCGACGATCACGCGCCGCATCGGCGAATACATCATCACGTTCGCGGCCGTGTGCTGGAGATAGCCCGTCACGCGCTGCGCGACGTCTTCGGCGTCGATGGTCGCGTAATTCGCGATAGCGGTTCCCTTCGACGAGTCGATAAGACATGGTGCGGCGATGCCGACGACATCCGGCGCAGCCGCGGCGCCGGCCATCACGTGAGGCAGAGCGGCCACGGCCCGCGAGAAATACATGTCGTCGTCGCCGAGGCAGAAGACGAACTCGCCCTTGGCACGGCGGAGCAACTCCGCATAATTCTCGCGGGGCTCGCACGTGTCGACGATGAGGATCGTGCAATGGTCCCGGCGAAAGCGCTGGATGAGCTCACGTTTCTCCGGGTTGCCCGAGTTGTCGCGGATCAGCACCTCGATGTCGGGGCCGGCCCAGGAGCAGGCTTCGGCGATACGCGACAGCGCGCTCAGATCCGAGCGGAAGGTCGGCAAGAGGATCGAGAGCTTCGGGGACATGCTGGACCGGATGGTGGCGCGGCGCCTCAGCGCCGTCGCATGGCGAGAAATTCGGGGATGCTCCGTGGCAGCCGGTAGCGGTAGCCGAGCAGGTCGGAGAGTTCGGGACGGGCGAGGTCGCCGCCGAGCACCGACGGGATGTCGATTTGCTGACGGATGAATGCGCAGGTGTAGACGTGGTTGACGCCGCGGCGCGCCGACGGCGTCCGGTTCACGCCGCCGCGATGATAGAGCATGCAGTCAAGCACGATGAATGAGCCGGCCGGCGCGGAGATTTGGACCGCGTGCCTTTCGATGAATTCGACGGACGGGCAGGACTCGTGAAGGTGACTCGCCGGCACGACGAAAGTAGCGCCATTCTGCGTCGTGAAGTCGTCGACGCAGTAGAGCGCGTTGATCGCTAGTGGCCGTGAGCTCACGAAGTGCTGGTAGGGCAAGTCACGGTGCCACGCGCCCTGGTTATACTTGGCGGCGTTCGGCGGATTGATCACGCCGTTCTGCTGGTTGAGCACGAACTTGTTGCGGACGAGCATTTCGACCAGGCGCAGGATACGATCGTTCGCGGCCACGTCGAGGAAGCGCGCATGCAGCGCAAGCGGCAGCCGGACGCCGTTGTGCTCGTCGATCTCCCTGAGCGAAGGCTCGCCGTGGAGATCGAGATACTTGCGATGCGTATCGTCGAAGATGCTCTTGAGTTCAGCGACCTCCTGCGGCGAATAGCCTGAGTCGATCACGCTGTAGCCGAGTCCGGTGATCTCCTCGGCGGTCGATGCGATCGCGTCATCGGACCGAGTCTGCTCCAGCACTCCGTAGGACGGCATCGCAGCGGATGTCATATCGCTCTCCTATCCGGCCGCGACCGCGCGATCGGGAGCGCCGTCGGGCGCCTGTGTGGAGAGAAAGGCGCGCCAGCCCACCGTGCCCGAGGCAATGACGTTGCGCCCTTCGGACCCGCAATTGGCGACGAGATCGAGCGCAGATACGAACGGCGTGAACGGCCCGTGCAGTTGCGGAAAGCTGCGCAACTCGTAGGCCATGTAGGCGACCTCGATCCCGGCCTGTTCGAACAGCGCGTGGTCGAGATAATTGCGCGCGCCGTGGCCGGTCACATAAGTCGTGCCCTGCACGCCGAGGACGATGTCGCGCAGGCGCTGGCTGCTCGCGCCGGCGACTCCGAGCGCGCGCGAGTCGAGGAATTCGACGCCCTGACGAAGCCCGAAGTAGTCCACCAGCGCCAAAAGCGAGGCGCGCGAGACCTCCGCGAGCGTGCGCGCCGTCGCGTCGAAGACGCGGGTCGCGAGTTCGAGCATATCGTCGCGATAGGGTGCTCGCGCATAGGCATGCCGCAGCATCCCGAGATGACGGCGCTGCCAATTGACGGTGTGGTCGACCACCGTCTCGTCGATCGTTTGGCTGCGTCCGTTGCCGACGACCGGCACAGTCATCCAGCGTGGTCCGTCGGCGGTCTTGATCTGCACGCGATTGTAGAAGCCGCGGCCGAAGCGGACGTCGTCATAGTGCACGAAACAATCGGCGAGCCTGACCTGCTCGATCAGGCCGACCCAGGGAAAATACATCGATTGCGATATGACGACCGTTCGTGGCACAGGCTACCCCCCGCCGCCGTGCGCCGCGACGGCGTAGCCCAGGCCGCCGCGCCCGACCCCGTTGCCGCTGTAGAACATGTAGGTCGACGATCCGTGCTCGTAGACCGCGGGATAGCAGATCATTTCGGAATCCCATCCCGTCTCGGAGCGGGCGATGCCGGCGCGGTCGTCGAGTCTCGTCCAGGCAACGCCATCCGGTGATTCGGCATAGCCGACAGTATAGTTCTTCGCGGCGCGATCGACGTGCCCGCGCTTGCAGTACCACATGCGAAAGCCGCCGGAGGCCGCAGCCACCCAGGGCGCCGAGACGACCTCGCCGTCATAGGCATAGTCGATCACGCGCTGTGCCTGCGGTGTCCAGGTCAAGCCGTCGGGCGAGGTGGCATAAGCCACGGTGTAGAGCGGCTCAGGATTTCCCTCCGGGAATGCCCAGCCGGTGCCGGAGCAATACCACATCCGGAATTGGCCGCCGTCGCGCATGACGAACGGGCCGGCGACGAGAAACGGATGCGTGCGGTCCTGCGCCAGAATGGGGCCCGCGAACATCCTCTCGATCCGATCGGAGCGTCCGTCCCAGCGCAGCACGCCGATGGACAGTTCGAAGCTGACGACGCGGCGTCGCTTCCATCCGGTGTAGTAGAGATAGACCTCGGCGCCGACACGCACGGCGCTGCCGAGCGTCATGCCCGAATCGTCGAACGTGCCGGGCGCGCCGAGCCCGATCATCGGCCCGTCCGCGGCCGCGAGGATTCGCGATGGCTCGTTTGCGTCGACGTCGACAAAGGTCGGCAGCATGCGGTCGTCATGGTCGCGTGAGGAGAAGAACAGCCTGATGACACCCTCGCGCAACGGGAAGGGTACCGGCCGTGCCGCGTGCGACTTGAAGAAGCCCTCGCCGGAGGGTGCGAAGATCAGACCGCGTTTTTCCCAGTTGTACACTCCGGCCCCGTCAGATCACGTCGCGGGGGATGATGCGTGCTGTGGATTCCGGCGGCTGCACGACCGAGCGCTCGTCGCAATCGCGTTTCACGACGGCGCCGGGGCTGACGACCACGAAAGCGCCGAGCTTGACGTTGTCCTGGATCGTCGCGTTCACGCCGAGAAAGCAATTCGGCCCGATGTCGCAGGCGCCGGAGACGACGACGTGAGAACTGATGAAGCAATTGTCGCCGATGCGGCTGTGATGGCCGATGTGGTTCCCCGACCACAGCGTGACGTTGCTTCCGATCGTGACGAAAGGCTGAATGACGTTGTTCTCCAGGATGAAGCAGTTCTCGCCGCGTGCCTCGCCGAAGCAATGCGCGCGCGAGCTGACATAGCTCGCGCATTCGTAGCCTTTTGCTTTCGTCTCGCCGACGCGGGCCTGGCGGATTTTGTTGGTCTTGGCGTAGCCCAGCGCGACGAAGATCGCGTGATCGCCCGGAGGGTAGAGGCGCTCGACGTCCTCGAAGGGCACGACCGGGTGGCCGCGGAACGCGTCGTCCTTGATGAATTCGCGTGCGTTCGTGAACGCAACGACTTCGTAGGGGCTGTCCATGCCGAAATAGTAGTCGGCCACCTCGGCGATCAGGCCCGTTCCGTAGATCACCAGTTTCGGCATCGTGCCGCTCCCGACCCGGCGGGTCTCAGGTTCGATCGGTTGGCGTTCGGTAGAGATACATCGTGTACTCGTAGAGCGGATAGGCATGGTCGATGCGGATGTGTCGCGTGAATTCGGTCAGGCACCACGCGAACAGCTC
>DATJIW010000029.1:0-20806 GCA_035492775.1 Vicinamibacterales bacterium
CCCATCAGGCCGCCGACGAAGGCCATCGGCAGGATCGCAGCGATCACCGTAAGCGTCGCTAGAATCGTGGGATTGCCGACCTCGTCGACCGCGCGGACCGCGACGGCCTCCAGGCTCCGGCCATCGTGGGACAATCGCATGTGCCGCACGATGTTTTCCACGACGACGATCGCGTCGTCCACGAGAATTCCGATGGAGAAGATGAGGGCGAACAGGGTGATGCGGTTCAACGTGTAGCCGTAGAGATAGAACACGAACAGCGTGAGCGCCAGCGTGACGGGAATCGCGGTGAGGACCACCGCCGATTCGCGATGGCCGAGCGTGAGCCAGATCAGCAGCGAAACCGACACGACCGCCAAGAACATGTGCCAGAGCAGCTCGTTTGACTTCTGCGCGGCCGTTTCGCCGTAGTTCCGCGTCACCGACACCGTCAGGTCGGCGGGTAGCGTGTATCCGCGGACCGTCTCGAGCCGTTGCTCGACGGCGCGCGTCAGCGCGATGGCGTTCGCCCCCTTTCGCTTCGCGATTGAAAGAGTTACCGCCGGATAGGCTTCGCCGCGCTTCGGGTGCTGCATTACGTAGGCATCTGGCTCGCCGCCCCCGTCGTGAATGTTCGCGACGTCGCCAAGCTGCACCGCTGCCCCCTCCCTGACGCCGACGATCACTCGACGGATTGCGTCCACCGACGCGATCCAGCCCCCAGCCTCGACTGTCGACGTCGCATTCGCACTGACAATGCCCGCCGCGGTGGTCCGCACATTCGCCCGTGAGAGCGCCTGCCGGACGGTCAGGGGATCGAGATGGCGTGAGGCGAGGGCGGAGGGATCCAGATCGATCGTCACGCGGCGCGGACGGCCGCCAATGATCGAGACTTCGGAGATGTCCGCCAGTTCCTTCAGCGTGTCGTGGAGCTGCGCCGCAAACTGGCGCAGCTGCGCATCGTCGTAATGCGGCCCCCACAGTGTCAACGCCATCACCGGCACGTCGTCGATGGCACGCGGGTGGACCACGGGGGCCGAAGCCCCTGCCGGGATGAGAGAGACGTGGGCGGCGAGCTTCTGGTTGAGCCTGACGAGCGCGCGCTCTTCGTCTTCGCCTACCAAGAAGCGGACGACGACCATCGAGCGGCCGGGGCTGGACGTCGAGTAGAGGTACTCGACGCCCGGAATCTCCCAGAGCAGCCTCTCGAGCGGACGGGTGACGCGCTGTTCAACCTCAGTTGGCGACGCACCGGGCATCGCCACGAACACGTCAATCATCGGCACGATGATCTGCGGTTCTTCCTCGCGCGGGAGGGCGAGAACCGCGTACACGCCGAGCAGCAGCGACGCGAGGATGACGAGGGGTGTCAGCTTCGAGTGGATGAACGCCGCCGCGAGCCGACCGGCGGCGCCGGTCGGTTTGGTCACGGCTGCTTCCTCGCAACGGCGGTTCCGTCGGCAAGTGACGGTTCCGGCGAGGTGACGACGCGGTCGTTCTGGCGGACGCCGGCGAGCACTTCGACCCGGTCACCGGCAGTCGCCCCGATTGAGATCGGCTGGAGGTGCGTGTGTTCGTCTGAGCCAACAACGAACACAAACGTAAGCTGGCCGCGCCGGACCAGTGCCGATATCGGAATCGTCAACGCGCGTCGTGGCTGTCCGGTGAACGTCGCGCGGCCGAACTGGCCGGACCGCACCGTCAATCCCGCCGGAAGATCGAGCTTCACGAGAAAGGTGTGCGACATCGGATCGACGCGCTCGATCTCGATGATGCGCCCGGTAGTGGATTCCTCACGGTCGTCGAGCTGAATGCCCGCCTCGCCGCGTCGCGCCACTTGTGCCGCGCGTGTGCCGTCGAGCCGAACTTCCAGTCGGTACATCGTCGGGTCCTCGAGCGTAAGCAGCGACGACCCGGGTGCGGCCATCGACCCGCGCTCGGCGCTTCGCTCGGTGACGATGCCATCGAACGGCGCCGTCAGCGTGGCGTAGGATGCCGTGACGGCTGCGGCATCGGCGGCGGCCTTCGCCACAGCGCGTCCGGCGGTCGCCGCGGCGAGGCGCGCCTGTGCCGCGGCGTGCTGTGCCTCGGCGCCGGAGAGCGTGGCGACGGCCTGATCCAATTCCTCACTGGTTGCGGATCGCCTTGCGTGCAGCGTCGCGATGCGGTCGTGCGTCAGGCGCGCGAGCTGCGCGGCCGATTCGGTGGCCCTTACGTCGGCCTCGGCCGCGTGGACTGATTCGGCGGCGGATAATGTCGCAGCTTGCGCCCGCGCGTCGTTCGCGCGTAGATCGCGCGCGTCGAGCGTCACGAGCACGTCGCCGCGACGCACACGATCGCCGGCCCGGACGCGCACGTCGACGATTGGCGCCATTACGCGGCTCGCGATGAGCGCCGTCACTCGCGCGCGGACGACGCCGCCCGCTTCGATCGACGACGCGACGTCGGTCAGTTCAGCCGCCGCGGTCACAACCGGGACTGCAGCGCGCTCGTCCGTTTTGTGGTCCCGCGCCGAACTGCAGGCCGCGGCGAACGCCGCGGCTCCGATCCAGACGATCCAGGTACGTTTCACGAACATCCTCATCAGGGCAAGCGGCCGACGGCGCGCCGCAGCATTGCGTCGGCTACCATCAGGTCGACGATGGCGGCGGTCCGGTTCGCTTCGGCATCGAGGACGGCGGTCGACGCGCGCAGCACGTCGTTCACACCGGCGAGCCCTTGTTCGAACCGATCGCGGATGATCCTTTGGCTTTCGCGGGCCTGATCGGTGGCGGCACGTCCGACCATCTCGCGCGCCCGCGCCGATTCGACGCGGCCGACGGCCGTGATGACCTCGACGTGAACAAAGGCCCGGACGTCCTCGGACTCCGCCGTCGCGCGCGCGATCGCGGCTGCCGCCGCCTTACGGCCTGCGAGCTCGGCGCCGCCGGTCGAGAAGGTCCAGCGAATCTGGCCGCCGACGATCCACGCTCCGGCGCGATCGGTGAACCGCGTTCCGCTCATGCCGTAGGCAGCCTGCGCCGCGATCTGCGGGATCAGCGCGGCGGTCGCCTGCGACTGACCCTTCTCTGCAACCCGGGCAGCCGCTGCTGCACGTTTCATCTCCGGCCGTGCGGCGTCCGCTTCGGTGAGAAGCGCCGCGATGCCGAGCGAGGAAGGGGCTTCCGCTGGCGTCAGTGCGACCGCGTTGATCGGCGCTTCGATCGGCGCACCCATCAGCCGGTTCAGCTCCGCGCGCGCCACGGCCGCCTCGCTGCTCGCCTGAATCGCGCGCTGCCGCAAATCCGCGACATGAACCACAAGCGAGAGCACGTCGGCGTCGCTGGCCATGCCTGTGTCGCGACGGTGTTCGACCCGCGTGAGGTCTTGCCGAGCCGATTCGAGACCGGCGTCAGCCGCGCGCTGCGCCGCCTCCGATGCGATCAGCCGTCCAAACGTCTGCGTGGTCTGCAGCGCGATGCCCGCGGTCGCCTGATCGACGGCCGCCGCAGCGACGTCGCGTCCTAGTGAGGCGGAGGCCGCCGCGGCGCGCTGGCGGCCGCCGTCGTAGATCAACTGTTCGACGCCAAAGGTCGTGTGGAAAAACCCGATCGACTCGGGTTGATTCAGCGCGTCGATCGCGAAATTCGACGCAGCAAACTGACGAGATGACAGCAGCGAGCCGAAGACGAACACCGGCTCGTCGCCGCGCTGCCATGCTTCGCCGACCGACAGTCGGGGGTAGAGACCCGAGCGTGCCTCGGTGCTCCGCGCGGCGGCTTCGTCGAGGCCGGCGCGGGCCGCCCGGAGCGACGCATTGTGCGTGATCGCCGCCTGCACCGCCGCGCCGACCGTAAGAGGTTCCTGGGCGACGACTGTGACTGGAACTAACGCGGCCGCTGCGACGAGAATCCGACGAAATACGCGTCTCACTCTCCCAGAGATGCAGGACATGCGATGGTGGTGACGGTGTTCGCTGAAATCAGATGGGGGTGTCCGGTGGATGGCCGTTGCCGAGTGCGTTGCCGCGCCAGACGGCGACGTTGTTCTGGCCGGTGACGTGACAGGCGCCACCGGCCCTGGCATAAAGGGGTTTAGTGACCTCGACCCCCGCGGCCGGCCCACATCGGGAAACCTTTGGCGTCGCGGAACGTCATCGTCTCCGACCCCTTCTTGATTTCACGCACGAGCAGCACTTCACGACCCTCGACGGTGCTCTTCGCACCAATCACATCGATCTGGTCGCCCTTCGCGATTACGTACTTCTTCTCCGTTTGGTACCAAGATGGACCGAGCGCGAGTTCCAGCGTCGTGTCGGAAGTCTTGAGCATGACATGCACACCCTGATGGGGGCCCGGTTTGAGGTCTTCGACGGTGCCCTTGACGGTCATCTCCGCTGCCTCGCTGTAATTGGCGGGCCCGCCGCGCCCGCGCCCTTGCGCCGCAACTCCGGCAGTCAGCACGACTGCCAACGAGGCGACACCCGCCAGCACTGCAGCTTCCTTGATGTTCATACAATTCTCCCTCTGAGTGCGATTACCCTCGGCCGGAGGATGATCCTGTTTCCGTCGTCACCGCCGATTCGAGCGACGCGAGCGCCTTACGGAGCAGGCGATCGGCTTCGCGCGCCACTTGCGCCAATGTCTGGTTTTCACCGACGACACTGAGCGCGGCAAGCGGCGCCATCGCTGCAACGACACTCGATGAAGGGCTCGTCTCGTAGACGATCACGTTGCACGGTAGAAGGAGCCCGACCTCCAGCTCGGCGTGCAGCGCTCGATCGGCGAGCAGCGGATTACACGCGCCGAGAATCACGTACTTCCGAAAATCGCGATCGAGCTTGGCCTCGAGCGTCTGCTTGACGTCGATCGTTGTCAGGACGCCGAACCCTTGCGCCTTGAGCGCGTCGGTCGCTCGCACGATTGCCTCGCCATAGGGAACCGGGACAGAGACCTTCAACCCGTAGCGCGTGTCTTCCATAGGACCTCTCTTTACAGAGATGCACGAAGCTGGCCCTTCGTGACACGTTGATCTTGCCCGCAGCCTGATGGCCGGAGGAAGGTCGAGTGCCGGCTATCCGGCAGACCGTTCTGTCACCTTGCCGGAAGCGCGTGCATCTCTCCAGCAGAACTTCGAGGTGGAGCAAACATGCTGGCGTTTCCACACCACTATACGGTTGAGGCGGCTGGCTCGGGTACGGGCGACGTCGAACTGAAAAGCGACGGATTGCCGATCCTGCGGTCGGCGTCGCCGATCCCGTTCGACGGGCCCGGTGACCGATGGTCGCCCGAAACACTTCTCGTCGCCGCTGTCGGCGATTGCTTGATCCTGACCCTCCGCGCCGTCGCTCGTGCGTCGGGGTTCGTCTGGACGTCACTCGAATGCGACGTCACGGGGACCTTGGATCGCATCGAGCGCACCACACGGTTCGTCGCGTTCGAGGTCCGCGCTCGTCTGCGCGTGCCGGCCGGAACGGATCCGGACCGCGCCCGACAAGTGCTCGAGAAGGCTGAAAGAAGTTGCCTGATTTCGAACTCGC
Source organism: Vicinamibacterales bacterium (assembly GCA_035492775.1). Taxonomy (GTDB): domain Bacteria; phylum Acidobacteriota; class Vicinamibacteria; order Vicinamibacterales; family 2-12-FULL-66-21; genus DATJFQ01. The sequence goes on from DATJIW010000029.1 coordinate 5,498, forward strand.
TCAGCGGGGCGATCCATCTCATTCCAACGATCGACGTCGCGGGAGAGTCCGTCGGTGAATTGACGGCGGTCGACTGAGGCGGTCAGGACGTCGTTCTGAGGTTTCACGAAGGCCGGCGGGATCGCTCGATGGGAGTGGTCGTCGGCATCGTTCAGCGGCTTTCGTTGAACTTCGTACAATGGAAGCGTGCCGAGCGCCGACGTCAAGGCTGAATACGCAGGACTCGTCAAGGCCGCGGCCACGGGGGATCGTGGCGCGATGGAAGCACTCCTCGTGAAAGCGCAAGAGGTCGCGTACCGGTTCAGCCTGCTGGTGTGCGGTCATCCGGAAGATGCGGAAGACGTCATGCAGGACGCGCTGCTCAAGACGTATCAGCACGTGGCCAGAATCAGCGAGCCCGACGCCTTTCGGACGTGGCTATACCGCACCGTCAGAAACGCCTGTCTGATGAAACGGCGGCGGCGCGTCGGCGAACCGTCGAACTTCGTCTCGGTCGAACGCGGCATCGACACTGTCGACGGAACGGTTCACGTGGACGTGACGGATCCGTCTCGCGCGATCGATCAACGGCTGATCGATGGATGGGTGGATGGTCGGCTTCGTCAGGCCCTGAGACGCCTGCCCGCGCCCTACCGGATGATTGTCGTCATGCGCGAGATTGAGGGCCTCTCGACGAAAGAGGTCGCGGCGATCGCCGGCGTCTCTGAGGCGAATGTAAAGACGCGGCTTCATCGCGCGCGGTTGATGCTGCGGAAGCAGCTGGAACACGTATGAGCGCACCAACGAACACGTGCCAGGAGATCCTCACGAACATTTCAGGGTACCTGGACGGAGAGCTCGATGCGTCGGCGTGCGATGCCATCGATCGGCATTGCCTGGAATGTGCGAGCTGTGCGGCGCTGGTCAACGGCCTGCGGGAAACCCTTGGTCTCTGTCGCCAGGCCGCCACGGCACCGCTGCCGGACGCCGTCCGGCAGCGTGCCCGTGAGAGTGTGCGGCGACTCCTCGATCGACAGGAAAAGGAGAGCTGACATGGAAAGTGCGCTGACGCTGATCGCGGTATTGGCAGTCTGGTGGCTGCTGCAGGTCTGGCTGCTGCCGCGGCTTGGGGTTCCAACGTGAGCCGTTCCGCAGCCGCCCGGGACGGGCGGCCCGAACGATGGCTGCCGGCAATCACCGAATCGTGAGGGCGCTGCTCGACGACGCTGAGCGCGCCGTCAAGGAGATGTTCGCGTGAGCTTCAGAAGAATCCTCATCGCGGTCGACGAGGGCCCCATCGCCGCGCATGCGGTGGATGTGGGCGTGCGGGCAAGCCATGCAGACCACCGACTCCAAGACGCCGGCCAGGTCGGCGACTGACACGATTCTGTCCCTTGGTTCGAATCGTGCCGCCGGTCTGACCGCGGTCGAAGCCACGCTTCGGCTGAATCGAGACGGGCCGAATGACGTTCCGGAGGCCCGCATTCATCCCCTGAGTCGACTCCTCCGGAAGTTCTGGGGTCTCTCGGCGTGGATGCTCGAGCTGATCGTCGCGCTCTCCGTCATGCTGGGCAAGCGCGTGGATGCGTGGGTCGCGCTCGGGCTGCTGCTGGTCAACGCCGTTCTCAGTTTTCTCCAGGAGCAGCGTGCGTCGGCCGCTGTATCAGCGCTTCGCCGCCGCCTGCAGGTCACGGCACGTGTGCTCCGGGATGCTTCGTGGACGCCGATTCCTGCCCGGGAGCTGGTGCCGGGAGATGTGGTGCGCGTGCGCGCGGGCGACTTCGTCCCCGCCGATCTCCTGATCCTCGACGGCGACCTGCGAGTCGATCAGTCCGCGCTGACCGGCGAGTCGCAGGAGATCGCACGTACCACAGACCACGCCGTCTTTTCGGGATCCACGGTTCGCCGGGGTGAAGCGACGGCGATCGTCACCGCGACCGGCGGCCGGACATACTTCGGCAAGACGACGCAACTGATTCAAACCGCGCACCCCAAGCTGCACGTCGAAGAGGTCACGACCCGCCTCGTCCAATGGCTCTTCGTCATCGTCGGCGTGCTGGTGAGCGTCGCGGTGACGTTGTCAATCGTTCAAGGGCTGCGGCTTCTCGACATCCTGCCGCTCTCGTTAGTGCTGCTCATGAGTGCCGTGCCTGTGGCACTGCCGGTGATGTTCACGGTGACAATGGCCGTCGGGTCGATGGAGCTCGCTCGTCGTGGCGCGCTCGTCACGCATTTGGCGGCAGTCGAGGACGCGGCGACCATGGACGTCCTGTGCGCGGACAAGACCGGCACGCTGACGATGAATCGTTTGTCGCTCACAGGGATGCTCGTGCAGCCGGGATTCACCGAGGAGGACCTGCTGCGCACGGCCGCATGGGCGTCGAACGAAGCGAACCAGGATCCGATCGATATCGGGTTCCTGCGCGCAGCGGCAGAGCGCGGCCTCGCAGCTGGCGGGACCACCATACTCACGTTCATTCCGTTCTCGCCCGAGACTCGGCGTACCGAAGCCGTCGTCAGTGTCGGCGGCCGGACAGTGCGGGCGATGAAGGGGGCACTCAGAACCGTGTCGGAGGCGTCTGGCATCGGCCCTGATGTGATCGCCGAGCTCGAGGCTCGCGCGAACGAAGAGAGCCGGAAAGGCGCTCGTGTGCTGGCGGTCGCTGTCGCCGATACTGGCGGGCCCTTCAAGCTCGTCGGGCTGGCGTTTCTGTCCGACACCCCACGCGCCGATTCCCGCGAGCTGATCGAAAAGCTGCAGGCCCTGGGCGTGAGAATCAAGATGGTGACCGGCGATGCGCTCCCTGTCGCTCTCGCCATCGCTCACGGGCTGGGTCTCGGTGAGATCGTTCGCGCGCCAGACCTGCGGGCGGCGCTGCGGGAGGCCAAGGAGCGTGCGGGTGACCTTGTCGCAGGCTCCGATGGTTTCGCTGAAGTGTTTCCAGAAGACAAGTTCCTGCTCGTGAAGACCCTTCAGGAGGGCGGCCACGTGGTGGGGATGACCGGTGACGGCGTGAACGACGCGCCCGCCCTGCGACAGGCCGAGGTCGGTATCGCGGTGAGTGGCGCAACCGACGTGGCGAAGGGCGCCGCCAGCGTCGTGCTGACCACGGAAGGATTGGTCAGCATCATCGATTTGGTCGGGATCGGGCGTGCCACCTACCAGCGGGTGCTTACGTGGATCATCAACAAAGTGAGCCGCACGATCCTGAAGGCCGGCTTCGTCGTGGTCGCGTTCCTCGTGACGGGTCGGTTCGTCATCTCGGCGCTGGGGATGGTTCTGCTCGTGTTCATGACCGACTTCGTCAAGATCTCACTCTCGACGGACCGCGTGTCCCCGTCGAAGCAGCCTGAGAGCTGGAACATTCGACCGCTGGTGACGGTAGCGGTTGTGCTGGGGCTGGTGATGCTGGTGGAAGCGCTGGCGCTCCTCGCCATCGGCTGGCACCGTTTCCACCTCGATGTCAGCGGCGGCCGGCTCCAGACATTCTCCTTCGTCACGCTGCTCTTCTTCGCTCTGTTCTCCATCGTGTCGATCCGGGAGCGGCGCGCATTCTGGACCTCGCGCCCCGGGTGGCTGCTGGTCTCGGCGCTGGCTGGCGACGCGTGCGTGGGACTTGCGATCGCGATGTTCGGAGTGGGCGAATTGCAGCCACTGCCGCTTGCCCTTACGGCATTGATTGTGGGCTACGCACTTGTGTGCTCGCTCGGGCCGAACGACGTCCTCAAGTCGATGCTCATCACGCGACTGTGGACGCCGACTGCGCCTGCGTCTGGAGCAGGTGTCGCGTGAGAAACAAGCCCGCGGCGCGCGGATGGCTGAGGAGACGACCGCGCGTCACTGCTATCCCTGTTGAATGACTTACTGCGAATCCCGGGAACAGTGAACACGGTCGCCGCGACTGCTACGTGCGTGATCCGCGGCTGAGGCAATCGCGCATCTCAGCATTTCCCGGGGTGTTCCCGATTGCACAGCGCCGGCAGCCTGGTTCGGCCATAGTCGCTCTGGCGGACTGGATCACCCACGCCGCGCTGGAGGACCGCATGAAAGCTCTTTGGACCATCGTCGCCGCTGTCGCACTCGTCGCGCTCGCGGGGCCGGGGTCCGCGCAGGACAAGGTCAAACAGGACGCCGTCAAAACGAAAAACGCCGTCGTCAAGGGGGCCACTGTGACCGCCGACAAGACGAAGGAAGGCGTCAGCAAGACGGGCGAGGTGATTACGGACGCGTGGATCACGACGCGCGTCCACGAGCAGTTCATCAACGCAGACGCGCTGAAGGACAGCCAGATCAGCGTCGACACGGACAAGCATGTCGTCACGTTGACCGGCACGGTCACGAGCTCCGCCGGGCGCGAGAAGGCGAACAGCATCGCGAAGCACACCGAAGGCGTGCACCGCGTCGTGAACCGTCTCACCATCGGCCCGCACAAGGGGTGAACATATGTTCCTGTCCTCAGGGGCGGCGCCATTCGTTATCGTCGCGGGACTCTGCGCGGTCATGCCCGTACAGGACCGAAACGAATCGGTCGAGCCTCCCGCGTTCAAGGACGCGCAGCGCGACTTCTACAACGCCCGGTACGCGGACGCCGCGGCGCTGACGCTTGGCCTGCGGGGCGCGCACCCGCAGGATCTGGCCGATGACGAGCTGCGCACGTCTGCGCTGCTCTTCCAGATCAGGGGCCTGCTCGAGCAGCCGGCTGACAAGCAGGTGAACAGGAAAGAAGCGGACAAAAAGGAAGCGCTGAGGCTGTGCGCGACGTGCCCAGCGCTCATCGCCGCTTTCATGGCCGACATCGCGCACGGCCAGGCGCTCGCCCGCACGCGGCTCGCGGCCAATCCCGAGGATGACGAGGCGCGGTTCTTTCTCGGAAAGCTCGACCTGAACTACGTCTGGCTGGAGCTCGGCCCGCTCGGGAAGAGGACGGGATGGGATGAATACTGGGAGGCCCGGAAATCGCTCGACGCCGTGATCAAGCGCCACCCGGACCACGTCCGGGCCCTCGTCGCTCGCGCCTGGATCGACTACATCGTCGATACCCGGATGCCGTGGGGGACGAAATGGGTACTTGGCGGCGGCAGCCGGAAGCGAGCGCTCGCCGCCGTGCGCACGGCCGCGAACATGCCGTCAGACTTCTTCACGCACGCCGAAGCACAGTTCGCGCTATGGGACATGCAGGTGCGCGAGCGCGACCTGAGTGGGGCGACGGTCGTCGCGCGCGATCTTGCCGTTGCGTTCCCCGCCAATCGTGAGGTCGCGACCTTCCTGAACTCGCGGGAGGCTGGCGAAGGGCGCTGAATCGCGTGCGCCCGACGGGCTTGTCGAGCCGGAATCCAGCCAGGAAGGCTCTGGGCGGCTCATGGCCCGACCGCCTTTCGATGTGGCTCCAGCGCGGGCGTATCGGTCGGGGGGCAGGTGATCGGAGACGCCGCGGGATCCGATGTCGTGCGCGCGGCCTCTGGGGCGGATTGCGCGGGCTTCAACAGCTCGGACACCAGCCCGCCACTCCCGCGGTGCTCGAGCAAGTGTCGGTGTATGACAGACAAGACGGCGACGGCCGGGATGGCCAGAAAGATTCCAGCCATTCCCGCCAGTTCGGCGCCGCTCAGAATCGCCAGAATGACCCCCAGGGGATGCATATGAATCCCCCGGCGTACGAGTCGCGGAAAGACCACGTAGTCCTGTGCGACCCGTAGCGCGCCAAGAAACGCGACCACCCACAAGGCCTGGTTGATCGAATGGAAGCTGGTGACCAGAGTCGCTCCAAGGGCAACGGCGAGCGGACCGACCAACGGGATGAACTCGAGCAGGCCGGCGACCACACCAAAGAGGAGCGCGTATGGCACGCCGATCAACACGAACCCGATGGTACACAGCACGCCGACGAGGAGACAGGCCAGCAGTGCCGCGCGCATGTACGCGGCGAGCGCGTCATTGATGTCCGCGAGCACCTCGGCGCCGCGTCCGCGAAGCCGCCCGCGCGGCAGGGTCAAGAGAATGTTCCTGCGGAACGCCGCGCCGTCCTTCAACAAAAAGAACGCCACGACGGGAATCAGAATGAACCACGGCAGATAGCCCAGGATGGGCAGGAGGTCGCCGAAGCCGTGACTCAGAGAAACCCCCGCTGCGTCGACCGTGCGAGCAACCGTTCGATCGATGGCCTCGCGAACGCCTTGAGGAAAATGATCAGGCTTGATGAAGTGCTGCCAGGCCAGCAGCTGATCGCGCGCGTAGGTCATGTAGTTTGGGATTTGCCGGCCAAACTCCGTGACCTGCGCACCGAGCAGCGGCAGCAGGACATAGCCGGCGACGCCCACCGTTACGAACAAGGCGAGATACACCATCGCAATCGCGAGTGGACGCGGGATGGCCCACGGACGCCGTCCCCATGTGACAGGTCGGCACAGGAACTCCACGAGCGGCGCGATGAGGTAGGCGAAGAGCATCGACAACAGGAGGAGCAGAATTACCGCGCGCAGCGCGAACAGCAGCCAGAGTCCAGCCGCGACTGCCAGAAGCAGCAAGATCAACCGCAGAATGGTGCGGGTCGGAGACGCGGGCGCCGGTCGTTCGACGCTCACGCGCGATGGGAGGCGATCTTCACGACGTGCGTGTGGTCCTCGGTCAGCCAGGCATCGACCCCCTTCGCGGCTGCCTCTGCACGCCCATCGCTGACCGCGGCATCGTGCGTGGGAGACATCGCGTGTGGTGCGTTGGGAATGACGCTGATCTCGTGCTCACACACGGCAGTGGGATGCGAAACGAGGACGTCTCCCGGTTTCACGTTCGACAACGACGCCGAATTCTTGTCATTGGACACAATGTCGAGCGTAGGCCACGCTGGCGATTCGCGCTGTCCCGTTCAGCACATGACGCGCCGACTGAGCTCCGGTCCACGCTGAACGCACCGACGGCACCGACGATTTTCGGACATCGCCCAGGCATCGGTTCAGGCTGTCGACATTACGAATGCTCGTGGCGTTCAACTGATCGTCACGCCTGTGCCGCCACCGCCGCCGTCGTGGTCGTTCAGTCTTGACGTCCCAACGAGCATTTCTATAAAGGCTTCTGCGATTTGCGATCGATGTGCGCTCGTGGCAATCTGTACGATAAGACTCAGATCCGCCGTCCGTGCCGCTGGAAGCCACGTCGAAAGAGGGCGGCGACGTCCGATGACCAGATCGAAGAGCACACCGACGGCAAAACCTCCCGATCCCGTCGATTGGACGGGAGTGCGGCTGCAGCGCGTGCCGTACGAACCCGCGACAACGATCTTTGCGCAGGGCGATCCAGCCAGGAGCGTGATGTACGTCGAGAAGGGCGCTGTGAGGCTGTCCGTCCTGTCGCATGGAGGTAAAGAGGCTGTGGTCGCTCTGCTCGAGGATGGCGATTTCTTCGGGGAGGGCTGTCTCGCGGGACAGCTGCACCGGATGGCCACGGCAACGGCGATGGCCGCGTCGACGATTCTGGCGGTTCAAAAATCGGACATGGTGCGTCAGCTCCACGCGGCGCCAGCGTTCGCGGATCGTTTCCTGACGCACATGCTGACGAGGAACATTCGCATCGAAGAAGACCTCGTGGACCAGCTGTTCAACTCGACGGAGAAACGCCTTGCCCGCACGCTCTTGCTGCTGGCGCGGTACGGTGCACCCGAGGCGTCTCACCGCGCGCTTCCCAAGGTATCTCAGGAAGTGCTGGCGGAAATGGTCGGCACGACCCGGTCGCGCGTGAACTTCTTCATGAACAAGTTTCGGAAGCTCGGATTCATCGACTACAACGGCGCTCTCAAAATCAACAACTCGCTCCTGAGCGTGGTGTTGCGCGACTGACGCGCGGCAGGCATTAGTCCGACCGCCGAGAGCGCAGGCCAGAGGTGAGAATGCCCGCTGTGCTGAACCTCACGCCGAATCGACGTGTTTGGATGAGCTGGGCGATGAACTGACGAAGCCGTCCGATTCAGGACATCGCTGATGCGTAATGCCCGGTACTCTGGCAGCAGGTGATGTCGTGAACGAACGCGGTGATAACGACGTGGTCCGTGAGCGAGCGAAAGACCGCGCGGCCGCGGAGGCTGCCAGGCGCGAGGCGGAACAGTTCCGGCGACTCGCCGAGGAAGCGCGTGAGGTCCGTGATCATCATCGCGACGCGCTCGAAACAGTTCGACAGGAACGGGAGCGGCTGCGAGAGACCGCCGAGAGCGTGCGGATCGCGAGCGAGGAGGCACGGCTGGCCGCCGAGATGGCGCGCACGGCGAGCGAGGACGCACGAGTCGCGACAGACGCTGCTCGGCACGCCGTGGTCGATGCCGTCCGCGCGACAGCGGATGCGCTGAACGCGTCGCTCGAACAAATGCGGGTCGTGGAGGACCTGCGGAGGACGCTGCGCGAGATCCGAGACGTGCACAAGCTCGACTCCAACTAGTGGCCCAGTCGTCTCCGCAACGAACTGCGCATCCAGGCTCGAATTCCAGAGAGTGGTCTGCGCCCGGCGTTCGGTTTCAGAACTGATCGACGGCGTGACGACGCGTTCAACGATTGACGAGCCCGCCTGCCGGCTGCGCGCACAGGGACTGCGCAGGAGCCGGCCGGATTCGTGCCTCGCGCACCTCTACGATGGGCTCAAACGCCGTGGAGCCAGCGTGGCGACCGCCACGATCAATTCGAGCGGATCGATTGGCTTCACCAGGTGCATCTGAAAGCCGCTGGCCAGCGACGTAATCCGATCGTGTGACCGCGCGTATGCGGTGAGCGCCGCCGCCGGCATGCTCCGGACGGGCTCGTCCATCTGGCGGAGCGCCCGAATCAGTTGCAGGCCGTCCATTCCCGGCATGCCGATGTCGGCAATCAGCACGTCACCAGGTTCTGCGCGGATCGCATCCAGGGCGTCGGGTCCGTTGCCAACGGTGCGGACGCTCGCGCCCGCGGCTTCCAAAATAGTCCGCAGCAAGTTCAGCGAGTCGCGTTCATCGTCCACCGCCACGACGCGAATGCCGTCCAGCCGCGGCGCGGGTTCGGGTTCGGGAGCGTTCCGATTGCTTTCCGGATGCTGACGCTGCGGCTCCTGGGCAGTCGGCTGACGGACGATCATCAACGGCAGCTTCACGGTGAATGTGGCGCCGCGGTCGACGCCGTCGCTCGCTGCCGTAATCGTCCCGCCGTGCAGTTCCGCCAGCTGCTTGGCAATCGCCAATCCGAGACCAAGCCCGCCGTGCTCGCGAGAAAACGTCGCGTCCGCCTGACGGAATCGCTCGAAGACATACGGTAGAAATTCCGGCGTGATACCGCGGCCGGTGTCGCTCACCGCGACCTCGACGTGCGAGTTCACCCGCGAGAGGCGCAACTGAACCCGCCCGCCGCGCGGAGTGAACTTGATCGCGTTGGAGAGGAGATTCCAGAAGATCTGCTGCAGTCGATCGAAGTCTCCCGAGATCGGATTCGAGAGCGGCTCGATGACGGTTTCGACTTTGACGCCCTTGGCGTACGCCGCCGGCGTGACGGTGGCCATGGCTTCGTGCAGGATCGCCGGCAGGTCCACCGGCTCCACGTTGAGGCGAAGACGGCCGGCCACAATCCGTGAGACGTCCAGCACGTCTTCGATGATTTGTTTCAGAGCCGTCGCATTGCGTTCGACGACGTCCCACGCGCCTTTGGCTTTCTCCGGCGCGATCGTCTGTGTCCGCATCATCCGCGCGTAGCCGAGCACGGCGTTCAACGGCGTCCGCAGTTCATGCGACAGGGTCGCGAGAAACTCATCCTTGAGACGGCTCGCCTCGTTGGCGCGCTCGTACGCGCGTGCATTCTCGACAGCGAGCGAGGCACGAGCCGCGAGTTCGAGCGCGAACCGCACGTCGGCATCCGTGTACTCGTGGCCCGACTCGGCGCTCACAAAAGTGATCGCGCCGATGCCTTTGCCCTGAATGGTCAGCGGCACGCACATGTACGACGTGAGGTTGAGCTCTCGGATGATCCGAAGGTGCTCATCGTCCCGCGCCGCGGCCTCGAGCAGTGCCTGCGGAATGCGCGACATGTGCGCGGCCTTGCCGGTACGCAGGACCTCGTGCACCCCGCCGGGAGCATTTGGATCCGACGGGTACTTCTCTTCGAGCATGCGAGCGAACTCGACCTTCCCGGGATCGACGTGGGCGACGGCGATTCTCTGCAGCATGCCCCGCTCGCCGACGATGTCGACGGCACACCAGTCGGCCATGACAGGGACGGCCAGATGGGCCACCGACCGCAGCGTTGCTTCGTAGTCGAGTGATGAGCTCAGGACGTTCCCGGCTTGCGCGAGGAACGTGGCCCGTTGCCTTGCGTGGTCGGCGGCTTCGCGGGCGTGTCGCTGCTCTTCATAAAGGTCGGCCGTCGTCAGCGCTGCCGCGGCGAGGTTCGCAAGTGCCGCGCCGACCTGCACGTCGACGTCCCGAAACGTCGTGCGTTGATGTGAATAGAAGACCATCGTGCCGGAGCGCTGACCGCGAATCGTCAAGGGGAACACGATCATCGACTGGATGCCTTCCCTGGCGTACGCGTCGCGCATGTCTGCAAGCATCGGCGTCGCTTGCACGTCTTCGCAGATCAACGGTTCTGAGAAAGGCACTACCGGCGTGGCCTCGCTCGCGCGAGGAATCGCTCGAGATGCGAAGTCATCGGAGATGCCGAACGACCGGACGATCCGCCACGCGCCGCTCCGGTCGGCGCGCCATAACGCATAGCCATCTGCGGCGAACACGTCGCGCGCGACATCGATCGCAGCCGACGCGACAGTAACGGTGTCGGGCGACCCGAGGATGGACGCGGAAGCCACCGCGAGGCCCATGAGCCGCCGCTGAAGTTCCTGGAGCTCTCCTTCGATCCGTCGACGCTCGGAGATGTTCCTGGCGATCTTCGACGCGCCAACGATCGTTCCCGACGGATCGCGAATCGGCGAGACGGTCAGCGAGATGGATATCAACGTACCGTCCTTACGCCTCCGAATCGTGTCGAAGTGTTCGATGCGTTCGCCACGGCGAATGTGCCCGAGAACCATGTCCTCTTCGGCGAGACGGTCGGTCGGTATCAGGATCGTGATCGATTGACCGATGACCTCGGCGGCCGCGTAACCGAATAAGTCTTCCGCACCGCGATTCCAGGAGGTGATGATGCCGTTCAGGTCCTTGCTGACGATCGCGTCGTCTGACGACTCGACGATCGCTGCAAGTCTGAGAGTGGGATCGGGCGGACGGATGGTCATACGAAGTGAACAGTCCTCCGGGGCTGCGCGGGGCGACTCAACAGCCCTGGCTGATGGAGGGCGACACGCCGTCGAGCGGCAGCCCGGTTGGCGAGGAAATGGTCGGTGCGATCAAAACGACGCCGCTGGAGCGGCCGAAGCGGCACGAGTCATTGTGCACAGATTCGCGACGATGAGAAAGACTTCGCAGCTCGACTGCCAGCGACCGGAGATAACGCGCTGCTGCAGGCTAGGCAGACGAGACCACGAAGCGGTTAACTAAGAGGCCACAGAGGGCACGGAGTAAACACTCTTTAGCTCGGAGAGTTGTCGAGTTTGAAGAGCAAAGAGGTTTCGACCTTGAAGAGTACAGAGCGTTCGAGTTGCAGGGATTTCTGAGTTGGCACCCGCTATCCAGCTGGAACTGTGGAAGAGTTTTCGATACTGTGATCAGTGCCGGGTCTTTCGGATTCTGTTCTCCGTCCGCCCGGTCTTTCGGCTTCCGGTCCTCGCCCTCCGTATTCGGCGCCGCGGCTTTCCTCTTTGATCCTGAGCTGTAATTCCTAAATAAATTCCCTCCGTGCCGTCCGCGGTCTCGTTCTCTCTTGGCGCCGCTATCTCCACGCCGTGCGCTCTGCAGTCCTCTGTGGCCTTGGAAACAAATGACCTCCGTGGCCTCCGTGGCCTCTTAGTTCGTGTTCTCTTTTCCCTCTCCTCCGTGGCCTCTCCTCGCTCGTCTCTCTCTCCTGCTCATCTCCGCCGCGTACGCGTCCGCGGCGGGACCGGAGGCCTGTAAGCCAGCTCATCAATAACCCTTCCGATCGATCTAGAATCGCGCCGTTCTCGCAAAGACAGCTACGCCCCGGCGCCAGCTGCGTCGTTCGAGAGCAGCAGCCGCCTCTTCAATTGAAAGGGCAGCGCGGTCCGATTTCACCACAAGCGCGGTCTCTTTGATCGTCTGGCGAGGCGCTGGACAGCGGCGGCGTTGGAGAGGACCAATGGGATCAATGGGGAGGGAACGAACATGACGGAGCATTGCGGCGTATCACCCATCAAGCGGCCCGCCTCGGAGTACACGTCCGCGACTTCCGAGAGGGGAGATGTGGTGCGGTACCACCTCGAGGCCGCTGAAATCGAGTGGGAGATCGCGCCCGGTCGCACAGTCCGCGGCTACGGATTCAACGGGCAGGTGCCCGGTCCGGTCCTGGAAGCGAACCAGGGTGTTCCGCTGGAGATCGAATTCACGAATCGGCTGCCCGAACCGACCGTGATTCACTGGCATGGGCTGCGAATTCCGGCGGCTATGGATGGCACGGAGGTCGTGCAGCGTCCCGTCCAGCCCGGAGAAACCTTCACATACCGGTTTACACCGCCCGACTCCGGCACATTCTGGTATCACCCGCACTTCAATGAGACCGAGCAGCTGGAGAAGGGACTATACGGCGCGCTGATCGTGCGCGCGGCAGATGAACTGACGCTCGACGGCGAAAAGATCCTCGTCTTCGACGATCTGCGCGTCGACAAGAAGGGGCAAATCGCGAAGTTCGGGGGCCTCAAGGACCGCCACAACGGCCGCGAAGGCAACGTGCGCCTGATCAACGGCAGGTCCGAGCCGGAGTTGACGATCGCGGCGGGACAGATCGAACGCTGGCGGATCGTGAACGCATCGAGCGCACGTTACGTCCGTCTGTCTCTCGGCGGCCTTCCGTTCCGGATCATCGGTACCGACGGCGGATTGATCGAGGCTCCAGTGACAACCGAGGAGGTGCTTCTTCCGGCTGCGGACCGCGTCGAACTCGCTGTGGGTCCATTCGAGAAGGACGGTGATGTCCTCAACATCGAGGACCTGCCCTACAACCGCTTAGCGGGGAAAAAGGGCGTTGAGCGGTTCGGGACGATTCGCGTCGCGCCACGAAAGCCATCCACCGCGCGCGTACCGGAGCGGCTGCGTGAGATCGCACCGCTGGTCACAGGGGACGCTCCCGTGTCGCGCACCGTGAAGCTAGGTTTCAAGATGAGCCTTCGCCGCGGATTCGACTTCGTCGTCAATGACGAGCGCCACCATCACGACCAGCCGGTGAAAGTCGGCGAGCTCCAGGTGTGGGACGTCGTCAACGCCACGATGATGGATCATCCGTTCCACCTGCACGGATTCTTCTTTCAGGTTCTCGAGGTCAACGGAAAGAAGCCAGCCTGGCGATCGCTGGAGGACGTGATCAACGTGCCCCCGAAGGGGACCGTGCGGATTGCGTGGTATCCCGACGACAGGCCCGGCATGTGGATGTACCACTGCCACATTCTCGAGCACCACGCCGCAGGCATGATGGCGCATTTCGAGGTCGTGCGGTGACGACTTCCACTGTCATGGATACCGACATGCTCGATCGCCGGTCGCTGCGCCTGGCGGCCATGCTGCTGCTGGTGGGGCAACTCATGTACATCCTGATTACCCTGCTCCACACCGGAGGCGAAGCGAATAATCACCCCGCCATCTTCGCGGCGTACGCCGTCAGCGATATCTGGACGGGCGTACACGTCGCCCAGTTCGCGTGCATGGCGATCATGCTCGCGGGCTTCCTCGCACTGTTCTTCGCCATGGATGCGCCGCGTGGAACGGCCGGCTGGGCGGCTCGATTTGGCGCCGCTTCGACGGTTGCGACCCTGGCGATCTACGGCGTCGTCCTCGGCGTGGACGGGGTCGCGCTGAAGCAGGCCGTGAACGCATGGGCGAGCGCGCCGGAGGCCGAGAAGGCTGCACGCTTCGCCGTCGCTGAAGGGATGCGGTGGCTGGAGTGGGGCACCAGGAGTTACGAAAATTTCACGCTGGGTCTGTCGGTGCTGCTGTTTGCTATCGCAATGGCACGGACCGCTCGGGTGCCGCGGCCGATCCCCTACCTCATGGGACTGTCGACTCTCGCCTACTGGGTGCAAGGCTGGGCGGCTGGCACCCAGGGCTTCTCGCAAACGCAGTCGACTGCCATCGTCCTGGCCGAAGTCCTGAATGCGACATGGATGGTCTGGTTACTCGTCGTCGCCCGGCGTATGCCGGACCGCGAGCCGGCGTCGCTTGGTCGATGAAAGAGGGAACGTTGAAGGGAGTGCCGCGTCCGGTCGGACGCGGCACATCATTTCGTTACGACCGGGCGCAGGTGCAACCACTGCCGCACTGGCAGATCACGCCGCAGCGGCATCCGGGTCTGCGCGTATCAGTGTTCTTTTTTGCCATCGAAAGCTCCTTTGTAAGGCCGACCCTGTGTCGGTCTTCATAGTGATCACGCACAGCCTCCGGATCCATTACACCTGTCAATGGCCGGTATACTGGCCGTCATGATTCCATCGGACTCCGTTTCGGAGGAGTCGCCCGTCCCGCTCGACGTTCTGGTCGAGAACCACCGGGCGTTCCTCCGATATCTCGAGCGCCGTGTGGGCGACCGCGAGCTCGCTGAAGACATCCTGCAGGATGCGTTCATCAAGGTGATCGATCGACCGGGTCGAGCCCCGTCCGGCGAAGGCCTCATTCCGTGGTTCTACCGAATGCTCAGGAATGCAGCCATCGATCGCTTTCGGCGCCGCGACGCGGCAAGCCGCGCAGTCGAGGCATTCGCGCGAGAACTCGAAACGCACGCTGCGCCGGCCGCTGAAATCGAAGCGGAGATCTGTGGCTGCATTGCACGACTCGCGACGTCGCTGAAACCGGAATACGCCGACGCATTGCAGGCGATTGATGTGCAGGGGACGGCGGTGAAGGCCTTTGCGGAGCAACGCGGCCTTTCTGCGAATAACGCGGGCGTGCGCATCTTTCGTGCTCGAGAGGCTCTCAAGAAGCGTCTGATTGAATCCTGCGGGACGTGTGCTGAACACGGGTGCCGCGACTGCACCTGCCAGGAGCGGACACAGTTCTGACGCAATCCGAATCTGAATTAGCGGAACGTGCACTAATGCGTACGCTTCTATTCGTTCGCGGCGTTCTCGTCGACCGTATGGGAATCATTTCGCCGAGCCGACAAACACCTGCGGCGGCAGACGGTCCTTGCTCTCATAGGAGTGCGTGACTGCTGCCACATGCATCGAGACGTGCGCCAGCACGGATCCGACGGGATTGGCAGACGCAATCGTGGGGA
>DATJIW010000030.1:0-20840 GCA_035492775.1 Vicinamibacterales bacterium
TGCGACGACACCGGATGGAAGCCACTCGAGACCGACGGCGTCCGCCGCGTCGTGCGCTGCGACTGCTGGCGCGAGGCCGCGATGGTGCGCCTCCTGGACGAGGCGCGCATTCCGCCGCGATATCGCACCTGCGAGCTCGAAACGTTCGTCACCTACCCCAATGAAAAGCTGGCGGGCGCCGTGCGCCGCGCGCGGCGGTTCGCCGACGATTTTCCCGGAGGCGAAGCCGCGCGGAAAGGTCTCTGTCTGATCGGCCCGCCCGGCATCGGCAAGACCCACCTCGCGGTGGCAGTGTTGCGGCGCACGATCCTCACCCGCGGCGCCCGCGGCCTGTTCTACGACACGCGCGACCTGCTGCGGCTCATTCGCAGCACCTACAACCCGCTCGTCCGGACAGCGGAAATGGACATCCTCCGTCCGGTCATGGAAGCGGATCTGCTCGTCCTCGACGACCTCGGCTCGGAAAAGCCGTCCGAGTGGGTCGAAGAGACGATGAATCTCATCGTGAACACGCGCTACAACGAGCGGCGCCCGACCATCTTCACCACGAACTACGAAGAGCTGCCGGACGACAACGATCCCGAGGGCCTCAAATCACGGATCGGGTTCCGGATCCATTCACGCCTCTACGAGATGTGCGACTTCCTCGAGTACGATGGCGCCGACTATCGCCACCTGCCGCCCAATGGCGGGGTCGACGATCTGGTGGCGATGTGGAAAGTCAAGCCGAGCCGCCGCGCGCTGCCTTCTCGCGCCAAGGGTCCCGTGCGCGCCCAGCTGAAGCCCGGAAAGGAGTTAGGCTGGTCTGGTGGCAAAGCCGGAACCTGAGGACGCGGCGGATCTCGGTCTCTACGTACACATTCCCTTCTGTTCCTCCATCTGCAACTACTGCAACTTCAATCGCGGGCTCTTCGATTCCGCGCTCAAGGACCGCTACGTCGGTGCGCTCGTCGAAGAGATCCGTCGTTCGCCGTTTCGCGGGCGCGCGGCGGACACGATCTTCTTCGGCGGCGGCACGCCCTCACTGCTGGATCCGCGTGAGATCGCGCGGTTGGTCGACGCGCTTCGCCATGGTTTCGACGTCGCGCCGGACGCAGAGATAACGCTCGAAACGAATCCGGAGACGGTCGATCAGCCGAAACTCGAAGGTTTTCGCGCCGCGGGCGTCAACCGCGTCAGCTTCGGCGTGCAGTCCTTCCATGACGACGAGCTCGTGCGGCTCGGACGAATCCACTCGGCCGATCGCGCGCGTCAGGCGCTCGCCGCCGCCAGAGACGCGGGTATCGACAACGTGAGCCTCGATTTGATGATGTGGCTGCCGGGCCAGTCCGTCGATCGCTGGCTGGCGAACGTGGAGGCGCTCATTGCTGCCGGTCCCGAGCACGCGTCGCTGTATCTCCTGGAGCTGTATCCGAATGCGCCGTTGAAGGACGAGATGGCGCGCGCCGGCTGGTCGCAGATGCCAGACGACGACGCCGCCGACATGTACGTCCAGGCGATGGAGCGCCTCGAGAGCCATGGGTATGCGCAATACGAGATCTCGAACGTCGCGCGCCCCGGACGCGCGTCGCGACACAATCTCAAATACTGGACAGATGGGGAGTGGGTTGGTTTCGGCTGCGGCGCGCACTCCACAGTGGGCGGAGTGCGGTGGAAGAATGTCAGCGGAACCGGGGAGTACGCCGCTCGAATCGCGGCTGGGACGAGCGTGGTGACGGAGCGCCGGGTGCTCTCGCGGGACGAGCGCCTCGGGGATGCGCTGTTCACCGGACTCCGGCTTTCCGAAGGAATTGACCTCGCGGCCGTCGGACGCCGTTACGGAATCGACGTCTGGGCACGCTACGGTAATCCGTTGCGCCCCCATATTGACGGAGGCTGGCTGGTGCGGCAGGGCGAGCGTTTGGCCCTGACGCGCGCTGGCATGCTCATGGCTAACGAGGTCATGTCCGTCTTCGTGTGACACGGCGCGATCCGGATACGCCGTGAATACCGCTCGTGATAGAGTGTTCCGTCTTTGGCGGCTACCTGGTAGCTCAAGGAGGAGATTGGGAATGCGTTCTCTCGTGATTTCAACATTCATGCTGGCGGCAGTACTTGCGCCTGCCGCGGCGATGGCCCAGTCAACCGCTCAGCAACCGCCCACGCAGGGCACGCAGCCGCCGACCACCACGCCGCCTTCCGGCCAGCAGCCGGCCACGCCGCCGAGCGGGCAGCAGCCCGCGCAGCAGCCCGCCGCGCCAACGCCCGGGCGGACGTTCTCGGCCGACGCCGGCATGCTCTTCAACATGATCAAGCCGGACAAGACCGCCGACTTCGAAGCCATCATCGCCAAGGTGAAGGATGCGCTCGCGAAGAGCCCGAACCCGGTCCGGAAACAGCAGGCGGCCGGCTGGAAGGTATTCAAGTCCGTCGAGCCCGGCATGCCGCTGCCGGACGGCACGCGCGCCGTTCTCTATATCTTCTACATCGACCCGGCGGTGAAGGACGCGGACTACACGATCACGAAGATCCTGGCCGAGTCGTTCCCCAGCGAGGTGCAGGATCTCTACACCAAGCTGGTGGCCTGCTATCCGCAGCAGGGCGGCCAGAGCATCGTCAACCTGCAGCTCGTCGGGACGATGACGCAAGCGCCGGGTGGGGCTGGCGGAGGCAAGTAGCACAACCGAGACGGAAGACGGAACACCGAGTTCTGCCTTCCGAATTCTGAAACTCTGACGCTCCATTCAGAATTTCAGATTCACCCCTGCATACAGCCGCTGCACGGTCGAGTGCAGCGGCGTTCCCTTGAAGTTGAACACCCGATAGTCGACCCGCAGCCGCAGCGGACCGGCGAGGTTGATTTTCGCGCCGCCGCCGACGTTCGTGCCAAAGCTCGTGTCGCTCACCGCCGGCACGCTCAGCGTCTCGTGATACACGCCGCCGCCAAGCGTCGCGTACGGCTGAAAGCCCGCAATCGCGAAAGGCGTCTGCAGCAGGCCGTTGAACATGAACGTGTGCAGCTCCGGCGCGAGCTCCGGCACGCTCAGATCCTCATTGGTATGGGCATATTCGAATTCAAAGGCGACGATGGCCAATCCAGCGCCGATCGCCGCTCCCTGCACGCGGCGCGTCGACGGCGTCGTCGTCGCGCCGAGAAAGCCGGTGAGATCTGCGTGTGCAACCGAGGGAACGAGCATCAGCGCGACCAGCATGAGAACCGTACGGGTGGCTCGGGGCATGAGCGATAGTAACGCGGGCCGCGTGATACTCTCGATTCGATGGATTTTCGACCCACCGAGGAGCAGGAAATCCTCCGCCGCTCCGTCCGCGAGTTTGCGGAAGCGGAGATTCGTCCGCACGTCATGGAATGGGACGAGGCGCAGCACTTTCCCATGGACCTGCTGCCGAAGCTCGCGGCCCTCGGGCTGACGGGCATCCGCTTTCCAGAGCAATACGGCGGGTCGGAGATGGCGCCCATCGAGTACTGCATCTGCATCGAGGAACTCGCGCGAGTGTGTCCCGCAATCGCGCTCTCGGTCGCGGCCCACAACGGCCTCTGTTCGTCGCATATCGCGATGTTCGGCTCCGACGCGCAGAAGCAGCAGTATCTGCCGCGGCTCGTCAAAGGAGAGGTGCTCGGCGCCTGGGGCCTGACCGAAGCGGGCGCCGGCAGCGATGCCGCCGGAATGCGTACGACGGCCGTTCGCAACGGCGACGGCTGGGTGATCGACGGCTCCAAGAACTTCATCACCCACGGCCGCATCGGCGGCCTGATGGTCGTGATGGCGATCACCGACCGCATGAAAGGCCATCGCGGCATCTCCGCGTTCATCGTCGAGCGCGGCACCGAGGGCATGCGGCCCGGCAAGAAAGAGAACAAGCTCGGGATGCGTGCGAGCGATACGAGCGAGGTCGTCTTCGAGAACTGCCGCGTGCCCGACTCCCAGCTGCTCGGTGAAGAAGGGCAGGGTTTCATCAATACGCTGCAGGTCCTCGATGCCGGCCGGATTGGGATTGCGGCGTTGTCAGTCGGGCTCGCGCAGGGGGCGTACGAGGCCGCGCGCGACTACGCGCTCGACCGGCGGCAGTTCGGACAGCCTATCGCGGCGTTCCAGGCGATTCAGTGGAAACTCGCCGACGCGGCAATGCGTATCGAGGCCGCGCGCCTCATGACGTACCGCGCCGCGTATCTCGAAGGCCTGGATCGACGGACGACGAGAGAGTCGTCTGAAGCCAAGCTCTATGCGAGCGAAGTGGCCGTCCGCGTGGCCGAGGACTGCGTGCAGATTCATGGAGGCTACGGCTTCGTGAAGGATTACCCGGCCGAGAAATACTTCCGCGACGTGAAGCTGCTGACGATTGGCGAGGGCACGAGCGAGATTCAGCGCCTCGTCATCGCGCGCCAGCTCCTGGGATCGTGACAGACAGGGCAGCGTCCTCACTCCGTCCCGCGCTCTCTGAACGCGTGTTGAGCGGCGATCCGCGCGCGATCGCGCGCGCAATCAGCCTCATCGAAGACGAGGTCCCGGCAGGCGCCGAACTCGTGCGGCGGGTCTTCGCGCACACCGGCCGCGCGTATCTCGTCGGCATCACCGGCGCCCCGGGCGCGGGAAAGAGCACACTCGTCGATCGCCTGATCGCCGAGCTTCGCCGCCGCGGCCAGTCAGTGGGCGTCGTCGCCGTCGATCCAACCAGCCCGTTCAGCGGCGGTGCCATATTGGGCGATCGCGTGCGGATGCAGGCGCACGCGGGAGACGCGGGCGTATTCATCCGGAGCATGGCGACGCGCGGCCATCTCGGGGGATTGTCGCGTGCCACCGGCGACGCGGCGCTCGTCCTCGACGCCGCGGGCATGGACGTCGTGCTGATCGAAACGGTCGGCGTCGGCCAGGACGAAGTCGATATCGTCCGGACGGCCGATGTGTCGGTCGTGACGCTGGTGCCGGGTTCCGGCGACGACGTGCAGGCGCTCAAGGCCGGCATCATGGAGATCGCCGACGTCTTCGTCGTCAACAAATCCGATCGCGAAGGCGCGGATCGCACCGTCGCCTCGATCAAGGCGTTGCAGTCGCTCGAGGTTTTCGCCGAAGGGCGCTGGCGGCCGCCGATCGTCAAGACCGAAGCGACGACGGGCGCAGGCGTCGATGCCCTGGCGGACGAGATCGAGCGGTTTCGGACCCACACCGCGGCCGCGCAGGGCGAACGCCGGCGCGCGCGCGCCGAATGGCGCGTGCGGGAACTGCTCTCGCATCGCTTCGTACAGCACGTCGAGCGCGCGCTGCCGCCCGGCGAGTTCGATCGGCTGCTGGACCGGATTGCCGCCCGCGAGGTGGATCCGTACTCCGGCGTGGAGCAGATGTTTCAACGTTTCGTCAGATGACCGTGCGGACATGAAAGCGAAGATCGATCACATCGGAATAGCCGTCGCCGACGCGGGCGCCTCCCTTGCGTTCTTCCGTGAGGCGCTGGGGCTCGAGGTCGATGCGCCGGAGGAAGTCCCGTCTCAGCGCGTGCGGGTCACGTTCCTGCCGGCGGGCGACGCGTCGCTCGAGCTGCTGGAACCGACGTCGGAGGAGTCCGCGGTCGCACGCTACCTCGCGAAGCGCGGCCCGGGCCTCCACCACGTCGCTTTTCGCGTAGACGACATCCGCGCAGCGCTGGCGCAGCTGAAGGCCCGCGGAATCCGTCTGATCGATGAGGTTCCGCGGCCCGGCGCCCACGGGTCGCTCGTCGCGTTCATTCATCCATCGTCCACACACGGCGTTCTCGTGGAGCTCACGCAGGCCGATGCAGCTCGGTGACTTCGACCTGACATCGCTGGTCGACGGGCGGTTCCGGCTCGATGGCGGGGCCATGTTCGGGGTCGTGCCGAAACCGCTCTGGAGCCGGCGCGCGCCTGCCGACGACCGCAACCGGATCGCGCTCGCGATGCGTCCACTGCTCGTGCGGCACAGGACGGCGCCGACACTCCTCATCGATGCCGGCGTTGGCGCAAAGATGGATTCGAAGAACGTCGAGATCTACGCGATCGATCGCACGCCGGATCTCGAGTCCGGATTGCACGAGGCCGGCCTGACGCGGGCGGACATCCCGATCGTTCTCGCGTCGCACCTGCACTTCGATCATGCCGGCGGCTTCACCGCCGGCGATGCGACGGGTGCGGTGCGGCCGGCGTTTTCGAACGCGCGGTATCTCGTCAATCGCGGTGAATGGGAGGACGCGACGCATCCGCACGAACGCAATCGCGCGAGCTATTTCCCCGAGAACTTCGTGCCGCTCCACGAGGCGGGCGTGGTGGAGTTCACCGATGACGATCAAACGATCGCGGAAGGCGTGCGCGTCGTTCGGACGGGCGGCCACACGCGATGCCATCAGATCGTCTATCTCGAGTCGCAGGGACGGACGGCGGTGTTCACTGCCGATCTCATTCCGACGACCGCGCACGTGGACGAGCCGTGGATCATGGGCTACGACCTGTATCCCATGGAGACGCTCGAGTTCAAGCGGGCCTTCCTTCGGGAGGCCATCGACGGCGAGTATGTGATCTTCTTCGAGCACGACCCGACCATCGCGGCGGGGATCATCCGCGAGAAAAACGGCCGGAAGTTCGTCGAGCCGTTGGCGTAGGCCGGGAGAGCGCAGCGTGAGGGATCGCGTGCAGATCGGAATCATCGGCGGCAGCGGCCTGTATGACATGGCGGAACTGACTGATCGCGAGGAGCAGACGGTCGCGACGCCCTTTGGCGAGCCCTCCGGGCCTTACGTCGTCGCAACGTTGCGCGGCAAGCGTGTGGCGTTCCTGGCGCGTCATGGCAGCGGGCACAGGCTCATGCCGACCGAACTCAACTACCGCGCGAACATCTTCGGCATGAAGCTGCTCGGCGTCGACTACATCCTGTCGGCAAGCGCCGTCGGGTCGCTGCAGGAGCGCTACGTGCCGCAGCATCTGGTCGTTCCGGATCAGTTCTTCGATCGCACCAAAGGGAGGGTCAGCACGTTCTTCGGCAATGGACTCGTGGTCCATGTGGCGTTCGCGCATCCGGTGTGCGCCCGCCTTGCCGGGATCGCCTACGAGTCGTGCAAGGCCGTCGGCGCGACGTCGCACAACGGCGGAACGTACGTGTGTATGGAAGGTCCGCAGTTCTCGACGCTCGCCGAGTCGCAGCTGTATCGTTCGTGGGGGATGGACATCATCGGGATGACCAACCTCCAGGAGGCGAAGCTCGCGCGCGAGGCGGAGATCTGCTACGCGACGATCGCGCTCGTGACCGACTACGACTGCTGGCATCCCGACCACGACTCGGTGACCGTCGACATGATCGTCGCGAACCTCGTTGCCAACGCACGGACCGCGCAGCAGGTGATTGCCGACGCCGTCGATCGCCTGCCGTACGAGCGCACCTGCGAGTGCGCCACGGCGCTCGCAAACGCGATCATTACACGCCCGGAAGTGATCCCCGATCGCACCAAACGCGATCTGGCGCCGCTGATCGGCAAATACATCAAATAGAATCGTGGGGCGGCAGGCTGTGGGCGGTGTTCCGTCGTTCGGTGTCTTTCGTGCGGACCCGCAACCCGCAACCCGCAACCCGCACCCGCAACCCGCACCCGCATGACGCACCGTATGCCGCACCCGCAACCCGCATCCCGCACCCCGCACCCGTATGCCGCACCCGCACCCCGCGCCCGCAACCCGAACTGAACTGTCTATGTCCATCATCGTCACCGGCTCGATAGCATTCGATTACCTGATGTCGTTCCCCGGGAAATTCACTGAGCATCTGCTGCCCGAGCACGTGCAGCGCGTGAGCCTGAGTTTTCTCGTGGATTCGATGGACAAGCGGCGCGGCGGGTGCGCCCCGAACATCGCTTACACGCTGGCGCTCCTCGGTGAACGCCCTCGCCTGATGGGCACCGCGGGGCAGGATTTCGGCGAGTACCGACGATGGCTCGACGCGGCCGGCGTGGACACGTCGCTCGTGCAGATCGTGCCCGACAAATTCACCGCGTCCTTCTTCTGCAGCACTGATACGGAGAACAACCAGATCGCATCGTTCTACACCGGCGCGATGGCGAATGCGGGCGAGCTGTCCTTCCGCACCGCCGGCGACGTGACCCTCGCCATCGTCTCGCCGAATGATCCGGGCGCCATGCTGCAGTACGCCGAAGAATGCCGCACGCTCGGCATCCCGTACATCTGGGATCCCGGCCAGCAATGCGCACGCATGAGCGGCGACGAGCTGCGCGACGGCGTCGACGGCGCGTCGATTGTGATCTGCAACGACTACGAGCTCGAGCTGCTGCGTCAGAAGACCGGCCTCGACGAGGCCGCGATCCTCTCGCGCGCGGGGGCGCTCATCGTGACGCGTGGCGAGCACGGCTCGATGGTCCATGAGCGGAATCGGACCGTCGCGGTGCCGGCGGTCCCTCCGATGCGCATCGTCGACCCGACGGGTGTCGGCGATGCGTTTCGCGGAGGTCTGATGAAAGGCATCTCCGCCGGAGCGCCTCTCGAGGTCAGCGCGCGCATCGGCGCCGTCGCCGCGACGTATGCGCTCGAACATCTCGGCGGTCAGAGTCATGCCTACTCACAGCAGGAGTTCCGAAACCGGTACGCGGAGCATTTCGGGCCGTTGACGCTTTGACAGTTTTGCAGTCGTGGCGCGACTCCGGCGGGACGTGCGAATGGCGCGCGGCCTCCGGCGCCACGGAGAAGCGGCCGATGTAACACGCGCAGGGCGGCACTGGACCGACCGGGTCACCGGCACCCTCATTGCACGGAAGCGCGCCGGAGGTCGTTTGTGACACCGTTGCGCCGCGGGTTCTTGCTGCTGGCGTCATTTCTGGTATGCGTGGCCGCCGCGCCGCGGCAGTCGCCTCCACAACTCCCCACGTTTCACAGCGAGGCCAGCCTGGTTGCGTTGAACGTGACCGTGCAGGACAGGGCGGCCAAATACGTATCCGGCCTCAAGCCCGAGGATTTCGCCGTTTACGAGGATGGCGTCCGGCAGGACGTGCGGTTCTGTGAGGCCGAGTCGGTGCCCGTCGATCTCATCGTGCTGCTCGACACGAGCGCCAGCATGACGAACAAGATCATGCTCGTGCGCGAGGCAGCGGATGGGTTTCTGAAGACGCTGCGCCCCGGCGACCGCGGTGCAGTGGTCGCGTTCAGCGACAACGTGGACGTGCTGCAGCCGCTCACCGACGATCGCCAGGCTCTCTCGCGAGCGGTGGCGTCGATTTCGCCACAAGGGGCGACCAGTCTCTACAATGCGATTTACATCGCGCTCAAGTCATTCGGCCATACCGCGCGCCACAACGGCGACGTCCGCCGCCAGGCCATCGCCGTGCTCTCCGACGGAGACGACACCACGAGCCTGGTTTCCTTCGACGATGTGCTCGGGCTGGCGAGACGGATGGGCGTCAATATCTACACCGTCGGGTTGCAGTCGCCGGCCGAAATGAAACAGGCCGTCGAGGAGACCGGGCGGCGCTTTCTTTCGGAAGCCAACTTCACGATGAAGACCCTGTCGCGGGAGACCGGCGCGCTGTCCTTCTTTCCGACGGTGATCGAGCTGAAGAACGTATACGGATCGATCGCGCAGGAACTCGGACATCAGTACTCGATCGGCTACGTGCCGGCGAACAGTCACTTCGATGGACGGTTCCGACACGTCGTCGTGCAGGTGATATCCCGCCCTGAACTCCGGCCGCGGACGCGGCTCGGCTACACCGCAGACGGCGCTCTCTGATCGCGTTCGTCCGAACGAGGTTCCAACAGCAATCCCACGACGACCCACGCGGCCGCGAAGCCGAGCGGCAGCGCCGCGAGCGCCCGGATCGTGTTCGACTGCGCCGCGAGGCCGGCGTGCTCGAGCGTCCAGGACAGCGCCGTCGGGATGGCTGCCACGGCAAGCAGTGAACGGTCAGCGACCTTCACGCGCCGCCAGAAGAGCAGCGCGACGATCCCGCCCAGGAGGGCCGAGACGTAAAGCCCCGTGCAGCGCCCGCACACGGCGAGCTGCCCGCCCGCGAGGTGGAACGATCGTGCCGGAATCTGGTGGCAGACGAAACTCCCGGCCGCATACGCCGCCGCGGCACAGCTGCGGACGACGGCGCTCCCGGATTGCGCGGCAATTGGCGCGAACACGATGGCCGCCACCCACGTGGCGGCCGCGAGCGTGAGTACTCCGGCGATCGTTCTCATCTGCTGTACAGCAGGTCTGCCGTGTTTCACGTTATCATTCCATGTTCGCATGAGCACAAAAACGACGACGGTGGAGCGCGACAAGGCGGGAGCGGAGCCCGGCATGCTCGCGCTGGTCTGTCTCGCGGCCTGGCTCGTCCCCGGCGGGGGTCATCTGCTGCAGCGCCGAATGCAGAAGGGCATCGTGTTCCTGATCGTGCTGCCCTTGATGTTCGTCATCGGGCTGCTGCTGAACGGCCGGCTTTTTCCGCTCGAGGTGTCAGATCCGCTGGTGTTCCTTGGAGCGATCGCCAATCGGGGCGTTGGCGCGCCCTACGTCATCGCACGCATGCTCGATCTCGGCGCTGGCCTCGTGACCGCGGTGACGTATGAGTACGGCAATACGTTTCTGATGACGGCCGGGCTGCTGAACTTTCTCGTCATCCTCGACGCATTCGACATCGCGATGGGGCGGAAGTAACCGTGTTCACGGGCCACTTCCTCATCCTCGTGGTTTACGCGCTTTTGGTGTCTACGGCATTCGCCACGCTCCTGCGCGACGACCCGCGCCAGCAGGCGCGGCTGGGCGCGATGATGCTTGGCGCATTCGTGCTCTTCGCGTACGTGGTCGCCTGGCTGATGTTTCCGCTGCCGATCTGACCGGTCTTCGCTTCTATGACGTTTGAAAATCTGCTGCTCGAGCGCGACGGCGCCGTCGCCGTCCTCACCGTCAATCGTCCCAAAGTCCTCAACGCGCTGAACGCGCAGACGCTCGACGAGCTGCGGCGCGCGATTCTCGATCTGAAGCACGATGCATCCGTCCGCGCGGTGATCGTGACCGGCGCCGGCGACAAATCCTTCATTGCCGGAGCGGACATCAATGAGCTTGCGGTGCAGTCGCCGATCGACGGGCGGGAGCACGCGATACGCGGACAGCACGTCCTCGATCTCATCGAGCACCTCGGAAAGCCGGTGATTGCTGCCATCAACGGCTACGCGCTCGGCGGCGGCTGCGAGCTCGCGATGGCGTGCACGATCCGGATTGCCGCCGATACCGCGAAGCTGGGGCAGCCGGAGATCAACCTCGGAATCGTGCCCGGATACGCCGGCACGCAGCGGCTCGCCCGAATCGTGGGACGGGGACGCGCCCTGGAACTGCTGCTGACGGGCGACCAGATCACGGCGCAGGAGGCTCACCGGCTCGGACTCGTCAACCGAGTGGTGCCGGCGGCGGATCTCCTGAACGAGGCACGCACGCTCGCGTCGACGCTGGCCGCGAAGGCTCCGGTTGCCGTCCGGTACATCCTCGAGGCCGTCAATAAAGGACTCGAGATGCCCTTCCCACAGGCGCAGATCTTCGAGGCCACGCTGTTCGGCCTCGTCGCGGCGACTGACGACATGCGCGAGGGGACCAGGGCGTTTCTCGAGAAGCGCAAGGCCGACTTCAAGGGCAGGTAGGCAATGTCCGGTCAGCAGCCGTCAAACGCCGCCATCGACGCGTCGCCGTTTCGCTTCGCGGTCATCGTCGCTCGGTTCAACGCGCAGATCACGGACCGGCTCCGCGACGGCGCGCTGTCGGCGCTCCGCGAGGCCGGCGCCGCCGAATCGAACGTGCACGTGATCACGGTCCCGGGCGCGTTCGAGATCCCTCAGGCCGCCCGCACGGCCGTGGAGACCGGCCGGTTCGACGCCGCCGTCTGTCTGGGATGTCTGATCCGTGGCGAGACGCCGCATTTCGAGTACATCGCCTCGGCTGTGGCGCACGGGATCACCGATGCGGCGGGGGAGACGGGCGTGCCGATGGCGTTCGGCGTGCTGACCACGAATACCATCGAACAGGCCATGGAACGCGCCGGTGACGGTCCGGACAACAAGGGGCGCGAAGCGGCCTCGGCAGCGGTGGAAATGGCGGCGCTTTACAAGGCGCTTTCGCGAACGGTGCCGCGGACGTTCGGGTTCACGGGATGACCATCGGACCGGATCGGCACACGGGTCGTTTTTTCGCCCGCGAGGAACCGTAATGTCCGGTGCGGCACGCCACCGCGCCCGCGCGGCGGCGCTGCAGATGCTGTATCAGTGGGAGGTGGGGCGCACGCCCGTCGACGAGGTCGTGCGGACGTATTGGGCCGGGCGCGACGCGCCGCCCGACCCGGACGACGAGCTGTCGGACGCGGCTCCTGAGGCGGTGCTCGTCGAAGAAGAACGATCGCTCGCGAACGCGCTCGTGGCCGGCACGATCGAGCGCATGGGCGAAGCGGACGAACTCATTGGCGCGCACGCGCGCAACTGGCGCATCGGGCGCATGGCGGTGATCGATCGGCTGGTACTTCGTCTCGCGATCTTCGAGCTGCTCTCGCGACCCGACACGCCGGCAGCCGTGGTCATCAACGAGGCGCTGGAGCTGGCGCGGACGTTCAGCGGGGAAGAGCCCGTGCCGTTCATCAACGGTGTCCTCGACGCGGTGCGCAAGTCACTGGGACGCGACGGGTAATACATGACCGACGATTCACAACGTCCGGACGAGAGCGGCGAGCGCTCGGAACAGGTTCGCCAGCGGCGCGCGAACTTCGACGAACTGGTCAGGCTTGGCGTCGATCCGTATCCGCGCGCGTTCGAGCGTACCCACACCGTACGGCAGCTCGTCGACGAGTACTCTGGGAAAACCGGCGAGGAGCTCCAGGCATCCCGGATCGAGACGCGGTCCGCCGGACGTATCCTCGCGATCCGCAGTTTCGGCAAGGCGAACTTCCTCGTAATCTCGGACGGCGAAGCACGGATTCAGGTCTACATTCGCAAGGACTCGCTCAGCGAACGGGAGTTCGCGGCGTTCAAGCTCCTCGATTTCGGTGACTACGTCGGCGTCGCCGGCCACCTGTTTCGAACGAAGACCAACGAATTGACGATCTGGGCGTCCAGCCTGGTGTTTCTCGCGAAGTGTTTCATCCCGCTTCCCGAGAAGTGGCACGGACTGCAGGACATCGAGACGCGGTATCGCCAGCGATATCTCGACCTGATCGTCAATCCGGAATCGCGGCGCGTGTTCGACGTGCGCAGCCGGGTGCTGGCGTCGATCCGGGCCTTCCTGAACGCGCGCGGTTACCTCGAAGTCGAGACTCCGATGATGCAGCCGATCGCGGGCGGCGCGCTGGCGCGTCCGTTCGTCACGCATCACAACGCGCTCGACATGCGGCTGTATCTGCGGATCGCGCCGGAACTGTATCTGAAGCGGCTCGTCGTCGGCGGCATCGAACGCGTCTACGAGATCAACCGGAACTTCCGAAACGAAGGGATTTCCACGCAGCACAATCCCGAGTTCACGATGCTGGAGTTCTACCAGGCGTACAGCGAGTACCGCGAGCTGATGGATCTCACGGAGTCGATGATCGCGACCGTCGCGCGGGACACGGTCGGTACTGATCACGTGCGGTTCGGCACGCACGACATCTCGCTGGCGCCGCCCTATCGCCGTGTGTCGCTCCGCGACGGCGCGCGAGACGCCGCGTCGGCGCGCCTCGGCACTCCCGTTACCGACGCCGATCTGCGATCGCGGGAGACCGCCGCCGCGCTCGCGCGCCGGCTCGGGCTCGACGTCCAGCCGTCATGGGGCGCCGGAAAGCTCGCCACCGAGATCTTCGAACGGCTGAACGAAGAGCAGCTGATCCAGCCGACGTTCGTCTACGACTTCCCGACCGAGGTGTCGCCTCTCTCGAAGCAGCGCCCGGACGACCCGGATACGGTGGAGCGGTTCGAACTCTATGTGGGCGGCTTCGAGGTGGCGAACGCGTTCAGTGAGCTGAACGATCCTGCCGAACAGCGACGGCGCTTCGACGCGCAGCTCCAGGACCGCGCGGCAGGCGACCAGGAGGCGCACGCGATGGACGAAGATTACATCCGCGCGCTCGAATTCGGTCTTCCGCCCGCCGCCGGTGAGGGCGTCGGCATCGATCGCCTCGTCATGCTCCTGACGAACAGCGCCTCGATCCGCGACGTCATCCTGTTCCCTCTCATGCGGCCTCGCGGTTAATCGCATGAATCTTGCCTTCGAAGGGTTCGTCGCCGTCCGGTATCTGCTCGCACGGCGGAAGCAGGCCTTCATCTCGCTGATTTCGGCGATCTCGATCCTCGGCGTGACCGTCGGCGTCATGGCGCTCCTCATCGCGCTGGCGCTGATGACGGGTCTTCAGGGCGAGCTGCGCGATCGGATCGTCGGCGCGTCGGCGCAGATCTACGTTTCAAAGACCGGTGCAGGACTCGTCGACTATCGCGCGGAAGTCGCCAAGCTCGGCGCGATCCCGCACGTCGTCGGGGCCGCGCCGGCCGTTCTGGGCAAGGGCCTCCTCACGACCAGTAGTGACTCGCAGGCGTTCGCCACGATCAAAGGCATCGAACCGGGACTCGAGCCGACGGTGACCGACATCCGGAAGGCGATGCGGTCCGGGTCGCTGGATGCCGTCCGCACGCGGCCGGACACGCTCTTCGGAATCGTGCTCGGGACCGACCTGGCCGACAGCCTGGGCGTGAAGGTGGGCGACACGGTACGGTTGATCACGCCGGATCAGGTCATTACGCCGTTCGCCGTAACGAACCGCATCATTTCCTTCAAGGTCGTGGGCGTGTTCAGTCTGGGACTCTTCGAGTTCGACAGCGAGTATGCCCTCGTCGATCTGCCGGTCGCGGAACACATCTTCGGCAAGACGCGCCCCGACTTCATCCAGCTGCGCCTGAACGACATGTTCTCGGCACCGTCGGTCGCCGAGGCGATTCCCGAGCGCCTGGGTTCCGATTACCTCGCGCAGGACTGGGCCGACATGAACAAATCGCTCTTTTCCGCCCTGTGGCTGGAGAAGATGGCGATCTCGATCACCATCGGGCTCATCGTGATGGTTGCGGCGCTCAACATCATCGCGTCGCTGGTGCTCCTCGTGATGGAAAAGAGCCGCGACATCGCCATCCTGAAGACGATGGGGAGCAGTGCGGCGAGCATCCGGCGGATCTTCATGCTTCAGGGACTCATCATCGGATTCGCCGGCACGGCCATGGGGGCACTTGGCGGGTGCACGCTGATTTACATCCTCGATCGGTACCGTCTCATCCACGTGCCGATTGACGTCTACCAGATCTCCTACGTGCCGTTCACCCTGCTGCCGCTCGATTTCGTCGTCGTCATCGTGTCGGCGATGGTCATTTGCTTCGTTGCGACCATCTACCCATCCCGTCAGGCGTCCAGGCTCGATCCTGCTCAGGCGCTGCGGTACCAATGACAACGTGTGGGGGTCTGACCCCAACCGGACACACTTCCACCCAAATTGGGGTCAGACCCCGATTATGCCATCGTCCGGCGCGGTTGGGGTCAGACCCCAACCGCGCGGCGACGGGCGGATGCTGAATGGCGGCGTTCATTGAAGCCCTCGGCGTCGACAAGGCCTACGAAGTCGGCGCGAGTCGGGTGTCCGTGCTGCGCGGCCTCGACCTGCGCGTCGAGCGCGGCGAGATGGTGGCTGTCGTCGGCGCCTCGGGCGTCGGCAAGAGTACGTTGCTGCACGTGCTCGGCGGGCTCGACGCCATCGACGCCGGCCGCATCCGTATCGGCGACGCCACGCTCTTCGAGATGAAGCCCGACGCGCTGGTCGCATTCCGCAACCGGCACGTCGGCTTCGTCTTTCAGTTTCATCATCTGCTGCCCGAGTTCACCGCGCTGGAGAACGCCGGCATGCCGATGCGGATCGCGCGTCGACCCGCGGCCGAGCGCGAGGAGCGCGCGGCGCTGCTCCTCGAGCGCGTCGGTCTCGCCGACCGCTTCGTGCACAAGCCCGGGATGTTGTCGGGCGGCGAGCAGCAGCGCGTCGCGATCGCGCGCGCGCTCGTCATGGAGCCGTCGGTCCTGCTGGCGGACGAGCCGACGGGCGATCTCGACGAGCACACCGCGGAGACGCTGCACGATCTGCTGCGCGAGATGCACCGCGAACGCGGGCTGACGTCGATCATCGCGACCCACAACCCGCGTCTGGCCGCCGCGTGCGACCGGGTGCTGCGGCTGGAAGACGGGAAACTGCGGGAAGCACGCTGAGGGCAGCGGAGCCCCGAACCGCGACACGAAACCCCGAACGCGCGACGCGGAACCCGAACCGCGACGCGAATCCCCGAAACGCCCCGCCACCTCCGAACCCCGGGCCCCCAGACCGACGTCTTACGGCGTGTAGGTCGTCTAACCCTCGTTGTTAAACGCACTTACGCATGAGAAAGGCGTTGGCCGGGCCCATCCTTTGCCTTATAATGTGGACAAGGCTGGCGATGCCCTCACGCTGCGCCGATACACCAATAGGAATTCGATGTTCGAACGCTATACGGAACGCGCGCGACGTGTCCTCTTCTTCGCGCGTTATGAAGCCTCTCAGCTCGGAAGCATTTCGATCGAGACCGAGCACCTCCTGCTGGGGCTGATTCGGGAGGGTAAGGGGCTGACGAGCCGCATTTTTGCGCGCTCTCACCTCTCGCTCGACAGCATCCGGAAAGAAATCGAAGGCCGTACCGTGTTCAAGGAGAAGGTCTCGACCTCCGTCGAGATCCCCTTCAGCGCGGAAACCAAGCGTGTGCTGCAGTTTGCGGCCGAAGAGGCCGACCGCCTGCTCCACAACTACATCGGCACCGAACACCTGTTGCTCGGGATCCTGCGCGAGGAACGCTCCGTCGCCGCCACGATCCTGATGGAAAAGGGGATGCGCCTCAACACGGTCCGCGAGGACATCGTGGCGCTCCTGAACGAAAAGACCACGATGCCGAGGGCGAAGGAAACGCCGCTTCTGGCCGAGTTCTCGAGGGACTTGAGCGAAGCGGCCATGAAAAACGCCCTCGACCCGCTCGTCGGGCGCCACGTCGAGCTCGAGCGGGTCCAGCAGGTTCTCTGCCGCCGGACCAAGAACAACGCCGTGCTCATCGGCGAACCGGGCGTCGGCAAGACCGCCATCGTCGAGGGGCTCGCGCAGAAGATCGTCTACGGCGACGTCCCGCACTTCCTGGCGGACAAGCGCATTCTGGCGCTGGATATCTCGCTGATCGTTGCCGGGACGAAGTATCGCGGGCAGTTCGAAGAGCGCCTGAAGGCGATCATGAAGGAACTGACCGAGAACCCGAACATCATCGTCTTCATCGACGAGCTGCATACGCTCGTAGGCGCCGGATCCGCGGAGGGCTCCCTGGACGCGGCCAATATCCTCAAGCCCGCGCTCTCCCGCGGCGAAATCCGCTGCATCGGCGCCACGACTCCGGCTGAGTACCGGAAATACATCGAGAAGGACCGCTCGCTCGAACGCCGCTTCCAGGCGGTGAAGGTCGACCCGCCGTCCGAAAAGGAAACGATTGACGTCCTATTGGGCGTGAAGGACCGCTACGAGCAGTTTCATCACGTCGAATACACGCAGGACGCGATCGAGGCGGCCGTCTACCAGTCGAACCGCTACATCACCGACCGGTTCCTGCCCGACAAGGCGATCGACCTCGTGGACGAGGCCGGCGCCCGCGCGAAACTGCGCGAGGCCGGCTACAACAGCGAGGAGTTCGGCGAGATCAACCGCTCCATCCGCGTCGCCGTCGAGCAGATGGAAAACGCCGTCTCCGAGAAGAACTTCGAGAAGGCGCAGTTCTATCGCGAGCAGGAAGTCCAGGCCCGCGAGAACCTCCAGTTCGTGCGCGAGAAGTTCGACGTCAAGTCGAACACCCGCAAGGTGACGGTCACGAAGACCGACATCGACGAGGTCGTGTCGAAGTGGACCGGCGTGCCGCTCACGTCGATCAACCAGGACGAAGGCGACAAGCTCCTGCGGATGGAAGACGAGCTGCACAAGCGCGTCATCTCGCAGGAAAAAGCGATCTCGGCGCTGGCTCGCGCGATCCGGCGCTCGCGCGCGGGCCTGAAGAACCCGAACCGCCCCGTCGGCAGCTTCGTATTCCTCGGTCCGACAGGCGTCGGCAAGACCGAACTGGCACGTGCGCTCGCGAATTTCCTCTTCGGCAGCGACCACGCGCTCATCCGCTTCGACATGTCGGAGTACATGGAAAAGCACTCGGTGAGCAAGCTGATTGGCTCGCCGCCTGGATATGTCGGCCACGAAGAAGGCGGTCAGCTCACCGAGAAGGTCAAGCGGAACCCGTACTCCGTCGTCCTGCTCGACGAGATCGAGAAGGCGCATCCGGACCTGTTCAATATCCTGCTGCAGGTGTTCGAGGACGGCCATCTGACGGACGGTCTCGGCAACCGGGTGAACTTCAAGAACACGATCATTATCATGACGTCGAACATCGGCGCCCGCTTCATTCAGAAGAAGGCGTCGCTCGGGTTCCAGTCGACCGACGCGAACGCGATCAGCCGGAGCGTGAACGACATGGTGCTCGGGGAAGTCCGGAAGACGTTCAATCCGGAATTTATCAACCGTATCGACGAGATCATCGTGTTCGAGGCGCTCTCGGACGACGACTTGCGGACGATTACCCGCCTCCTCGTCGACCAGCTCAATGCCAACCTCGTGGATCGCAAGATCCGGCTGCAGCTGTCGACGGATGTCGTGGACTGGATCATCGAGCAGACCTGCAAGGACCGCTCGTATGGCGCGCGCCCGCTTCGCCGCGCCATCCAGCGCTACATCGAGGATCCGCTGTCCGAGGAGCTCATCCGCGGCCACCTGAAGGGCGGCGACATCGAGGTGTACCTGGAAGGCGGTTCGTTGGCCTACCGGCCCGCGGGCCAGCCGCAAGAAGGCCGGCGGCTTGCTTAGATAGCTATCGTTCAGGGTCAATTCCCAACTCCCAATTCCCAATTCGCCCCAACTTGGGAGTTGGGAATTGGGAGTTGGGAGTTAAGAAGAGCCTCCCCGACCATCCCCTCGCCCTTACCGTCTAATTTCAAGTAAAATCGTCGCTTGGCGTCCCCCGGGGTTCCGGCCCCATGGTGCGGGCGACTGCTAGAGGGCGCACCCTTTTTCCGTATACATGTCGCACTTCGCAATTCTTGCGCTCAGCGCACTGAGCGTCGTCCAGTCGCCCTCGGCACCCCCGTCGCAGCCCCCTGTGCAGCCGTTGCCGGCGACGCAAGCCGCCCCTGCTGAAGCGGTTGCGACGAGCCTCCGCCTGCCCGCCACCGTCTGCGGTCAAACGGTTCCTGCTCCTGCGAAACTGCCGCCGAGCGGCTCCCAGCCGGTCGTCTATGCGCTGATGCTGTGTTTCGAAAAGCAGGGCGGCTCCTCGGTGATCGACCAGAACACCTACCTGTATTACCTCCAGGTCAAGGACCAGGTCAGCCGCCCGTCGCAGGACAGATGGGTGCCCTATACGGACGCCATCGAACAGACCGTCATTGGCGATTTCAAGCGGCTGTGGGCCACGAACTTCCTCGATGATCTCGCGATCGACCTCCAGGACGTGACCTTCGCCAACGGCGTGCACGGCAAGGTGGTGGTCTACAACATGGAGGAGCGGCAGCGGGTCAAGATCGTCGACTACATCGGTTCCGACAAGGTCGATCAGTCGAAAATCGAAGAAGAACTCCGCGACAAGGGCATCCAGATCCGGCTGGACTCCTTCATCGACCCGGGCCTCATCCGACGCGTGGCCGGGATCGTCCGCGAGGTGTATGCCTCCAAGGGCTACATGTTCGCGGAGGTCAAGCCGGAGATTAAGCCGGTCGAGGGGGCCACGAAGACCGTCCACGTGACCTTCAACATCTCCGAAGGGCCCAAGGTCAAGATCCGCGATCTCGAGTTCATCGGCAACCAGAAGATCACCGATCACGCGCTGTCCAAGCAGATGAAGGAGAACAAGGGCCCGGGCATGTTCTCGTTCATCCTGCCGAAGGGCACCTACAAGGAAGACAAGTTCGGCGCGGACGCCGACAAGATCGTCGAGTACTACCGCGATAACGGCTATATCACGGCGCAGGTCGGCCAGCCCGATTTGCGGGTGCTCGAGGACGAGGAAGACGGCAAGACCCGCTGGGTGCAGCTCCGGGTGCCGGTCACCGAGGGTGATCGCTACAAGATCGGCGAGTTCAGCTTCGAGGGCAACACCGTCGTCAAGGAAGAGGCGCTGAAGGCGCTCTTCAAGTTCGACCAGGGGGAGTACTACAGCGAGAAGAAGATCAAGAAGAGCCTCGACAAGGCGCGCGAAGTGTACGGCGCAGGAGGCTATTACGAGTTCGTCGCGTTCCCGGATCTGAAGCCGCGGAACGTCGCAAACGGCAACGGCTCCGCCGGTCCGGCCGCGCCCGCTGACGCGAAGGCCGACGCGCCGGCCGTGGTCGACGTGACCATGAAGGTGACCGAAGGCAAGCAGTACTTCGTCAACCGCATCACGTTCACCGGCAACACGACGACGCGCGACAACGTCATCCGCCGCGAGATCCGCCTGCTCGAGGCCGGCGTGTTCAACACCGAGGCGCTGAAGTACAGCATCAAGCGGCTCAACCAGCTCGGGTACTTCAAGGCGCTCGAAGGGGATGCGATCCAGGTCGAGAAGACCCCGGGCGCCGACAACAAAGTCGATCTCTCGCTCAAGCTCGAGGAACAGAACCGGAACCAGCTGACGTTCGGCGCCGGCGTGTCGCAGTTCGACGGGTTCTTCGGGCAGCTCGCGTTCCAGACCTCGAACTTCCTCGGACGCGGTGAGACGTTCACGATCTCGGCGCAGG
>DATJIW010000031.1:0-139395 GCA_035492775.1 Vicinamibacterales bacterium
CACCGGCCGGATCGGATACTCTTTCGGCGGCGTCACGGCCGAGCGTGGGATCGCGATGACCTGGGACAACGCAAACGCACCGGCAACCACGAAGAAGGTACGCATGCGGACAATTCTTATACGAATCGCGCTGGCAGTGGCGGTCGCGCTCACCTCCGCCCTTGCTCCCGCGCAGCGCGCCAGCGAGAACGTCGTCGTACGGATTGAGACGTCGCTCGGCAGTATCGACGTCGTCGTCGATACCGCACACGCGCCGATCACCTCGGCGAACTTCCTGAAGTACGTCGACAATCACCTGTACGACGGGGGCCGTTTCCATCGCGCGACCCGCCCGGACAACTACACGCCGGCGCTCCCGAATCGGCCGCCAATGGAGATCATCCAGGCCGGCATCAACCCAGACGCGCGGTCCGTGGGCTACGGGCCGATTCCCCTCGAGCGCACGAGCGTGACCGGCCTGAAGCACGTCGTCGGCACGATTTCGATGGCGCGAGCCGCGCAGGCCGATACCGCCACGTCGGATTTCTTCATCTGCCTGGACGACCAGCCGTCGCTCGACTTCGGCGGGAAGCGTTTCGACGACGCCCAGGGTGCGGCGGCGTTCGGACACGTGCTGAAGGGAATGGACGTCGTCAGAGGTATTCAGCAGCAGCCTGTCAAGGGCCAGAATCTCGATCCGCCGATTACGATCATCCGGATGTTCCGGGTCGAGGCGTAACCGTCACCCGGCGTTGAGGCGCGCGCGGACCTACTTGGAGGAGTTGAGCGACAGCTCGACGACGTCCCGATAACTCTGAATCCGGCCTGCCTGGACGGCTGAGAGCAGGTCGGCGATCGGATTCAGCAGCGTCAACGATCGCGGGCCGTACGCGGACTGCGGCGGCGCGGGCAGCGGATAGGGCGCCGGCGTCAACACATAGGCGTGCATGCCGATGTTGTTGAACACGGCGCGGATGAACGTGCTCGACGGCGTCAGCGGCATCGCGCCGACGTTGGCATAAAACCGCTGCCACTCGTCGTCGCGGAACAGGTACTGCTCGACGTTGGAGGTGTAGAACGCGGTGACGGTGGCGCGGTGCAATCGCAGGTAGGCGCCCACCGAGCGCAGCGCCTTCGGTCCCGCGAAGTCCCCCACTATCGGCACGACGAGGTTCCGCATTTCGAGGTCGCGCAGCGCGCGGTAGTTCGCTTCGCTGGCGAGATAGCTCTGATTGACGCCCCCGCCGTCGCGTTCGGTCATGAGGTCGCGATAGCTCGGAAACGGCAGCCATCCGGGACCGCGGCCGAAGGAATAGCGGATCTCGGGTCCGGCGTCGCAGAACGCACGGTAGACGTACTCGATCGACGTGAGGTCGTCCCGCGTGAGACGGAAATGATGTTTGCCCGTGAGCCGCTGGTCGATTGCGGAGAGGGTCGCGTCACACGCGTGCGCATCCGGACCGGGTGACTCGATCGCGGCGAAGAGCTGCTCCGCCGTTTCCGTTGTACTCGGCTTCACCGCCTCGCCGCGCGCGAACAAGCGGGCCAGGAACTCCGATCGCGTCGGCGAGATCTCGACGATGGCCTTGTACATCAGCTGCAGCAGCATGTTCTGCCGCCGCACGTCCACGATGAAGGCGATGCGCGGCTTCAGCGCGACGAGGTACGTGAAGTTCTGATCGGGACCGACGCCCACGTATGCGGATGCGGGCGTGTGCTCGGACTTGAGCGTCGGCACCACGTGCTGGAACTCGGTTTCGTTCGAGACCAGATTGTCGGAGCGGAAGTAGCCGTTGGCTTCGGAGAACTCCGTGACGAGCGACCAGAAAGCCCGGTCGTCGATCGATGCGGACAGCGCGGCTTCCGCGACGCGCGCCGTCGGCGTCCCGCAGAGCAGCACGAGCGACGCAGCGACGGCGATGAGACCGATCCGTCGATCCCGCACGGGACGATGATAGCCCTCGGCGGGCGTCGGCACAACGCGCCGCGGCCGTGCTATTGTCGACAGAAGCCTGCCGATGGAGCCCTCGAAGATGAAGCACATCGTCGCCGCATCACTGGTTTCGCTCGCCGTCGCGTCCGCCGGCATTTTCGCGCAGAGCGGCCAGGAGGAAGGCAAGCACAAAGTTCCGAAAGATTCCGTCGAAGTGACGGTGAAGGGCTGTCTGAAAGGACGGGTGCTGCAGGTGATCGAAGCCAAGCAGACCGACGTCCAGAGCGGCCCTCCCATCCGCCAGCACTCGTTGCGCCTCAGCGGGAAGAAGGACGTGATGAGCGACGTCAAGAAGAACGACGGTCATTACGTCGAGGTCGTCGGCCTCCTTCGTAAGGCCGACCTCGTCGAGCCGGGAATGCGCATCAAGGGGGGACGCGTCGTGATTGGCGGAGGGATGAGCGGCTCCCCCAGCACGATTCCCGATCCCGTCGAGAACGTGGCGGTCCTCGACGTCACCTCTGTCGAGAACGTGACCGGCGCGTGCCGGTGAATCCGGCGCCGATTAATGCGTCATCGAGTAGATGACGTAGTTGACGCCCAGCTTGTAGGCTTCGTTCGACAGATCGATCGGCACGAATCCGGTGTCCGAGTATTCCCAGTACTGCGAGACGTCGTTGTTGAAGTTCGCGATGACCTGCAGCGGCTTCTTCGGGTCGTTGTTCGCCGACATGCCGTAGAACTCCGGCGTGCCTCGATCGTAGGCCTGGTGGAATTCCAGCGTCTTGATATCGAAGAAGGCGTGGAAGATCGGGTGACTGATATCGAGCTGCACGAGGCGTTCGCCGGGCAGGACGCGCGCCATCGTCTCTTCGAAGCTGGTCCAGTCGTAGTTGCGGAAATCGTCGAAGATCACGAACCCGCCTTTGCGGATGTAATCGCCGAGATTCTTGGCCTCCGCATCGCTCAGCATCATGTATCCCGGCTCCGTGGCATAGACGACGGGATAGTTGAAGAGCTCGGGAGAGCCGACGTCGACCACGGCGGTCGCATCCACGTGCGGCTGAACGTCGGAGATGCTCTGGAGAATCTTGACCAGGTTGCGTTCGGCCCGGCTGCCCTGGTTGAGCGAGACATAGCCGTGCGCCCACGCGGGCAGTCCGCCGAAGTAGTAGCCGCCCGGTCCTGTCGGGAATTTCAGCCGGGCGAACGTGAATCGTCCGTCGTATTTCGGGGCCGGGTCGACCGGAACGTCGAAGCCGGCGTCGCCGAACCACTGGCCGCGCCGCTGCGCCTGCAGCGTGAGGCCGGCGATCGCAAGAATGGCCGCGCATGCGAGAAGCCGGGATCGCATCAGTTCCGCCTCTCCGCCATCGTAGCAGAACGTGCGGGCTCCGGCGGGTCATCCGTCGGCGCACCGGTGGTATATAGTCTGCCGCCATGAAAACGGCTACTGTGGTGACCCTGCTCGGTTGCGTGGCACTCACGGCCTTCTCACGGCAATACTGGTCTTCGACGAAGATCGCTGACAAGGTGACCTCCGCCGCCATCCCGTTTGCGCTCGAAGACGTCCGGCTCCTCGACGGACCATATCGGGACGCGATGATCCGCGACGAACAATACCTGCTGAGCCTCGATCAGGACCGGCTGCTCCACAATTTCCGCGTCACCGCGGAGCTGCCGTCCAACGCGCAGCCGCTTGGCGGATGGGAATCTCCTGACACCGAACTTCGAGGACATGCCGTCGGCCATTACCTCTCGGCCGTCTCGATCATGTATGCGAGTACCGGCGACGAGCGCTTCAAAGCGAAGGCCGACAGCCTCGTGACCGGGTTTGCGAAGGTGCAGGAGGCTGAGAGCCGGAAGTTCCACGCCGGCTATCTGTCGGCCTTTCCCGAGGAGTTCTTCGATCGCGTCGAGGCGCGTCAGCGGGTCTGGGCGCCGTACTACACGATCCACAAGATCATGGCGGGCCTGCTCGATGCGTATCTGCTGGCGCACAACTCTCAGGCCCTCGATGTTCTGAAGAAGCAGGCCGACTGGGTCTACACGCGCAACGCGCGGCTCACCGAGGATCAGCGCCAGGCGATGCTCCAGACGGAACAGGGCGGCATGGTGGAAGTGCTCGCGAATCTGTATGCCGTTACAGGGGACGAGCGCTACCTGCAGGTCGCGCACATGTTCGAGCACAAGCGGATCCTCGATCCACTCGCCAACGGGATCGATCCGCTCGACAACGTCCATGCGAACACCCAGATCCCCAAGATCATCGGGAGCGCGCGCGAGTACGAGCTGACAGGCGACAAACGCGACTACGAGATCGCGACATTCTTCTGGGATCGTGTCGTCCATCACCGCACGTTCGTCATGGGCGGCAACAGCGACGACGAGACGTTCTTTCCGGAGGAGGAGACCTCGCATCACCTCGGGGCGGCCGGACCGGAAACCTGCAACACCTACAACATGCTCAAGCTGACGCGCCATTTGTTCGCATGGCGCCCGTCGGCCGAGACGATGGATTTCTACGAACGCGCGCTGCTCAATCACATCCTCGGTTCGCAGGACCCGAAGACAGGGGGCGTCCTCTACTACTGCCCGCTGAAGCCCGGCGCGTTCAAGACGTTCTCGACGGCGGACAACTCGTTCTGGTGCTGTGTGGGCACCGGCATGGAAAACCACGCGAAGTACAACGATTCCATCTATTTCCATTCGAATGACAGCGCCGCGGTACCGGAGCTTTACGTCAATCTGTTCATTCCGTCGGAGCTGACCTGGAAGGCGCAGGCCCTCACGGTCCGGCAGCTCACGAAATTTCCCGAAGAAGACTCGACGTCGCTGACATTCACGACGGCGAAGCCCGTGAAGCTCGCAGTGAAGGTCCGGTATCCGGCGTGGGCGACGTCGGGCATGCTGGTTGACGTCAACGGCCACCGGCAGCAGCTGGACGCGCGGCCGGGCTCGTACGTGTCATTCGAACGTGAGTGGAAGACGGGCGACACGCTGCACATTCGATTGCCCATGTCGCTGCACCTGGAGCGGCTGCCGGATGATCCGCACGTGCAGGCATTGATGTACGGACCGGTCGTCCTCGCCGGCGATCTCGGAACGGCCGGCCTGGAGGCGATCAATCGATACGGGCCGAGCGCGCCGCCGGTAGGCCGCGTTCCCCGCATCACCGTTCCGTCGCTCGTGGCGAATTCCTCAGAGCAGGTGCTGGCGCACGTCAAACCTGTCGCGGGAAGGCCCCTGACGTTCCAGACGAGCGACCTCGCGCAGCCGAAGGATGTCACGCTGATTCCGCTCTACAAGACGTTCGAACCGCGCTACACGGTGTACTGGACCGTTTACACGCCGGCGGAGTACGAGAAAGTCGAACTCGATGCTGCCGCGCTGGCTGCGCACCGCAAGGACGTCGACGGCCGCACGATCGACGCCGTCGACGTGAGCAGCGATGCAAGCGAGCGCGCACACGGCTTCGCGAGCGCCGACGCCGGACAGGGATTCGTCGAGGGCCGCCGCTGGCGCGACACTCGAACCGGTTTCATCAGCTATACGCTGCGGGTGCAACCCGATCAGCCGCTGACGCTCGTCTGCACCTTCCGCGGCAGCGAGGGACAGCGGCGTTCGTTCGACGTCCTTGTCGATGGACAGAAGGTCGCGACGGAAAACCTGGAATACCACCCGACGGAGTTGCT
The DNA here is from genome assembly GCA_035492775.1 of Vicinamibacterales bacterium. Lineage (GTDB taxonomy): Bacteria > Acidobacteriota > Vicinamibacteria > Vicinamibacterales > 2-12-FULL-66-21 > DATJFQ01. Next base: position 5,608 of record DATJIW010000031.1, read on the forward strand.
GGACCGGGAGTACGTCGTCCCCGAAGCGCTGACTCACGCGAAGCACCAGATCACGGTCCGGCTCGTGCCGCACGCGGACGCCCGCACCGGTGGCGTCGTGGAAATCCGGACCGTGCAGCCGGGCCGCTGACGGGTGATGGAATATCGCGCGCTCGGGCGCACCGGCATGCACGTGTCCGCCATCGGTTTCGGGGCCTGGGCGATCGGCGGCTCGGCCTGGGGCGGCGCAGACGACGAGGCGTCGATGCGTGCGCTGCACGCGGCGGTCGACGCCGGCGTGAATTTCATCGACACCGCCGACGTGTACGGCGACGGCAGGAGCGAACGGCTCGTCGCACGGCTTCGGCGCGAGCGGCCTGGAGCGCCGGTGTACGTCGCGACGAAGGCGGGCCGACGCCTGCCGTCACAAACGCCGGAGGGCTACACCCGCGAAAACCTCGTGGCGTGGATCGACCGGAGCCTCGCAAACCTGGAGGTGGAGGCGATCGATCTTCTGCAGCTCCACTGTCCCCCATCATCGATCGTCGCCAGCGACGACGTTTATGGCGTGCTCGACGACTTGAAGGTCGAGGGCAAGCTGCGGCACTACGGCGTCAGCGTCGAACGCGTGGACGAGGCGCTCGAATCGCTCCGTCATCCGGGCGTCGAATGCGTACAGATCATCTTCAACCTGTTCCGTCTGAAACCTGCCGACGAGTTCTTCGGGCCGGCTCGGGCCGCGTCGGTGGGTGTTCTCGCGCGCGTTCCGCTCGCGAGTGGACTGCTCACCGGCAAACTGACGTCAGCGTCGGTCTTCCCGTCCGACGATCACCGCGCGTTCAACAGGAACGGCGAGGATTTCGACAAGGGAGAGACGTTTTCGGGAGTGCCATACGAGATAGGCCTGGAAGCCGTCGAGGAACTGAAGCACTTGGTGCCGAGAGGCGAAACGCTCACGCAGTTCGCCCTTCGCTGGATCCTGATGTTCGAGGCGGTGACCTGCGCGATTCCCGGCGCGCGCACGGCCGATCAGGCACGAGACAACGCCGCCGCGGCCGATCTCCCGGCGATCGATGCGGCAACGATGAGCCTCGTCCGCCGAATCTACGACGAGAAGATCCGGCCGCACGTGCACCGCTACTGGTAGCGGCCCGGTCCCGCGCGTGCCACGTTCGCTACAACCGCAGCGTGAGCGGGTCGCCTGTGTATCGCGCAGACGCCGTGCCCGAGTGCCCGACGACCCGCAGCACGAGCTCGCGGGGCTTCGCTGGCGGGCGGCTGCCCGGCGTGAGCGTTACCCGGAGCCGCCGCGGCGCGTCGCTCCATTTCAAAGACAATCCCGTCCACTCGCCGCGCTTGTAAGCGAACGACCGGCCATCGTCTTCATAGAGATCGAATGTGCCGTCGGCGCCGGGGTACACGTTGAGGGTGATTGGCGCATCGGCGACTTCGTCCGTGTACTGCATGACGGGTCCCGTCGGGATGATCGCTCCGGCGCGGACGTAGAGCGGCATCGTCGCAAGATCTACGGTGCGGACGACGTCCTTCCCGCCGTCCACGGACCCTTCGGTCCAGAAGTCATACCAGCGGCCGCGCGGCAAGTACACGCTTCGATTTGCCGCGCCTTTGCCGGTGACCGGCGCGACGAGGATGTCGCGGCCCCAGAGGTACTCGTCACCGCACAGTGAAGCTGTCGGGTCGTCCGGGTAGTGCAGCCACAACGCACGCATGACAGGCAGACCTGTCCGCGACGTCTCGCGGACAGCCGAATACGTATACGGCATCAGCCGATAGCGCAGCTCGAGGTATTTGCGGCAGATGGGTTCAACCTGCGCGTTGTGGAGCTCGGCTTCGGACGGCCGTCCGGCGCCCTTGTATGTCGACGTCTCATCCGGGCCGACCTCGCCCGTATTCCATCCCCACGGAAGCCGCAGATGCCACGTGCGTCCGTGCGAACGGAAGAGCGTGCAGAAGGCGCCGAACTGAAACCAGCGGACGTAGAGTTCGCCGGTGAACTCCGGAGTCGGAACGAAACCTCCGATGTCGGTACCCCAATATGGCATGCCGCTGAGGCTCGTGTTCACCGCGTCTGGCACGTGCGTCTGCAGCGTCTCCCAGGTCGAATAGACGTCGCCCGACCAGAGAAATGCCGCGTAGCGTCCCATGCCCGCGTAGCCGTTGCGATGCAGCGCGTAAGGCCGCTCGTTGGGCCGCCACAGCTTCGACCCTTCCCAATACATGCGGATGCGGTTCAACCGTGACGCCGCATCCAGGCCGTCGCCCTGGTCGGGCCACCAGCCGTCGATGCCCAGGTCGAAAACGGGCTTGTGATACGGCCAGTAGCAACCCACGCTTCGCTCGTCCGGCCATTTGCCGTCGGGCGTGCGCCCACTCGGTTCCGACGCGTTGCAGGCGTCTGTCACGGATCCGGTGAGGTGCCTGCCCTCGATGACGACGTGGAGGACGATTTTGTAGTGCAGCCCGTGCAGGCCGTCGATCAAGCGTTTCGGATCGGGAAAATTTGCCGGGTTCCACGCGAATTCTCCGTTGTGCGTGTTCCAGCCGGACGGAGTGAAGTCGGTCCCGAGATAGATCAAGGTGTCGCACGGGAGCTGCTTCTCGCGCATCGTCCGCGCGACCCACATCACCTCTTCCGGGCCGTTGAGGGTTCGATGCGATTGCTGATACCCGAGGGTCCAGCGTGCAGGCAGTTCGGGGAAACCGGTGATGCGTGCGTATTCGCGCATGATCACCGCAGGATCCCGGGAGAGGACAACGAAGATGTCGAGTGGCAGGGCGGCCGCAGCCGGCGTGAACTTTCCGCGCACTGTCGTCAGGTCGAACGCGCCGAGTGGCTGATGGATGAATATGGCCCACCCTTCGGTTCCGATCAGCCACTGGACAGGGACCCGGCCGCCGTGCGTGCGCAGGCGGTAGCCGCCTTGACCGCTCCGCATCGTGTCGATCGTTCCTCGACGGTCGAACTGTGGACCTCCCTCACCGAGACCGAGAATCGGAGCGGCCCCGGCGTCGAACGTCACCACGCCTGTCGCGGGGTCGATCTGGATATCCTGCGCGAGACGGCCCGTCCGATCCGCGACGCGGATCGCGAGCGGATCCGGGGTCGTCGATACCATCAGATGGCCTGCATGAACCGCTTGTGCGATGCGGACTCGTTGCTCGGGGAACTCGACGAGTGCCCCGTCGGCGTCGAGGCCGCCGACTGGCTCGACGGCGGCCACTCGAACCATGTCGTCGCTGACCGACCAGACGGACAACTCGATCGGCCGCCCGCCGATCTGGAGTGACGCCTGTCCGCCTGAGGCCGTCGTGCGCAGCAGCAGCGTGCCCGCGGTCATGCCGATGCCGCGCAGCGCTTCGCGCCGCGTCATGCCTCCGCGAGCGCGTGCGGACTCGGGTATGCTCTCAGCCATCGGCCTCCTCTGCCAGGGCAGGCGGCTCATTGTAAACGTTTACGCTCCTGGGCAATCGAGACGCTCTCCATGACCAGACGCGAACTGCTGAAGGCTCTCGGCGCGATGAGCGCCGGCTCGCTCGTGCGTCCGCGGGTCGTCCACGCGCAGGATCCGATCGGCGCTCAATCGACGCGGATGACGGCGCAGGGAACGATCGTGCCGCGTGTGTCCACCTCGGACGTCTTCATCCCGCCGCGCGGCCGATCGTTCATGAAGTTCAGCTACGACTTCCCAGAGCCGTCGGTGCAGGTGGGGCCGTATCAGATCGGATTTCTCGTGTTCACGTACGAAAACACGTACGCGCTCGATCGTGAGGCGATGACCGCGCGCGTCGACGGCAATCGCGTCGAGCTGACGGGCGATGGATTCGTTTGGGCCGGAGGCCAGCAGAAGGAGGAAGGGCGGCTGCAGGCCACGTTCACGGTGGACGCGGACGGTACGGAGTGGCAGGCGCAGGCGTCGATGCGCCAGCCAATCAAGAGTGTGACGGCCGTCATCCGCGGCATCCCGCGCGGGCACATCTCCGCGGCCGGCGCGGCACCGACGGATCCCAACGACAACGAACTGCTCTTCGGATATCCGTTCTCCGCGGGCGACCTCGAGACAGCGGCGGCCCTGACCACGCCATTCGTCGCGGTCGTGGAGGACCACGGGGGGTGCACGTATGTCTCCTCGCGCGACGACCGAGTCCGCGCGAAGCGGGTGTACCTTCAGCCGGGCGAGACCGGCTATCGCGTCGAGGCCGTGTTCGAGACCGAAGGATGGACGCGGCAGCACGAGGTGCACGTGCCGGCATGGCGCGTCGGACGGGCCTCGCAGCTGGAGACCGCCGTCCGCGATCACTACGCGCACGTCGAGCGGGCGTATCACATCCAGAAGATGGACGCCCGTCCGGACGCGCCGCCGTGGATGCGCGACATGGCGCTCGCGCTGACGCTGCACGGGATGCACTATACCGGCTACGTGTTCAACGATTACGCCGGCATGCTCGACATCCTGCGGTGGATCGCTCAGCGTATTCCGGCGGAGCGGGTGCTGGCGTTCATCGCCGCATGGGACGGCCGCTACTACTGGAACTATCCTCGCTATCGCGCCGACGACCGCATGGGCGGTGAAGCGGGGTTCAAGCGGCTCATCCAGGAGGGACGGCAGCTCGGCTTCCACATGATGCCGATGTTCGGCAGCAACGCCGCCAACACGAAGCTGCCCGAGTGGCCGCGCATGTCCGCCGCGGCGACCGACAAGATCGACGGCGACGCCATGCCGCTCAACTGGGTGGACTGGGACAACGATCGCCACATGGACGGATGGCTCGCGTACATGAATCTCGGCGTCGATGCGTGGCGGACGTGGATGTTCGATCGGATTGCTGACGTCATCCAGCGCTACGAACCCGACGCTTACTTCCTCGACATCGTCGGGGGATGGACGAACAATCCGACGGCGGATATGCACGAGGGCACGCGGCGGCTCGTTCTCGACTTACGGACGCAGTATCCGCAGGTCGCCGTCGTCGGCGAGATGCACTACGACGCGCTGCTGGAGTTCATCCCGATGTATCACTCCGGACCTGGCTCGCCGGCGGTCGCCCAATACGCGCGCTTCTTCCAGCACCTGAGCCACCCGGCGCCCGGCCGGGGCAGTTCCGGCGTCCACGAGTCCGGCTTCGGGCGTTGGAATCCACAGACGCTGTCTTTGTCGCCCACGCAAATCCCGACGCTGAACGTCGTGGACGACACCTTCCGCGATCATCGGTCTGAAATGGAGGCTGTGATCGCGGAAGCACGGAGACGTGCGGGGATCTAGCGATCCTTTCGTGATCCGTCGCTCAGCGCGCTGAATTGAAAAACGGTGCGCGACTCGTAGATCTGACCGGGACGCAGGATCGTGCTCGGGAAGTTCGCGTGATTCGGTGAGTCCGGGAAGTGCTGTGTCTCCAGGCACAAGCCGGTGCGCCGGGCATAGACGTGCCCAGCTTTCCCCTTGATCGTTCCATCGAGGAAGTTGCCGGAATAGAACTGCAGTCCGGGCTCCGTCGTGCGGATCTCCATGGTCCGGCCGCTTCGCGGATCCGTGAGTCGCGCTGCGAGCACCAGATCCGACGCGGCACCTCCGGCCTGCCCATTCGCCCCCCGATTCAGCACCCAGTTGTGGTCGTAACCCGGGCCCTTCTTGATCTGCGGATCGTTTGCGTCAATCCGCGCGCCGATCGCAGTCGGCTTGCGGAAATCGAACGGCGTTCCCTCTACGGCCGCCAGCTCGCCCGTCGGGATCAACGTATCGTCGACAGGCGTGTACCGATCCGCGTTGATCAGCAGCTCGTGCGACAGGATGTCTCCACTGCCCTCCCCCGAGAGATTGAAGTAGCTGTGCTGTGTGAGGTTGACGGGTGTCGCTTTGTCGGTCGTCGCGTGATAGTCGACGATCAGTTCGTTCCGATCCGTGAGGGTGTATGTGACCCGGACCTGAAGATTGCCGGGGTACCCTTCTTCGCCGTCGGGGCTCATGCGCGAGAAAATCACGGACGCGCCCTGGGCAGTCTGTCGCGCCTCGGCCTTCCACAGGCGCTTGTCGAACCCGCGGTTCCCCCCGTGAAGTGAGTTCGGTCCGTTGTTTTTCGCCAGCGTGTACGTATGACCGTCGAGTGTGAACTGCCCTTTGGCGATGCGATTGCCGTACCGGCCGATGATCGCGCCGAAGTACGGCGGGGGCGGATCGCTGAGATAACCGGCTGCCGTGTCAAACCCGAGGACCACGTCAGCCTGCCGGCCGGATCGGTCCGGGACCTTCAACGATCTGATGATGCCGCCGGCTGTGATCGCGCGGACCTCCATTCCGTGGCCGTTCGAGAGCGTGTACTCATCGATCGCCGTGCCGTCGAGCGACGCGCCGGCCGGCGCGTGCGTCACCGTTGGCCGTGCGGGTGGCGGGGGTTGATCGGAAGCGGAGAACGCGGCGAGAAGACCAATGGCGGCAAGGAACAGCGAGCAGCGGACGAGCATGCGCACACTCCGGGTCGTGAAATCGCGCAATTGTAAACGATTACCGCGCCACAGACCGATCACGTAATATGCTGCCGCAGCAGCGATGATCACGGCGGCAGGGCTCGAGTTCCGGAACGTCACGAAATCGTTCGGCGCCGTGAAGGCGCTCGCCGGCGTGTCGCTGACGGTCCATGCCGGCGACGCCCATGCGCTCGTGGGCGAGAACGGCGCGGGCAAGTCGACGCTGCTGAAGATCCTTGCCGGCATCGTGCAGCCCGACGCCGGAGAAGTACGCTGGAACGGCGAGCGGCTGCACCTCGGCAGTCCCCGCGAGGGGCTCGAGCGCGGCATCGGCATGGTCTACCAGGAGATGCTCTGCTTTCCCAACCTGACGGTTGCGGGCAACATCTTCGCGGGCCGCGAGCTGATCGCCCGCGGTGGATGGCTCCGCGTCGGTGATATGCGCGCCAGAACGCGGGCGATTCTCGACGAACTCCACCTGGCGATCGATCCCGCGGCACCTGCCGAGTCGCTGTCGGCCGCGCACCGGCAGCTGCTGCAGGTCGCGCGGGCGCTGGCGTTCGAGTGCCGCATCCTCGTGCTCGACGAGCCGACCACATCGCTCACCGATGCCGAGGCGGACCATCTATTCGCCGTCCTGGAGAAACTGAGGGCGCGCGGCGTGACGCTGTTGTACGTATCGCATCGTCTGCCCGAAGTCTTCAGGCTGTGCGACCGCATTTCCGTGTTGCGCGACGGGCATCACGTGGAGACCGTCGATCGCCGCGGCGTCGCGCCCGAACGGATCGTGCGTGCCATGGTCGGGCGCGAGCTGCCGCCCCGCTCAGCGCGAGAGACATCCGCCGAGGCGCCGGTCCGGCTCGAGCTCAGCTCGCTCAGCCGCCGTCCCTGTTTCCAGAACGTATCGTTGTCGGTGCGCACGGGCGAGATCGTCGGCCTCTTCGGGCTCGTCGGCGCAGGACGATCCGAGCTGCTGGAAACGATCTTCGGACTGCACGCGCCCGACGCCGGGGAGATCCGGCTCGACGGCCGTGTCATCACGCCGCGCTCCCCTGTTGCGGCCGCGCGAGCGGGCATCGCGCTCGTGCCCGAGGAGCGCCAGCGCCAGGGGCTCTTCTTCAACCTCACCGTGCGCGACAACCTCGTGCTGCCCGACAGGACTCTTCGCGGCGATGCCCTGGTTCGCGCGGACCGCGAGCGTGACGAGGCCCGGGCGCTGGTCGAACGCTGGCGGATCAAGACCGCCGGCGTCGAAGTCCTACCCGACCACCTCTCGGGAGGCAACCAGCAGAAAGTGGTGCTCGCCAAGTGGCTCGCGACGTCGCCGCGCGTCCTGCTGCTGGATGAGCCGACCAAGGGTGTCGACGTCGGCGCAAAGTTCGAGATCCACGAAATCATCCGCCGCGAGGCCGCCCGCGGCATCGCGTGTCTCGTCGCCTCCAGCGATCTGCCGGAAGTGCTTGCGCTGTCCGATCGGATCATCGTCATGCGCGCCGGCCGCGTTCAGGGAGAAATCGATGCGGCGGGAGCGACCGAGGAGTCGGTGATGCATCTCGCGACGTCGCTGGAGCGCGCGTCGTGAAGCGGCTCTGGCAGATCCGCGAGCTCAGCACGGTCGTCATCCTCGCTCTCGAGATTGCCTTCTTCACGTGGTGGCTCTGGCCGGAGGCGGGGCGGACGCATCCGTTCTTCAACGGCGAGAACGCGCTGCTGATCCTGAAGTACTCGTCGATCTATGCGATCGCCGCGATCGGTGCGGCGATCGTGATCATTTCCGGCGGCATCGACCTCGCGCCGGGCGCGGTGATGGCGCTCACCGGCGTGATCGGCTCGAATCTGTTCGTGGTGCACGGGTGGTCGCTGGCGGCCAGCATGACCGTGGGGGTGGCGACCGGCCTTGCGACCGGCCTGTTGAGCGCCACGCTGATCGTCGCGGCGCCGCTCCCGCCGTTCATTGCCACCCTCGGCATGATGGGGATCGCGCGGGGGGCGGCCTTCATCATCACGGAGGGGCAGTACTTCGACGTCTCGAGCCGCCTGCTCGGCGGATGGCGTCCGTTCGGGGTGCCCGCGGACTGGGTCGCGCCAATCGTGATGATCGTCCTCGCAATCATCTTCCAGGTGCTCATGACGGGCTTCCAATGGGGCCGGGCGGTGTTCTCGGTCGGAGGAAACGAAACGGCCGCGCTCTTTTCCGGGATCGCGGTCAACCGCGTGAAGTTCTCGGTGTATGCGATTGCCGGGCTGCTCGCCGGCGTCTCGGGCGTCGTGCTGGTGCTCGTCCAGGGCCAGGGCAAGGCCGACCTCGCGAACGGATACGAACTGGATATCATCGCGTCAGCGGTCGTCGGAGGCGCCAGTCTCTCCGGCGGCCGCGGATCGGTCATCGGGGCCGTCCTCGGCACGCTCATTTTCGGCGTGCTTCGGAACGCGCTGCCGCAGATTCCCGGCGCGACGTTTTACGATCGGCTCATCGTCGGCGTCGTGGTGATCGCGATTGTCGTCATGGACCAGACGCTCTTGAAAAAGCGTGTGTAGACCGTGTCGGAGGTGCTGATGCGCAGGGTCGTCGTTCTCATTGCCGCGATTGCCATCGCCGCCTGCAGTGGAGGGAGCCGGCAGGCGGCGGGCGGCGCCGCGGGACACAGGCTGCGGTTCGCCGTCATTCCGAAATCGCTCGATATCCCCGTCTTCAACTACGCGAAGATCGGAGCCGAGCGTAAAGCCCGCGAACTGGGCGACGTGGACATTCTGTGGAACGCCCCGACGAGCGCCGACCAGCTCCAGCAGAAAGAGATTCTCGAGTCCTACATCACGCAGCGCGTGGACGGCATCGCCATCTCGGCGCTGAACGGCGACTTCCTGACCGACACGATCAACCGGGCGATCGACGCCGGCATTCCGGTGGTGACGTGGGATTCCGACGCCCCCAACTCGAAGCGGATCGCGTTCTACGGTGTCGATGACCTCGCGTCCGGCCGGATCATGGGCGAGCAGGCCGTGAAGCTGCTCGATGGAAAGGGCAAGGTCGCGATCATCACCAGCGTCGGCGCCACCAACCTGCAGCGCCGCCTCGACGGCATGAAAGAGGCACTCGCGAAGGCACCCGGCATCCAGGTTGTGGAGACGTACGACATCAAGGAAGACGCGGTCCGGTGCGCCGAGATCATTTCCACCGGGACCCGGCGGTATCCGGACCTCGCCGCATGGCTGTCGGTCGGGGGCTGGCCCGTGTTCACGAGAAATGCCACGGCGCCCATCGACCCCTCGAAAACGAAGGTGATTTCCTTCGACACGATCCAGCCGGCGCTCGATCTGCTGCGCGAGGGCAAGGTCACCGTGCTCCTCGGCCAGAAATACTTCGGCTGGGGCAGCGAGCCGGTCCAAATCCTGTACGACCTCAAGCACGGAAAGCGCCCCCCCGCGACGATCATCGACTCGGGCGTCGACGTGGTTACCAAAGACAACGTGGACGACTATGCCGCCCGCTGGAAGAAGATGGAAAGCGGCGGCTGAGACGCGCGATGAATATCGGAGCCATTGCGCGCCGCGCTCGGGTGTCCACGGCGACGGTCTCGCGCACGCTGAATCAGAACGGGGTCGTCCGGCCCGAGACGGCCAGACGCGTATGGCGCGCGGCAGCGGCGCTCAATTACTTTCCCAACAGCCACGCCCGGGCGCTCGTTTCCGGGCGAAGCCGCCTCGTCGGCCTGATCGTTTCGGACATCACCAACCCGTTCTTTCCCGAGCTGGTCCGGCAGTTCGAGTCGCTCACGCTGCAGCGCCAGTACGATCTGATTCTCACCAGCACCGACTATCAGACCGAGCGGATGTCGACGTGCCTGAGGCGCATGCTCGAGCGAAAAGTCGACGGCGTGGCATTGATGACGTCCGAGATGGACGAAGGACTGATCGACGAGCTGTCGCGCCGCGGGGTGCCGCTCGTGTTCATGGACGTCGGCCAGGTCGGCGCCAGGATGAGCCATGTCGTGATGGAATATGCCGACGGCATCCGTCAGGCAGTCGATCACGTCGTTGACCTCGGGCATCGTCGGGTGGGGTTCATCAGCGGCCCGCTGGATCTTCACTCCGCGCGTTCCAGGCGGAACGCGTTCGTCGAACGGCTTCGCCACCATTCGATTGCCGTCGACACTCAGTTCGTCCGCGAGGGAACGCACACTGCAGAAGGTGGGCAACAGGCGATGGACGCCCTCCTGCGCGGCCGTCGCCGTCCGACGGCCGTGATCTGCTCGAACGACTGGACTGCCATCGGCGCGCTGCACGCGATCGATGCGGCGGGCCTGCGCGTTCCCGAAGACCTGTCGCTCGTTGGGTTCGACGACACGCCCATTGCAAGCTACACGCGTCCGCCGTTGACGACCGTACGGATGTCAGCCGCCGACATCGGCACGACGGCCTGCCAGGCCCTGTTCGATTTGATCGATCACGAAGACCACAAGGGCGCCAGACTGCGGATTCGGACGACGCTCGTCGTTCGCGGGTCTACGGCGAGGATTCAGAAGTCAATCCGTTAAGGCGCGCCCGCGTCGAGCAACCGATCGAACGATTCGAGAGGCAGGTCGGTCAGCGACGGGACGAACACATCCGCGCGGAGCGTTGCCGTACGGCTCACACCGAGGCTGCGCATCCCCGCACGCCGCGCGGCTTCGACTCCGGCGGCGGCGTCCTCGACGACAATACAACGCGCCGGCGGCACGTCGAGACGGGCCGCCGCGGTCAGGAACACGTCCGGCTCCGGTTTGCCGCGCGTCACGTCTTCGGACGAGACGATCGCGTCGAAGTATTCCGCGAGATGGAGCGCGCGCAGCATGACGTCGACATTCAGTCGGGGCGCGGACGAGGCGATCGCCTGTTTCCAGCCCGCCGAACGCAGACGCACGAGCCACTCGGCGGCGCCAGGGAGGGGCGTCAGTCCGTGTTCTGCCGCAAGCCGCCGGTATTCGACCTCTTTCGCATCAGCGATCCGATTGATTCGTTCCATCGGCGCATCTGCGCCCAGCCATCCGCGGAGGATGCCTTCGTTGCGCTGACCGAACGTTCGCTGGAATTCCTCGAACGTCACGCCGACACTCTCGAGCGCGAGCGCATGCTGCCAGGACTGCCAGTGGTACTGCTCCGAGTCGACGAGCGTTCCGTCGAGGTCCCACAGGACCGCGCGCGCCGTCATTTCTGCCCGTAGTACGACGTCGGGCCGTGCTTCCGGCGATAGTGCTTGTCGACCAGATACCGTTCCGGCGCGGGTGCGTCGGGCGCAAGCGCGCGGACCCGCCATTCGATGCGGGCGAGGAACTCGAGGACCTTCGCGTGATCGATGGCGGTGGCTGCGTCTCGTCCCCACGTGAACGGCCCGTGATTGGCGACGAGCACCGCGGGCATGTGCTCGGGATCGATTCCCAGGGTTCGGAAGGTCTCGACGATGACGAGGCCGGTGTTCCGTTCGTAGTCGCGCTCGACCTCCTCCTGCGCGAGCGGCCGCGTGCACGGCACGTCGCCCCGAAAATAGTCGGCATGCGTCGTCCCCATGCAGCGTACGCACGCCCGTGATTGCGCGAACGTCGTCGCGTATTCCGAATGCGTGTGGACGATCCCGCCGCAGGATGCGAAGGCGCGATACAGCTCGAGATGGGTCGGCGTATCGGAGGAAGGACGCCATCGGCCTTCCAGCGGCTCGCCGGTTTCGAGCGAGACCGGCACCATGTGTTCCGGCGTGAGCTGCTCGTATGGGACGCCGCTCGGCTTGATGACGAAGAGTCCCCCCTTGCGATCCGCCTGTGAGACGTTCCCGAACGTGCCCAGGACGAGCCCGGTGGCGGCCAACTCCCGGTTGGCGCGGAACACCGTCTCCCGCAGCGCGGCGGCGATCACGCGGTCACTCCGAGCGCCCGCTCTTTGATGGCGAGCAGCCGTTTCATAACTGATGCCAGCTCGCCTTTCGCTTCGGGCACGCCGCCAAACGCGTCGTGCAGCTCGCGGTAAATCGCATACAGCGCGTCGTACACGGCGCTGGCGGCCGGCCGCGGTTCGAACCGCTTCTGCTTGATCGTCGTCATCCGCGATTGTGCCTCCGTCCAGTCGTCGTACCCGCCGGCGCGAGCCCCCGCCGTCACGGCGGCAGCCAGCGCGGAGCCGAGCGCGGGCGTCTGCGGCGAACCCGCGATGAGCATGGGCTGGCCGAGCACGTCCGCGTAGACCTGCATGAACAGGTCGTTCTTCTCGGCGATACCTCCGCAGCATACGACGCGATCGATCGGCACGCCATATTCCCGCAGGCGCTGGATGATGGCGCGGGCTCCGTACGCCGTCGCTTCGATGAGCGCACGATAAATCTCCGCACGCGTCGTATGCAAGGTCTGTCCGAGCAGCAGGCCCGTCAGACGCGTGTCGACGAGGACCGTGCGATTCCCGTTATTCCAATCGAGCGCGATCAGCCCGGATTGTCCTGGCGCCAGCGAGGCCGCCTCGGTCGACAACCGCTCGTGCCGCGCCTCGTCGCCGCCGCACACGACTTCAACCCACCACTTGAGGAGGTCGCCAACTGCCGACTGCCCCGCTTCGATCCCGAAGAAGCCGGGCATGATCGAACCGTCGACGATCCCGCAGATCCCGGGGATATCGGCAATCCTCTCCGTTGAAGGCGCGACGGCACAATCGCAGGTGGACGTGCCGATGATCTTGACCAGCGTGCCCGCCGTGACGCCGGATCCGACGGCGCCATAGTGCGCATCGAACCCCCCCATCGCGATGGGAATGCCGGGTCGAAGTCCCAGTGCCGTCGCCCAACCGGCGGCGAGATAACCAGCCGGACTTCCTGGCGGGAGCGCCGAATCATACAACCGGTCGCGCAGCGCCGCGAGCCGGGGATCGAGACGCGTCAGGAATGACTTCGGCGGCAGGCCTCCCCATGTCTCCGAGTACATCGCCTTGTGCCCGGCTGCGCACACACAGCGGACGATCTCGTTGGGATGTTTCACCCCGGCCAGCACAGCCGGAATGAAATCGGCAAGTTCGACCCAGCTCGCCGCAGCGTCGAAAACCTCAGGCGCCACGTTCAGGCAATGCCAGATCTTGGACCACCACCACTCCGACGAATAGGTCCCACCGATCGGCGCGAGCAGTTCGGGGTTGTGCGTGCGAGCCGTTTGCGTGATCGCCGCTGCCTCGAGAGCCGACGTGTGATCCTTCCAGAGCCATGCGTGTGCGGCGAGATTGCGCGCGAACCTCGGATCGAGCGCTAATGGCTGCGCGGCGGCGTCGATCGGCAGCGGTGTGGACCCGGTGGTGTCGACGCCGATTCCGATCACTGATTCCGCGGAGAACGCGGTATCGCGAGCCGCCTCCGCCAGGGCGCCCCGGACCGAGTCGCGGAGACCGTCGAGATAGTCCGCGGGATTCTGCCGCGCGAGGTGCGGCTGCTTCGGATCCAGCAGAATTCCCTGATCGCCGCTCGGGTAATTGGACACATGCGTGCCGAGCACCCGCCCGTCGGCGCAATCGACGACGACGGCACGCACGGAGTTGGTGCCATAGTCGATGCCGATCGTACAGGCGCGCGCCATCAGCCGACGAGTACCGGCGAGACCACGTCGAGCACGTCCGGGCCCGTCCCTGCGGCGCGTGCGCGATCGAGCGCGTCCTGATTGGCCAGGACGCGGACCGCCTTGAGCGACAGATTGGCGAAGTTGATCATGCTGCGTTCGATCGCGCGCGTGGGATCCTCACGATACGTGAACTGGTCCTGGCTGTACCAGCCCTGGTAGTTACGGGCGAACGTCGTATAGAGGTACTCGACTGCTTCAGGGATCGACAGCGTCCCGAACATGCAGTCCTGGTCGTTCCGCCCCTGGCGCGCATCGTTCACGTCGTACTTGTGCACCGGCACGCCGGCGAACTCCGCCAGGTCGCACGCGGTCGAGGCGGTCGTGGCTTCCATCTTCTGGTGACCGTAATCGATCGTCAGGCCGCAGTTGTTGCCGCCGCAGGCCTCGTTCACTTTCCGGGCCACGATCATCGCCGACGCTGCGGTCGGCACGATCATGTACAGCTCGCGCGGCTCGTAAGGCTTCGATTCGATGGCGAGCTTGATCCCGTGCGCCAGGCACCGGCGATTGACCGCCACCAGCGCCTCGGTGAACCACTCGAGCGACTGACGGTAATCGATCTGGAAGTGATAGTCCGCTCCGTCCGAGCCCGGCCACACGCTGAGAACCGGGATCTCCAGCGTGCGGCAGATCTCGACGGCCTTCAGGATTTCATCCAGCGCCGTCCTCCGGAGCGCGGGGTCGGGGTTGCACGGGCCTCCGAGCCGGAACTTCGGATGCGTCCACGTGTTGATGTTGCACGCGGGAATCGTCATGCCGAGTTCCGCCAGATAGCCGTCCCGGGCGCGGTCCATGGCCTTCGGGTCCAGATCGCCATTCAGCGTCGATTCGAAGACGCTCTGGTGGATCTCGATGCCGTCCACTCCGGCCGCCTTCGTCCGCCGGCACTGCGCCTCGAACGTGCTCTGAAAGGCCGGATCGTTGGAGTTGTAGCCGGGAGGCGCGAACCGATCGCAGAAATCGCCGGCCGACCAATGGCCGACGCTCATGCGGATATTCATCGTTTTCAGGAACTCGATCGACTCGTCCCGTCCCATGTAGCGCTGCTTGGATGCTGCGAACGCGAGTTGATCCCGATCGAACCGAGCCATGCTGTGCCTCCGGGTTGCTGCTCTGCCTGCGTCCTCAAGGCCGCAGCTTCAACGTGAGAATCGTAAGCGAGTGCGCGGGAAACGTGTAGCGGAGTCCGGTGGCGTCTGCTTCGAGCGTCACCGCCGACGCGGACGGGCGCACGCGGTGCGGCTCGGCGAAGGTATTCGTTGCCTTCAGGTCGGGGTCGCTCAGCTGCCAGATCTTCGCGGCCGTCTCCCATCGCCCGGATGCCAGCTCGATCGAGGCCGGCAGGTCCCGGGCGCGGCTGCGATTGAGTACGTTCACGTCGATCTCGCGCCCGGCAGCATCGAACGTCGACGAAACGTCGAGATACGGAACCTCCTGCGGATGATTGGGCACACGGTATTTCGGCGACGACACCCACACGTCGAGTGACGTCCGGCCTCGCTGGCGCCCGTACTCGGCAATCGGAAAATAGATCGGCTGCAGCAGCACCCCGCGATCGTTCGTCACGATGGGCGCGATGACGTTCACCATCTGGGCGAGATTCGCCATCCGTACGACATCGGCGTGCCGCAGGAACGCGTTGAAGAACACGCCCATCGCCAGCGCATCCTCG
The DNA here is from genome assembly GCA_035492775.1 of Vicinamibacterales bacterium. GTDB lineage: Bacteria > Acidobacteriota > Vicinamibacteria > Vicinamibacterales > 2-12-FULL-66-21 > DATJFQ01. The sequence goes on from DATJIW010000031.1 coordinate 21,359, forward strand.
ACGTTGTAGACCTCCTCGAGCTTCTCCCGGTTGCCGGTGCGATACCAGACGTTCCACTCGTCGTAAGCGATGTAAATCGGGTGCGGCGCCGGGCCGGTCTGGACTTCGCGGATGAGCGACGCGGTCGTATCGATGTAGCGCTCCAGATTGAGCGCCGCTGTCCCGAGATACCGCTCGAAATCGTTGTCGCGGTTGTTGATGTAGGTGTGAAGGGCGATGTAATCGACCGTATTCCGCAGCGTCTGCAGCACCGTCCGGTTCCAGCCGATCCAGTCGGCGCCGTAGTTGCTCGCGCCGCTCGCGACGAGCTGGATCGACGGATCGATTGCGCGCATCGCCTTGGCAGCTTCGAGCGCGAATCTGGCGTACTCCTCGGCGTCCTTGTGCCCGAGCTGCCACGGACCGTCGATTTCGTTGCCGAGCGCCCAGTACTTCACGCCGTACGGCTGGTCGTGTCCGTTCTTCCGCCGTTGATCGGCCCAGTAGGTGGGCTTCGAACCATTCGTATATTCCACCCAGTCGCGGGCGTCCGCGATCGTACCCAGCCCGAGATTGACGCAGATATAAGGTTCGGCCCCGATCGTCTGTGTGTAGCGGATGAATTCGTCCGTGCCGAACCGGTTCGTTTCGATGTCGTCCCACGCGAGTTCCGGGCGGACGGGGCGATGGTCTTTCGGTCCGATCCCGTCTTTCCAGTCGTAGCCTGACGCGAAATTGCCGCCGGGCCACCGCAGGACCGACACGCCCAGTCCTTTCACGGCGTCGACGACGTCCCTTCGGAACCCGAACGCGTCCGACAGCGGGCTCTGCTCGTCGTAGATGCCGCCGTAAATCATCCGCCCGAGATGTTCGGCGAAGCTGCCGAAGACGAGCGGATCCACGGTGCCGACCGAACGATCGATGTCGATCTTGATTCGCGCTGCCGGAGCGGCTGGCTGCGGCGGTGGTGCGCCTGCAAGCGCGAGCGCGAGCACGGCAGAAACGGAAAGGAGCCGTGATACCATGCGGCCGCTCCCGATGTAATCGCTTACACCCCGCGGTGTCAAGGAGATTTGGATGACCCGAGCCGGTGGTCGTTCCCGGCATGGATCACGGATCGGGCGGTGCGTATGGCGATCACAAGCGATTCGATTGCTTCACGCGCAACCTTCTCGGGGTGAATCCACCGGAGTGGGCCGATGTCGAGAAGGCGCTGAAGAAGCAGACGACGACTACGACGTCTGCGGGTGAGGAGGTGAGTCGATGAAATCCGGGCGCAGAACGTTCGTCAAGTCCGCGGCGGCGGCGGTTGCCGCCACATCTGTCTGGCCGGAGCGTCTGGCGGCAGCGCCGCAGACGTCGAAGCTGCCGCCGTCGGTAGCGGCGCTGAAGCCTTATCCGGGAACGGCCGTGCCCATCGCAGACGACGAGAGGCGCGGGCGCATCGAGAAGGCGCGCCGGCTCATGACGGAGAACGGCATGGGCGCGATTGCGCTCGAGCCGGGAACGAGCATGAACTACTTCGTCAACGTCCAGTGGGGCCTGAGCGAGCGCCCGTTCCTGCTCGTGATTCCTGCCAAAGGCGACCTCGCTTACGTCACGCCAGGCTTCGAGGAAAACCGCGCGCGCGAACTCACGAAATTCACGAACGACGTCCGCGTCTGGCAGGAGGACGAGGACTGGGGACGTGTCGTCGGTGGCATCCTCGCCGATCGCGGGGTACGGACCGGTAAGGTCGGCATCGAGGAACGCGTCCGCTTCTTCATCGCGGAGGGACTCCGCGGCGGTGCGCCGTCGATCGAGTTCGTCCTCGCAACGCCCGTGACGGCTGGCTGTCGCGTGATCAAATCACCGGCTGAGATCGCGCTGATGCAGCGCGCGAATGACATCACGATCGAGGCGTATCGCGCTGCATTCGCAGCGCTCGCAGAAGGGATGACGCAGTTCGACTTCAACCGGAACGTCCGCGCTGCGTTCGAGGCGCTCGGCGCTCCGAGCGGTGGGGCCGGCGCACAGTTCGGGCAGGCATCCGCATTTCCCCACGGCAGCATCCAGCCGCAGCGACTCAAGAAAGGGGACGTCGTCCTCGTCGACGGCGGGTGCACCGTCGAAGGCTACCAGTCAGACATCACGCGCACGACCGTCTTCGGCACCCCGAGCAGGCGCCAGGCCGACGTCTGGAACCTGGAAAAATCGGCGCAGACGGCGGCGTTCAAAGCGGCCCAGGTCGGAGCGACGTGCGAATCGGTCGATGCGGCCGCACGTAAGGTGATCACGGACGCCGGCTTCGGACCCGGCTACAAGGTACCTGGACTGCCCCACCGCACCGGCCACGGCATCGGCATGGACGGTCACGAGTGGACGAACTTCGTGCGCGGCAACACGACGAAGATCGCGCCAGGCATGTGTTTCAGCGACGAACCCATGATCGCCATTTATGGCGCGTTCGGGATCCGCCTCGAGGACTGTCTGCACATCACGGAGGAGGGCGCGCGCTTCTTCACGAAGCAGAGCCCGTCGATCGAGCAGCCGTTCGCGTAATTCGCGTTCCCGGCCGTGCGGCAGCTGCGGCTACCGGCCGCGCATCTGCTGCTCCCAGTCGCGCTCCAGGTCGGCAGGGTTGATGTCGAACAGCAGCAGCGCCTGATCGAGGCTGGTGCCGTTGCCGACGTACTGAAGGAAGACGGGCAGGTTGGGACCCAACCGCCGGACGAGGACACGGGTTGCGACGAAACTTTCCGCATACGCGAGTCCCGCGGTCGATCCGTCAGCACTCGCAAATCCTTCGTCGAGGCTCGCGAGCGGAATGAACGCGGGAACCGTCCGCAGCGGCGTCGTCAACCACGCGTGGCTGCCCGGCTCGAGGTACGTGGCCAGTCCTTCGTTGAGCCATCTCGGCATGAGCGGAGTGGTCGCGTGTATCAGCGCGTGGACATACTCGTGCGTCACGATTCGATCCAATTCGCCGGGCGAGTTCAATGCGCCCAGCACGGGAATGCGGATCTGGCCGTCGTATGCGCCAACGGCCCATGGCGGCGACTTCGTGATGTCGCGAAACTGTTGCTGCGTGTAAAGGATCGCCGTAATCGTTTCGGGCGGGTACTGCCGGATGATCGCTCCAACACGCATGTATGCGGCTTCCAGCCCGGACGACACGCGGTCGGCAATCGCCTGCTGCGCAGGTCCTTCGAACATCAGATTGAAGCGGCTGCCGGGACGCGAGACGAACCTGTCGTGGAGTTCCGCTTCTTTTTTCCATTCCTTGAGCCGGCCCGCCACCCGCAGGTTGGAGGGCGTGATCCTGACGACGCGTTGGTATGAGTCGATCGCGAGATCGAGGTCGCCGCGCGAATACGCGATCGGACCCAGCAACAGCGCCGCGTCGACGTAATCCGGCCGCACCTCGAGCGCTCTCTTCAGGTACGAAATCGCTTCGTCATCCTGCCCGAGGAGATGCGCGGCAACACCGGCGCCCGCGAGCGCCTCGGCGTCGCGCGGCTGGGCTGCGAGCGCAGCGCGGAACGACGCGGCCGCCTTCTCGGCATCCCCCTTCTGAATGGCCTCCCATCCGGCCCGCATCGGATCCGTGTTCTGAAGGGGCCCGATCAGCGCAAACAGGAGAAGGAGGTGTGCCAGCACGGGGTCCCCGATGGGCTCTCTGCGGCCTATCCCTTTTGCATCGATGACAGGAAGTCAGCGTTCGATTTCGATTTACCCATCTTGTCGAGCAGCAGTTCCATCGCTTCCGTGGGCGAGAGCGGCGCGAGCACCTTGCGGAGCACCCAGACGCGGTTGAGATCTTCGCGGGGCATCAGCAACTCTTCCTTGCGCGTGCCGCTCTTCTGCATGTCGATCGCCGGGAACACGCGCTTGTCGGACAGCTTGCGATCCAGATGGATCTCCATGTTGCCCGTCCCTTTGAACTCCTCGAAGATCACGTCGTCCATGCGCGACCCGGTGTCGATGAGTGCGGTCGCGATGATCGTCAGCGATCCCCCTTCTTCGATGTTGCGCGCGGCGCCGAAGAACCGCTTCGGCTTCTGGAGGGCGTTGGAATCGAGACCGCCCGACAGCACCTTGCCGGACGGCGGAATCACCGCGTTGTACGCGCGCGCGAGGCGCGTGATCGAGTCGAGCAGGATGAGGACGTCCTTCTTGTGCTCGACCAGGCGCTTCGCCTTTTCAATCACCATCTCTGCGACCTGGACGTGGCGCTGGGCCGGCTCGTCGAACGTCGAGGAAATGACTTCCCCCTGGACCGACCGCTGCATGTCCGTCACTTCTTCCGGACGCTCGTCGATCAGCAGGACGATGAGATACACCTCCGGGTGATTTTTTGCGATCGACTGCGCGATGCTCTGCAGCAGCATCGTCTTGCCCGTGCGCGGCGGCGCCACGATGAGACCGCGCTGGCCGCGGCCGATGGGCGTCATGAGATCCATGACACGGCCGCTGAGGTTGTCGGACGATGTTTCGAGTGTGAAGCGCTGGTCCGGATAGAGTGGCGTGAGGTTTTCGAAGAACAGCTTGTCCCGCGCCTGCTCGGGTGCTTCGAAGTTGACCGCCTCGACTTTGATCAGCGCGAAGTACCGCTCACCTTCCTTCGGCGGCCTGATCTGCCCCGACACGGTATCGCCGGTCTGCAGATCGAACTTGCGGATCTGCGAGGGCGACACGTAGATGTCGTCCGGTCCCGGCAGGTAGTTGTAGTCGGGTGCGCGAAGGAACCCGAACCCGTCCGGCAGCACCTCCAGCACGCCTTCCGAGAAGATGAAGCCGCTCTGCTCCGTCTGCGCCTTGAGGATCTGGAAGATCAGTTCCTGCTTCCGCATGCCGGTCGCGCCGGCGACGGTCAAGTCTTTCGCGATCTGCGTGAGCTGCTGGATGCTCTTGTCTTTCAGATCCGTGATGTTCAGGCCGCGACGCTGTTCGCGCTGCTGCGGAGGACGTTGCGCGGACGGCGGCGTGGCGGGTGGTGCGCCCGCGTCTGGTGTGGCGGCGTCCGCCGGCTCGGCGGACGGCTGCGGCTCCTCGGGCGAAGTTTCCGGAGGGGGATCCTGCACGACGGCCGGATTGGCGGCGGCCTGCCGCGCGCTGGTGCGCTTTTGAGTGGGCATGTGAATGTCCGGAGTGGTGGTGCTGAATCGACGGGAGGGGATCGCGGCGAGTATAGGGCCCGCCGACAGTGCTGTCAAATCGCGTCAGCCGTTCGGCACGGCAAACCGCGACGGGAGCTACGGCCGTTCGCCGATGCCCAGAATGCTGCAGGCGATTACCGGTTTGAGGCCCAGTTCGCGCGCGCGGGCGACGACCTCCGGTTCATCCGCGCCGGGGTTCAACCACACCTCGGGGATGCCCTTCTTTGCGATGTCCTCGAGTACCCGCAACCCGACGTCCGGCTGCACGTAAACGGTCGCCATGTCGATTCGCTCAGGCACGTCGAGCACTGACGCATAGGTTCGATGGCCTTCGACGTGCGATTCGTTGGGGTTGATCGGAATGACGTGGTAGCCCTGCCGCTCGAACGCGCGCAGGGCCTTGTTTCCATACTTCGCGCGATCGGCTGAGGCGCCGACGATCGCGACCGTTTTCATGATTGTTATTTGAGCACGGTGGCGGCCGGTTTGCACGGTCGATCGGAGGAGGTTCCCGTGAGATTTACTGATGTGGCCCGCGACGTGGCGAATATGCGTTGCGCATTGGTCAACGTTGCAGCGGTGGGCGACTCTTCGCGATGGGTTCTCGTCGACACGGGCATTCCGGGATACGCAGAATCGATCCGGCGCGCGGCCGAGACGCGGTTCGGCAGCGGCACCCGCCCGGCGGCAATCGTGCTCACGCATGGGCACTTCGATCACGTCGGATCGCTCGTGGAACTGCTGGAGACGTGGGACGTGCCTGTGTTCGCGCATCGGCTGGAACTGCCCTATCTGACGGGCCGCTCTTCGTACCCGCCGCCCGATCCGCTCGTCGGCCGCGGAAGCATGTCGCTGCTGTCCCGTTTTTATCCGCGCGGACCGATCGACATCAGCGGACGCGTCGAAACGCTTCCGTCGGATGGCACCGTTCCCGAGCTGACAGGGTGGCAGTGGATCCATAGCCCGGGTCACACTCCGGGCCACACGTCGCTCTTCCGTGAGAGCGACCGATGTCTCGTCGCGGGAGATGCGCTGACGACGACCAGGCAGGAGTCGTTCAATGCCGTCCTGACGCAGCGATGCGAACTGCACGGGCCGCCCGCGTACTTCACGCAGGATTGGAGCAGTGCCCGCGACTCCGTCCGGCGGCTGGCCGCGCTCGCGCCCGACACGCTGCTCGCGGGTCACGGTCGGCCGATGCACGGCGAGGAGATGCGTGAACGTCTGTACGCGCTTGCCGCGCGTTTCGACGAGCGGGAGCGGCCGCGCTACGGACGGTATGCGGCGCAGGCGGCTGTCGCAGACGACAGCGGAACCCTCATTCTGCCGCCGGATCCGCTGCCCAAAGTCCTCGCGGGTGCCGGAGCTGCGGCCGCGGCGCTGGGCGTCATCTGGATTGCCACCACAGCGCGTAAGCGCGCCAGGGCCGCGTGAGGCATATCATTTAATCATGTCGACGCTCGCCGATGTGCTGGAGGCGAGAACGGCGGTGGCCGCGCCGGAACTCGTCGAGTCGATCTCCAACGGCCGTCTGCGTTGCTATGCCTGCGGCCACGAATGTCCGATCCCGGACGGCGCCGTCGGCGTCTGCAAGGTCCGGTTCAACCGCGGAGGCGTGCTCCACGTCCCGTGGGGCTATGTTGGGGGCATCCAGTGCGACCCTATCGAGAAGAAGCCGTTCTTCCACGCGCATCCGGGTGCGCTGGCCTACAGCTTCGGGATGCTCGGCTGCGATCTGCACTGCTCCTATTGCCAGAACTGGGTGACGTCGCAGGCGCTGCGCGATCCGTCGGCAATCTCGCCGCCGATCGACACGTCGCCGATCCGCATCGCAGAGGATGCCGTGCGCCTCGGTGCGCGAGTGGTCGTGTCGACCTACAACGAGCCGTTGATCACGACCGAGTGGGCGGTCGAGATTTTCCGCGAGGCCCGCGCGGCGGGTCTGCTGACCGCGTATGTCTCGAACGGCAACGGAACACCGCGCGTCCTCGAATACATCCGGCCGTGGATCAATCTGTACAAGGTCGACCTCAAGAGTTTCGACGACCGCCATTACCGACAGCTCGGGGGCCGGCTCGATCCCATTCTTCAGACGATCCGAACGCTGCACGACATGGGCGTGTGGCTCGAAATCGTCACACTCCTCATTCCCGGGTTCAACAGCTCGGACGAGGAGATTTCGCGTCTCACCGGGTTTCTCGCCTCGGTATCGCCGTTCATTCCGTGGCACGTCACGGCGTTTCATAAGGATTACCGGATGAACGATCCGGAGAACACCACTCCGGCGATGCTCGTGCACGCGGCGGAGATCGCGAAAGCATCGGGGCTGCGGTACGTGTATGCGGGCAACATCCCGGGCGGCGTCGGCGATCTCGAGAACACGCGCTGCCATAATTGCCGCGCGCTGCTCGTCGAGCGATTCGGGTACTTCATTCAGGACTACCGCCTCACGGCAGACGGCGCGTGTCCTGACTGCGGGACGCCGATCCCCGGGCGGTGGGGCCGCCAGTTCGAAGGGCAGCTCACGGCAACCCCCTTCCTGCCGGGCAGCCGTCGCCTGCGCGTATTGTGAAAAGGGGGCTGTCCCCATTTTTCGCGAAAAATGGGGACTGTCCCCATTTCCGGTTTACGGAAAGATTTTGCCCGGGTTGAGGATCCCGTCCGGATCGAACGCCTGCTTGACGCGCTGCATCAGCGCGATCACGTCGGGGCCGAGCTGCATCGACAGATAAGGGGCTTTTGACAGGCCTACGCCGTGTTCCCCCGTAATCGAGCCTTCGAGCGCGAGGACGCCCTCGAACAGCACCCTCACCGTGTCCCCTGCGCGGCGCCGGTCCTCCTCCGACTCCCCCACCATCACGTTGACGTGGATGTTGCCGTCGCCCGCGTGGCCGAAGCACGCGATGCGTACGCCATAGTCTTCCCGCAGACGCTCGATGAGGGCGAACAACTGCGGGATCCGCCCCTTCGGGACGACGATGTCGTTGTTGAACTTCAAGCGGCCTAGCGTACGCAGCGCCGGCGACAGTTCGCGGCGCACGCGCCACAGTTCGTCGCGCTCGGCCGCGCTGCCGGCACGAAGCAGTTCGGTCGCACCAACCGCGCGGCACGCGCGCTCGACGCGAAGCGCATCCTCCGCGGCCGCCTCGGGCGTACCGTCCACCTCGATCAGCACCAGCGCCGCCGTGCCCGCCGGGGCAAGCGGCTGACCACCAAGGTGTCTCGAAATGGCGTCCAGCGAATCCGCGTCGATCAGCTCGAGCGCCGCGGGCACCACACGCTCGGCGACGATCCGATCGACGGCCGACGCCGCATCCGCTACGCTCGCGAACGTTGCACGCAGAGTCGTACGTGCCGACGGCAGCGGAATGAGCCGAAGAATGACGCGCGTGATGATCGCCAGCGTGCCTTCCGAGCCGACGAGCAGCTGGGTGAGGTCGTAGCCGGCGACGTTCTTCACGACCTTTCCACCGGTCAGGACGACTTCCCCGGTCGGCAGAACGGCCTGAAGACCGAGAACGTAATCCCTGGTTGTCCCGTACTTGAAGGCTCGCGGGCCGCCCGCGCCTTCGGCGACATTTCCCCCGATCACCGATTGGCGCAGCGATGCGGGATCCGGAGGGTAGAACAACCCGACCCGCTCGACCGCGTCCTGAAGATCTCCGGTGACGACGTTCGGCTCGACGATCGCGACCAGATTGGACTCGTCGATCTCGAGGATGCGGTTCATGCGCTCGAGTGACAGCACCACGCCGCCGCGGACCGGCACGGCTCCGCCGGAATAACCGGTGCCGGCGCCGCGCGGCACGACAGGCAGGCGCTCCCGCGCGCAAATCCGGACGATGGCCGACACCTGGTCGACACCGTCGGGGCAGATGATGACGTCGGGGCGATGGTGGTAACGGGTTCCGTCGGAGGCGTACTTTTCGCGGGCGCTGTCGTCGGTGAGCACGTTCCCGGCGCCGACGATCGACTCGAACGACGCGAGCAGGCTGGCCGGGGCGGTCAACGGATCAGATGCGCGCTGGCTGCAGCGAGTCGAGATACTGCAGGATCCGTTTCGAGCCGCGCTCGAGCTCGCTCATCGACGCGGCGTACGACAGCCGGAGGAATCCCGGCGCATCGAACGCTTCCCCGGGGGTCACTGCGACCTGCGCGCTGTCGAGCAGCGCCGTGGCCAGCTCCGCCGACGTCCGAATCCCATCGGGCGACAGGAATTCCGAAACGTCCGGGAACAGGTAGAAGGCGCCCGCGGGTTTCACCAGGCGCACGCGTGGATCGGCCGTCAGCCACTCGCAGAGCTGATCCCGACGCCGCCGGTACTCGTCCAGCATCTCGGTGACGCATGTCTGCGGGCCGCGCAGCGCAGCTTCCGCCGCTTTCTGGCTGATCGAGCTCACGTTCGACGTCGAGTGGCTCTGGATGGCGTTGGCCGACCCGGTCAATCCGGCCGGGCCCAGCGCCCACCCGCAGCGCCAGCCGGTCATCGCGTAGGCCTTTGACGCCGAGCAGCACAGCACCGTGCGATCGCGCAGTTCGCGCGCGAGGACGGCGGGCAGATTGTGCGGCACCGCGTCGTAAATCAGGCGCTCGTAGCAGAGATCGACCAGGATCCAAATGCCGCGGCGGGCGCATTCCCGTGCGATCGCGGTCAGATCCTCTTCCGCGATCAGCGCGCCGGTGGGATTCGTCGGCGAATTGAGGATGATGCCGCGCGTGCGCGGCGTCATGGCGGCGATGAACGATTCGGCGTGCAGCGCAAACCCGTCTTCCGCATGCGCCCGGACGATCACCGGGTTCGCGTCGGCGAGCTTGATCTGCTCGACGAGCGTCGGCCACCCCGGCGAGTGCGTGATCACGTCGTCGCCCGGACCGAACAGCACCATGACTGCGTTGTAGAGCGCCTGCTTACCGCCTGCGGTGACGATGACCTCGGACGTCGCGTAGTCGATGCCGTAATCGGATCGATAGCGCTCGACGATGGCGCGCTTGAGGTCCTCGGTGCCGGAGTTGTTCGTGTATTTGGTGAAATGCGCGTCGATTGCGCGTTTGGCTGCATTGCCGATGTGGTCGGGGGTCGGGAAGTCGGGTTCCCCCGCGCCGAGATCGACAATGTCGACGCCCTGCGCCTTGAGACGCATCGCGTCGGCCGCCACTTTCATTGTCGGAGACACCGCCACACGGCTGCTGCGCGCCGAGAATTCCGTCCCAACCATGTCAAGCCCTCAGGGTTTCGCGCGCAAGACGCTTCTCGCGCAGGCGCTGTTCGACGACCTCGGGCACCAGGCCGTGCACCGATCCGCCCAGCGCGACCACTTCTTTGACGAGCCGCGAGCTCACGTATGTATAGGGCTCGGCCGGCGGCATGAACACTGTTTCGACGTGCGGGTTCAGGTGATGGTTCATGAGCGCCATCTGCATCTCGTACTCGAAGTCCGAGATTGCGCGGAGTCCGCGGACGATGACGGACGCGCCCTTGCTGCGAGCGTATTCGACGAGCAGGCCGTCGAACGTGTCCACTTCGACATTGGTATAGGCGGCGAACACGCTGCGCGCGATATCGACGCGTTCCGACACGGTGAACAGCGGCGATTTGTCCATGTTCAGGAGGATCCCGACCACGATCCGGGCGAAGAGGCGCGACCCGCGCTGAATGATGTCGACGTGGCCGCTGGTCAGCGGATCGAACGATCCCGGGTAGACCGCGATGATGTCAGCCGCCACCCTCAGCCCCTCTCGTAGAACGACAGTGCACTGTCGCCAGCCCGCACGGTCCGCGCGAGCGCGAAGCCGGCGTGGCGTGTTGGCGGCGCGTACCGTTTCGCGTGCTCGATCACGACCCGCAACCGGTCGCCCCGCAGTGGGACGGCCGCCTCGAGCGCGACTGCCGCCGCGTGCGCGTCATACGGCGGGTCGAACACCGCCACATCGTACGGCGCGTCGCCGCAGGCATCCGCGGCGGTCGTAACATCCGCGCGGATAATAGCATAGCGCCGATCCACGGTCAGGCTGGACAGGTTCGCCTCGATAAGCGACACGGCCCGCGGATCGCGATCGACGAAGCAGACCCACGCCGCTCCCCGGCTGAGCGCTTCGATCCCGATTGCGCCCGTTCCCGCATACCCGTCGAGCACACGAGCCCCGCGGATCGATGGGCCAAGGATATCGAACAGCGTTTCCCGCAGCCGATCGGATGTCGGGCGCAGTCCGTCCCACGACGGCGCTCGCAGGACGCGGCCGCGCCAGTCACCGGCGATGATGCGCATGCGTCACGTCACCTCACCCGACTCCGCCCAAACCAAACCGCCGTTCCCAACTGGTGTTGACGAGCGCAGCAAGCGCCTCCGTTTGTGACGGATCGTCGAGCGCGGCGACCGCTTCCCGGCGCGCCTCCTCCATCAGGAGATGGTCGCGCACGAGATCACCCACGCGTAGCGTCGGCAGCCCCGACTGGCGAGTGCCGAAGAAATCGCCGGGACCGCGCAGCTGCAGATCGCGTTCCGCGATCTCGAACCCGTCGGTCGTCGATGTCACCGCCTGCAGGCGCTCGCGGCCCTGGTCGGTCAGCGGGTACTGGAACAGCAGAATGCAGTACGACTTGTGTGCGCCGCGGCCAACGCGGCCGCGCAGCTGGTGCAACTGCGAGAGTCCGAAGCGCTCGGCGTGCTCGATCAGCATGACGGTCGCGTTCGGCACGTCGATCCCGACCTCGATGACCGTCGTAGAGACCAGGATGTCGAATTCGTGACGCACGAACGCACTCATGACGCGATCCTTGGCGTCCTGCTTCATTCGGCCGTGCAGCAGCGCCACACGGAGATCCGGGAACACGTCCTGCGAGAGGTGATCCGCCATTTCGGTCGCGGCTTTGAGGTCGACTTTCTCGGACTCTTCCACGAGCGGGTAGATGACGTACGCCTGCCGTCCTTCCTCGATCTGACGCCGGACGAACGCGTAGATCTCGTCGCGGCGCGACTCGGGACGGGCGGTCGTCGCGATCGGCTGGCGTCCGGGCGGCATTTCCCGCATGACAGATACGTCGAGATCGCCGTAGGTCGTGAGCGCGAGCGTGCGCGGGATCGGCGTCGCGGTCATGACGAGCACGTCGGGGTGGAGCGCCTTGGACCGAAGCGTCGCGCGCTGGAGGACGCCGAACCGGTGCTGCTCGTCGATGATCGCGAGGCCCAGCTCGCGAAACGCCACGTCTTCCTGCACCAGCGCGTGCGTGCCGACGACCATGTGCAGCGATCCACCGGCAAGCTCGGCGAGGATCTCGCGCCGCTTCTTCGCCGGCGTGGCGCCGGTGAGCAGGGTCAAGCGGAACCGCGACTGCTCGAGCAGACGCCGGATGTTGATGAAGTGCTGCTCGGCGAGGATCTCCGTCGGGGCCATGAACGCCACCTGCAGACCGTTTTCCATCGCGACGAGCGAGGCCATCAGTGCGACGATCGTCTTCCCGGATCCGACGTCGCCCTGCAGCATTCGATTCATCGGCTGCGGCCGCTGCATGTCGGTGACGATCTCCCGGATGACGGTCTTCTGATCCCCTGTGAGCCGGAATGGCAGGACTTTCCGGACCGCGTCCCGCACCGCGTCTGTGACCACGACGGGTCGCGACTTGCGCTCCCCTTCCGCGCGGCGCTTCCGCAGCACGATCCCGAGCTGGAACAGAAAAAACTCTTCGAAGATCAGCCGCCGGTGCGCCGGCGATCGAAAGGCATTCAGATCCGGGACGGCCGCATCCGCCGGCGGAAAATGGACGGCCTCTATTGCCGTCCGGCGATCGAGAAGCCCGAGACGCTCACGAATGGCGGGCGGGATTGGATCCGGCAGTGCCGGCGGCAGCTGTTCCAGCGCCTGATGGACCAGCGCTCGCTGCACCTTGGCGGTGAGCTGTCCCGTCTTTTCGTAGATCGGGACGATGCGCCCGGTGTGCAGTGTGTGAGGCGTCTCGCTGTCGCCGGGATCGTCGGCGCCTTCGTCCGGCAGGATCTCGTACTGTGGACTCTGCATCTGCAGGCCGTGCGACGTGAGTTCGAGCTTGCCGTACAGAATCACGCGCTGGTGCGGATGGAAGATGTCGTTGAGGAATGGCTGGTTGAACCAGATGGCGCGCAGGCTCCCGGTCGGATCGCGAACGAGCAGCTCGAAGATGCGGAATCGCGGGCGCCGGGTCGGACGGATGCCGCATGACAGGACTTCGCCGGCAACCGAGGCGGCAACGCCTGGCTTGAGCGCGCTGATCGGCTCGAAGTGACCACGGTCTTCGTAGCGGACGGGAAACCTGTAAAGCAGATCTTCGACCGTTTCCAGGCCGACGCGCCGCAGGTCGGCCGCGCGGCGCGGACCGACACCCTTGAGGAATTGCAGCGGCCCCTGCAGGGAAGGCTCGGAAGCTGAGGTCAGGCCGGCATCCTTTACTGAATCACCGTCGCGCTGCCATTCCCGACTGTGATTGACTTGATGCGGGCGGGCAACTGAAAGGGCGCGTCCATGTCGATCCCGTTCGGCGTTTCCGGCGTGCGCGAGTAGTAACTGAGGAGTTCCTGGAGGACGAACTTCGGCACCGTCACGCCCGAAATCTCCGCCGACTCGAGCGCGAACTGACCGGTCCCATTCGACGTGGTGAGCGTGCCGGATGCGGTGACCGGCACCTTACCGGACAGATACCCGAGCGGGTCCGTCCACCCCCGCTGTTTCTGATGTCGCACGGCATCAAGATCGACGATGGCACGGCCGGCGACGCGTCCGTTGCCGAGCGCGTTGAGCGTCGGCTCGGTCATTCCGACGGGTACCTGTGCACCGGCTGAATATCGAAGGTACGAATTGACTTCGACGTCGGTCAGTTCGGTCGATTGTGCCTTTGCGGATCGAGCCGCGGCAAACGCCTGGATCCTCGTCAGCTTGGCCTGGAAGCGCGCCGCATCCTGCTGGGTCAGACGCGGCTGCGCTGTCAGCGCCGCGGAAGTGCACAGAGCAAACGCGAACGCCGCGGGAACACGCATGAACCCATTGTAAAACCGTTCCGGACGGGTCCTGATGGTCGGCCGGGACGACTACTTCGCGGCGCGGCCCTGACGCGCCTTGAGCAGCAGCTCGAGTTTGCGAGCCTCCATGCGTTCCTCGAACAGGCGGAATCGCGCCTGCTGCGGAACGTCGAGCACGCTGTCGACCTCGTCCTGCGCTTTGCGGATTTCGGCGGCTGCACGATCGTCTTCAGTCGAGAGGGACTTCATCGAGTCGCGGAGGCCCGTATCGGACGGCGTTGGTCCGTTCAGCGTCCTGCGAAGATCCGCCAGGATCTGCATGCGCGCCTGCTGATGGCGTCGACGCGCATCCTGCAGCGCCTTGAGCTTGGTCACGAACCGCCCGTACTGCGCTTCGGACAGATTCAGCGCGTCCTGCGCCTGCACCAGCGTCCACGCTTCGAACATCCGCTGGATTTCGCCGGGCGTGATCGGACCATTGTCGTCCTGCGCGGCCGCTGCCTGTGCCTGACGTCGCTGCGCACGTTGAGCGTGGACGGGAGACACGACGCCGGACAGAATCAGTGCGACCAGGAGATACGTCCGCATGCTAATTTCCCGACCGCTTCAGCTCGTTCTGGAGCAGACGGCGGAGTTCCTGCCGCTCCGTCGCGGACAGATCGACGACCGCGCGATCGACCTCAGCCGGCCGCACCGCCAAGGGGGCGGCATGCGGATCTTCCTCCTCCATCGTTGACGCCACGTCGGTCAGCAGATTCCACGCGGCATCGTCGGCAGGCGGAACCTCGGATGCACTGACTGCCGCGGCGGGCGGCGCCGGCAGCGGGGCGCGTTCTGCGCGCCGGACCCGCGAATCGCGAACGCCAGTGAGGACCGCGGCGACCAGCACCAGCGAGCATGCGATGGTGAACGCCGGATGCCGCCACCAATGGAGGCGCGCCGGCGTCGTGTCGCGCAGGGCCGCGCGGACCCGCGCCGAAAAATGATCCCAGAACAGCGGTGACGGCTCGGAGCTCTCGACGTGCTGCGCGTCCGTCACGGCCGAGCGGAGCGCTGCGGTCTGCTCCGCGCATCGAACGCATGACTCGAGATGAGCGCGCCGCTCGTCCGTAAGGCGGCCATCGAGTTCGTCGACGAATTCGGCCAAAGAAAGGTGCCTCATACGTCCCGCAACGCCTTTTTCAGGTTGTTCAACGCGTGAAAGAAGTTGGCCTTTACCGCGCCGACCGAGCTTCCCAGGATTCCGGCAATCTGCTCGTGCGGGAGGTCGTGATAGATCCGCAGGATCAGGGTCGCGCGCTGCTTACGCGGCAATTGCCTGATTGCTGCACGCACCTGCGCGGCCCGCTCGCCGCGCAGCACTGTGTCCACTGGCGCTTCCGTCCCCGCACGCAGCGTGTCGTCGCGGGCGGCAATCGGCTCTGCGACGACTGTTTTCGATCCGACGTGATTCAACGAGACGTTTACCGCAATCCGGTAGAGCCACGTGGAGAGCGACGCGTGTCCCTTGAAATTGCGCAGGCCCTTGTACGCGCGGACGAACACGTCCTGCGCCAAATCGCTCGCGTCTTCGTGCCGCCCGACGAACCGGTAACAGATCCGGTACACGGTCCGCTGGTGCCGTTCGACGATGGCGTCGAACGCGTGCCGGTCCCCGGCCAGACAGGCGTGTACCAGTTCGGCGTCGGTCCGGTTGGTGATCGTCACGGTCGCGTCGAGCGCGTCCACGCGCCGGGTGCGCGGCCACACACGGGTCAGCATGCCTCAGTCGGTTAGACCGGTCAGACGGCTGAAAGTTACGCGAGGGGTGAACCTGCCCGTTCAGCGGCGCCCTTTTCTACTATTATGAGTAGTAAATATGGCTCCCTGCCCCCGCTGCGGAGCGCCCCTGGCGCCCGCCTACAAGGGAGACTCGCTCGTTTATCACGTGTGCGCGGCGTGCGGGGCAAGCACGATCCGTTCGGCGGACGATCGCGCCCACAATCTGTCAGCTCCGCTGTTCCTCATCGCCGCTCTCATTTTTGCCGGCCTCGCGCTCTGGAGCCTGTTCATTCCTGAGTGAGCTCGACGGACTCACCAGGGCTGTGGCGCGGCGAGTCGTGCGTTTGACGTATTGACTTTCGCTTTTCCTTTGCGTATAGTCCCGCGCATGCTGCCATTGACGAAGCGTCAACGGGAGATCCTCGACTACCTCAATGACTTCATCGCGCGGCACGGTTACGCGCCCAGTCTCGAAGAAATCGGCCGCCGTTTCGGTCTCTCGTCGCTCGCAACGGTCCACAAACACCTCACGAACCTGCAGGAAAAAGGCTTCATCAAACGCGCCTGGAACCGCAGCCGTTCCGTGGAGCTCGTCTCTTCGCGTGTGGGCGGTCGGGCCGTCGAGTTGCCGCTCCTTGGCTACGTCGCAGCCGGTACCCCCATAGAGGCGATCGTCGGAAGCGAAACCATCGTCGTGCCGGAGGATCTCGTCGGCAAGCGCGACACCTACGTCCTCCGGGTCAAGGGGGACTCGATGATCGACGAGCAGATTCGCGACGGCGACTTCGTGATCGTCGAGGACCGCCACATCGCCGACAACGGCGAGATGGTGATCGCGATGCTCCATGGGTCGGACGTCACGCTCAAGAAGTTCTATCGCGAGCCCGGGCATATCCGGCTGCAACCCGCCAACCCCGCCATGCAGGCGATCCTCGTCCATCCGGAGCAGGTGCAGATCCAGGGTGTCGTCATCGGCGTCATGCGCCGTTATTGACCGATCACGCCCCGCCGCGACCCGCAATTCAGTGGACGGGATCCTTGTTCCACGTCGCCCCCGTCGAGTCCGCGAACACGCGCATGTGTTCCTGAAGCGCGGCGATCAGGTTCGGAACGACCTGCAGCGGAAGCACTATGCGCGCGCGCACCGGAGCCCGGACGACGTGGTCGGCTTCGGCGGCCTCGACATCGCGCTGCGACAATGGCTGCACCTCGCAGAACGACAGGGTGAAATCGAACGGCGTATGCGAAATCGCACAGAAGTTCGCGTACGTCCGGGGTGAATCCCCCTGGTCGTCCGGCACGATCGTGAAGTTGATCTGTTTGCGTTCGGTCATAGCGCTTAGTATGCACCGCCTGATGAAATGGGCGATGATGGCGCGATGAAGTCTGCGGCCGAGACGCGCGCGATCATGAAGAAGCTGCGCGCACAGCATCCCAACGCCGATACGGAACTGCACTTCCGGAACGCGTACGAGCTCCTGGTGGCGACGATCCTCTCGGCCCAGTGCACCGACGAGCGCGTGAATCAGGTCACGCCGCCGCTCTTTGCCCGATATCCCGACGCGCGCGCGCTGGCGAGGGCAACCACGGCCGAACTCGAGCCGCAGATCCAGTCGACGGGATTCTTTCGGATGAAATCGAAGTCGCTCGTCGGCATGGCGACTGCCGTCGTGGAGCGATTCGGCGGCGCGATTCCGAAGAACATGGAAGGCCTGACCGCGCTGCCCGGGGTGGGCCGAAAGACGGCCAACGTCGTCCTTGGCCATGCGCTTGGCGTGCCCGGATTGCCGGTCGACCGGCATGTCCTGCGCGTGTCGAACCGGATCGGCATCGCCAAGGGAGAGGATCCGGAGCTCGTGGAGCAGCAGCTGTGCGCCGCGATGCCGCGAAAGGAATGGACGCGAACGTCGGATACCCTCATCCTGCACGGCCGTCGTATCTGCAGACCGCGTCCTCTGTGCGACAAATGCGCGGTGCCTGGCGAGTGCGACTATTACCGCACGACGCTCGGCGCAACGGCGAAGCGCCAGGCCGCAAGACCGGCGGCGCGAGCTGTCAAGGCGAGATCGTGACGAGACGGCGGTTTTCTGAGCTCGTCGAAGAGGCGCTCGGCGACATCCCGGAGCGGTTCCGCGCGGCGATGCAGAACGTCGCGCTCGTCGTGGAAGACGAACCTCCGCCCGAATTGCTTGCCGATCTCGGCATGGAAGACGACGAGACGCTGCTCGGGCTGTATCAGGGCACCCCGCTGCCGGAGCGTTCCTGGGATTACGGGAATGCGCTTCCCGATCGCATCTCCATATATCAGCGGCCGATCGAAGAGCAATGCGGCGGTGACGAACACGAGATCCGCGACTGCATCGCCGAGACGGTCATCCACGAATTCGGGCACTACTTCGGGCTGAGCGAGGAGGAGATTCAGGAAATCGAGGAGAAGTTCTGGCGCGGCGATTCCGTGCGCGACGCATGACGCGCGGGTTTCGTCCGCGCAAGCGGTTCGGACAGCATTTCCTCGAATCCTCGTGGGCGGATCGGGTCATCGAAGGCATCGCACCCAGGCGCGAAGACCGCTTTATCGAAATCGGGCCTGGCACCGGCGCGCTGACCACACGGCTGGCCCGCCGCGTCGACCAGTTGACCGCGATCGAGGTCGACCGCGACCTGGCCGCCGCGCTCGAGCGGGAAGCACCCCCCAACGTCCGGATCCTGACGGCGGACGTGCTCGAGATCGATCCATCGGTGCTCGGCGCCGGCCCCATCCGGATCGCCGGCAATCTCCCCTATAACATCTCCTCCCCTGTTCTGTTCCGGCTGTTCGACTGGACGGCTCGATCCGATTCGATTGTGGATGCCACCGTGATGGTGCAGCAGGAGTTCGCGGATCGGCTCACCGCATCTGTGGGCACGAAAGACTACGGCGTCCTGACGATCTTCGCCGCGATCGCGGCTGACGTCCGCCTGTTGTTCGAGCTGCCGCCGGGTGCGTTCCGCCCGGTCCCCAGGGTGCGTTCGTCGCTGGTGCACCTCCGGTTCAGGCCGTCGCCCGTGCGCGTCGACTCCCCGCAGACGCTGGAGAGGGTCATCCGTTCGATCTTCACGCAGCGGCGCAAGATGCTCGGGAACGCCGCGCGCGCGGTTGCCGAGGCGCATCATCGAAACGCAACCGAAGCGCTCGCGGCGGCTGGCATCGACTCCACTCGGCGTCCCGAAACGCTGACGCTCGTCGAGTTGGCGAGGCTCGCGAACGTTCTCGCGGCGGCCCCGTAACTCTTTCCGCCAGAGCATTTTTCGCAACCTGTGCTATAGTTCCGCCACACCTTCGATCCGCCAGCGCTTCGTGTGCGTTTCGACGGTCAAGTGCCGTCTTGCCCGCCGTCCCAGCGGCCGGGCAGGCAGGACATGCTCGCCTTGCGGCGCCAGCCGCGGCTTGTCCGTGCGGCCGGATATCGTCCACTGACTGGGACTCGATTTGATAAACGGTCCGGAAACTGCCGGTGCGTCCGGCCTGCCGCCACTCGACCTGATTCCGCTCGGCGGGCTGGGCGAATTCGGGATGAACATGATGGTCGTCGCCTGCGGCGACACCGCGATCCTCGTGGACGCGGGCGTCATGTTCCCCGAGCCGGAGTTGCTCGGCGTGGACCTGATCATTCCCGACCTGCGGCAGCTGCAGCAGCAGTACCGGTTGAAGGCCCTCGTGCTGACTCACGGCCACGAAGACCACATCGGCGCCGTGCCGCACGTGCTCCCCTACATCAACGGGCCGATTTACGGCACGCCGCTGACGCTCGCGCTCGTCGAACCCAAGCTGCAGGAACACGGCGAAGACGCGCGGGATCGCCTCGTCCAGGTGCGGCCGCGCGAGCGTGTGCGCATCGGCGACTTCACCGTCGAGTTCATCCGTGTGACGCACAGCATGCCCGACTGCGTCGCGCTGGCGATCACGACGCCCGCCGGCGTCGTGCTGCACACCGGCGACTTCAAGATCGATCAGACGCCGCTCGACGGCGAACACGTCGACTTCCATCGGCTGGCGGAACTTGGCGCGTCAGGGGTGCGCGTACTCCTCGCGGACAGCACCAACATCGAGCGGAAAGGCGTGAGCGGGTCGGAGCGCGACGTCATCGACGCGTTCGAGGAAATTTTCACGAGCGCCCAGGGCCGGATCGTCGTTGCGGCGTTCGCGTCGAGCATTTACCGCATGCAGGTGCTGCTGGACCTGGCGCATCAGTTCGATCGCAAGGTTGCCTTTGTCGGGCGCGGCGTCAACGAGAACTCGCAGATTGCCGAGCGTCTCGGGTACCTGCGGATCCCGCCGGGCGTCCAGATTCGTGACAGTGACGTGCGCAGCTACCCTGCCCAGGACGTCGTGTGCATCTGCACCGGCTCTCAGGGGGAGCCGCAGGCGGCGTTGCCGAGGATCGCCATCGACGACCACCGCCACGTCAAGCTCGACGCCGACGACGTCGTCGTGTTTTCCGCCCGCGAGATCCCGGGCAATGAGAAGGCGATCGGCCGGGTGATGAATCACGTGGCGAGGCGCGGGGCCGAGGTCGTTTACGAAGGGATCAAGCACGTCCACGTGTCGGGCCACGGGTCGGAGGAAGAGCTCAAGCTCATGCTTTCGCTCGTACGGCCGGAGTTCTTCGTGCCGATACACGGGGAGTACAGGCAGCTTGCGCGGCACGCCAGGGTTGCGGCCCGGGTTTCGCCCACCACCAGGGTGGTGCTCGCCGAGAACGGCGACGTCATCCGGGTCGACGGCGAGGGGGCGCGAATCGCCGAACGGGTACCGGCCGGGCGGATTTTGATCGACGGCACACACACCGGCGAGGTGGGCGACGAGGTCCTGCGAGATCGACGGCATCTGGCCAACGACGGGCTCGTCGTGCCCGTCGTGGCGATCGGCCGGCAGTCCGGAGGCGTCGAAGACCGGCCGGACGTCATCACGCGGGGGTTCGTTGTCGACGCGCGCACGGAAGCGCTGCTCAAGGAAGTGCCCGGGCTGGTCAGCGCGGCCATCGCTGGAGCGAGCCTCGAGGAACGCACCGACCCGGGGCTGATCAAGGAGAAGATTCGAGTGGACCTGCAGCGGTTCTTCCGCAAACGTTCTGGCCTCCGGCCGCTCGTCCTGCCGGTGGTGATGGAGATCTGACGGTGGCGGCCGGCACCCTGTCACGGCGGTTGAGCGAATTCGTCGGCGTCGCGCTCTTTGCCGCCGCGCTCATCTGGTTCATTTCGCTCGCGAGTTACAGCGCGTCCGACCCGGTCTGGTTCTTCAACGCCGGGACCGATCTCGCGCCGGCCAACTTCGCGGGGCGCGTCGGCGCCTTTCTGGCCGAACTGTCCTATCAGGTATTCGGATATGCCGCCTACCTGATCCCGATCGTGCTGGCCGTCATCGGCTGGCACTACTTCTGGTGCCGGGTCGTCGACGCTGCGTATACCAAGATCCTGGGGGCCACGCTCGTCTTCAGTTCCGCCGCTGCGTTTCTGTCGCTCGCGTTCGGAGCGCCGGGGCCGGGCGCGGACGTCCGGGCGGGAGGGGTCGTTGGCGAGCACCTGGCGTCGATGCTTTCCGCGTACTTGAACCGGACAGGGTCGATCATCCTCATCCTCACCTTGTTCTTCCTCGCGATCATTCTCTCGACCCAGTTCTCGTTCGGGCGGCTCTTCTCGGCGATCTTCCAGCTCGCTCACGATCGCTGGACCGCGATGCTGGCGGCCATGCGCGAGCGGCGCGAAGAGAAACGCCGCGACAAGCAGCGACAGGAGGTGCTGAAAAAGCATCTGGCCAAGGAAGGCAAGGAGTCGAAGGGCGGCAAGGACACGCCGCAGATCGAGCGGCCGGCGACGCGCGAGAAGCCGATCACCGTGGTGCCTCCCCCAGACGCCCCCGCGCGCGCGGCGCGTTCATCAGAGGACGCCGACGCTGCGCCCAAAAAGCCGTCCAAGACCGCGGCGATGGTGAATGCGGCGGCGGCGGCCTTGAAGGCCGCTTCGTCGAGGCCGACGCCTCCGCCGCCAATCAAGCGGCCGGCACCCGTCGCTGCACCGACGCTTCCACTTCAGGAACCGGAGAAGGCGCCCATCGAGCGGAAGAAGGGTGCGTTCACGCTGCCGCCGCTGGCACTGCTCGACGCGGCAAAGGGGGAACGCAAGATCGACGAGCGCGAGCTGATGGAAGGCGCCCGCCTGCTCGAGGAAAAGTGCCGCGAATTCTCCGTCGAAGGCACCGTCGTCCAGATCCATCCCGGCCCCGTCGTCACGACTTACGAGTTCAAGCCCGACGCTGGCGTGAAGTACAGCAAGATCACCGGCCTGGCGGACGACCTCTGCCTGGCGATGCAGGCCGAATCGGTCATCATCGACCGCATCCCCGGCAAGTCTACCGTCGGCATCCAGATCCCGAATCTGCACCGCGAGGCGATCTCGCTTCGCGAGCTGCTCGAATCCGACGCGTACAAGCGCTCCCATTCGAAGCTCACGATTGCCCTGGGGAAAACGATCCACGGCGAGCCGTTCGTCAGTGATCTCGCGACGATGCCGCACCTGTTGATTGCGGGGTCGACGGGCGCGGGCAAGTCCGTCAGCGTCAACGCGATGATCACCAGCATCCTCATGCGGGCGACGCCCGACGACGTGCGCTTCATCATGGTGGACCCGAAGCGCCTCGAGCTGGGGATGTACGAAGACATCCCCCATTTGCTGACGCCGGTCGTCATGGATCCGAAGCTCGCGTCCAATGCCCTGCGGTGGGCCGTGCGCGAGATGGAAGAGCGCTACAAGACGCTTGCGGCCTTCGGCGTGCGCAACATCGATCAGTACAACCGCAACGTCCGCGCGATGCAGGAGGAGAAAAAGGGAGAGCCGCTCGTCGACGACAAGGGCAACGAGATCAAGCCGCTGCCCTTCATCGTCGTGCTGATCGACGAACTGGCCGATCTGATGATGGTCGCAGGCAACGAAGTCGAGGAATCGATCGCGCGGCTCGCACAGATGGCGCGCGCGATTGGGATTCACCTCGTGCTGGCGACCCAGCGTCCCTCGGTCGACGTCATTACCGGTCTCATCAAGGCCAACCTGCCGGCGCGCATCTCGTTCCGTGTGTCGTCGCGGATCGACTCGCGCACGATTCTCGACGGCAACGGCGCGGAGCAGCTGCTCGGCAAGGGCGACATGCTCTACCTGCCGCCCGCCTCATCGCGCTACCTGCGTCTGCATGGCCCGTATATCTCGGAGCAGGAGAGCGCGCGGCTGGCGAGCTTCCTGCGCAAACAGGGCAGGCCGTCGTACGACACGACGATCACCGCCGAGGAAAAGGGCGCGCAGGAGGCGCTGGAGTTCGAAAAGGACGAACTCTACGACGAGGCTGCACGCATCGTCGTGTCGAGCGGCCAGGCATCGATCTCGTACCTGCAGCGGCGACTGCGGATCGGATTCAGCCGTGCTGCGCGGCTGGTGGACATGATGGAGATGGACGGCCTCGTGTCGCCGGCTGCCGGCGGCAAGGCGCGCGAGGTGCTCGTGAAGAAGGACTATTTCGACGAAGTAGACGCCCAGCTTCGATAGGCGGTCCCCATGAAACAGCATTCCATTCTGGCTCTCGCCCTGACGTTCGGGTTGCTCGCGGCCCCGGCTGCACGCGCTGCGGACACCGCGCGCGACATGTACAATCGCGCGCTCACGCAGGAGCGCGCCGTTCGCAGCCAGAACGGCGGCTCGCCCGCCGCAATCCGGCGCGTCGTCGCCGCGTACGAACGGCTCGTCGCGACGCACCCCGCGAGCAGCTACTGTGACAATGCGCTCTGGCAGGCGGCCGACCTTTCGATGCTCGCCTATCAACGGTCGGGCGACGAGGCGGATCGCGACAAGGCGCGGAAGTTGTTCGCCGCCCTGAGCTCTCAATATCCGTCCAGCAAGCTCGCCGCGCGCGCCAAGGCTGCGGCGGAAGGCGCGACGCCTGGATACGACGACGACGCGACTGCCGCGTCGACGGAGAGCGCTGCGGCTCCTCCGACGGTCGACCCGCACCCGCCATCCATCGCGGCCGAGGGCCAGATGCCAGCGTCGGATCCGAAGCCGTCGGCCACGACCGGCAAAACAGTGCGATCGGAGACCGTGCTGCTCAAGGACATCCATCGCGCGCTGATGTCCGACGGCGTCCGCGTCACGATCGATCTCGACGAGGAAGTCCCCTATCACCAGGAAGAAGTCGACAATCCGAAGCGCGTCTTCTTCGATCTGAAGGGCGTCCGGACGGCGCCGGCGCTGCAGGACACCGCGCTGAAATTCGACGATGACGTGGTCCGCGAGATCCGTCTCGGCCGGCACCCGCAGAACACGACACGGGTCGTGATGGATCTCCAGGGGGTCGATGCGTACTCCGTCTATCCGATGTACGGACCGTACCGGCTGGTCATCGACTTCAAACGATCCGCTACGGCAAAAGCCACGAGTGCCCCGCCGCCGCCGCTGGTGGCGTCGCTTCCCTCGCCGCCGCCTGCGACCGAGTCAAACCCGGCTCCCCTTGCCGAGACGACGCCGCCGCCGGCGCCCTCCAGGGCGGACGGCAAGTCTTCGAATTCGCACGCGGATGGCAAAGCGCCTCTGCCCTCCAGGCCGTCGGCTGGCGTCGCTGTCGCGCCGCCTGCTGCAAACTCGAACGGCAAGTTCTCGTTGTCCCGGCAGCTGGGGCTCGGCGTGTCGCGGATCGTCATCGACGCCGGTCACGGCGGCCACGATCCGGGCGCGCAGGGCAACGGCATCAGCGAGTCGGAGCTGACGCTGGACGTCGCGTTGCGGCTGCAGAAACTGCTGGAGAAGCAGGCCGGGGTCGACGTCGTGATGACGCGCGACTCCGATGTCTTCATCCCGCTGCAGGAGCGCACGGCCATTGCGAACCGTGAAGGCGCGGACCTGTTCCTCTCGATTCATGCGAACGCGAGCCGCAGCCCCGCCGCACACGGCATCGAGACGTACTTCCTGAACTTTGCGACGAACCCGGAGGCCGAAGCCGTGGCCGCGCGCGAGAACGCCAGCTCGGGCCAGGCGATGCACAACCTTCCCGACATCGTGAAGGCCATTGCGCTGAACAACAAGATCGACGAATCCCGTGACTTCGCCGAGACCGTCCAGAAGTCGATGGCCAGGCGGTTGCGGACGCGGAACAAGGCGCTGCGGGACCTCGGCGTGAAACAGGCGCCGTTCGTCGTGCTCATCGGCGCCGGCATGCCGAGCGTGCTGGCCGAGATGTCGTTCCTCACCAACAAGCAGGAAGGCGCGCTGCTCAAGACGGCCGCGTATCGCCAGCAAATTGCGCAGTCGCTGTTCGACGCGATCGTGTCGTATCAGCAGGCGCTGCGGAAACAGACGAGCGCCACAGGGAAAAAGGCGACGTTCTGACGTTGAACTGACGACTGAAGATGGCGGGTGGATTTGACCGATCGAAGATCGATCTGAAATCTGCAGCCCGCGATTCACCGTAAAATGACTGAGTGCTGCTGCTCCAGCAACAGGCGCCGATCATCGTTCAGGTCGTCGAGCAGCCCGTCAAGGAAACCTCGATCGCCGACGTCATCTTCGGCGCGATCGGCGTGGTCGGCGTGGGGCTCATCTGTGCCGCGCTGCTCGGGGCGGCGCTCGGGGGGATCCTGATCCTCATCAAGCGCTGGCGCGCGCAGCACGGCTACGAGCCGGACCCGGTTGCGGACAATCCGTACCGCATCTCGCCGTTCTAGCCCGCACGCTTCATTGGATCGATCCGGCTGGCACAGCGGGGTACCGATCCGCGCTGAACGCGAGCTCCGCGAGCGTGCGCACCGCTACGCCGGTTGCTCCTTTTGCCAGATACGGCTTCCCATCCTCGGCCCAGGCGGTGCCCGCGATATCGAGATGGCACCACGAGCGATCGCCTGCGAACTCCTTCAGGAACATCGCGGCCGTGCAGGCGCCGGCCGGGCGGCCGCCGGAGTTCATGATGTCCGCGACATCGCTGCGGATCTGATCGGTGTATTCGTCGTACAGCGGCAGCGGCCAGCAGCGGTCGCCGGCGGTTAGCGCCGTCTGCTCGACGAGATCGCGCCAATCGTCCGGGGTTCCGAAGAGGCCGGACGCAGCCTTGCCGAGGGCGACCACGCATGCGCCGGTCAGTGTGGCGACGTCGACGAGATGCGTTGCGCCGAGTTCCTGCGCGTACCACAATCCGTCTCCGAGGATCAGGCGTCCTTCCGCATCCGTGTTGATCACCTCGACCGTCTTGCCGCTCGCGCCGGTGAGCACGTCGCCCGGCTTGATCGCGCGGCCTCCGGGCATGTTCTCGGTCGTGGGCACGACGGCGACCACGCGGATGGGGGCACCCAGCAGGGAGATCGCGCGCATCGCGCAGATCACCGCGGCACCGCCCGCCATGTCGTCCTTCATCCGCTCCATGCCGTCGGCCGGCTTGATCGAAATCCCGCCGGTATCGAACGTGATGCCCTTTCCCACGAGGCCAAGGACCGGCGCGGCGGGTGCGGATGGCGGGTCGTGGCGGAGCACGATGACGCGCGGCGGTTCGGCGCTCCCCCGCGCGACGCCGAGGAGGAGACCCATACGCATCTGCGCGATCGCCTGCTCGTCGAGAATCTGGACCGAGAGACCGGCATCGCGGGCGATCGCTGCGGCGCGGTCTGCGAATACCCGCGGCGTGAGGACGTTCGACGGTTCGTCGCAGAGATGCTTCGCGATGTTGACCGATTCACCGAGTACGGCCCCGCGCTCGACAGCGGCGGCCAGCGCGCCGGCCGAGTCGGCTGCATGCGCAGCGACGACGAGATCCGTTGGCGGCGGACCGCCACGGTCAGCCGTCTTGTAGAGTCCGGCGTTATACGCGCCGGCCATCAGCCCCTCGGCAACGGCTTGCGCCGCCTGCGGGTCGGTAAAGCCGACGGGCCCTCGATCGGGGCGACGAAGCACGAACGCGATGCGCGTGAGCCGGCGCTGGCGTGCGGCCAGCGCTGCGGCTGTGGCGAGGCGGCGCAGGCGCTCGAGGTCGTAGGTCTGCGCCTTTCCAGCACCGGCCAGCGCGACGCGGCGGGCTTTCCAATCCCGTACGAGGGGCGTGAAGAAAAGTTCGAAAGGACGGCCCGCCGCCTCGCCCGACGCGAGCGCGCGCGAGATCTCTCCTGCGGCGGCTCCATCGAGACCGTCGATCGGCGCTCGCGTTTCGCCCTCGAAAATAGGAACGACCAGCAGATCTGTTTCGATGGATGGCAGCGGCTCGACGCTCAGCCGTGCGAGCGACGTCGACACACGAAGAGACATGACGCGGATTATAGTCTGCTAAACTGATCGCAGCCTGTCCACGGGGGAGCGTCATGAAGTCTTTCTCTCTGCCGCTGGTGATCGCGTTCACCATATCGGCGGCCGCGATCGTATCCGCCGGTCCCGGACCAAACTCTGATAAGGGCAAAAAAGCGTCGCTCAAGCTGAAGGCGTCGCCCGCGATCGCGTTCTCACCCGCCCGTGTCGTCCTCACCGGCGATCTCACCGGCGGCGATGCCAACGAAGAGGCGCTCTATTGCGCCGCGGTGGAATGGCAGTGGGGCGACGGTACCAAGTCGGACGATCGTGCCGACTGCGATCCGTTCGTCGCCGGCCAGAGCGAAATCAAACGCCACTTCGCCACCGCCCGGGTCTTCGATACGTCAGGCGACTACAACGTCACGCTGACCTTGAAGCAGAAGGACAAGATCGTAGCCTTCGGCAGCACGCTGGTGAAGATCCGTCCGGGCCTGCGGGACGGGGGCGGCGGCGGACACTAATCCAGCTTCCAGTTCCCAGTTTGCCGATGTCCGTTTCGGCCGAGAGTTGCCAGTCGTAACGAAACTGTCAGCTGAAAACTGGCGGTTGAGCTTTCCTTCTTCCGTACCCAAATCGCCTAGCCGTATACTCTGGACGGCCGCGCCGCCGCGCCGAGCGAAACGGATTTGTCCACGAACGTACAGCTGGAATGTCTCTGCCCATTCGTTATCACGTCGCGTTGATTCTGGTCGGCCTCAACGTCGTGGGCACCGTCGTCATCGCCGCGTACACCTATCAGATGTCCCGGCAGACCCTCGTGCAGCAGGCACTGAGCGCGGCGGGCGCGGTCGCGGAAGCGCGCGAGCAGGCGATCGAACGCGCGTTCCAGGAACGTCAACAGCGGCTCGAATCGGCACTCGCCAGTATGGAAGCTCTTTGCGGCGAGCGCGGCACGCGCGGCCGGCTCGCGCTCGAGCGAGAATGCACGCGCTCGGTCATCATCGGCCTGGACAAGTCCGAGCGCGCGCTCGCCGTCGAGCTCCGAAACGGCCGTCGCCGGATCGCCGCGCGCGGCGCCTGGTTCGAACCTACGGAAGCGGCTGACCGAGCGGCCCCGCCCACAGTCGGTGTCGCCGACGGCGCGCTCGAATACACGATGACGGTGCGCCGTGGTCCGCTTGCCCTCCGGGCGAGATTTCCTCTGAACGACATCGAATCCGTCTTTCAGGATCGATCAGGGCTGGGCCCGACGGGTGAAGCGTTTCTTGCCGATGCGCGAGGCGCGCTGCTCACAAAACTGCGGCAATCGACTCCCGCCGCCCGCGAGCGCGCCCGGACGATGTCTTCCGTCCAGCACTGTCTCCGCGGCCAATCGGGCGAACTGATTACCGCGGACTACAGTGGCGCGGAGGTCGTCAGCGCGTTCCGGC
Organism: Vicinamibacterales bacterium; assembly: GCA_035492775.1. Classification (GTDB taxonomy): domain Bacteria; phylum Acidobacteriota; class Vicinamibacteria; order Vicinamibacterales; family 2-12-FULL-66-21; genus DATJFQ01. The sequence goes on from DATJIW010000031.1 coordinate 49,937, forward strand.
CTTCCGCCTCCATCCCTGGCGGCTGCGTCATCGCGGATCTTCAGTTCGCTGACGCGTTCGCGCCGATCACCGCGCTCGGGCGGAGGTTCGTCTCTGTTTCTGTCGCCTGGATCCTGCTCGGCTTCGTGATCGCGTTCCTGGTCGCGCACGCGATCGCGAAGCCGATCACGCGTCTTGCGGTGGCCGCAGGCGATATGGAGGAGGGAAAATTCGATCAGTCCGTTCGGAGCAGCGGTCCCCGAGAGGTGCGGCGGCTTGCGAAGGCGTTCTCGAAAATGTCCCATTCCATCGGCGAACTGGTTCGACGGGAGCAGGCGGCGCGCGCGCATGCCGAAGAGGCGAGCCGGTTGAAGGACACGTTCCTGGCGACGCTTTCGCACGAGCTGCGAACGCCGCTGACGGCGATCCTTGGATGGGCGTCGATCATCTCGCGCGAACCGCTCGATAACGCTCGGATCGCGCATGCGCTCGAGGTGATCAAACGCAATGCCGATCGACAGGTCCGTCTGATCGATGATCTCCTGGATACGTCGCGCCTCGTCAGCGGACAGATGCGCTTCCAGCGCGCGCCGGTCCGGCTGACGACAGTCATCGAGGAAGCGCTCGATACGGTGCGTCCAAGCGCCGCGACGCGCCATATCGACCTGGTCACGTGGTACGAAGCTTCCGGCTCAGTCGTCAGCGGCGATCCCGATCGTCTCCAGCAAGTCGTCTGGAACCTGCTCTCGAACGCCGTCCGATTCTCGCCGCCTGGCGGCCGGATCGAGGTCATCCTGCGGGAAGTGGACGGGCAGGCGGAGATCCGCGTGGTCGACAACGGGGCCGGCCTCGCCCCCGATTTCATTGCGCACGCGTTCGAGCCGTTCCGGCAGGCCGACAGCAGCGTGAGTCGACCACACGGCGGGCTCGGTCTGGGTCTGGCAATCGCCCGGCACATCGTGGAGCTGCACGGCGGGACCGTGCGGGCAGAGAGCGACGGCGAAGGCCGCGGCTCGTCCTTCATCGTGAGGCTGCCCATTCAACACGAGGCGATCGAGCCGCGCACAGTGGCGCCCGCGATCATCGGAACGGCCCCGCTGGGTGGGACGCGCGTGCTGGTCGTGGATGACGAGCCGGACACGCGGGAGGTGTTGCGCGCGATACTCGAAGAGGCCGGCGCGATGGTGACGACGACCGCCTCTGCGGGTGAGACGCGGGAGATCCTGCCGACACTGCGTCCCGACCTGCTGATCGCCGACATCGGCATGCCGGACGAAGACGGCTACTCGTTGATGCGGTCGGTCCGCGCCTTCGATTCCGACGTCGTCCGGCGCGTACCGGCCATCGCGCTTACCGCGCATGCGCGCGCGGAAGACGTGGACCGCGCGCTCGCGTCCGGCTTTCAGGTGCACCTTGCCAAACCGATCGAGGCGGCGCGGCTGGTGTCGACGATCTCCGCGCTCGTGCCTCGCGCGGCGTGACGCCGCCGCTCGGGCAGGTGTGACGTCAGACTTCAATCACCATCGCCGTTCCCATTCCGCCGCCGATACAGAGAGACGCTGCACCACGGCCGCCGCCGCGCGCCAGCAGCGTGTGCACGAGCGTGACGAGCACCCTGGCACCACTCGCGCCAATTGGATGACCGAGTGCGATGGCACCGCCGTGCATGTTCACCTTCCGCGGATCCAGGCCGAGCTCGCGGACGACGGCGAGCGATTGCGCGGCGAATGCCTCGTTCAGTTCGATGGCATCCAGATCGGCGAGCGAGAGCTTTGCGCGACCGACGGCACGCCGCATGGCTTCGACCGGTCCCATGCCCATGATCATGGGTTCGACGCCAACCGTGCAGTACGAGAGGATGCGAGCAAGCGGCTTCCTCCCGTTCTTCGTCGCCCATGACTCGGTCGAGACGACGAGCGCAGCCGCCCCGTCGTTGATGCCGGACGCATTGCCGGCAGTGACGGTGCCTTCCTTCGTGAAGGCGGACTTGAGTCCCGCGAGCGCGGCGGCCGTTGTCCCGGGGCGAGGGTATTCGTCTTTGGACACGCGCACCGGCTGACCTTTGTTCTGCGGCACCTCGACGGGCACGATCTCCTTCTCGAACACGCCGGAGTTCACCGCGCGCTCGGCGCGGGCCTGGCTCTCGGCGGCAAACGCGTCCTGATCGGCGCGCGACACGCCATACCGCTTTGCGACCTCCTCCGCCGTCATGCCCATGTGACATCGGTTCATCGCGCAGGTGAGGCCTTCGTTGAGCATCGAATCCACGATTTCGCCGTTGCCCATCCGGTAGCCCCAACGCGCACCCTTCAGGATGTACGGCGCGTTGCTCATCGACTCGGTGCCGCCCGCCAGCATCAGATCGATGAATCCCGCTTTCACGGCTTCGACGGCGTGGACGACGGCCTGCAGCCCGGAGCCGCACACGCGGTTGATGGTTTCCGCAGGCACTTCGACCGGTACGCCTGCCTTGATTGCGGCCTGCCGCGCGACGTTCATGCCGGCGCCGGCCTGCAGCACGCAGCCCATCACCACGTCGCCGATGTCGGCGGCCTTGATGTCTGCGCGCGCGATGGCTTCGCGAATGACAACCGCGCCCAGATCGGCGGCGGAAAGGTCCTTGAACACGCCCCCGAACGATCCGATCGGGGTCCGGCAGGCGGAGAGAATGACGGCAGCAGAGTCCATATATGAGAATTCGTGAAATGGTGTGTTGACGAGTGGGTGAATTACTGAGTCGGCTTCGGGTTCTAGGTTCGGAGTTCGACGCGGTTGCGGAACTGCTCCAGCGCTTCTGGATTGGCCAGCGCCTCACGGTTCCGGATCTCTCGTCCGTGCACGATGTCGCGCACGGCGAGTTCGACGATCTTGCCGCTTCGCGTCCGCGGAATGTCGGTGACCTGCACGATCCTCTCGGGGACGTGGCGCGGCGTCGTATTCGCTCGAATCTGCCGCCGGATGCGGTCGCGCAGCTCGTCGTTGAGTTCCGCACCCTCGCGGAGGCGAACGAACAGGACGATCCGCTCATCCCCGTCCCACCGCTGACCGATAGCCAGGCTCTCCAGGATATCCGGGAGCCGCTCCACCTGGCGGTAGATCTCGGCGGTTCCGATGCGAACGCCGCCGGGATTCAGCACGGCGTCCGAACGCCCATAGATGATGGCGCCGTCGTGTACGGTCAGTTCCATGAAGTCGCCGTGTGTCCAGACACCGGGAAAGCGCTCGAAGTATGCGGCGCGGTACTTGCGGCCATCCGGATCGTTCCAGAACTCCACCGGCATCGATGGAATCGGCTGCGTGCAGACGAGTTCCCCCTTCTGCTCTCGTACGGAACGCCCCGATTCATCGAATACCTGCACGTTCGTGGCGAGTCCGCGCGCCTGGATCTCTCCGCGCCAAACGGGCGCCGTTGGATTGCCGCCGACGAAACAGCTGATGATATCGGTGCCTCCGGAAACGGACGCGAGATGGATGTCCCGCTTGATGGCGCTGTAGACGAAATCGAAGCCGTCGGGCGCGAGCGGCGATCCGGTCGACGTCATCGTACGCAGCGTGGCCAGCGAATGGGTGTCCATCGGGCGCAGTCCAGCCTTTGCCAGCGCGTCGATGAACTTCGCCGACGTGCCGAACAGGGTCATCCCCGTGTGATCGGCAAGGTCGAACAATGCCCTGCCATCTCGATGCAGAGCCGCCCCGTCGTACAACACGATGGTCGCAGACGTCGCCAGCACCGATACGAGCCAGTTCCACATCATCCAGCCGCACGTCGTGAAATAGAAGACGCGATCGTCCGGCTTGATGTCGCAGTGCAGTTGGTGCTCTTTCAGGTGCTGCACGAGCGTGCCGCCGGCGCCATGGACGAGGCACTTCGGCACGCCGGTGGTGCCCGACGAGTACAGGATGTACAGCGGGTGATTGAACGGCAGCGGCTCGCAGTCGAGCGGCGCGCCACGATGCGGACCTACGAAATCGTCCCACGCAATCGCGCGCGGAACGTCCGTTCCAGGACCGCAGTCGGCCACATCCGCATGCGGCACGATCACCGCACGTTCGACACTCGGCAGCGCCGACAGGATCTCGCGCGTCCGGCCAGTGCACGTAAAGGACCGACCGCCGTAATAGTAGCCGTTGGCTGCAACGAGCACTTTAGGACCGATCTGACCGAAGCGATCGAGCACGCCCTGAGTGCCAAAATCCGGCGAGCACGACGACCAGACGGCGCCGACCGCCGCGCAGCCGAGCGCCGCGACGATGGCCTCGACGATGTTGGGGATGAAGCCGGCGACGCGGTCGCCGGGGCCAACCCGGCACGCGCGGAGCGCGCGGGCAAACGCCGCGGTATCTCGCGTCAATTCGGCCCACGACACCGTCCTGAACGATCCGCGTTCGTCGGTCGCGATCATCGCCGGCCGATCGTCGCGGCGTCTGAGGATGTTCTCGGTGAAGTTCAGCGTCGCGTCCGGGAAGAAGTGGGCGCCCGGCCGCATCTCGAACGGGCGGTCCGCAATGCGTTCGCCGCGCGTGCCGATGACCCCGAAGAACTCCCACGCTTCCAGCCAGAAGCGCTCGGGTTCACGCAGGCTCCACTCGTACAGCTCGCGGTACCCCTCGGCATCGACGAGCCCGCGTTCCCGAAGTCGCCCGCTGAAGCGGGTCAGGTTGGCGGCGGCTACGCGCCCCGCCGACGGCGTCCAGAGCGGCGCGTCCATGATCACATGTCTCCTCGTGCGCGGAGCAGCGCGTCGCGCCAGCGGCGCGCGGAGGCAAACGTGGACTCGATGGCGGATCCGTCGGTCAGGCCGTCGCGCAGGTGTTCGAGCGCGTGGATCAGCTCGTCGAGCGCCGCGCGCAGCGCATCTTCATTCGTGGCGGCGATGTCCTTCCAGATGCCTGGCGGACTGCCGGCCAGCCGCGTGCTGTCGGCGAGACCTGCGCCCGCCAGTTCGAGCGCCATATCCCCGCCGGTTTTGCCGACGACGTGCATGAGCGCGCTCGAGGCGAACTGCGGAAGATGGCTGATGATCGCCAGGTAGCGATCGTGCAGTTCGGGCGTCATGACGTGCGGCACCGCTCCCACGCCTCTCACGAACAGCTCGAGACGATCGAGCTGCGGCGCGTGATTCGCGCGGGGCGTCAGAATCCAGGAGTGCCCGTCGAAGAGGTCGGCTTTCGCATGACGGCAGCCCGACTCCACGGCGCCCGCAATCGGATGTCCGCCGACGAACGAGAGCGGCGTCGTCTCCGCCGCGGCAACGATGAGGCGCTTCGTGCTCGCGACATCCGTCACGAGTGCATCGCGCCGGACGATCGAGGGAAGTGCCGGCAGCACCTTGATGCTGGTGAGTACGGGCGCGGCCAGGACAATGAGATCTGCTTCGGACAGCAAATCGAGGTCATCGCCGGCGCGATCGGCCACGCGGGTTTCGACGGCGCGCCTGGCCACCTCGTCGACGTCGACGGCAACGATCTTGACCTTCGGCCAGCGGCGCCGCGCCGCCAGCGCAATCGAGCCGCCGATCAGCCCGAAGCCGACGATCCCGATCCGGCCGAATACTGGTGCTCGGTCGGCAGCCGGGGCTGTTCTGGCACGGACCGTTCGCCGTCGGGCATTTTTCAGACGCCCCATCCCCTCCTCGCCACCGGCTCGAGGCAGATACTGCGTCCGATAGCGGGGGCGATGATCCGCAGCTCCGCCATCAGCCGGTCGAACTGCGATGGGAACAGCGACTGCGCACCGTCGCTCAGCGCGTGGTCGGGATCGCAGTGCACTTCGATGAGGAGTCCATCCGCGCCCGCCGCGACCGCGGCGCGCGCCATGGGCGCCACTTTGTCGCGGATCCCCGTGCCGTGGCTCGGATCGACGAACACCGGCAGGTGGCTCAGTTTCTTGACGACGGGAATGGCGGAGATATCGAGCGTGTTGCGCGTGTAGCTTTCGAAGGTGCGAATGCCGCGCTCGCAGAGAATGACTGTCGTGTTGCCGCCGGCCAGGATGTACTCGGCAGAGAGCAGCCACTCCTCGATGGTCGCGGAGATGCCGCGCTTGAGCAGAATCGGGTTGTGCGATTTGCCCAGTTCGCGCAGCAGCGTGAAGTTCTGCATGTTGCGGGCGCCGACCTGCAGGATGTCGGCATATTTTTCCATCAGCTCCAGCTGGCTGATGTCCATGATTTCCGACACGAGCTTGAGATTGTGCCGGTCGGCCGCCGACCGGAGCAGCCGCAGCCCTTCTTCGCCGAGTCCCTGAAAGCTGTAGGGGCTGCTGCGAGGCTTGAACGCGCCGCCGCGGAGCGCCTTGGCGCCGGCGCGCTTCACCGCGGCCGCCGTGGCCTCGACCTGTTCTTCGCTCTCGGCGCTGCAGGGGCCCGCCATGACGATGACCTCGTCGCCGCCTATGCGGAGGTCGCCGATGTTGATGATCGTGTCGTCCGGCTTGAACGTGCGGCTCGCAAGTTTGTACGGCTCGGTGATGCGGTGCACTTCCTGCACGCCGTCGAGCACCTCAATCAGGCGCGTATCGAACTGGCGTGCACCACCGACGGCGCCGAGCACGACTTTCAGCGCCCCTGTCGAGCGATGAACGTCGAATCCCATCTCAATGAGCTTCGCGATGACTTTTTGGACCTGCTCATCGGAGGCCCGTTCCTGCATGACAACGACCATGATGCCCTTCTCTTATTCTACCGGGGGGTTTGCCCCGCGCCGCTCCTGCCCTATGGCTCCGCGGATTCCTGTCCGTCCGCAACCCGTTCCAGGTGGCGGGCCTCGTCGATGATGCGTTCGAACAGCCGCCGCATGGCGTGCTGATCGAGCGGCCCGTTGTTGAAGCGCTGCACGTTGCGCAGGACCTCCGCCTCGCGTTCGGGCTGATAAATCGGGATGCCTTCCGTGCGCTTCAGCCGGCCGATTTCGAGCGCGCAGGCGGCGCGCGCGTTCAGCAGGCGCACGAGCGTTTCGTCCAGCAGGTCGATGCGGTTCCGCAGTTCCACGATCGTGTGACTCACGCGTGTCCTTCCTTCAGCCAGCGTACGAAACGCCCGGCCTGCGCGGCGACGTCCGGCGACGAACCGTGCTCCGCAATGACATTGACCAGGGCGCTGCCGACCACGGCGGCGTCGGCCCAGCGGCAGACTTGCGCGACGTGCTCCGGCCGCGCGATGCCGAAGCCGAGCGCCAGCGGCAGCGATGCGCGCGCGCGCACCCGGCGCGCGAGCGCCTCCGCCCCGCTTCCGACCTCGTCTCTGGCGCCCGTCACGCCCAGCCGCGAGATCAGATACAGAAAACCGCTGCCGAGTGCCGCCGCCGCCGCGATGCGCGCGTCGGTCGTGGTCGGACTCAGCAGGAAAATCGGATCCATGGACGCGGCCGACAGCTTGGAGCGGAACGACTCCGCCTCTTCGACCGGGAGGTCCAGCATCAGCACGCCATCAATGCCGGCGTCCGCAGCGGCACGGACGAAGGCATCGTCGCCGAACCGCAGGATCGGGTTCACGTAAGTGAACAGCACGATGGGTGCTTCGATGCGCCTGCGCGCACGCGCGACCATGTCGATCGTCTTCCTCAACGTCGTGCCTCCGGCCAGCGCCCGTTCGGATGCCCGCTGGATGACGGGACCGTCGGCGAGCGGATCGGAAAACGGCACGCCAACCTCCAGGACGTCTGCGCCGCTGTCGGCGAGTGCGATGAGGATCTCCTCCGTTCGCGCGAGCGTCGGATCCCCCGCAGTGACGTAGGCCACCAGCCCGCGTCCGCCGTTGGTCCGGAGCCGATCGAATGTTCTGGCGATGGCCGACATCAGCGGAGCGCCTCCATCGCCGACTGGACGCTCAGGACGTCCTTGTCGCCGCGCCCCGACAGATTGACGACGATCGCGGCGTCACGTGGGAGCTGCCCGGCCAGGTCGCATGCATGCGCAACCGCGTGCGACGATTCGAGCGCCGCGAGGATGCCTTCCTCGCGTGCGAGCCGGCCGAACGCCGCCAGCGCACGATCGTCGTCGCACCACGTGTATTCGGCGCGGCCGCGGTCGCGGAGCCAGGCGTGCTCTGGCCCGACGGACGCATAGTCGAGACCGGCGGAAATGGAATGCGTGGGCTCGACGTTGCCGTCCTCGTCCTGGAGGACGAAACTCCGGGTGCCCTGCAGCACTCCCGGCGTGCCGCCGGCAAATCGCGCGGCGTGCTGGCCCGGCTCGATGCCGCGTCCACCGGCCTCGACGCCAATCAGCCGGACCGAGTCGTCGCCGATGAACGCGTCGAAGATGCCGATCGCGTTGCTGCCGCCGCCGACGCAGGCGACAACCGCGTCGGGCAGGCGTCCCAGGCGTTCGAGCACCTGCGCCCGTGCCTCCCGCCCGATGACGGACTGGAATTCGCGGACCATCAGCGGGTACGGGTGCGGACCGAGCACCGATCCGAGGAGGTAGTACGTGTCGTTCACGCGGGCGACCCAGTCGCGCATGGCCTCGTTGATCGCGTCTTTCAGTGTGCGGCTCCCTGCGTTGACCTGGACGACCTCCGCTCCGAGCAGCCGCATGCGAAACACGTTCAGCGACTGTCGCGCCATGTCGTCGGATCCCATGTAGACGTGGCATTCGAGGCCGAGCAGCGCGCACGCGGTCGCCGTGGCAACACCGTGCTGACCCGCCCCCGTCTCGGCAATGATCCGGCGCTTGCCCATACGCGAAGCGAGCAACGCCTGTCCGAGCGCGTTGTTGATCTTGTGCGCACCGGTGTGGGCGAGGTCCTCGCGCTTCAGGAAAATCCGCGCGCCGCCGCACGACGCCGTCAACCGCGACGCCTCGTACAGCGGCGTCGGACGGCCGACGTAGTCACGCAGGAGGGCACCCAGCGCGGCGCGAAACTCCGGGTCGTCGCGCACGCGGAAATACGCGTCCGCGAGCTCCTCCACCGGGGCGACGAGCGTTTCAGGCACGAAGCGGCCGCCGAACGCGCCGTAGTAGCCCCGCGCGTCAGGGTCGCGCGCGCCAAACACAGGAATGGACAGGTCGGTCATGACGCTCGCACCGCCGCAAAGAACGCACGCAGCTTCACGGGATCCTTTCTGCCGGGCGCGTGTTCGACGCCCGATGACACATCGACCGCGTACGGACGGACCAGCCGGATGGCAGCCGCCACGTTTGCGGCCGCCAGGCCGCCGGAGAGGACGACAGGCCGCTGCGTGGCAACGCGGGCTGCCAGCGTCCAGTCCACCGTGCGGCCCGTGCCCCCGCGGTTGACGGGATCGTGCGCGTCGAGCAGTGCGACGACCGACGCCGGCAACTTCACCGCTGTCGCGGCATCTTCTGCGCCGCGCAACGGCACCGCCTTGATCAACGTTCGTGACTCGATCGCATACTCAGCCGGGTCTTCGCTGCCGTGCAGCTGCACGCCGGCCAGCCCGACTTCGTGAACGATGCGCCGCACCTCGGCAGGCGCTTCGTCGACGAACACGCCCACCGCCTCCACACCGGGAGGAAGCGCCGCGACGATTTCGCACGCCGCCGCGACGGAAACGTGCCGCGGGCTGCGCGCCCAGAACACCATCCCGATGGCGAACGCGCCCAGCTCCGCCGCCAGCCGCGCATCCTCAGCAGTCGTCACTCCGCAGATCTTCACCCGCGTCACACCGGGCTCCGCAGCCGGCGCAGCGCGTCACCGGGATCGGGTTCGACGATGAGGCGCTCGCCGACCAGGAACGCGCGATACCCGCACCGCTCCAGCCGGTCGAGGTCGCTTCTCGATCGCAGGCCGCTTTCGGCGACGGCGATCACGCTGGCGGGTATTCGTGGAGCGAGGGTTTCGTGAACCATCGAATCGACGTTCAGTGTCCGCAGATTGCGGCTGTTCGCTCCCACAATTTTGGCGCCGGCGTCGAGCGCGCGCGAGAGTTCCACCGCGTCGTGTACCTCCACGAGCGCCGCCAGTCCGATATCGTTCGCTCCACGAATCAGCGAACCGAGTTCGTCGTCGGTCAGCGCGCCGACAATCAGGAGCACGGCGTCGGCGCCGGCTGCGGCGGCCTCGACCAACTGGTACCGGGTCACGATGAAGTCCTTCCGCAGCAGCGGCACGTCAACGGATTCGCGGACGTTCTGCAGATCCGCCAGCGAGCCGTCGAAGAACGTCGGCTCCGTCAAGACCGAAATCGCCGCCGCCGCGGCCGCCGCATACGCGCGCGCGTGCGCCGCTGCGTCGTACTCCTGCCTGAGGATGCCTCGCGACGGCGAGCGGCGCTTGCATTCCGCGATGACGCGCGGTGACGGCGCCTCGGCCAGCGCCGCTGTAAACGCATCGCCGCGGGGACGCCGTCTCGCGGCTTCGCGCGCGAGGACGCTCTCGGGCCTGGTTGCGCGACGGTCGTCAGTGATGCGCCGCGCTGCCGCGACGATCGCCAGCAGCAGGTCGGATGCGGCTCCCGTACTCATGGTGCCGCCTCCGGGTTGGATGCCCGAACGAGACGTTCGAGCGTGACGGCGGCTCGCCCGCTGTCGAGAGCGTCGGCAGCCATGGCGATGCCCTCAGGCACCGACGCGGCGCGGCCGGCGATCAGCAGCGAGGCGCCGGCGTTGAGCGTCACGATGTCGCGCGCCGGCGTCTTCGCGCCGGCGAGCACGTCGCGCACGACCTCGGCGTTCTGCGCGGCATCGCCACCCTTGAGCCGGTCGGGGGTGGTCTTCGGCAGTCCGACGTCGCCGGGATGAAGGTAGAACGTGTTCACCGCCCCGTCACGGCACTCCGAAATCTTCGTGTAGCCCGTCGTTGAAATCTCGTCAATGCCGTCGGCGCCGTGCACGACCCACGCGCGCTCGGTTCCGAGCACCGCGAGTGATCGCGCGACGAGCTCCGTTAGCTCGGGCTGGGGCACGCCGACGAGCTGGCGTGTCGCTCCTGCCGGGTTCGTCAGCGGGCCGAGAAGATTGAACGCCGTTCGGATGCCGAGCGCGCGGCGCGTCGGCGCCGCGTGCTTCATGGCCGGGTGAAACGTCTGCGCGAAAAGAAAGGCGATGCCGGCGTCCTCCAGACATGCCGCGGCAGTCTCTGGCGCGGCTGTCACGTCGACACCGAGCGCCTCGAGCACGTCGGCCGTTCCGCACCGGCTCGAGACGCTGCGATTGCCGTGTTTGGCCACGCGTACTCCGCACGCCGCCACCACAATCGCCGCCATCGTCGAAATGTTCACCGTATGTGCGCGATCGCCACCGGTACCGCACGTATCGAAGACGGGGCCCGTCGACGCCGGGAGCTTCACCGCGCGCGTTCTCATCGTCCGTGCGAGTCCGACGATTTCGTCAGGCCGCTCCCCTTTCATCACGAGGCCGACGAGGAAGCCCGCGATCTCCGCCGGCGATGCGGTGCCGTCCATGATCGCGGCCATGGCCGACGACGCTTCGTCTTCCGTCAGATCGACGCGCCGCCTGAGTTTCTCGATCAAATCGGGGAACATCACAGCTCCAGAAAGTTGCGGAGGATCTTCTTGCCTTCGCCGGTCAGGATCGATTCGGGATGGAACTGGACGCCGTGAATCGGATGTTCGCGGTGCCGCAGCCCCATCACGACGCCGTCGTCCGTCCACGCGCAGACCTCGAGAGCGGCCGGCATCGGCTCGGACACGACGAGCGAGTGGTAGCGGCCCGCGACGAATGGGCGTGCGACACCGGCGAACACGCCCCGGCCGTCGTGGTCGAGCGAAGATGTCTTGCCGTGCATCAGGCTCGGCGCGCGGACGACGGCGGCGCCGAATGCGTGGCCGATTGCCTGATGCCCCAGGCAGACGCCGAGCAGCGGCACGTGGGGGCCGAACGTCCTGATCGTGTCCACGCTCACACCCGCGTCCTCTGGACGGCCGGGGCCGGGCGAGATGACGATGCGTCCGGGCGCGAGTGCGCGGATGTCATCGATGGTCAGATCGTCGTTGCGGCGTACGAGCGGTGCGCCGCCGAGCTCGCCGAGGTACTGGGCAAGGTTGAACGTGAACGAGTCGTAATTGTCGATGAGGAGGGTCACAGCTCGGTTTCCGCCATCGCGATCGCCTGCAGCAGCGCGCGCGCCTTGTCGCGCGTTTCCTCGTACTCCGCCGCGGGGTTCGAGTCGGCGACGATTCCGGCCCCCGCCTGCACGCGAGCAAGGCCGTCGCGGATCGTGATCGTGCGAATCGCGATGCACGTGTCGAGGTTTCCGGCGAAATCGATGTAACCAACCGCGCCGGCATACAGATCGCGGCGCGTTGGCTCGAGTTCCGCAAGGATCTGCATGGCGCGAATCTTCGGTGCGCCCGACACCGTACCTGCCGGGAAGCAGGCGACGAGCGCATCCAGGTGGTCGTGCGCCTCCGCGAGGCGGCCTTCCACCGTCGACACGAGGTGCATGACATGTGAATAGCGTTCGAGCGCCATGTATTGCGGGACGCGGACCGTGCCGACCTCCGACACGCGGCCGATGTCGTTGCGGCCCAGATCCACCAGCATGACGTGCTCGGCGCGCTCCTTTTCGTTCCGCTTCAGTTCTTCGGCGAGGCGCAGGTCTTCCTCCTCGTTCCGTCCGCGCGGCCGCGTGCCGGCGATCGGATGGGTCTCCACGCGACGCCCTTCCACGCGCACGAGCATCTCTGGCGACGAGCCGACGATGGCCAGGCCGCCCATCCGGATGTAATACATGTACGGCGACGGGTTCACGTGGCGCAGGGCGCGGTAGATCGTGAACGGATCCGCACCGACGCGAAGCTCGAACCGCTGTGACAGGACGGCCTGATAGATGTCTCCCGCCGCGATGCGCTCCTTTATCGCGCGGACGCCTGTCTCGAACGCGTCGCGGGTGACGTTCGACTGCACGTCCGGGGCCTTGCGATTTGCTCTCGTGGCGTGCGACAGCCCGCGCTCGAGTTCGCGCTCGAGGAACTGGATCTTCGCGCACGCGAACTGATACAGCGCCGACAGATCCTCGTCTGCCGTCACCCGGGCGTTCGCGATTACGAGGATCCGATGTTTCACGTGGTCGAAGGCGAGGACGGTATCGAACAGCATGAAGCCGGCATCGTCTTCCGATCGCGGCGTGCCGGCCCACGCCGCCTGCGTCCAGGCCGGCCGGAGCGCCGGCTCGAATTCGATCGCAGCGTCGTAGCCGACGAATCCGACGGCGCCCCCCGTGAAGCGCGGGAGATCGGGCACGAACGGCGCGCGGAACTCCGCCATCAGCCGCCGCAGCGTCGGGACGAACGGTTCGGACGAGGACGTGGTCACGCCCGAGCGGTCGGTGATCGTCTGTCCCTCGTGCGAGCGAAGCACGAGAAAGGGATCCTTGCCGAGGAAGGAATACCGTGCGACCTGCTCGCCACCCTCGACGCTTTCGAACAAGAACGCGTAGTCGGAGTGCTCGGCGATCTTGAGAAAGGCGGACACCGGCGTGAGCAGGTCCGCCATGATTTCCTTCACGATGGGCACGAACGTGCCGCGGCGCGCCAGTTCCACGAATTCCTCGTATGTCGTCTGTCTCATAGTGCTCGCAATTCCTGCGCTCGCCGCGACGCTGCTGCGAACAGACCGTGCGGCGGCCGTTGTCCGGTCCAGATCTCGAACTGCCGCTCCGCTTGCGCGACGAGCATTTCCACGCCGCCGATCACGTCGCAACCCGCCGCTGCGGCGGCATGCATCAGCGGTGTGGGATCGGGGTCGTAAACCAGGTCGTAGACGACGCCTCGCGTCAGCTCGACGTCGTGGGAAACACCGGGCAGAGCCCGGCTGCCAACCGGCGTCGCGTTCACGAGCACGTCCCACGAGCCGCCGGGAGGCGGCCACGAACTGCACTCGGCTCCGACGGTGCGGGCTGCTCCTTCAGCCGCATCGCGCCGGCGCGCGCTGATCGCGACCGCCGCACCCTGGCTCCGCAGCGCGACCGCGACCGCGCGGGCCGCGCCTCCCGCACCCAGGATCACGGCGCGCGCCCCCCGCAGCGCGATGTTGCGCCGCAGCAGCGGCTCCAGAAAGCCGTCCGCATCGGTATTGGCGCCGACCCAGCGTCCGTCGCGGATCGCGATCGTGTTCACCGCGCCTGCCGCTGCAGCACTGGGCGACAAATCGTCGAGCATCGGGACTATCGTCTGCTTGAATGGAATCGTCACGCTGCAACCGCGCACGTCGAGGGCTGCGGCTGCCTCGCGGAGGCCCGTCAGGTCAGCGGTGTCGAACGGCACGTAGACGGCATTCAATCCGAGCGCGGCGAAACCGGCGTTGTGCATCGCGGGCGACAGCGACTGCGACACGGGGCGGCCGAGCAGCCCATAGACCGCGGTGTCACGCCTGATGCGGCGGAATCGGAACTCGTGCAGGAGCCTGGCTGGCTGCATCTGCCCGGGGGCGACCGCGTCGCCCGCATACGTCCATCGCGATCCGAATCGCCCGGCCAGCACTCGCGTGGCGATGCCCGCATCTCCCATCCCGATGACGATGGAGGGCTCGCCGTCAGCCCCAAGGGTGACAAGGCGCGATACGTCGGAGATGGAATCGACGGCCATCGCCAGCTTGACGAGCTCTGCCCCGCTGCTTCGAAGCCCGCGCATCAGCACGCGAGGATCCTCGCCGGATCGTTCGAACAAATGCCGGGAAACGATCACGCCGCGGCCGCGACGCGCACGGATCAGATCGACCGAATCCGCATCCCATTCCACGTCGACGTATTCCGTTCCGAGCGCCAGCGCATCGCGAAGGATGCGCAGACGCTCTTCCTCGGATCCGGCGAAGTGGCCACCCTCGCGAAGAGGACGGCAGGTGACGATCGCCGGCTTCCGGCGGCCGTTCAGCGCCGCGCCGGGTTCGGGCTGCGACATGAAATCGAGGCGCAGCTCGACGAGATCCGCATCACTTTCGGCCGCTTCACGCGCCCGGCGGATTGCCTCGCTCGTACTCCCGGTCACCGTGACGCACAGCGCAGGTTCGGACATAAGCAGAAAAGCCCCCTCAACCGCTGGGATTGAGGGGGCTTTGAAACCTTCAGTTGATGCTCGCGGCCGCAGCTAACCGATCGCCCCCCTGGCAGACGTAAACCACCACCAATACGCGTAAGACGCGTAGCTGGAGCGGGGATCGACGGCGGGCATGCTGGTCACGAGCGGCCAGCATACCACATCGACCGATCGGTCCCGGCGCGCGCGTCCGGACGGCATCGCCGGACGCGGGGAAACGTGCTATAAAGAACTGACACGCATGAAGATCCGGGTTTTGATTCTCGCAGTCGCCGCGATCGCGGCCGGACTGGTCACGCGTTTGCCCGCGTCCACGTCCCTGATGCCGATAGACGAAGTCCGCCCCGGAATGGAGGGAGTCGGACGAACGATCTTCCAGGGTTCCGATCTTCAGGAATTCAAAGTCCACATCCTCGGCGTGCTGAAGAACGTCACAGCGCCGCAGCGAAACCTTATCCTCGCGAGGCTCGAGGGCGGACCGCTCGCCGACACAGGCGTCATCGCGGGCATGAGCGGCAGCCCTGTCTATATCGACGGCCGCCTCGTCGGTGCCGTCTCGTACTCGATCGGGTCGTTTTCGAAGGAGCCGATTGCGGGCATCACGCCTATCGGCGAGATGATCGACGCGACGGCAACTGCCGAGAGCCGGCCGGCAGCCGCGCAGGGGACGCGGATCGCGTTACCGGTCACGGCCGAAAGTCTGGCGTCTGCCGTACGCAATGCGTACGCGCGCGTCTCGGCATTCGCCGATCGCCCTGACGACGTGCAGACGGTGGGAATGCCCGTCGCGGCCGGCGCGCAGCTCGGGGCGCTGCTGCGGCCCATCGCGACGCCTCTGCTCCTGAGTGGCTTCGACGCGCGCACGGCGGACCTCGTCGCCTCCATGTTCGGCAACGCCGGCTTCTCACCCATGCTCGCGGGCGGTGGCGCGAGTGCGATGGACGAAACGAGCACGGGGCCGCTCCGGCCGGGTGATCCCGTCGGCGTGCAGCTCCTCAGCGGCGATGGAGAGATGGGCGCCACCGGAACGGTGACGCACATCGACGGCGACCGCGTATACGCATTCGGTCATCCGTTCTTCAACGTCGGACCTGCCGAGTTCCCGATGACGCGCGCGCACATCTATGCGACGCTGCCCAGTCTGCAGTCATCGTTCAAGATCGCGACCATGGGCGACGTCGTCGGATCGATCCGGCAGGACCGCGCGACGGCGATCGCAGGAACGCTTGGCGCAGGCCCGAAGCTGATTCCGGTGAACATCACCCTGACATCCGATCGCGGCACCGAACGGAAGTTCCATTTCGACATCGTGAACGACCAGCTGTTCACGCCGCTGCTCGCGTATGTGTCGCTCTTCAACACCCTCGGCAGTTATGAGCGGCAGTTCGGGGCGTCGACGTTCAGCGTCAAGGGCACGGCGCAGTTCGAGCAGCACGCCAGCCTCGATTTCGACGACATCTTCACGGGCGACGGGCCCATTGCCGGCGCGTCCGCGTACGTGGCGGGCCCGCTCACGATGCTGCTCGCCAACGATCTGGAACGGGTCGATCTCGCGTCGTTGAACCTTTCGATAACGGCCTCCGAGGAGTCGCGGCGGGCCAGCATCGAGCGCATCTGGATAGACGAGGTCAGGCCGCGCGCGGGCCAGACAGTTCCGTTGAAGGTGCTCACGCGCAACTACCGCGGAGCGGAAACGATTTCGACGATCCCCATCGACATTCCCGCGAACGCCACCGGTCAACTCACCGTCCTCGTCACCGACGGCAAGCAGCTGAACCAGCTCGAGGCGCGGGAGCTGCGTCGGGAGCTGGAGCCACAGAGCGTGTCGCAGATGATTCGCGTGCTCAACGAGACCCACCGCAACAACCGCATCTACGTTCGCATGCTGACAGGGAGCCCCGGCGCGGTCGTCAACGGCGAGGCGATGACCTCGCTTCCGCCGTCGGTGCTCGCGGTCCTCGACGGCGATCGGAGCAGCGGCGACTTCACTCCCATCCGGAGCGCCGCCGTCGGCGAATGGGAGCTGCCGATGTCGTCCGCCGTCTCCGGTACGCGCGCACTCACCATCGACGTTCGCTGAGCGGCACCACGACTCACATGTCACGACGTTCTCATCGCCTCGGCCGGACGGCCGTGTGGCTGATTACAGCCGCGCTCGCCGTTCCCTTGTTCGCCTCCGCGCCAACGTTCTGGACGGTCTCGACCCAGAGCGATTTTCTCAAGGGTGATGTCGACAATCTTTCCATCGACGCCGACGGCCGCATGTTCCTCGGGCCGGAAACCAAACGCCTCGCCGACACATCGGCGCCGTTCATCTGGACCGTCGTGGTCGCCAGCGACGGCGCGCTCTGGGCCGGAACGGGTAACGAAGGCCAGGTGCTGCGTGTCGGCAGGGACGGCAAGGCGACGACGATCTTCGACGCCAGCGAGATCGAAGTGCACGCGCTCGCGCCAGCCGCAGGCGGCGGCATGTATGTGGGCACATCGCCGGACGGAAAAATCTATCGCGTCGGGAACGACGGCAAGTCGACCACGTTCTTCGACCCGGAGGACAAATACATCTGGGCGCTCGCGGTCGGATCGGATGGCACCGTGTACGCCGCGACCGGCGAAAAAGGCGTCATCTACCGCGTGACGCCCGACGGAAAGGGCTCCGTCTTCTACAAGACGAACGCGACCAACGTGGTGTCGCTCGCCGTCGACCGCGAGGGCAACGTCATCGCCGGGACGGAATCGCCGGGACGCATCTTCCGCATCGATCGGTCAGGCAAGGCCTTCGTCCTGCTCGATTCGCCATTCAAGGAGATTCATGCGGTCCGCGTCACCGACGACGGGACGATCTATGCGGCCGCGTTCAGCGGAACGCCGGGCGGCGAGGATCGTCCGTCGGTCTCGACGGCTTCTCCATCGGACACGGGTGGCGCCGCCTCGACGGTGCCGAGCGTCACTGCCGAAGTGACGTCGATCACCGTCGTCGACGCCGGCGGCACGCAGGGAACACCGACGCCGTCCACGCATGAATTGCGGCCGCGGAAAGGCGCCATCTACCGGATTCGGACGGATGGCCTGTGGGATACCGTCTGGGACGCGACCGACGACTGGCCGTTCGATCTGCTCGTCGAGGGCGACGGGTCGCTGCTGGTCGGCACGGGGAAAGAAGGCAAGCTGTTCCGCATCGCCGGCGAACCCGCGCGCGCAACGTTGATCGCACGCGCCGCCGCGCGGCAGATCACGTCGCTCGTTCGCGACGGCTCGGGGCGCGTCGTCGCCGCCACGAGCAATCCGGGCAAACTGTTCGCGATCGCGAACACGCGCGCGGCTTCCGGCACGTACGATTCCGACGTTCGGGACGCGGGTACCGTCGCGACGTGGGGCGCGCTGCGCTGGCGTGCGTCCGGGAAGCCGTCAGGCGTTCAGGTGTTCACGCGGTCGGGCAATACCGCGACCCCCGATGAGACGTGGAGTCCGTGGTCCAAGGCGTACACGAAGCCCGAGGGCGATCCGATCACCAGTCCCAACGCCCGCTATCTGCAATGGCGCGCCGTGCTCTCTGCCGCGGAGGCGGATCCCGGTCCGGTACTCACGTCGGTGACGGCCGCATACCTCCCGCGGAACCTGCGTCCGGTCGTCACCAGCATCACCGTTCATCCGCCGGGCACCGTGTTCCAGCGGCCCTTCTCCACCGGCGAGTTGGAGATCGCGGGTTTCGACGACAACACGTCGGACAACCGCGCCCAGGCGCAGCAGGGCGCCTCGCAATCGTCCAGCACCACGCCTGCCCCGCCGTCGCCGGCGCTGGGGCGCAGGATCTACCAGAAGGGACTGCAGACGTTCGTGTGGAAGGCCGACGACGACAACGACGATCGGCTGCAGTACGACATCTATTACCGTCGCGAGGGGGAGACCGCGTGGCGGCCGCTCAAACGCGGATTGTGGGATCCGATCTTCGTCTGGGATACGACGTCGGTTCCCGACGGCACGTACTACGTAAAGGTGACCGCGTCCGACGCCCCTTCGAATTCACCATCGACCGCGCTCGCGGGAGAACTCGAGAGCGTGAGCTTCGACGTGGACAACACGGCTCCGCACATCGACGTGCAGTCGGCCACGCACGCGGCCGGAAAGGCGGCGATCGCGTTCGTCGTGCGCGACGATCAGTCGGCCGTACAGCGCGTGGAGTACTCGCTCGACGCGAGCCGCTGGCAGGTGGCGTATCCCGTCGACGGCATCGCGGATTCGCGCGAGGAGAAGTTCGAGGTCAGCGTGGAAGGAGGCGACGCGGTCCGCAGCGTGATCATCCGCGCGTCGGACGCGATGAACAACGTCTCGACGGCGGTTGCAGAAATAAAGAAATAGCCGTGTGGCCAGTTCGAATCGCCAGTAACGCGTTCTGGCCGGGAAATCGTCACCGGAACTGTAACTCTATCCCCGCTTTCCCTTACCGGTAACGGTCATATGCTCGACGACCCAGACCATGTTCACGGCCACCGGGTCGGCGCCGTCGCGGGCGGGCTCGAGCTGGGCGCCCGAAAGACCTCGCAGGAGCGTCTGATGCCGCGGGCCGCGGTCGTTCGCGAGCACCTGGAGCCCTGAAATGCGTCCTTCGCGTGTGACGATGGCGGCGAGCGCCACGCTCAAGTCCCCTTCGGAGCCTGACTGCTCCAGTGCGGCACTGATGATGCCGTCGCCCGGTACGGTCGGCGCCTGAATCCAGCCGTCGAGGCTCGCCGGATTGAGATCGGATCCGGAAGGCGCGGCCACCACCGCAATCATCGCGGCAAGCGAGTCGTCGCGTTCGGGCGACGCGAAGTGCAGCATCCCGAAGACGATCACCCCGCAGATAATCGTCCCGGCGGTCGCCGCCAGACCGATCCACACGAGGTGCATGTCGTCGAACATGCGTGCGATGCGGGAGGTGAAGGATTCATACGCTTCCGCCCGCATCCGGCTGATCACGCCGGGCCGCAGTCCCGTCCAGTCGTCGGCGGGCCCGGGCGCCGCGCCCGTGCGGATCGCGCTTCCGAGATCGAAGAATTCCTGGAGCGCCGCCGCGCAGCCGTTGCAGTTACCGATGTGCGCCTGTACCGCAATCCTCCGCTGGATGGGCAATTCGTCGTCGTAAAACGCGGCGAGGTCCTTCCGCACCGCCGCGCAGGTCAGTACGGTCATGCGTCCCTCAATTGCGCGCGAAGGTTTTCACGCGCGCGCGCCAGCCGTGATTTCACGGTTCCCACAGCGATTTGGAGTGAATAGCCGATTTCTTCGTAGCTCAGACCGTCGAGTTCGCGCAGCACGAGCGCGGTCTTTTGATCGAACGGCAGACCGTCGAGCGCGGTACGGATCCGCTCCGCGAGCTGCTTCTGGCCGAGCAGCCGGTCGGGCGACGCGCCCGGCGTCGTTTCCGGCAGGTCGCCATGATCCTGGATGTGTTGATCGAGCGAGACCTGCTGGGAACGATGGCGCCGCCGCCACCAGCGCTGGCGGTTACGGGCCTGGTTGACCACAATTCTGTATATCCAGGTACGGAGGCTGGAACGGCCGCGGAAGGTGTGAATGGTCCGGAACACCCGGAGAAACACTTCCTGCGAGAGATCGAGCGCCTCGTTGTGGTCGTTCAGCAGGTTGAGCGACAACTGATAGACCATGCGCTGGTGCTCGCTGACCAGCTGGGCGCAGGCCTCTTCGTCACGCGCGATGCAACGCTGGATGAGGGCGGCTTCCTTTCCGCCGACATCCGACCATGTAATGGCTCGAACCTGCTTCACCGACAGCTCTTCCGCCATTGTATCCCGCCTGAAACGTTAGATCCCGGGGGTGGCGGAAAGTTCCCGGAAAGCACACCCCGGGCACCCGGCGGCAGCCGCGGTGCTACCATCGACGACGTCCCATGAAACGCCTGATTGCCGGGATCACGCTGCTGGTGCTGACCACGGGCGGGGTGTACGGCTACATGGTGAGCCGGCGCGAACGCACCTACAACGTGCTCGTGACGCAAGGGGAAGCCGCCCTGGCGGCCGACAACATGTCGTCGGCCGTCGAGGCCTTCAGCGGCGCGATCGCGCTCAAGCCCGACGCGATGCTCGGGCACTTGAAACGAGGTGAGGCCTACCGCCGGCGGGGCGAGATGGACGCAGCCGAACGCGATCTGCTGCGTGCGGCCGAACTCGACCCGACCGCGACGCGGCCGCAGGAAGAGCTCGGCGACGTCGCGATCGCTCAGAAACATTACGGCGCCGCGGCCGACCGGTATCGCGCCTACGTGCGGATCGACGATCGTGCTCCCCGCGTGTTGTACAAGCTCGCCTATGCCGAGTACAACGCGGGACGGCCGTCGGCCGCCCTCGATCCGCTGCAGAAGGCCCTGGGCATGGACGATCGCCTGGCGGAGGGCTATTACCTCCTCGGGCTCTGCCAGCGTGCGCTGCAGCGCCTGGAACCGGCGCGCAGTGCGTTCGAGCATGCGCTTTCGATCCAACCGACGCTGTTTCGCGCGCGCGAAGAGCTGGCCGATCTCTATGGCGTGCAGGGCAAAACGGAAAAGCGTCTCGATCAGCTCGAAGCGCTGGCCGCGCTGGATCCCGGGTCCGGCCGCGCCGTCGCGTTGGGCCTCGCATACGCGAGGGCCGGGCAGGTCGATCGCGCGGTGCTGACGCTTGCGCGTGCGTCAGAGCGATACAGCGATCAGCAGGACGCCTACCTCGCGCTCGGCCGCGTCTGGCTGCAGGTTGCGCAGGAGCGCGGGGACCACATCGCGCTCAGCAAGGCAATGGGCGCTCTTGAAAGTGCGATGTCAGCCGACAATTCCGAGGCGCAGGCGCTCTTCGGCCGGGCGCTGCTGCTCGCACACGATGCCCAATCCGCGGAGCGTATGCTGCTGGACGCCACCAGTCGGCGTCCCGTCGATCCGGCGACCTATACCGTGCTCGCCGAGGCTGCCGAAAAGGTCGGACACCATGACGTTGCGCGCGAGGCGCTGCTCGATCATCTCGCGCTCGACCCGGGAACGGACTCTCATCGAACGGCCGCGGAGGACGCCAGGATTGCCATGCTGTCGCTTCGGTTGAACGATCCGGCGTCGGCCGCACGCTATTTTCTCGCCGCGGCGGACGCTGCAAACGATCCCGCGTATCTGGCCCGCGCCGCCGACGCGCAATTCCGATCGGGAGCACCGTCTGCGGCCCGCGCCACCGCCCAGCGCGCGCTCGAACGCGATCCGCACAACGCCATTGCGCTCGGGATCAAGAAGCGAACGGGGGGGACGACCTGATCCGCGCACAGCCCATATCCGCTAGGCCGGACCGGACAGCCCGAGCCGTTTCAGCATTTTGTTCAGACCCTGCCTGCTGACCCCGAGCTGCGCCGCCGCCAGCCCTTTGCGCCCAGCCGCACGCGCCAGTGCGGCCTCGACGAACCGGCGCTCGAACTCGAGCCTGGCTTCATCGAATGCGATCACCGATCGGACGACGGTCTGCGCGATCCGCGCCGGCAGCAGGGATATCGGCACGCGGCCTCGGGCCGGCGCCTGCACCGCGAGCGCTGCCAGCACGTTCTGCAGCTCTCGCACGTTGCCCGGCCACGAGTATCGCGCCAGCGCCAGCAGCAGTTCCGACCCGAGCGTCGCGCGCGTCCCGACGCGTGCGGCGGCCTCGCGCCAGATCCGCTCCGCCAGCGCCGGAATTTCGTCCGCTCGATCGCGAAGCGGCGGGACGGAGATTCGTATCACGTCGAGGCGGAACCGGAGGTCGGCCCGGAATCGTCCGGCGTCGGCCTCGGATTCGAGCGGCCGATTCGTGGCCGCCACGATCCTCACGTCCACACGCCTCGGCATGTTCTCCCCTACGCGGCGCACTTCTCCTTCCTGCAGAACCCGCAGCAGCTTGGCCTGTGCCCTCGGCGACAGCTCCGCGACTTCGTCCAGGAACAGCGTGCCCTGGTCCGCCTCCTCGAAGAGGCCTGCTCTCTCCCCCGTCGCGCCGGTGAACGCGCCGCGCGCGTGCCCGAAGAGTTCCGCTTCGAGGAGATCCTCGGTCAACGCAGCACAGTTCACAGCACAGAACCGGCGCGACCGTCGAGGACCGCGCG
Organism: Vicinamibacterales bacterium; assembly: GCA_035492775.1. Taxonomy (GTDB): domain Bacteria; phylum Acidobacteriota; class Vicinamibacteria; order Vicinamibacterales; family 2-12-FULL-66-21; genus DATJFQ01. The sequence continues at coordinate 72,953 of DATJIW010000031.1, forward strand.
CGTGAATGGCGCGCGCGACGAGTTCCTTCCCGCTGCCGCTCTCTCCTTCGATGAGGACGGGGAATGGCGCTCCGCTGGCGCGGGCGATCAACACGCGAAGCTGCTCTGCCGCAGGTCCCGAACCAAGCGATCCGTCGGGGGAGTCAAACCGGACGATGGCCGGCGCAGGACTGTTCAGCCCGGCGATCGCCGGCGCGAGCGCAGCAGCCGCGCAGCGCAGGAACTCGCGCACGCGGGATTGCGCGGGCGTGCGGCCCGCTGCCCATCGCGCCGCGACGCACCCGATCGTTGTCCCGCCTGCCCGGACCGCTTCGGCCGCTTCGGCAATCAAGCCGGGTGCGAACGAGCCGCGGCCCGCATGGACCGTGACCCGCGCAAGCGCCGTCCCCGGCCACGGGCGTCCTTCTGCCGCGACTTGACGAAGCCGATCGGCCGTCCATGCTGCGGCCGAACACGCGCCGAGTGCCTCCTGGACGTAGCGAACCACCGCGGCGACCGCCTGCTCATCATCTGCGGCAGCTTCGGTCAGACCGACCATCACTTCGAGGGTCTCGGCTTGAGGAGGCGTCGCCACGACGAACGGCTCCGTTCTGTTCAGGATCTCGCGCAGATCGTCCGCGCGGGCAGCCGGGAGCCGGGCGGCAGCCGCGACCAGGCGACGGCGCCGGGCAGCGTCACGAGCAGTCGCGGGCGCTGTCGCGACCCGCACGGCCAACGCGAGCAGCACCAGGGCCCGGTCGCGCGAGCGTTTCGCGGCCGCGAGTGCCGCAGCGGCGGCGCGCGTAGCGGCGTCCAGCTCCCCCATGGCGTGATGGATCTGGGCGAGGATGGCGTGTGCTTCGAACACCCGATCGGGAGGGGTGTCGTCCGTCAGTACGGCGCGCGCCGATGCTGCGGCGGCGGCGAGATCGCGGCCTCGAAGCTGGAGGCGGGCCATGACAAGCAGTCCGAGCGGCGTGCGTTCCGCTCCATACGTGCCCACGATTTCCGCGGCGCGATCCCAGTCGTCCGCCCGCCGGAATGCGTCGGCGAGCACCGCCGCCGCGTCGCGCCGGACGGAGGCGTCCTGGTGCACGAGCGCCGTCCGGCAAGCGGCCTCTGCTTCGGCGCGCCGGCCGGCGAGCACGTGCGTCCGCGCGATAGCGAGGATCACTTGCGCGTCGACGTCGCCGGATTGAAGATCGCGCGCGCGCTCGTACGCTTCGCGTGCTGCGGCGGTCCGGCCGCGCCGGAGGAGCAGGTCGCCCAGCGCGATACAGCCGGTGGCAGCCGCTCGCGAGACGCCGCGTGCCGCCAGCGCACCGACGCACTTGCGCAGCAGCCGCTCGGCGCGGGCATGGCGTCCGGCGGCAGCGACCGCTTGCGCAGCCTGCATCACGCGCATGAGCCGCCGCACGCCGCCGCCTTCGCTGACACGCTCCCCTCTGGCGACTGGCGCGGGTAGTCTGTAGTGTGGTGCGGTCTCGTGTACGACAACGGCGCGGTGGACGGGATCTCGAGCCAGCCGCGCCAGCAACGCGCCAGGCCAGCCGCGCGACCGCTGAATCGCGATCTGAATTTCGGATTCGTCCGGCCCGTACTCGGGATCTCTGTACACCATGCTCCTCATCTCCGCGACAGTAAGGGGTGTGAGCGGTATGGCACACGTTTCACGAACCGGCTCGCGCGTAAACCGCAGCCACACGTGTCGCGCCCCGCCACTCGTGCCTGCGTGCGCGAGCAACGACGGGAGGCTCGCGTCGTCCTGGAGCCAATCGATGACGCAGTAGTGGCGCCTGCGCGGGTGGATTGCACTTGACCCAATCCGGCTGTCGGTTACGACAAACCCCGCCATGCGCGCCGCGCGCGCGAGGACGTATCTTGCCGACCGCAGTCCTGCTCCGACTGCACCAGAGACCGTGACGCAGGTCACGCCCGGCGGCCCCCCGCTTTCGAGGGCACACCGGACGGCATCGATTGCGCCCCGCGGAACGAGACGCCAGCCGACCGCGCGAACCCTGGCGCTCTCGGGACGGTCGACAGCGGCCCGAACGTGACGTTCGGCCGCCGAAGCCGTCAAATCGATCCCCCGAGCACGAAGGAATCGGACCAGGTGCAGCGCCAGGACACGCGACCCACCTCCTGCGTCGAGCGGAGGACGCGCTGCGTGCACCTCGAACCACGAGTCCCCCGCGAGCCCGTAGTCCACGAGCGGTACGAGCAGCGGATGACATAACGAGGCAAGCGCATCGCATGTGTCGAACCGCGAGGACAGCAGATGCCGCGGGGGGTCACGGTCGATCGCGAGCCGCACGATCTCGCCGGTTGCGAGATCGACGACTTCTCGGCCGTCCAGAAGAAAGCGGTCCGCGAACAGTGCCATCGTTGCTCGCCTGCGCGGTTGCAAGAGGATCTCCGCCGCGGAAACGGCTGAAATCGCCCGCCGGCGCGTCGGCGCGCCTGCCGGATCGCGCAGAAACTTCGTATACAATTTCGCGTCGATGCTGCGTTTTCTCACCGCGGGGGAATCGCACGGCCGCGCGCTCGTCGTCATTCTCGAAGGGTTGCCCGCTGGCTTGTCGATCGATTCCGATGCCGTTGCGCATGAATTGCGCAGGCGCCAGGGCGGCTACGGGCGCGGACGACGGATGGAGATCGAATCCGATCGCGCAGACATCATCTCGGGAGTCCGGGCTGGCGAAACGCTCGGCGGTCCGGTGGCCATGTTGATCGAAAACCGCGACTGGCCGAATTGGCAGTACACGATGCGTCAGACGGTGGAGGCGCCAGCCGACGCCGGCGGAGCGCGGCGCGCGCCGGTAACGCGGCCGCGGCCCGGTCACGCGGATCTCGCCGGCGGAGCAAAATACGAACGGGACGACCTCCGCGATGTGCTCGAGCGTGCGAGCGCGCGGGAGACGGCTGCGCGCGTGGCCGCCGGCGCGCTCGCGCGGCAACTGCTCGGCCGCGCCGGAATCAGCCTGGCCAGCCACGTATTTCGGATCGGCAGCATCGGTGTTGCCGATCCTGCGTCGGTCACGTTCGAGGAGGCGGCTGCTCTCGATCCCGACGGACCGATCAGGTGCGCGGATGCCTCGATCGAGCAGGCGATGATTGCCGAGATCGATCGCGCCCGCGCGGGAGGCGACACGCTCGGCGGCGCGTTCGAAGTCATCGCAACGGGAGTTCCCGTCGGGCTCGGCAGCTACGTGCAGTGGGACCGGAAGCTCGACGGCAAGCTCGCGCAGGCGCTGATGTCGATCCCCGCGATCAAAGCGGTCGGGATTGGCGTCGGACCGCTGACCGCCGAACGGCCGGGATCGGCAGTCCACGATGAGATCGTCCGCGCCAGCGACACGCGCCGCGCGACCGGCATCGCAAGGCCGACGAACAACGCCGGAGGGCTCGAGGGCGGCGTCACGAACGGCGAGGACGTCCGTGCGTCGGCGTACATGAAACCGATTTCGACGCTCATGAAGCCGCTGCGATCGATAGATCTCACGACGATGGAGGCGGCGCCCGCAGCGATCGAGCGCAGCGACGTCTGCGCCGTGCCGGCGGCAGCCGTCGTCGGCGAAGCGATGGTGGCGCTCGTGCTCGCGGACGCGCTCCTGGAACGGTTCGGCGGGGACTCCATTCAGGCACTGACACGGGCGATGCAGTCGACCGACGCGCAGCTCCGCCGTCGTTTCGCGCCGTCACCGTCACGATGATCCGCCCGATCCTCCGCTACGGAGATCGCCTGCTTCACCAGCGTGCGCGCGAGGTCACCGTCTTCGACGACGGGCTCCATCGCCTGATCGACGACATGATCGAGTCCATGTACGCAGCGCCGGGAATCGGGCTCGCGGCGACCCAGGTCGGCGAACTCGTCCGGGTATGCGTCGTCGATCTGTCGGTCGGCCGGAACGCCGCCGACCTGATTGTGCTCGTCAATCCCGAGTTCGTGGAGCGCGATGGCACGCAGTTCGAGGACGAAGGCTGCCTGAGCGCCCCGGGCTTCAACGCCACCGTCGTCCGCCCGGCGCGCGTCGTCGTGAAAGCGCTCGATCGCGACGGCGAGCCTTTTACGAAAGAAGGTACCGGGCTACTCGCGAGGGCGTTCCAGCACGAGATCGATCACCTGGACGGCATCGTGTTCATCGACCGCCTGCGGGGGATCAAACGCGATCTCATCGTCCGGCGCATCAGCAAGCTGCGAAAGACAGGGAAGTGGTAAACGCGCCGCTCCGGATCGTGTACTTCGGGACGCCCGCCTTCGCCGTCCCGTCCCTGGTAGCGCTGATTCGTTCGCGCCATCAGGTGCTGGCTGTCGTGTCGCAGCCCGATCGTCCGCGCGGCCGCGGACAGCACGTGCAAACGACGCCGACGCACCAGGTGGCGGAAGCGCACGGCATTCCGGTTCTGCAGCCGCAGAAGATTCGCGAAGAGGCGTTCCTTTCAACGATTCGCGATTACGCGCCCGATCTCGGCGTTGTCGCGGCATTCGGGCGAATCTTGCCCGACGCGCTGCTCGCGATCCCGCGGCTGGGCATGATCAACGTGCACGCGTCGCTGCTGCCGAAATATCGCGGCGCGGCGCCGATCCAGCGCGCCGTGCTCGCGGGCGAACGGGAGACCGGAGTTTCGATCATGCGCGTCGTGACTGAACTCGACGCCGGCCCGACATTCGCGACGGCGGTGATCCCTATCGGCCCTGACGAGACGAGTGGCGACGTGGAAGCGCGCCTCGCCCTCCTCGGCGCCGAAACGCTGGTCCCCGTCGTGGACGATCTTGCGGCCGGACGGGCGGTCGAAACGCCTCAGGACGACTCGCGCGCGACGCTCGCGCCCAAGGTGACGAAGGCCGAGAGCGAGATCGACTGGACCGCGCCGGCGCGCGTCGTCCACGACAAGGTCCGCGGTCTTCAGCCATGGCCGCTCGCGTCCACCCACCTGGCGGGGATCCGCTATGTCGTACGTCGCACTGAGCGTGTACTCGAACACTCCCGGACGCCGGGGTCGATTGTGCGGGCGGCGGGAGACGACCTCGTGGTCGCCTGTGGTGACGGCGCGCTCCGCATCCTCGAGATCCAACCCGAGGGGCGCCGGACAATGACGGCTCGCGAGTTCCTTGCCGGCAGACGGCTGACCGCCGGCGACCGGTTCGGACTGTGATCGCGCCAGCACGTTCGGCCGCCTACGCAACACTGATCGCAATCGAGCGTGGGCCGGTGGACCTCGCGTCGGCCCTCGCGCGGGCCAGGACCGGCGTGACCGACGAGCGTGACCGGGCGCTCGCCGGCGAAATCGCGACAGGGACGCTTCGATGGCGTGCCGCCTTCGACCACGTGATCGCAGAGTTTGCGAACCGCCCTCTCAACCGCCTCGATCCCGAGGTCCTCACCATCCTTCGCCTCAGCCTGTTTCAGCTCCTGCACCTCGATCGTGTGCCCGCGGCGGCAATCGTGGACGACGCGGTGCAGATGGCGCGCAAGGCCGGGAAGACGAGCGCGGCGCCGTTCGTCAACGCGCTCTTGCGCCGTGCGTCGCGGGAGCGGCGAAATTTGCCTTTGCCGCGGCGTCCCGGTCAAGACGCTTCGGATGAAGACTGGGGCGCGTACCTCGCGATCTCGCTCGCGCATCCGCGTTGGCTCGTCGACCGCTGGGTCGCCCGCTACGGCCGCGAGGCGACCGAGGCGTGGGAGACGTTCGATAACTCCCCCGCCCCGTTGACCCTCCGCGCAAACACGCTGCGCATCTCGCGTGACGATCTGGCCGCCCGACTCCACGACGCCGGCGTCGTCACCGAGCGGTGCACACGCGCACGCGACGGACTCGTCGTGCGCAGCGGCAACCCGCTCGCGACCGCGCTCGCTCATTCCGGAGCTTTCTTCATCCAGGACGAAGCGTCGCAGCTCGTCGCCGAGTTCGCCGATGCGCGGCCCGGCGAACGGGTCCTCGACGCCTGCGCTTCACCAGGCAACAAAACGACCGCGATGGCGGCCCACATGCGCGACGATGGTGTCATCGTTGCGTGTGACGTCCGCGAACGACGCGTTCGCCTGCTGGACCGCACGATCCGGGAGTCCGGATCCCGCGCGGTTCGCATAGCCGCGCTGGACGCCTCGCGGCCGCTCCCCTTCGGGGCCGCCTTCGATCTCGTGCTGATCGACGCGCCCTGCTCCGGCCTGGGAGTCCTCCGCCGCGATCCGGACATCAAGTGGCGTCGGTCTTGGGAGGATCTGCCTCCTCTCGCGGCACTCCAGCGGCAGATGCTCGCAGCGGCCGCAGCCGTCGTGCGCCCGGGGGGCCGCATCGTGTATTCGACGTGTTCGAGCGAGCCCGACGAAAACGAGGACGTCGTTGCGGGATTCCTGGCAGAGACTCCCGGGTTCGAGAAGTCCGGCGACCCGCTGCGAACGCTGCCGTTCGGAGACGGGCTCGAGGCGTTCTACGCCTGCCGTCTGATTCGAGTAAACTGTTGAATTCATGGCCTTATCGAGCCGCGTCTGGGGAGCGGGAAGGCGCCTGCTCATCGCCGGCGGCCTGCTGCTCACGTACGTCGTGTTCGCCGCGGCGTCGATGCGGATCGCGCTGAGGTCGCGCGACACGATCGTCCCCTCGCTCAACGGCAAGACGGTGAACGACGCCAGCACGCTGCTGATCAATTCCGGCCTGAACCTCAAGGTGGAAGAAGCTCGGCGGCCCGATCCTGTCGTTCCCGCCGGAAAGATCCTCAGCCAGGATCCTGAGGCAGGCACGCGGACGCGCCGCGAACGAAGCGTGAAGGTGTGGGTCAGCGCCGGCCCTCGCGTGACGCAGGTTCCGCTGCTCGTCGGCGAATCCGAGCGATCGGCCCAACTGGTCGCGCAGCAGAACGGCCTGACGCTCCTGCCAGAAGCGGAGATCCGCTCGGCCGACTACCCGGTCGGTGCAGTCGTCGCACAGAACCCGCCGGCGAAGACGAACGCCGAGCAGGTCGCACTGCTCGTGAATCGCGGCCAGCAGAGCGCCACGTACGTCATGCCCGATCTCATCGGCGTCAACGGGGATCGCGCGGCCGACGTGCTGAGGGCGAGCGGGTTCCGCGTATCGGTCGTCGGAGATCACCCGTATCCCGGGGTGCCAGCGGGCATCGTGCTCCGTCAAAGTCCGCAAGGGGGCTTTCAGGTGAGCCCCGGTGAGGCGATTTCGCTGGAGGTCAGCCGCTGATGAAGCCGGCAGGCCACCTGCAAATCGCTCCTTCACTGCTGTCAGCCGACTTCGCCGCCCTCGGGGACGCGATTGCGTGCGTCGAAGCCGGCGGCGCCGACCTCATTCACGTCGACGTGATGGACGGCCATTTCGTCCCGAACATCACGCTCGGTCCACCGATCGTGAAGGCCATCCGGAAGCGCGCGCACGTTCCGCTCGACGTGCATCTGATGATCGAGTCGCCCGATTTGTTCGTCGAGGCGTTCGTCGAGGCAGGCGCCGGCAGCCTGACCGTGCACGCGGAAGCGGTCGTCCACCTCAACCGGACGATCCATTTCATCAAGAGCCTCGGGGTGAAGGCCGGCGTGGCGCTCAACCCTTCGACCCCCGTCGGCGCGCTCGAAGAAGTGGCCGGGGACGTCGATTACGTGCTGGTGATGACGGTCAATCCGGGCTTCGGCGGCCAGACTTTCATCCCGCGGTCGGAGTCAAAAGTACGACGAGTGCGCGAGTTGCTGCAGCGGGAAGGCAACACGGCTCCGATCGAGGTGGATGGCGGGATCGACGTTCATACCGCGCCGCGAATCGTGGCCGCGGGCGCAGATATTCTGGTTGCGGGCAACTCCATCTTCAACACGCCGGATCCGGCGGCGGCGACGCGCGCGCTGCGCGCCGCCGCGCTGGAGTCCGCGTCCTGATGCCCTCGTCGGTGACGCGGCTTCGGGTGCGGTACGCCGAAACCGATAAGATGGGGGTCGTCTACTACGCCAACTATTTCGTCTGGTTCGAGGTCGCGCGGACCGACTTGCTGCGCGCTCTCGGGTGGTCGTACCGCGAGATGGAACACGCGGGCGTTTCGCTGCCGGTGATCGATGCCCGGTGCGAGTACAAACGCCCTGCGAAGTACGACGACGACATCGAAGTGAGAACCAGCGGCCGCATGCTGTCCCCGATCAGAATGCAGTTCGAGTATGAAGTCGTGCGCGTGCACGACAGCGTGGTCGCGGCGTCGGGGCACACCGTGCACGCGGCGCTCGACCCATCCGGACGGCCCTGCCGGCTGCCCGCGCGGATTGCGGAGCTGTTCCAGTGAAGGCGCTCGTCACCGGCGCCGCCGGCTTCATCGGATCGCATCTCGCAGGCGCGCTGCTGGATCGTGGCGCGGCGGTGGTCGCCATCGACTCCTTCACCGACTACTATCCGCGCGCGATCAAGGAATCCAACGTCGCCGCCAATCGCGGCCGCCCGGGATTCACCTTTCTCGAGGCACGCATCCAGGACGCGGATCTGGCGGCGCTGCTCGACGACGTGACCCACGTCTTTCACCTGGCGGCCCAGGCGGGCGTGCGCAAAAGCTGGGGACGCGATTTTCGGACGTATACCGAAAACAACATCGAGGCGACGCAGGTGCTGCTCGAGGCATGCGTCGGCCGCCCCATCGAGCGTTTCGTGCACGCGTCGAGCTCGTCGGTGTATGGCGACAGCGCATCGATCCCAATGCGGGAAGACGCGCTGCCGCGGCCCGTTTCGCCGTATGGCGTCACGAAGCTGTCCGCCGAGCAGCTCGGGTATCTCTATTACGTCAATCACCGCGTGCCGGTCGTGGCGATGCGGTATTTCACGGTCTATGGACCACGCCAGCGTCCCGACATGGCGTTCCATCGGTTCATCCGTGCCGCGATCCGCGACGAGGAGTTGCCGCTGTACGGCGACGGCGAACAGACACGCGACTTCACCTTCGTGACCGACGCCGTGGCCGCGACGATTGCCGCGTCGATCCGCGGCGTTGCCGGCCGCTCGTACAACATCGGCGGCGGCTCGCGTGTCTCGATGAACCACGTGCTCGAGATCCTCGAACGGATCGCCGGACACCCGCTGCGCGTCCGGCGTGAAGGCACACAGAAAGGCGACATGCGCGATACCTACGCGGACACGTCGCTCGCGCGACAGGACCTGGCGTTTGCACCATCGGTATCGCTCGAGGAAGGGATCAAGGCTGAATTTCAATGGTTACGTTCACTCGCGGCCTGACGGTTCTGGCGCTGGCCATCGCCGCGGCCGGATGTGCCTCGGGCAGCGCGCGCAAGCCGCCGACCGGCACGCCGGAACCGGACAAGTTCCTGTTCGAGCGCGGCACCGACGCGCTCAACAACAAGCATTGGGTCGTGGCGCGGGAATATTTCCGACAGCTGGTGGACACCTATCCGCAGAGCCAGTACCGCGCCGACGCCAAGCTCGGACTGGGCGACACCTACCTCGGCGAGAACACCCCCGAGAACTACGTGCTCGCGATCAACGAATTCCGCGAGTTCCTCAGCTTCTATCCGACCAACCCGCGAGCAGACTACGCGCAGTACAAGCTCGCGATGGCGCACTTCTATCAGATGCGCAAGCCCGAACGGGATCAGTCCGAAACGCGCGAAGCCATCGCCGCGCTCCAGACGTTCGTGGACCGCTATCCGCGTTCGCCCCTCATCGACGAAGGCCGCAAGCACCTGCGCGAAGCGAAAGACCGGCTCGACGACTCGGACTACCGCGTCGGGCTGTTCTATTACCGCGCTAAGTGGTATCCGGGCGCCGTCGATCGCCTGAAGGCGCTGAAGGAGCGCGATCCCGAGTACTCGCGACGCGATGCCGTCTACTACTACCTGGCTGAATCCTACGTCGCGGTGAAGAAGGAAGCCGAGGCGCTGCCCCTCTACGAGCAGCTCGTGAAAGAGTTCGAACAGAGCGAGTTCCTCGACGCTACGAAGAAGAGGATCGAGGAGTTGAAGGGTTCGGTGGTAGAGAAAGAGAGTTAAGAGAGGCCGGGGAGAGATCTAACTAAGAGGCCACGGAGGGCACGGAGGCTCTTTGCACGGGTCGGCCGCCCTCAAATCTTCACGACTGGCTGAACCTGCGGTAGTAGTCGAACCCCGACACCAGCGCGGCGATCATCGCGATCCACAGCGCGATGATGCCGAGCATGAACAGCTGCGGCAGCTGATCGCTGCCGAGGATCAGCAGCAGGATCGCCACCACCTCCGAGATCATCTTCACCTTTCCGAGCGGCGACGCCGGGATGATGACGCCGCGCGCCTGGGCCAGGCTGCGCAGGCCGGTCACCGCAAACTCGCGCCCGATAATCACCGCCGCCATCCACGCGGGCGCGAGTTCCATCGCGACGAGCGAAATGAGCGCGGCCGTGATGAGCAGCTTGTCCGCGAGCGGATCCATCAGCTGTCCGAGCGTCGTGATCTGCTTGCGCCGCCTCGCGAGGTACCCATCCAGGACGTCGGTCAGCGACGCCAGCCCGAAGATCGCGGCGCCGACGATCTCTTTCCTCACGCCGAGAATCACCCGGCCTTCGAACTTCGTCAGCAGCACGACGACCAGCAGCGGTACGAGGAAAATGCGGCCGATCGTCAGCGCATTCGGGAGGTTCACGCCGCGCAGATTCTATCAAAAGGGGCTAGAATGGCGGATTGTCATGAAGGCCATTCTCCTCGCAGGAGGCAAGGGAACGCGGCTGAGGCCGCTCACCGTTCACACGCCGAAACCGATCGTTCCGATCCTGAATCGGCCGTTCCTCTACTACCAGATCGATCTGCTGAAGCAGGTCCCCGAGATCGACGAAGTCATCCTCAGTCTGAACTACCAGCCCCGCCGCATCGAGGAGATGCTCGGCGAAGGCGAAGGCCTCGGCGTGCGTATCCGCTACGTCGTCGAGCCGATGCCGCTCGGGACCGGCGGCGCCGTGCGCTACGCAGGCGACTCGCTGACGGAATCCGTGGTCGTGTTCAACGGCGACGTGCTCACGCAGGTGGATCTCGCAGCGGTGCTGCGTCTCCACCGCGAGCGCAAGGCAAAGGCAACGATCGTGCTGACGCCGGTCGCGAACCCGCGCGCCTATGGTCTCGTCGAAACCGACGCGAGCGCGAACATCCTGCGGTTTCTCGAGAAACCCGGCGACAGCGAGATCACGTGCAACACGATCAACGCCGGCATTTACGTGCTCGAGCCGGACACGTTCGACCGCATCCCGAAGGATACGGCGTGGTCGATCGAGCGGAGCTTTTTCCCGTCGCTCATCGAGCGCGGCGAAACATTCGTCGCCTACGTGTACGACGGCTACTGGATCGACATCGGCACTCCGGCCAAATACTTGCAGGTCCACCGGGACATCATGGATGGCCGGTATTCGGCTCCGCCGTTCAACGGCGCTCCCGTCGCATGGATCTCACCTGATGCGCGCGTCGAGTCGGCGGCCGAGGTGCACGGCCCGTGTTTCATCGACGAAGGAGCGGTCGTGAAGCCGGGCGCGAAGGTGCTGCCCTACTCGGTCATCGGGCGGCAGACGCACGTTGAGGAAGGCGCGCACGTCGAGGGAACCATCGTCTGGCCGAACGGATGGATCGGGCCGGATGCCTCGTTGCGCGGCGCCATTCTCGGCCGCAACTGCCACGTCGGCCGCAGCGCCGTCATCGACTCCGCCGCCGTGCTGGGGGACAAAACGGTCATCACCGACTACAGCCGGTTGTGAGATCTTCGCATGCCAATCAATCCCGCCATCTTCAAGGCGTATGACGTTCGCGGGCTCTACCCGCAGGAGATCGACGAGACGGCCGCCCGGGATATCGGCCGCGGATTCGTCGCGTATCTGAATGCCAGGCGCATCGCGGTGTCGCGTGACATGCGGCTCTCGTCGCCATCCGTGGCTGCCGCCTTCATCGAGGGCGCGCGCACGCAGGGCTGCGACGTCGTCGACTACGGGATGCTCGGCACCGACATGATGTATTTCGCCGTCGCGCGCGACGGCCACGACGGCGGCGCACAGATCACCGCCTCGCACAATCCGAAGGAATACAACGGCATCAAGCTCGTGCGACGCCAGGCTTTTCCACTCTCGGGCGACGCGGGAATCGGCGACATCCGCGACATGATCGCAGCCAACCAGCTGCCCCCGCCTGCCGCCAGGCAGGGATCACTCTCGACGATGGATGTCGTCGACGATTACGTGAAGCACGTCTTCACCTTCATCGATCCGTCGATCATCAAGCCGTTCAACGTCGTCCTCGACGCCGGCAATGGCATCGCCGGCATGGTCGCGCCGAAACTGTTCGACAGGCTGCCGTGCAGGACCACACGCCTCTGTTTCGACGTCGACGGCACGTTTCCCAATCACGAGGCCAACCCGCTCATCGAGGAAAATCGCCGCGACATCGTCGAGCGGGTGATCGCCGACAAGGCCGACATCGGGATCGCATGGGACGGCGACGCCGACCGCTGCTTCTTCATCGATGGCGCCGGGGAATTCATCGCCGGCGACTTCATCACCGCGCTCCTGGCTGAGGCGTTCCTCATCAGGCATCCCGGCGCAAAGATCGTGTACGACGTCCGGGCAAGCTACGCCGTCAAGGACACTGCCGCCCGCTACGGAGGAACGGCGCTGATGAACCGCGTCGGCCACGCGTTCTTCAAGCGGCGCATGCGGGAGGAAAATGCCATCTTCGGCGGCGAGGTCACCGGCCACTACTACTTCCGCGACAACTTCTACGCGGACAACGGCTTCATCCCGGCGCTGCTGATCCTCGAGCTCATGTCGAAACGGGACATGACGCTCCGGGATCTGCTCGAGCCGCTGCGCGAAAAGTACTTCATCTCCGGCGAGATCAATACGAAGGTCGGCGACATGCAGACCGTGCAGCGCAAGATCGACGGTCTGAGCGCGAAGTATCACGGAGGCCAGGTGTACACGCTGGACGGCGTCTCCGCGGAGTTCCCTGACTGGCACTTCAACGTGCGGGCGTCCAACACCGAGCCGATGCTCCGGCTGAACCTGGAAGCGACGACGGCCGCGGAGATGGAACGGAAGCGCGACGAGGTGCTGTCGTTCATCAGGAGCTGAGGGTCGGCCTTGATGGTGTGGTGAGTGTGCTCGATGCGCAATCCCGGCACTGCGGCGGTGCTCAGCGCGATCCTTCCGGGGATCGGCCAGTTCTACAACGGCGACTTCCTCCGCGGGATCTTCTGGCTGATTGTGACGCCGGGCATGTGGATCGGGACCGGCGGGCTGTTCGGATGGGTGTGCCACGTGATCGCGGCGTTCACCGCGCATCGCCGAGCCCGCATCAAGAATCTGGCGGGTGCGTAGGCCGGCAACGGTGCGCGCGTGTGTGATGCCGCGTTCGGCGGCGAACTGCGCGTATGAACGAGCGGGCTACGGGGATCGAACCCGTCTAACTGGCTTGGGAAGCCAGGGCATTACCACTATGCTAAGCCCGCGTCGGCCTTTGATCGTATCACGCCGAACTGCTGGTGCCCTGGTCACGCGGCCTTCCGCCGCGCGACGCGCGGTTCAGTTCGTCACCCGGATCGCCACCAGCCGCTGCGCGTTCTGATTCGGCTCCGTCGTGGTCAATGAGAGCACGTAGTCGCCCGGCCCCAGCGGCGCCAGCGTGATGTCCGCGGTCAACCACCGCTTTCCCGTGTCGGCATCCGTGCGCTCGGCGGTCGTGACGGGAACGACGGTCGCCTTGCCAGTGCGATCGAGCAGCACCCCCGACCACGTGATTCCCGCCGCGGGCGCTTCCAGCTCGAGATGCAGTCGCTCGGATCGCGGAAAGATGCGCGCGGCTGCCGGTTCGACCTTGTTGCCTGTCGTCGGACCGCGGTGGAAGACGAGCGGTTCGTCGCGGCTGCGATATTTTGACGACGCGCCGTGCGCGTCTGCTTCGAGAGAGCCCAGCGCGTGCGTCAGCGCAGCCTTCGCTTCCGACACGGGCGCAGTGGCGGCTGCCCGCGCCGCATCGACTTCCTCCTGCGTCGGGGCTCGATAGCCGCGTCGGGCGCGCAGGTCGATTCCGCTGCGTTTGCTGACCACCTTGATCTGCCGATACCTGCCGTCGAGTTTCGTATTTGTCGAGTAATAGCCGAGCAGGTAGTACGAGGTGAGATCGTCGGCGACCTTGCGAATCTGTTTGCTCAGATCGTTGTTGCCCAGCAGCGCGATGCCGTCGGTGTTCTCGGCAAGCGTGCGAATGCTGTCGGCGCGCTGTCTCAGCATGGCCAGGTCCGCGGTCAGCGGTGGCGGCGGTTCCGGGCCTATTTCGGAGTCGAAGACCGGCATGCCGCGCGGATCGATCGGATAGAAGCTCACGTCGGCGCGGTTCGCCTCGCCAAACATGTCGCGGAATCGCTGGTCATCGTCCATCATGGCCAGTTGCATGCGATCGCGGTCGCACTGATATTTGAAGCCCTCGGCGGAATTGTCTTTCGTCGCAGTCGTGAGCCCTGCGTTCGGACCGAGACCGCCGATGGGCGCCCTGCCTGGGACGTGTTCCTGGCCGCCTGGATATGTCTGAAGCTGCGTGATGCGCTCGTCGGGCCTGTAAAGCGCCCAGCCTGGCGTTACGGCAATGACAGCTGTGCGCCCCTCGCGGGCTCCGCCCATGTATCGAATCAGCTCCTCGAGACTGTCCATGGCGATCTGTTCGCGGCGCCGCGCGATCATCTCGCTCGCGATCGGCGACAGCGTACCGGGGCTGCTGTCGGTCTTCGGCCAGCACTGCTCGTACCGCTCTTCCGTGTCATCGAGCCGCAGCGAATTCGACCGGCCCCAGTTCCAGTGCTTGCTCAACTGCTCTTCGATGACATCGGTCCGGCGCGCGAACGTGATCTGCATCGGATTCATGTCCGCCGTCATGACGCCGAACAGGTCGTCGGGGCCGATGATGCGCGTCAGGAGTTCGACGAGCGGCTTCCGGATGTCGTGGGAACCGGCCACGGTCACGTTGCCGGTGTCGAGGAAGATCACGAATACGCGGCGGTGCGGATCCTGGATCAGCTGCCGCGCCTCGGGAACGGAATTCGGCTCGATGCGCTCTTCAGCCGGTCCGGCAGGCTCGACGACGATGTGCTCGAAGGATTCGATGGTCTGACGGGCGCCGTCTTCGAAGACATCGAAGTCCCCCGCGATCAGGTCCTTGACAGGCGTCCCACCTCGCGTCGCGAAGACGTCGACGCGAACCAGGTTCGCTCCGCCCCGGAACCGTGGAAGTTGCCCGGGCCGGGCGGGCTGCTGAGCAGTGAAAACGAGCGGACACGCGAGCAGGAGCGCGGCGACGAGGCCGCTGGTGCGACGGGTGACGGTCACGGGGGCCTCCTGCGCTGGCGAGAACAGTATACCGGGTTCGGGGTTCGGGGGGTTCGGGGGTTCGGGGGTTCTCATGCGGCGCATCTATCGATGAGGCGCCTTCGAACCGAGATCGAAGGTATCCAGAAGCCTCGAGGTCCCCTGATCTCCGGCCGGCGGTGTATGGCCCGGCTACGGGGGCGTAGGATTCGAGTCCGTAGACCGCCCGCCGCCACGTACCCACGCGCGGAATTGACGCGCGGACCGATGGCGTCGAATTTGTAACAGCCTGCTCGCTCACGAGAGGTCACAGGTATGCCAACGATGCGGACGCTGCGGAAGGCTGACGATTGGACGATTGAACGCTGGCGGACGGAGCCGCGCCTCGTAGGGCTCGAATTCAGCGATTCGATCCGCGAAAGCGCGCCGCCTCTCTGGAAAGACCTTGCCTTGGTGCTGACGGTTCTTGCGGTCGCGGCCCTCGCCGTTGCCGCCCTGCTCCGCGTCTAGGCGGTCTCGCGCTCCGGAACGTCGTGCCACCCTTGCGCGCGGAGCCGCTCGGCGTACGCGCGCGCCCAGTTCATCGCCATCCATTCTTCCTCGAAGAATTCGCTGACGACGACGTCGCGATCGTGCACGATCTGCACTTCGACGGGTATCTTGCCGGACAGCAGACAGCGCACATCGGCCACCCGACGGCGAAGACACCACACGACACGCGCGCCAGGCTGCTCGGCGAAGCTGGACACGACTACCTGCCTTGGAGTTGGGGAGGCGGAAGTGTACGATGAATCCAGCCAAAGATCAAAAGCGCGCGTCCGCCCCGTTCGAGGTGCGTCAGCGTCCGGGCACTCCGCGACAAGCGCGGGTTACTTGACCGGCAGGAATTCGACTGCGACAGGCGTCTCGACGCCGTCCGTCCCCCGCTTCCACGTGAGATAGATCCGATCGGGAGGCACTCGCGGACCACACGTGAAACGCCCGGCCTTGCGGGATCGATATGTGATGAACTGGATGTCGGTCAAACGCGGCGCCTGGTACTGCTGCACGCGGCTGCCGTACCGGACGGTGAGGGTGGCGGGCTTTCCCGGATCGCAGTCGACGCGTTCCAGCAGCCCTTCGGCGCGCTCCTCCCCCTTCAGAACATCCCGATACACCGGCTGAACCGCCCGGTCTGGCGGATCCTCCTCCACCTGTGCGGCGGTTGCCGGCTCGGTTGCGCCGGCTGTCGCTGTGTCTGCCGGCTTCGACTCAGGCGATTCGGGATGCGAGTTCGCCGCGGTCACACGCTGCTCGCGTTCGACTACCCAGCGCATCATGCGCATCGCCTCCTCATGTGAATCCTGCCAGTGCGGGTGCGCCATGAGGCTGCCGAGCACCTCTCGCGCGTCCGCATAGTAGCCCTTCGCGGCGAGCGCGCGCGCGAGCGCGAACGCGTAGTCGTCGCGCGCCGGCGCCGAGGCGTGCGCCTGCCGCAATCCTTCGATGTCTGCCGCCGAAATGGCGCCGTCTCCGACGGCCTCTGCAATCAGTCCAAACATGTTGGCGACGGGATGCTGCTGCGCCGCGTGCTCGAGGAGGGACGCGGCGGCCGACGCTTCGGCCCGTCCCCCGACGGTGCCGTGCACGAGGGCCGCCGCCGTCATGTACTCCGTGAACCAATCGTCAGAGGGCGCCGGTCTGGCGGAGTACGCTCGAGCCGAGGCTTCGGCGAGGCCGATCGCTGCCCTGGCCGAAGACGGGTTCAGCGCGAGCGCGCGCTGGAACCGCTCGCCGGCGCAGGCTTTGTCGCCGACGGCCAGGCACAAATCACCAAACGTCGCCTCGACGTCGGCCGGAGCAAACGCTACACGTACTCCGGACGCACGCGCGATCTGGTCCGAGAGCGTGTACTGGGTCATCGTGACCGTCGGCCTCGTTGCGTACTGCTTCAGAGCGGCGCCAATGTTTTCCGCTCCAAAGGCCTTGTCCCACGCGGCACTGGCGTCCATGCTGACGTGCGACTCGAACGCGTCGACATACGCGCCGAGCCGGGCTTTTCGATCAGGCTGACCGTTGATCAGCATGTGCGTGAGCAGCCAGGATTCGGCGTAGAAGACGGAGCGCCGCGATCCCTCGTTGTACTGCGGCGACTCATGCGTCGTCGCGATCAGCTCCGGGATGGATAGCCAAGGCTCGTGATCGAGGGTCCGGTAATGACTCGCGATCGGTTTCCCGATGACTACCTGCCGCCCGCCGTGTCCGATCTGGAACGAGCTGTAGTACTCCGCAAGGCCTTCGTTCAGCCACGGCGGCAGATTCGGGACGACGTTGTTGATGATGAGGTGCGTGTACTCGTGAAAGACGACGCGCCAGGCGTCATCGGAGTTGCCGGGGCCGAGGAGCACATAGTTCACGTCCTGCCTCGGAAGGAACAGCCCCGCGAGCTCGACGCGCTTGCCGTTGTAGACAGGCCGGAATGGCTCGAAGGCCTTGTCGCTCGGGAAAACGATCACGACCGTCGGCACCGCGCTCGCGGTGGCTGTCTTCGACAGAATGCGGCTCAGGCCCTCGCGAAACCCTTCGAATTGCAGCCCGGTGTCGGTCAGCGATTTTTCACCCGCGGTCCCGATGACCACGAAATTCGGCGTGTCCACCCGGTTCCATGCCGGGCCGGCGGCGGCCGCCGGGTGCATGCAGACCGATGTCGCGGCCGCGAGAGTCGCAGCGATCGCGAACCGACACCGGCGGCGCAGGCGGCGAGCTCGGCCCATGTTCCTGCGGTATAATAAGAGGTTCGTCTATCGAGTATCCAGCGCGGAGATCCTCCTTCCCATGATTTCAGTTACTGGTGTGTCGATGCGGTATGGCTCCAAGATCCTCTTCGAGGACGTGACCGCAACGTTCTCGCCCGGGCGGCGCTACGGGCTGACCGGCCCCAACGGCTCGGGCAAGTCGACGTTCATGAAGCTCCTGACGGGCGAGCTCCTGCCGCAGAAAGGCGCGGTCGCACGTCCCGCGAAAATCGGCGTTCTGAAACAGGATCAGTTCGCGTTCGATCGATTCCGCGTCATCGACACGGTTATCATGGGCAACCGGCGGCTCTGGGAGGCGCTGGAGGAGCGCGAGCAGCTGTACGCCAAGACGGACCTGACGGACGCGGAGGGCATGCGCCTCGCCGAACTGGAGGGTATCGTCGGCGAAGAAGACGGGTACACCGCGGAAAGCGATGCCGCCGTGCTGCTCGACGGACTGGACATCCCCGAAGCGCTGCACGAGCGCCGGATGTCGGAGTTGCAGGGCGGACAGAAAGTGCGCGTGCTCCTGGCCCAGGCGCTCTTCGGCCACCCGCAGGCGCTGCTGCTCGACGAGCCCACCAACCACTTGGACCTCGACTCGATCCACTGGGTGTGCGATTTTCTGACTCGCTATGAGGGCACACTCATCGTGATCTCGCACGATCGCCACTTCCTGAACGCCGTCACGACGCACACGGCCGACATCGATTACCAGACAATCATCACGTATACGGGCGGCTACGACGAGATGGTCCTCGCCAAAATGCAGATTCGCTCGCGGGTCGAGGCCGACAACGCGCAGCGCGAGAAGAAGATCGCGCAGCTGCAGGACTTCATCGCGCGCTTCTCCGCCGGCACCCGATCGAGCCAGGTGCAGTCGCGCCGGAAGGAGGTCGAGCGGCTGCAGACGACTGAGCTCGCGCGCTCCAACATCCAGCGCCCGTACATCAACTTCAAGATGAACCGGCCATCAGGCCGTACTGCCGCCGAGATCAAAGGCATCTCGAAAGCATTCGAGAATCGCGACGTCGTCGACGCCTTCGGCGCGATCGTGAACCGCGGCGAAAAGATCGTCATCGTCGGCCGCAACGGCGTCGGAAAGACGACGCTCCTCAAGGCACTCCTTGCCGACGCACCCGGCGCGGAGGGATCGCTTCGCGATCGCGACGAGGGGTCCGTCCGGTGGGGGCACGAGGTCTCGGTGGGTTATTTCCCGCAGGATCAGACGGGGTTGATCCGGAAAGGCATGACCGCCGTCGAGTGGCTGCACCAGTTCGATCCGGACGCCGCGCGCCAGGACATCCACGGATTGCTCGGCCAGATGCTCTTCAGCGGGGAGGAGGGGCTGAAGCCCACCGAGGCGCTGTCGGGCGGCGAAACGGCACGGTTGCTGTTCTGCCGGATCATGCTGCAGAAGCCGAACGTCCTCGTCTTCGACGAGCCGACGAACCACCTGGATCTCGAGTCGATCAACGCGCTGAACGTCGCGCTCCAGAAATTCGAAGGCACCGTGCTGCTCGTCACGCACGACCAGGACCTCATCGAAGAGGTCGGGACGCGTGTGTGGCACTTCGATCAAGGACGGATCGTGGACTTCAAAGGCACGTACGAAGAATACGCCGCAACGCTCGCGTGACGGAAGAAGCGGCACTCGGGATACTCGCGGCGCTCAGCTTCTGCCATCTGTTGAACGACATGATGCAGTCGCTGCTGCCGGCGATCTATCCGATTCTCAAGACGACGTTCGGGCTCGACTTCGGCCAGGTCGGCCTGATCACGCTGACCAATCAGCTGACGGCCTCGCTGCTGCAGCCCATCGTCGGCACTTATACGGACCGGCGCCCGCTCGCCTATTCGCTCGCGACAGGGATGTCGTTCACGCTCCTCGGCCTGCTGCTGCTTGCGGGAGCGGGTCATTACTCCATGGTGCTCGGCGCCGCAGCGCTCGTCGGGCTGGGATCTTCGATTTTCCATCCGGAGTCGTCGCGCATCGCGCGGCTCGCATCCGGAGGGCGCCACGGCTTCGCGCAGGCGCTGTTCCAGGTAGGCGGAAATACAGGCTCCTCGGTCGGCCCGTTGCTCGCCGCCTTTATCGTGCTGCCGCACGGCCAGGGCAGCATCGCGTGGTTCTCGCTTGCCGCACTGATCGCGCTCGTGCTGCTCGTGCACGTCGGCACGTGGTACAAGGGCGTTGGCCGGCGGATCGCACGCTGGCACGACGCCGTCGCGAAGCCGATCCCGTTGGGCCGCACGCGCGTCGGCACGGCGATCGCGATCCTGCTGCTGCTCACGTTCTCGAAGTACATCTACCTCGCGAGCCTCTCGAGTTATTTCACGTTCTATCTCATCGCGCGCTTCCACCTCTCCGTTCAGAGCGCGCAGCTGCATCTCTTCCTCTTCCTGGCAGCCGTCGCGGCGGGCACGATGATCGGCGGACCGGTCGGCGACCGCATCGGCCGTCGATACGTCATCCTCTGGTCGATCCTCGGCGTGCTGCCCTTCAGCCTGGCGCTGCCGTTCGCGAATCTGTTCTGGACGCGCATCCTGAGCGTCGTCATCGGCCTCGTGCTCGCGTCGGCGTTCTCCGCGATCATCGTGTACGGGCAGGAGCTTCTGCCGGGGCGGGTCGGCATGGTCGCGGGCCTGTTCTTCGGCGTCGCGTTCGGGGTCGGAGGCCTGGGCGCGGCGCTGCTCGGCGAGCTCGCTGACCATTCGGGCATCGTGTTCGTGTACCGTGTCTGCTCCTTCCTGCCCGCCATCGGTGCGCTGGCAATATGGCTGCCGCGGCTGGATGCCGCGGAACGCGTCGGCTGAGCCGCCCCGGGAACATCGGGGCGAATCCGCGCATCTAATTCTCGAGATGCCGCAATCCAGCACGCAGAAGGTCCCACTCAGCGATTTCGAGGCACTGATGCGCCGATACAACAGCCGGCTCTTCCGTGTCGCGCGCGCGATTCTTCGCGACGATGGGGAGGCGGAGGATGCGGTACAGGATGCCTACCTGCAGGTCTATCGCAAGCTGCACGAGTTCCGTGGCGACTCGCAGATTTCGACCTGGCTCACTCGCGTCGTGGTCAACGCGTCATTGATGCGCGTCCGCAAGCAGAAGCGCGGCGTCGTCGTTCCGCTGCACAAGGCCGCCACGGCCGATACTCCGGAGGCGTCCCTCGATGTGGAGGACCGGCGTGCGCCCTCGCCGCCTGAAACGACGTTCCGTGCCGAGGTGCGGCGGATTCTCGAACGGCGCATCGACGAACTGCCGCTCGCCTTTCGCACCGTGTTCGTGATGCGCGACGTGCAGGACATGTCCGTCCAGGAAACCGCGGATGCGCTCGGCATTGCGGAAGCGACGGTGCGGACGCGCCTGTTCCGCGCCCGCGGCATGCTCCGCGAAGCGCTGCAGCGCGAGATCGACGACGCGTCAATCGACGTGTTCTCGTTCGCCGGCGACCGTTGCGATCGGATCGTCGCCTCGGTGATTCGAATCGTCTCGTCTGTCAAGTAAGCGGGGCGACGCCCCGCTGCAAGGAGGAGTTTGATGAAGCGTGTAATCGTGTTCGCCGCAGGTATGACCCTCGCGCTGGCCGGCAGCGCGCGCGCCCAGGCGCCGACCGACCCGCAGATTGCGTCCATCGTCGTGACGGCCAATCAGGTGGACATCGACGCCGGCAAGCTGGCCGAGTCGAAGGGGTCCAACGCGGAGATCAAGAAGTTCGGCAGGCAGATGGTCACTGACCACACCGGCGTCAACAAGCAGGCGACGGATCTCGTCACGAAGCTCAAGGTGACGCCGGAAGACAACCCCACGTCGCAGAGCCTGAAGAAGGGCGGCGAGGACAACGTCGCACATCTGAAGACCCTCAGCGGCAAGGCGTTCGACAAGGCGTACATCGATCACGAGGTCGACTATCACCAGCAGGTGCTCGACGCGATCGAGAAGACGCTGATCCCGAACGCGCAGAACGCGGAGCTGAAGGCGCTTCTCGTGAAGGTCCGCCCTGCGTTCGCGGCGCATCTCGAGCACGCCAAGCACCTCCAGGCGTCGCTCGGCTCCTAACGGCCCGCTGACACTCCTTGTCCCCTCCGCCCCGTGCGTGGGACCAGGAGGCCCCGACACACCGCGTCGCCGGGACGACAGTCGCCCTACTTCCGATTGAGTTCGTCGAGCGTGCGTTTCAGCTCTTCGAGCTTCTGCCCCGCCTCGGCGAGTTTCCCTTCCGCAGTCAAACGCTGGTAATCGGCAAGCGCGGCGGCCGCCCTGGCGATCAGCGCGCGCTGATCCGTGGGCGCCGAGGACGACGGTTCGGACTGCGCGCCGGCAGGCGTGGCCGCAGCCGTTGCGGGGACCGACACACCCGAAGAAGTCCCATTACCGAAGAGCGTCGCCAGCGCATCGTCAAATGTCGGCGCATAGACCAGCCGGTCCTGCATCGCGAGGACGATCAGCCGCAGCTCCGGCATCGGACTGCGTTCGGCCTGCAGGTAAATCGACTCCACGTACAGCAGCGCACGCCCGATCGGAATGACGAGCAGCGACCCGCGGCGGACGTGCGATCCCTGCTGGTTCCACAACGAGAGCTGGCCCGACAGCTGCGGGTTCTGATCGATTCGCGCCTCGATCTGCAACGGACCATCGACGAGCCGTGTCTTCGGGAAGTCGTAAACGATGCCCTCGCCGTAATGCTGCCCGTCGCTCCTGCCGGCAATCCAACCGATCAGGTTGTTCCGGTTTGCCGGCGAGAACGGCAGCATTTCGATGAATTCCGGTTTCGACTCCCCCGGCAGCTTCATCACCAGAAAGTTCGGCTCCATCTCGGCGCTGGACGACTGAGACTGCTGCGACGTCGCCACGTCGGTCGCCACCGACCAGAGATCCTCGCGGTTGTAGAACACCTCGGGATCGGTCATGTGGTACAGCCCGTAGACGTTCGCCTGCAGCGCGAGCAGCAGCTCCGGATAGCGGACATGGGCGCGCAGGTCGGCGGGCATCTCGGCCGCATCCCTGAACAGCGTCGGAAACACCGTGCGATAGGCGGCGATGATTGGATCCGACGCGTCGAACACGTAGAACGTCGTCGAGCCGTCGTATGCGTCGATCACCACTTTGACGCTGTTGCGGACATAATTCACGCGCTCCTGCTCCACGCGATACGCCCGGGAATACGGGTAGCGATCAGACGTGGTGAACGCGTCGACCATCCAGGCGAGCCGGCCGTCGGCGCGGACCACCATGTACGGGTCGGCGTCGAAGGTCAGGAACGGCGCCAGCGCCTCAATCCGTTCGCTCACGTTACGGCGCATCAGCAGCCGGCTCTCAGGCGTCACGTCGTCGCTGAACGGCAGCTTGGCGACGTCGCCGCGCTCCAGGGCGATCAGCAGCTTGCGCATCGCGCCGCCGATCACGATCCCCCCATTGCCCTCATATGACGTCAGGCTGTTCGTCTGACCCTGTGGATAGTTGAACTCCTGCTGCCGGGTCTTGACGTAGACGTCGCCATTCGTCGTCTCGCCGAAATAGATCTCAGGACGCGTCACGTTGACGCCGGGCAGCGTACTCAGCACGGGCATGTCGCGCAGGAGCAGCATCGGCAGTCCTTCGGGCGTGAACCCGTTCACATAGTTCATCGTGACGCCGTAGCCATGCGTGTAGATCAACTTCTCGTTGATCCAGTTGCGGCTGCTGACGGGCAGCTTCTCGATGTTCAGCTCGCGCGCCGCAAGCATGACCTGCCGGGGAGCGCCGTCGATCGTGTAGCGATCGATGTCGATGTCCGGGAAGTCGTAATACGTGCGGATCTCCTGCAGCTGGCGCAGCGTGTCCTGCAGCACCCGCCAGTCCCAGAGGCGCACGTTCTGCAGCGTGGCCTGATTGCGTGCGGGGTCGGCCGCCTCGATCGACGTCTCGGCCGGAAACGGCTGCTGGACGACCCGGTTCAAACCGTACGCCTGCCGCGTCAACGCGATGTTGTGCCCGATGAACGGCCGCTCCTTGACCAGCTCGTTCGGCTTCACGATGAAGCTGTTCACGTACGCCGCGGTCACGCCGACGCCGGCGTATGCGAGCACCGCAGGAATGGTCGCGAACACGAGCCACCGGTACGGACGGGCGGTCGCGGCGCCCGCCGCAGCGACCAGACCTCCGGCCGCCAGCAGCGTCGCGATCACCGTCATCCCGCCGATGGTCACATGGGCATCGGTATAGCCGACGCCGCTGAAAATCGTGTGATCGGCGAACAGCAGATCGAAGCGGTTCAACCACACCCGCAGCGCGAGCGTCAGCATACCGAACGCCCACGCGAACGCAAGCCCGCGCGGTGCTGCTGCCGGCGAACGCCGCCGTGTGAGCCTGGCAGCGGCCTGCGCGGTTCCCGACATGGCCGCCGCGAACAGCGCCATCACGATCAGCACGAGTGCCAGGGTGATCAGCCAGCCGGCGATCTCCTGCCAGGCGGGAAGAGAAAACAGGTAGAACGGAATGGGCCGGCCGAATATCGGGTCGACGCTGCGGTCGGCCGCGGACACGAAGGCGGACGCGGTGGGCCGGCCGTACCACCACAGCGCGAATGTCGGCCAGTCCGACGCCATCCCCGCTGCGGTGGCGAGGGCGATCGCCGCAGCAACCACTCCGGCGACGAATCGCAGCACGGGACCCACCGGCAGCCGGACCGGCCGCCCGTTCATCATGATGAACCCGTCAGACCCGACGTCCGGCTCGAGGCCGCGGAACGCCCCATACAGAATCGCGAAGGTCAGCACTGCGAAGGCGCCGAACACCGTCGACTGCAGCGCCAGCGTTTTCCAGAACACCTGGCCGTATCCAAGCGAGTCGAACCAGAGCGCTTCGACGTAGTACGAGAGCAGCGTGCCTCCCAAGAAAAACAGGAGGACGATCGCCAGGACAACCCAGCGGAACGGCCGGCGCCTGCGCGGAGGGCGCGGCATGTCGATGATGTCTGTCGGGTGCATGGACGCGTTACCAGGGCGGCAGCGTCATATAGAGGAACTCCTTGAGGTAGTCCTGCTGGGAATCGAGCAGCTCCGCGGCCGTGCCTTCGAAGAGGACGCGCGCGTCGTGCAGCACCATGAACCGGGCGGTCTGCGTCTTGTCGGCGTCCGCATCGAGGAGCTGCACGTCGCCGTTGGGCAGACGCTTCGCCTCGTGCGTCGCGACATAGTAGGCATCGCGGATCTGATGGGTCACGATGATCGACGTCACGTGCTCGAGATCGCGCAGCTTGACGATCTCGTCGTCTACGCTCGCGGCCGTGATCGGATCGAGGCCGGTCGTGGGATCGTCGACGAGCAACAGGCTGGGTCGCGACGCCATCGCCCGGGCCAGGGCGACGCGCCGCCGCTGTCCGCCGGACAACTCCGAGGGCATGCGGTCGAGATACTCCTCCAGGCCCACGAATCCGAGCACTTCCTTGACGCGCTCGAGGACCTTGTCGGGCGGCATCATGATCTCCTCGTAGAGACGGTAGCCGACGTTTTCGGCAACCGTCAGCGAGTCGAACAACGCGGTCTCCTGGAAGAGCATCCCGATGTCGGCGCGCACCCGCATCAGCTCGCGCTCGGGCATGTTGTCGACGCGCTCGCCGTTCACGAAAATCTGCCCGGAATCAGGCCGGAGGAGCCCGAGAATCAACTTCAGCATGACCGACTTGCCGGAGCCGCTCGCGCCCAGCACGATCCACGTCGCGCCTTTCGGCACCGTGAAACTGAGATCGTTCAGGATGACGTGCTCGTCGTAGGCGAAGCAGACACGGTCGAAGACTACGGCGGGTGCGGGGCGCTCGTCCTGGGGCATCGATCCGGGGAATTATCCCATCGAAACCACCTTTTAACTACCGCCTCTCACAGCGTCCGCTTGAAAAGACGGGTCGCCGCCGTCATGGCGATGACCGAGAAGATCAGCAGGAACGCGAAATCCGGCAGGATCGCGTCGAGCGCCGTGTTCTTCAGGAGCAGACATTTGAACGCGTGTACGGCGTACGTGAACGGATCGGCAATGGCGATCGCCTGCATCCACCGTGGAAATCCCTGCTGCGGATAGACGGCGCCGCTCGGGAAGTACAACAGCGTGTTCAGGACGCCGAAGACGGCCCGCGGCAGCAGCGGATCCGTCACCCGCACCATCAGCAGGAACATCAGGCTGATGAGCGCGAACGACGTGACGACCACGACGAGAAACAGCCGCATCAGGCGCAGCGGATCGAGCGGGTGCGGAATGCCGGCGATGAATGCCCCGATGACCAGCAGAAACATGCCCGCGAACACCGCCTTGATCGTCCCGGAGATGTTGAAACCGGCGATCAGTTCGAACTTGGTGATCGGCGTCACGAGGTAGCCCTCGTGCAGCCCGCGGGCCTTGTCGTCGATGAAGATGATGCCGCCGCCGATCATGACCATCATGAAGATCGACATCACGACCGATCCCGGCAGCAGGTACTGCACGTACGGGACGTAGGGATACACCTCCACGACCTGCAGCGTAGGTTCCGAACGGACGCGCGGCCTCGTGACCGGATCGCTATACGCGCTGACCAGCCCGTTCATCGTCGCGGCGAGCGAGGCCGATACGAAGTTGTCCGTGTTGTCCTCGATGAGCGCGACTTGCGGGTCCGCCTTCGCCAGGACCCGCCGCGAGAAATCCGGCGGAATCGTCAGGACGCCGTTCACATGGCCGTTGCGCAGATCGGCGAGCGCCTGCCCGGGGTCGGCATACTCGACCATGTCGATCGTCTGTGCGCCCGACGCGGCCGCGCCAGCCAGCTCGCGAATCTTCACCGCCTGCACGCTGTGGTCCTGGTCGACGATCGCCAGCTTCAGGTGCTTGACGTTTCCGCCGAACGCATAGCCGAGGACGACGAGCTGCACGATCGGGAACACCATCGAGATGACGATCAGCACAGGACTGCGCCGGAACCGACGCATCTCGCGTTCGACGATCGCCCACGCACGTTTCACGTTACCCTCGCCTCAGCATGAACGCGCTGTCGCGCGGCGAAGCCTCCTGCAGCGCGTCCCGCAGGTCGCGGCCCGTGTAGTGCACGAACACGTCGTCCAGGGTCGTGCTCTGGACCGAGAGTGACCCGACGCCGACGCCTGCTTCCGACGCGGCATCGAGCAGCGCCCGCGTGGTGGCCGGTCCGTTCGTCGTTTGAACGCGGACGATCACGCCGTCCCCCGAGACGCCTTCCACGAACGGGAGCTGCTGGAGCCGCTCAGTCCACCCCGGCCCGGCATTGCTGAAGCTGACCTCCAGCGTGTTCTTTCCCGGGACCGACATCTTCAAGCGGATCGGGGAATCGAGCGCTTTCAGCTCTCCATGGTCCACGATCGCCACACGGTCGCAGAGCTTGTCGGCCTCGTCCATGTAGTGCGTGGTCAGGAGCACGGTCAGACCACGTTCTGCCTTGATCGAACGCAGCATCTCCCACACCGCCGTACGGGAGACGGGATCAAGGCCTGTCGTGGGCTCATCGAGGAAGAAGATCCGAGGTTCGTGGACGAGGCCTCGGGCGATTTCCACGCGGCGCCGCATGCCCCCGGAAAGGTTCTTCACGGGCGCGTCCCGCCAGTCCGACAGCTCGACAGCCTTCAAGAGCTCGTCGATAAGGCGGTTCCGCTTGACTCGAGGGACGCCGTAGAGCTTGGCGAAGATGATCAGGTTCTCCTCCACGCTCAGCTCGAGGTCGCTCGTGAGTGCTTGCGGAATGACCCCGATCGAGCGTCGAACGTCGTCTGCCTGGCGGACGATGTCGAAGCCGTTGACCCTGCCGGAGCCGCCCGTCGGCGGCAGCAGCGTCGTGAGCATCCGGATCAGCGTGGACTTCCCGGCTCCGTTCGGACCCAGCAGACCGAAGATCTCTCCCTGAGGCACCGAGAAGGTGATCCCGTTGACGGCGGTGAAGTCGCCGAACTTCTTCACGAGATGGTCGACGTCGATCGCTGGCGTCATTTGAGCGGTAGCGTCACGAAGGCAGTCATCCCGACCGCCAGGCGGCGATCCGAGTTGTCGACCCGAAGCCGCACCTCGAATGTCTTGATGTCCCGCTTGGTCCGGCTCACGTCACGTTGCGTGGCGAAGCCCGCGTCCGCACTCCGGTAGGACACGGTGCCTTTTCGCTGTACCCCCGACGGCAGACGGACGTCGAGCGAGTCGCCGATCCGGATTCGATCGATATAGGTTTCCTCGACATCGACGCGTACCCAGAGATCGTCGGGGTTGATCAACGTCAGGATCGGCTGACCAGGCCCGACGTATTCTCCGGTCCGGACGACGCGCGTGTCGACGAACCCGCCGATCGGCGCGTGGATCTCCGTGTAGTGCAGACGCACTGAGGCTTTCTGCTGCTGCGCGGCGGCGGCTGCCTGCATGTGCTGACTCGCCTCGACGCCGCTTCGTTTCGCGGCAATCTGCTGCGCGTTCGCGCGCGCGAGCTCGACGGCCGACCGTTGAGCATCCACTTGTTTGACGAGCGAATCGACTTTCGCCTTCGCCGCATCTCTGGACGTCCGAGCGGCGTCAGCTTCCTGTGAGGAGGCGATCTTCTGTTCGGCGAGCTTCTGCGTCCGCGTGTAAGTGAGCTGCGCATTTTCCAGATCCGCACGTGCAGCGGCCAGCTGCGCTTCGGTAGCCGCCAGCGTCGCCTGCGCCTGCCTGATTTCGCCCGCCGTCTGCTGAACTTCGAGGCGAAGCGCCGCCTCGGATTCGCGCACCTGGGAGGACATGCCGGCCGCGTTCTGCTGGTAGTACGACGTGTCGGCCGCCAGTTCCTCGGGCGCGATCACCGCAAGCAGCTGATTCGCCGTGACGACGTCGCCTTCCTTGACCAGCAGCTGTCCGATCTGTCCGGCGACCTGCGAGCTGACGATGACGTCGTTGGTCGTCACGATGCCGGTCAGTGTCAGCGATGACGGCGTCCGCGTGGCGTAGCCGTATACGGCCGCTGCCAGCAGAATCACCACGAGCAGCACGAGCGCGCGTCGGAAATTCATCGAGTGCTCTATCGTACACGAGGGTAGCGGCGACGTTCGGACCGCCATCGCGGCATACTGGTTCCATGGATCCGCTGCGAGATTCACCGTGGAACGCGCCGGAAATGGTGGCGGGTTTCGCGAACTCTGCACCGAACGAAACGCTCATGGCATTCGCCGCGCAACGGCTCGCAGGAGGCCGCCGCGTCGCCATCGATATCGGCTGCGGGGCGGGCCGTAACCTGATTCCTCTCGCCCGACAGGGATGGACCGCCGCGGGCGTGGATTTGTCGAGCGCCATGCTCGAACGCGCCGCGGCCCGAATCCGTGAAGAAACGGTCGCGCATCGCGCGTCGGTCGCACTCGCGGCGATGGACGCGCTGCCCTTTGCAAATCAATCCGCGGATCTGGTCGTGGCGCACGGCGTCTGGAATCTCGCCCGCTCTTCCACCGAGTTCAGACGCGCGGCGCGGGAGGCGGCGCGCATCTCTCGCGACGGCGCCGCGCTGTTCGTATTCACGTTTTCGCGGCACACCGTTCCGCCGGATGCGGCACCGGTTCCCGGCGAGGCGTTCGTGTTTACGGAGTTCTCCGGCCATCCCCAATGCTTTCTCACTCAGGACCAGCTCGTGAGCGAACTGGCGAACGCCGGCTTCGAGCGCGACGCATCGGTACCCCTGACCGAGCACAACGTGCCGCGGCCCGGGACGATCGTCATGGCGCGCGCGCCGGTGATCTGGGAAGCGGTCTTCAGGCGGAGCGTTGCGTCAGGCCGCGAACGACCTGATCGATCAGACCGACGAAGGTGAGCGCCCACGCTGCGAGTGCCACGTAGATGAACACCCGGGGAATCGCCATCAGATACGGAATGTGCAGGGCCTGCGACAGCCGCACCGTGCAGACGGTATACATTCCGAGCGGGAACACCGCCCCCCAATAAAGCGGATCGTATCGCAGCGGGAAGCGCCGATAGCCATGGCGCCACACTCCGAGGATCACGAGCATCGGGATCCACCACGTGGCCGTCGCCCAGAACATCAGCGTCAGGCCCTTCACGAACGGCAGCAGATCCTGGATGACGCTCCACGATGGCGCCGCGAGGACGAGCAGCGCCCCCGCCAGGGTGGAGATCGCAACGGCGCCCATGTTGATCCAATAGGGCGGCGCGAGGTCGGACGGCTGCAGGGTGAAGAACGTGTAGCGGTAGAAGATCAGCGAGATGATCCAGATGTAGAGCATCCCGCCGCCAAGCCACAGCACGAGCGCGATCAGCAGCACCTGCGGGGCGGATTCGCCGAATCCCGGCGCCAGCTGCGTCCCCAGGACCGAGACCGCCTGCGCCGCCACGACGATGACGAGCCAACCGCCGTTGATGCCCTCCGCCAGTGTCGGCTTCTCGGACTTCACCGTCAGCACCGTGAGGATTCCGTACGTGATGACCGCCCATGTCGCCCCGCCGATGAACCACAGGAGGCGCGCCGCCTCCCAGCCGCCGGCCACGATCAGCGACTGGCTCCCGACGACGCAGATCGCTGCCGGCGTGGTGAAGAATCCGACGGCGCGGCCGTGGTGCAGGATGTCCGCGCGCACGCGGTCCGGAAACCAGATCGTTCGGAGCACGGTCAGCGCGCAGAGCACGGCAAAGAACACGATGTTCGCCGCCAGCAGCGCCGCCGCCAGCGCGGGCATCTCGAGGAGCTTTGCGCCGATTGAGACGATGCCCGTCGCCATGACGAACGCGAAGTAGGCCGGATGCAGCGAGGCCAGCGCCGCCTTCATCGGCGTCGTCGTTCGATGTAGTAGAGATACCGGAGAAGGCCGGCGTTGAGGGCCAGGCAGAGCACGCTGGCGCCGGCCGCGGGCCAGACGAGCGAGCTGTCGCCGCCCAGGTAGGCGTGCATCGTCGCCGTGAGCAGCCAGAGCTGCAGCACGACGATGACGAACACGAACGCCAGCATGCCGTTCACGATCGTCGCCCGCTGCTCGCGCGTGAAGGGGCGACGAATCACGCAAGACCTCCCTGCACGCCCGTTGCGTAGATCTCCCCGCCGCGGACTTCGAGCAGGATTCGCGCGAGCGGGCGCTGCGGCGGGCCCGCGATCGGCCGGCCCGACGCCAGGTCGAACACTCCGTCGTGGCATGGGCAGCGAATGACCCCTTCGTCAGGTTTTGGAATGACCGCGCACGAGAGGTGGGTGCATTTCTGGTTGTAGGCCACGAGGGCGCCGGCGGCCGGACGAATCAGCACGCAGGGATCGTGTTCGGTGGGATATGTGAACAGCTTGACCGACCCTACCGGGACGTCGTCGAGCGAGGCAATCCGCGCGATCTCCGGAGTGCCCTGGCGTCGGCGCCACCAGTTCTGCCCTGCGATCCAGAACTGACCGACGGTGAATGCAAGGCTCGTCAGCACCATAAACTTCATGAAGTCCCGGCGCTCGACGTAGTTGTCCTGCGGCCAGTCGATCGGGAAGTCGTGCCGCCAGGCAGGCTGAGCCTCCATTGGACGGCCGTCGGGCGGCCGGGTGTACTGCTCGCGGTCGCGCAGCGGAAGGTAGACGCTGGCGGGCGCAGTGCCCGTCAGCCCCTCGCGAGAGTCGTCGCTGACCGTGGGATCGATGGCGCCGTCGCGATCGTCTGGCACTCACACCTCCACGCCGGCGAACGGATCGTCGACCGGCGTCAGCCGGATCGCCCGGGCGTGTGGTGCTTCCCCGAGAGCGTCGGTCACGTCGACGAGCGGACGCCTCACCAACGATCCGCGCGGAACCATCATGAAGACCTGTGTGGTGATCCGCTGGTTGCCGAACTGAAACTGATTGACCGGCGTCGACATCGGCCGCAGGCGCTCCAGCTCCTCGCGCGTTCCGTAGAACAGTGCCTGGCTCGGGCATACGGTCGCGCACATGGGCTTCTTTCCTACGCTCGAGCGGTCGTAGCACATGTCGCACTTCATCATGATTTGACGGTCTTCGTAGACCTCCGGCACGCCGAACGGGCACGCCAGCACGCAGTTGCCGCACGCGATGCACCGGGGCTTGCGTGCGGACTGGACGACGCCGTCGCCGGTGCGCTTGATGGCATCCGCCGGGCAGACCTCGGCGCAGGTCGGCTGCTCGCAGTGCATGCAGACGACCGGAACCGTCTGCGTGCTCTCCGGACGATCGATGAACTCGAGGTGGATCATCGAGTCGCCACGATGCGTGTCGCACTCCGTGCACGCCTGCACGCAGGCCTGGCACCCGATGCACCGATTCGGATCGATGAAGAAGAAGTAGTAGTCGGGTTTCGACATCGCTACTGCTGCGGCTCCCGCTGCGACTCGTACTCCGGCTCAGCTGCGGCTTTGCGCACCTGGCAGCCGCAGACTTTGTACTGTGGAATCTTGCTGATCGGATCCTGCGCGGCGACCGTCAGCTGATTCGCGCTCTTCGGTCCAGCCCAGTGGTACGGAATGAACACCGTATCGGGCCTGATGGTCGTCACCACCATCGCGCGGACGGTCATCTCACCGCGCCGTGTGGACACCGTCGTCCAGTCGCCATTCGCGATTCCAAGACGCGCGGCAAGCCGCGGGTGCATCTCCACTTTCGGTTCGGGGTACTGCTTCACCAGCGGCCCGATCCGGCGTGTCTGTGTGCCGGACAGGAACTGGCTGACTACACGTCCGGTCGTGAGGAAGATCGGATACTCCTCGCTCACGTCGTCGACCGGCGTCCGGTACTCGGCGACGTTGAACCTCGCCTTGCCGTCCGGAAAATAGAACGGTCCCGCGCCGCGCGCCACGACGTTGTAGCTGCCGGGCTCGAAGAGCCGCGGCGTTCCCGCGTGCTCGGTCGGCTGTCCCGTCCGGGGATCCGCGCTGTAGCACGGCCAGAACACACCGTAGTTCGCTTCGAGCTTCTCGTACGTGATGCCGGAGTAATCTGCGACGCCGCCCTTGCTCGCGCGGCACAACTCTTCGAAGATGGCCCGCGGGCTCTCGAAGGTGAACCCGTGCGGACGACCGATCGCACGAGCGATATCCTGAATGATCCGCCAGTCCTGTTTCGCTTCGCCCGGGGGATCGATCGCTCTGTTGATCTTGATCACGCGGCCTTCGACCTGGGTCACCGTTCCTTCGTCTTCTTCCTGCAGGCTGCCCGGCAGCACGATGTCCGCGTGGCGGGCGGTGTCGTTCAGGAAGAAATCGATGGCGACGTAGAACTCGAGTTTTTCGAGCGCACGCTCGATGAACGCGTTGTCGGGCAGCGAGACGCGAGGGTTGAAGCAGATCGAGAGCAGCCCCTTGATTTCCCCCGCATCGATCTTTCGGAAGATCTCGTAAGCGTCGACGCCGGGACCCGGCAGGTCCTTCTCCTCTATTCCCCAGATGCCGGCGATGTGCCTGCGGTGCTCTGGATTGCTGATGTCGCGCCAGCCGGGCAGTTGATCGCATTTCTGCCCGTGTTCGCGTCCGCCCTGTCCGTTTGCCTGGCCGGTGATCGTGCCGTAGCCGCTCTTGGGTTTCCCGAGGCGACCGCTTGCGAGCACGAGGTTTATGGTGCCGAGCGAGTTCTGCACGCCGTTCGAGTGGTGCTCGATGCCCCGCGCGTGAAAAAGAAAACTCGACTTCGCGGTGCCCCACCACTCGGCGGCGCGGCGGATCGAGGATTCGGGCACGCCCGTCACGTCGGCCGTGCGTCCCGGATTCCACTGACGGCAGTACTCCACGACGGCCTCGAATCCGACCGTCGACGTCTCGATGAACTGACGGTCGATCCAGCCGTTCTCGATCATCAGGTTCAGGACGCCCGCGAAGAGTGCGGCATCGCGTCCGGGACGAACCGGCAGATACAGGTCGCACGTTCTCGCGATTGGCGTGATCCGCGGATCCTGCACGATGATGCGGGCGCCCTGCTCACGCGCCTGCCAGAGATAGTTCGTGGTGATGGGCGAGCACTCGGCGACGTTCGAGCCGGCGACCCAGACGATCTCCGTCCCGACCATGTCGGACCACGGATTGGTCGTCCGATCGATTCCAAACGCTTTCTTGTTCGCCGCGCCGGCGCTGACCATGCACAGGCGGCCGTTGTAGTCGATATAGGGCGTCCGCAGGCACACGCGTGCGAACTTCCCCATCAAATATGTCTTTTCCGTCGTCAGGCTCGCGCCGCTCAACACACCGAAGGCACTGTTGCCGTACGTTTTCTGGATGCGATCGATTTCGCCCGCCACCCGCGCAATGGCGGCGTCGTACGGCATCGCACTGAAACCCGCCGATGCGGATTCGTCGCGCCGGAACGCGCCGAGCAGCCTGTCGGGATGGGCTCCCTGCAGATAGCGCTTCACGCCTTTCGGACAGAGCATGCCCCGGTTGAACGGAAATTCCTCCCACGGCTCGAATCCGACCACCTCGTTGTCGCGCACTTTGAGCTGGATGCCGCATTGCTGCCCGCAGAAGCAGCAATGCGTCTTCACGAGCCGCTCGGGTTCGAGGCTCGTCGATTTCCGCAAGGCGCTCATGGAGGACAGGTGCGGCCCGAATCGCTCGATGATCCTCAGTTCGTCGACGGGAAGGGTGGCCACGTTCTTACTTCGCCTCGAGCCGTTCCGTCAGCCGCTCGTTCCATTCACGGCCCTGTACGAGCCCGAGCAGCGAGCGCCGGCAACGGGGACAAATCTGCTGATAGTGGGTGATGGGAGTGCCAGACATCTCATAGGAAAAGCCCAGCTCGCGTTCCACGGTGATCAAGTCGCGGATCATCATCGCCGAGGCAAACGGTCGGCCGCATCGGCCGCACGCGGCTTTGGCGCCGTTCGCGCCAGCGTCCTTGTAGAAGCTGACGCCGATCTGTGCAGGCCGCTGGAAGATATGAAACAACTTGCCGAACGGCAGGTAGACGAGCGTGAAGATCACCGTGATGGCGTGGAGGATTGCCAGGAATACGTACCCGTATCCGTGCATCCAGGTGTAACTCGCCGTCAGCATCAGCCCGGTAATGCTGACCGCGAACAGCAGCACGAGCGGCATCACGTCCTGTACGAACTGCTGCACGGAGACCGCCGCGTGATCGGTCATCCGGCGCCGGAACGCGATCATCACACCGGCGATGACGAGAAACGCCGACCACACCAGCCCATGGAAGATCACGAACGCGAACACCGACTCGACGCGAAAGTCCTGGACCGGCACGCCGAACATGAACGTTCGGTACATGTCGAGATGGCCCGGCACCGTCTCGAAGTGGATCCAGCCCCACACGAGCGGGAACGTGATGGCTGCTGCCAGCACGCAGCCCCACATGATCAGCCAGTGCGCGAGGCCGCGCAGGCGGCTGCGGCGGAAAATGAACTGATTGGCGGCGAACGCCAGGACGAAGCGGCGCAGCGCTTCCAACAGGTTGCGACCCATCAGCCTCGGCGTCAGGAACGCCGACCAGCCGCGCCGCCAGTACATCCTCGTTGGCGGACGCCGCAGCCACATCGCATAGCGATACGTGATGCCGAACGTCGCAAAGAGCGTTGCGAACGTGTAGCCGACGAGCGCGGCGTCGAAGTGATTGAGCGTGCGTGACCCGATGATGATCAACGCGGCGAGCACGGCGGTCGCCGCGACGCCCCACGCGGCGGCGGCGAACTTTTCCCGGGGAAGCGTCGCCATCCAGCCGTCAGCCTAATTCACCGTCAGAGCAACTGGCAAGGCCGCCTCTTACCGCGGCGTCAGAGCGCTCATCCGCATCGCGTTCGTTGAGCCAGTCGAACCAGTCCGGCCCGAACAGTTCACATGGATGCATGGTCCGGACGGTGCCGTTCGCGCAGCCGAGATCATCTGCGGCACAGTACTTGTCGCAGCCCCAGCAGATACGCTCCGGATGCACGGGATTCAGCGGGATCCTCGCCACCGTCCGAGAATCACACGGCGGCGGCGTCGTGCCTATGACGCCAGTCATACGGAGCTCACGCCCTACGTCAGAGCCAGTGCCTCCAGGCGCGCTCTGTCGACCAAGATAAAGCCGTCCTTCTCCGTGCGGACGATGTCGTCCTTGCTCCAACGGCTCATGATGCGGATCGAGGTCTCGATCGTCGTCCCGATCATGTCCGCCAGTTCCTGACGCGACAGCGCCAGCGGAAGGAATGTTCCGTCCGCCCTCGGCTGCCCCATGTCGGCGGCCAGCTTCAGAAAAAAGCGCGCCATACGCGCTTCCACTCTTCCACCCGACAGTTCCGCCAGCCGGTTGGTCAGCTCCACGAGCCGCAGCGTCAGTCCGCCGAGCAATCCTCGAATCATCGTTGGATGCGTTTCGAGCAGCTCGAAGAAGCTCTGTCTCGGCACGAGGACGCACGTCGTGGCTTCCAGTGCAACGGCACTGGCAGGATACGGCCGCGATTCGTAGACGGCGACTGCGCCAACCGGGTCTCCCGGACCGAAGATTTCGAGGATGACGTCGCTGCCCCGCGGCGTCGTTTTGAAGACTTTCACGCGGCCATTGATCACCGTCAGGAGGTGGTCGGATGGATCGCCCTCACTGAAAAGGCGTGCTCCCCTGGCGAACGTCCGCACCGTCGCGACGCTGGCGAGCCGGCCCCGGTCATCTGGAGACAGTCTCCGGAAAATCGTGGTCTGGCGCAGCACGTCTTCCAGGCTCCCGTCCATGCCTCCATTTTCGTCGATATGACGCCGGTCATACCCCCTCCGGGGCCGGACCGATACGCTGCAACCATCACGTCGTTCGAAGCTCCCTGGTAAGTCTCAGGAGTCATCCCATGCCGCTGAACGCCTGCGAACTCGAAATCGACCTGTTCTGCCGCGGAATGCGCATTCCGGAAGAGGTGTCGCTGGAAGGGGCACGGAACATCTCGCGCACGCGGGCAGGGCTCGGATCCGGCCTGGAAGTCGCGATTCCGACCGGTTCGTGGCTGAAGCGCGAAATCTACGCAAACGTGCCGGTCGTCGAGGCGTTCGCTTCGACGTCGCCATATTTGCTGGCGGGCTCGGCCGCCGGGTATCGCATCGTCGACGAACGCAGCGCTCACGCCTATCCCGTCCGACTGCCGCAGGTCCCCCACTGGTACGGTCGTCAGACCTCACGTGGCGTGCGGATGTCGGAGGTCGGCGTGTTGCAGGGCACCTACCTGGGCATCTACGTCAATCCGGTGTGCACGTTCTGGAACTACAAGCCGTCGTTGAATTGCCGGTTCTGTACGACAGGGAAGAACGTGGGTACCGCCGAAGCGGCGGTAAAGGTGGTCGAAGACGTCGTTGAAACGTGCTGGGCGGCGCGCGAGGAGTCGGGGATCACCTTCGTGCACCTCAACGGAGGGTTTCAAGGAACCCGGGCGATCAGGACAGTGGAGCCGTTCGTTCGTGCCATCAAGCAGCACGTCGGCCTCCTCGTCGGCGTCCAGTTGACCCCGCATGCTGACTTCTCCGTCTACGATCGCCTCATCGATCTCGGCGTCGA
Source organism: Vicinamibacterales bacterium (assembly GCA_035492775.1). Taxonomy (GTDB): domain Bacteria; phylum Acidobacteriota; class Vicinamibacteria; order Vicinamibacterales; family 2-12-FULL-66-21; genus DATJFQ01. The sequence goes on from DATJIW010000031.1 coordinate 110,422, forward strand.
TCACTTCTCGTTCTGCCTCGAGCTGTTCGATCCCGAGTGGTTCGAGCGCATTTGTCCCGGCAAAGCCCGCATGATCGGGCAGGATCGATTCCTGCGCGCGATGGACTATTGCGCGTCGCGGCTCCCGCGCGGAGCCGTTTCAGGCGAGATGATTGCCGGGCTCGAACCGATTGACACGACCATTGCCGCGATCGAGCGCATTACGTCGGTGGGCGCGTTTCCGACCGTGTGCATCTTCAGGCCGACGGTCGGGTCTGATATGGAAAGCTGGGCGCCGCCTGCCTACGACGACATGCGCCGCGTTATGGCCGCCGTCCACGACGCATGCAGGCGTCATCGCATTCCCATAGGTCTCGCTCCAAACATCGAAGTCAGCCTGGTGGTGAATCCCGACGACGCCGCGATGCTCGTGGACCGAAACGTCGGCTTCTACAGTTACGAAATCTGGAGACGAGCGCTGCGCGTTCTGGCGGCACCGGTCTTCTGGAGGCGCATGCGGCCGGCAGGACGCCGGAGTGAGCGGATTAGCGCGCCGCGTACGCTTTCCCGCCACCCGTCCGCTGGTTCGTGATCGAGAACGAGCCGTCGGTGTTGGCCGTCAGCAGCAGCCAATGGCTCGTCGTCGTATCGAGGTTCGCGATGCGCGCGGCATCGAAATCCTCGGACCCCTGCAGCAGCGAGTGATGCAGCTGCCAGGTGTCGATGTCGGCATGCCTGTGGAGCTCCGCGAGCAGGCTCGGCGCGCCACCCTTCATCGGGCCGTTGATGACCACCGCCGCGCGCGGCTGAAGCGCGTCGAACGTCGCCGGGTCCGCGGCGTCCGCACCTCCGTGATGTGCTACCCGATACGCATCTACGCGACCGATTAAGTTCGTCGGGCACATCAGCGCGAACAGCGGCTCTCCCGTCAGATCGCCGGGGTCGAAGTAACGAAAGCGTCCGTACTGCACGACCACTGCGACGGAGCGCGGGTTCTCAGTAGGTTCCTGCGGAGGAGTGGCCGTCGTGCATTCAGTATTCGGTCGTCCTGCCCCGTCGTGCGGTCCGCTCAGCGTCCTGCCGGCGGCGCTCACGACTGTGACGTCGAGGCCCTTCACGGGCACCCGCGCACCGGGAGTCGCGAGGATATGACGCCCTTTTGCGCGGACGGCCTCGTACCACTTGAACGCTTCGAGCGTCCCGGCGACGGCATCCGCATCGGGACGTGGGCCGCCATTGTCGACGAACGTGCGGATCGGCATCAGCGCCGAGAGCTCCGTTACACCCCCGATGTGATCGGCATGCGCATGGCTGACGACCAGCACGTCAATCCGCGACACGCCCGCGTCGCGCGCGGCGGCAACGATGCGGTTGGCGTCGCGCGCCCGCGCGGGATCTCCCGGCTTCGACGAGAACTCGCCAGCGCCCGGGAACCCGGTGTCGATCAGCATCGACTGTCCGCGAGGCGTCACGATCAGCGTTGCCTGCCCGCCCTCTGTGTCGATGAAGTAGATTCTGAGTGCCGGGGCGGCGGTCAGCGGAAGCGATGTCAGCGCGACGAGCGCGGTAAGACCCACGAGACGCCGCTTGATCACCGCGGAATTGTAGCAGCAGCCGCTGACGGTCACGTCGAATGTGATAGGTACTCAATGTGCATGACGTGATCGTGATCGGCTCGGGCCCTGTCGGACTCGCGTGCGCCATCGAAGCGCAGCGCGTCGGTTTGACGGCCCGGGTGATAGACAAGGGTGCGCTCGTCAACTCCATCGTCGGCTATCCACTGCGTATGGAGTTCTTCTCCACGCCGGAACTGATCGAAATCGGCGGCTATCCGTTCCCGGTCCAGCGCTACAAGCCGACGCGCGAGGACGCCATCGAGTACTACCGGCTCGTCGCCGCGCGCGAAGCGCTGGACATCTGCCTGTATGAAACGGTCCTTGACGTCCAGGGTGCACACGGCGATTTCATGGTCACGACGTCGAAGACGGGGCACCGGGCCCGCCACATCGTCGTCGCGACGGGCTTTTTCGATCGTCCGAACCCGTTGAACGTGCCCGGCGAGGATCTCCCGAAGGTCACGCATTACTACTCCGACGTGTTTCGCTATCTTCGACAGAAAGTGGCGGTGATAGGCGCGAAGAACTCGGCTGCGAAAGCGGCGCTCGATTGCTACCGGCACGGCATCGAGGTATCGCTGATCGTTCGATCGCCGCAGCTGTCCGATTCCATCAAGTACTGGCTGAAACCCGACCTCGCCAATCGCATCAAGGAAGGCAGTATTACGGCTCTCTTCAACACCAGCGTTGCCGCGATCCGCGAGAAATCGCTCGTGCTCTCGACGCTCGATGGCGAACGCGAGATCGCAAACGACTGGGTGCTCGCGATGACTGGCTACCATCCCGACTTCGGCTTTCTCGAACGGATCGGGATCGGGCTCGCGGACGACGCGGACCGAACGCCGACGTACGACGAAACGACTTTTCAAACCAATCGGCCGGGCGTCTACATCGCCGGCACCGTGTGCGGCGGATATCACACGAGCCGTTGGTTCATCGAGAACGGCCGCTTTCACGCGCGGCAGATCGCAAAGCACATCGCCGAAGGACGCGCCGCGCCGATCGATCTCGAGCACGTGCACTGGAAGACGGAGGAATGAGCAAGTCGTCTCAGAACTCCGATGCCAGCCACTGCGGTACGCTCAGCTCGATACGCCATATCGGGCCATCCGGAAAGAACTGCTGCTCGGCTGCAAGAAACGCCGGCGCCGTGCCTTCCAGCACCCAGACATGGGCATCCGCCGGCTGCTTGCCCACGAGCGGGGCGAGCAGCCCTTTGACGCCGCCGATCTTTGGCTTCAGCGTGTATTCCGTTACCCGGTTTTCAGCGTCCCCCTTGGCAAACGGCTCGGAACGCACGCCGGCGAGCTCGAGGTTGATCAGCTGCGGCTCCGGCGTTGCAACGACCATCGGCAGTTCCTTCGGCGGCGAACGCCGATCCACGTTCTTCAGCAGGACAGGAATGAGTCCGTTCACCAGCCCGGGAGGTAACTCCATGCGGCGATCGACGGTCTTTTCCTTGCCGTCGTCGGTGTACGTGACCTTCACCCGCTGAGTTGCAACGTCGATCGCCATGTCCACCGGACGCGGAAACGACGGACCGTGTTCGCGCATCCGATCGCGAATCAGTTTGAACGTGTCGCGCTGCGAGAACACAGCGGTCTCGTCGTAGAGCGACCCGTCGTTGAAACGGAACGTCAGCCGGGACGTCACGCCGCCGGGCCGCGCATCCTGCTCGAGATCGCCTCTCGCGATAATCTTCCCGCCCTCGTCGCGTAGCACGAGAAACCCGTGTACGAGTCCCTCGACATGCCGGACGTGCACCGGGTCGGCACCGGCTGCCGCGACCAGGATGAAAGTCAAAGCAGCTGGCGTCGCCCAACATCTCGCGTTCACTCGCGTCACCTCGGTCGTGACTGACCGCAAGACTCCTGCCTCCGGAGTACTGCCAAATAGGTGAAGGAATCCGCCGATCGGCGTAAGGACGAGTTACTGCGAGTTGCAGCGACTTTCGTTCTCCGTGCGTGCGCTCTTCTTGCATATCCCGACGCCGGGATCGATGAGAGGAGATTGAGTGATGGCAGAGATAGCCGAGCCCGTCGGATCGCAGAAATGGATTGACGAAGGCGCCAAACCCGTCGAGCAGGCGGTCCACAAGCTGTTCGAAAGCGACTCGGGCCGTGTCACCAAAGACATGCTGAACGGCGCGTGGCTCGGCCATCCGCTCCACCCTGTCCTCACCGACATTCCGGTAGGCGCGTGGATGATGGCGCAGGTGTTCGACGCCGTGGACGGCGCGTCGGGCAGCAATCGTTACGCCGACGCGGCGAACGTCTGCATCCTCACCGGCCTGGTCGGCGCCGTGGGCGCGGCCATCACGGGCATCACGGATTGGAGCGATACCGGAGGCAAATCGCGCCGGCTGGGATTCGTCCACGGCCTCGTGAACCTCACGGCGACGACGCTCTTCCTCACGTCGGCGGTGCTGCGCCGCCGTCGCCGCACGAGCGGCGCGGTGGCCGCCTCGTCCGCGGGCTTCGCAACCGCCATGGTCGGGGCGTATCTGGGCGGCGGACTCGTCTATCAGCGGACGATCGGACCCAACCACTCGCTGCCCAACGACGTCCCCGACGAGTTCGCTCGAACCATTCCCGCGAGCCAGCTTGCCGAAGGTGCAATGCGGCGCGTCATTATCGGCGACACGCCGATCGTGCTCGTCCGCCACCAGGATCGGATCTGCGCGTTATCGGATCGATGCGCGCACCAGGGAGGGCCGCTGTCGCAGGGCGAACTACGCGATGGCGTCGTCCATTGCCCGTGGCACGACTCGCAATATCGCGTGGAAGACGGCTCACTCGTGCACGGGCCTTCCACCTTCGATCAGCCCTGCTTCGACACCCGCATCGTCGACGGCTACATCGAGGTGAAGGCGCAGGACTGGTAGAAGCGGCAGATTACTCGGACCGCAGCGCCGCGAGCGGCAGGACCCTCAGCGCGCGCTGCGCGGGTATCGCGCACGACAAGACAGCGACGCCCAGAACCGCGCCCACCGCAATCACGTACGTAACGGGATCGGTCTGAGATATGCCGAACAGTTCGGTCGCGAGTGCTCGAGAGGTCCAAAGCGACAGCAGAAGTCCCGCCGCGAGGCCGATGAACACCGGCACGAGACCCCCGCGCATGATGTCGGCGACGATCCGCCCGGTGGGCGCCCCCAGCGCGCGGCGGATCCCAATCTCGGACGTGCGGCTGGCCACGGTGTAGGCGAGCACGCCATAGATGCCGCTGGCACCCAGCAGCACGCCGATTACCGCGAACACAAGGAGCAGCGTCGTGGTGAACCGTGGACGCGCGACTGAGCGGTCCACGATTGTCGCCATCGATTCGATGCCGAACAGCGGAAGCCGCGGATCGAGATCGTGCACGGCCGTACGGAGCGCTGCAATCGCCGGTTCGCTTGCGCCGGACACGCGCATCATGATCGCCATCGAACGTGTCGGTCCGTCGCCCATATAAGGGACCTGCGACTGGGGGATGTAGTAAGTCGGCCGGGGCGCCGCATCGAGCGCTTCGTCGCGCGCGTCGGCAACGATGCCGACGATCGTCATCCATGCCTCCGGTGCCGTCACGCCTGCCACCCTGATCCGTCGGCCGATCGGATCTTCGCCGGGAAAAAACGTCCGCGCCATCGCCTCACTGATCGCCGTCACCATCATCGCGCGCGAATCGTCCGATGCAGCGATGAAGCGGCCGCGCCGCACGGGAATCGCGAGTGTCCGCATGAGATCCGGGCGGGCGATCACGGCGGCGGCGTTCCAGGCCATCTGCCCCGCGCCGGGCTTTGGACGGCCTTCGATCTCGAAATCCCACACACCGGCGCTATCCGCGAACGGAATCGCGCTCGAGGCCGAGGCGGCGATAACGCCAGGTGTGGCGCGGACCCGATCGAGGACAGAGGAATAAAACGTCTCGACCTGTGCCGCCGTCTGGTAATCCTTCTGCGGCAATGCAACGTTTGCCGTCACGAGACCGGACGGCTGGAACCCCGGATCGGTCGAGAGCAGGCGGTTGAAACCCCGAAGCATCAAGCCTGCTCCGAGTACCAGGACGACGCTGAGGGCGACCTCCGCGGCGACGAGCGTCCGGCGCACGCGCTGCCGTCCGCCGCTCGACGTCGTGGCATGACTGCTCTCCCGCAGCGTCCCTCGTGCCGCTGCCGCGGCACCGCGAAGCGCGGGGAGCATGCCGCTCAAAATCGCCGTGGCAACCGATACCAGCAGTCCAAATGCGACGACGCGGCCGTCGATCCCGACTTCCGCCGAGCGTGGAACGCTGGACGGATCGACCGCGATCAGCGCGCGGACGCCGAGCCACGCGAATACGAGTCCCAGTGCACCTCCAATCAGCGACAGGATCGCGGCCTCGGCGAGCGTCAGACGGATCAACTCGCCGCGCCCGGCGCCGAGCGCGGCGCGGATCGACATCTCGCGCGTGCGGCCCTCGCCGCGGCTCATCAGGACTCCGGCAAGGTTCGCGCACACGATCAGCACGACGAAGGCCGTCGCGACGAGAAGGGCCATGAGCGCCGGTCGGGCGTTGCCGACCGTGTCATCCAGCAGCGGCCGGATGAACAGATAGTGGCCGGTGTGCACGTCGGGATATCGTGCCTTCCAGTCCGCCATGATCGTCGCGAGTTCCGCCCGCGCCTGATCGAAGGACACGCCGTCGCCGAGCCGACCGATCGCCCGCAGCGAATGGCTCTTCCGGCTTCCCGGCGCCGCAGCATCGATGGCGAGTGGCAGCCAGATCCGTGTGGTGGTGCCCGGGTACGCGAAACCGGCGGGCATCACGCCGACGATGGTCGTCGGCTCGCCGTTGAGTGGCACCGTGCGGCCCACGATGGCTGGATCGGCGCCGAACCGGGAGCGCCAGTAGCCATCGGCGATGACGGCCGCCTTCGGACCGTTGGGACGATCTTCGTCGGACGTGAACGTGCGTCCCTTCGCGGGAGACTCCCGGAGCAGCGAAAAGAAGTTTCCGCTCACCGCGGCGGCAGGCACCCGGTCCGGCTCCGCCGCCGGTCCGCCGACCGTCACGGTTCGCGACTGCCAGGCGGCGACGTCGTTCAACGCGTGCGATTGCCGGCGGTAGTCCAGGAATTCCGGCGCGGAGAGCACGAAACGCGGATAGTTGAACCCGCTCTCGGGATCGAAGCGTCCCCAGATCGCAACGAGCCGTCCACTCTGTGGCAATCGAAGCGGCTCCAGGAGCACGGCATGGACGACGCTGAACACCGCCGTCGTCGCGCCTATGCCGGTCGCGAGCGTCAGCACGAGAAAGAGCGTCAGTGCCGGCTGGGACTTCAACGAGCGGGCGGCATGGCGGACGTCGCGAACGATGTGCTGCATGGCGTGTCCTTCCGGCTGGGACTGGCGGGCAAGCCGCCGAAGCGACCCATCGAACGAGCTGCGGTGGCGCTCGCGCGCCGCGCTGATGACGAGATCGGCGAGCGCTCTCGACAGGATCAGCAGGCGCGCCCCAGCGGCGGGGGTGCCGTGCCACCGATCTTCGAAATCCTGCAGCATCTCCGGCCCGTATTCCCGGCGAAACCGCTGCGGAAACAGCCGCAGGCCGGCGCGCACCGCACGCTCGTGCAGGCGCATGTCACTTCCGCCGGGACGGAACGAGCCGGTGCTGACGCGCGGCCTGCAGCAGCGCTTCGAGCCGGTCGGTCTCTGCGGCCGCCACACGTCGTCCAAACTGCGTCAGGCGGTAATATCGCCGCCGCGCATCCGGCCGCTGTTCGTCGCGCGGCGGATTCGTCTCCTCGATCAGGCCGTCGGCCGTCAGCCGCGCGAGGATCCGATAGAGCGATCCGAGTTCCAACCGGACAGGGTCGTGCTCCGCCGCAACGGACGCCGCCAGTCCATAGGCGTGGCGGGCGCCGCCGGCCAGCCCGAGCAGGACCTGAAAATCCTGCGGTGCGAGCGGCAGAAACGAACGGGGATCCGGACCTTCAGTCATCGTCGTCGATTGGACGCAAACACTCCGTCCTGAGATTATATGTCTCAAACAGATAGTGTGTCGAGCTGTTGCTGGACCATCGGGGCGACGACCGAGCCGTACCGCCTGATGCACGCCATCAGCTTCTCGTGCGGCAGCGTCCCCATGCTGTACTTCAAGTCGAAACGCGAGAGACTCAGCGCCCTGGCGACCCTGACAATCTTGTCCGCAACCGTTGCAGGGGCGCCCACGAACAGGGCGCCCTCCGGGCCTGCGGCCTGGTCGAAGTCCCGGCGCGTCATCGGCCTCCACCCGCGCTCCCGCCCGATCCGGTTCATCATCACTTCGAAGTGCGGCCATGCCTCCTCGCGCGCCTCTTCGTCGGTCTCCGCGATGTAGCCCGGCGAGTGCGCCGCGATAATGACCTCCGTCCCGCCGAACTGCGCCGTCGCGGATCGATACAGGTCCACATAGCGGGTGAACGCGAGCGGATTGCCGCCGATGATCGCGAGCGTCAGCGGCAAGTGATACTTCGCCGCGCGAATGACCGATTGAGGGCTCCCGCCGACGCCGACCCACGCACGCAGCCGGCCCGACTCGGTCGGCGGGAACACCCGCTGATCCTTGAGCGCCGCGCGGGTCCGACCCGACCACGTGACGGGCTGCTCCCGCAGGAGCTCGACGAACAGATTCAGCTTTTCCTCGAACAGCAGTTCGTAATCCTCGAGCGCGTATCCAAACAGCGGGAACGATTCCGTAAAAGAGCCGCGGCCCAGAATGACCTCCGCGCGGCCTCCGGACGCGGCGTTCAGCGTCGAGAATCGCTCGAACACGCGGACGGGGTCGTCCGAGCTGAGCACCGTGACTGCGGAGCCCAGGTGAATGTGGCGTGTCTGACCGGCGATGGCGGCAAGCACCACTTCCGGCGCGGAGATGGCGAAGTCCTCGCGATGGTGCTCCCCCACGCCGAAAAAATGCAATCCGAGCTGGTCGGCGAGGACCGCCTCGCGGATCACATTGCGAATCACTTCGGCGGGCGCAAGCGCGTGGCCGGCGTCATCGACGGTCACGTCGCCGAAGGTATCGAGACCGAGTTCGAGCGCGTGTGGCATGACCTTCAATCATAGAATGCTTCCGCATGCCGCCCCGGCGCCCTTCCGCAGAGCGCCGCCGCCATGTTCATCCTCCTGACATCTTCGGTCCACTAGAATGGCGCCCTCGGCCGAAGGGCCGCACTCATTCATCGAGGTGCTGACATGCCAGCAGGAGCTCTTTCGCGGTACTCAGCCATTGCCGTCGTGAGCCTGGCGACCACGCTCGGCGCGAAGGCGCCGGACTTCAAGGTCCAGAAATACGACATCAAAGGCGACGGCGGAACCGACTACGTCACCGTCGAACCCGCAACACAACGCGTGTTCGTCTCACGCAGCACGCACATGATGGTCGTCGACGGACCAAGCGGCAAGGTCGTCGGTGACATCCCGAACACGCCGGGCGTTCACGGAGCGGCGCTGGCGACCAGGCACGGGCACGGCTTCACCACGAACGGCGGCGATCAGACGGTCACGATGTTCGACTTGAAGACGCTGGCGGTGATCAAGCAGATCGCCGTCGGCCCGGGCCTCGACGGCATCATGTTCGACGAGCCCGATGACCTGATCATCCTCACCAGGCATTCGCGTCCGATCGGCACGTTGACCGCTCTCAATCCGGAAACGGGCGACATCGTGGCGACCGTCGAACTCGAAGACAGCGGTCCCGAAGGAGCGGCGGCGGACGGCAGCGGACACATCTACGTGAACAACGAGGGGAAGAGCACGATCCAGGTCATCGACGTGAAAACGTGGAAGGCGACCGCATCCTGGCCGCTCGCGCCCTGCGACGGGCCGACCGGTATTGCGTATGACAAGGTCTCGAACCGCATCTTTTCCGGTTGCAGCACGAACTCCGTCGTCGTGAATCCCTCGACCGGCAAAGTCGTCGCGACGATTCAGAACGGAACCCGCGTCGACGCGCTCGGGTGGGACCCTGCTGAAAAGCTGATCTACATCCCCAACGGCGGCGAGGGGAACGTCACCGTCGTGCACCAGGATTCGCCGGACAAGTACACCGTCGTTGCCACCGTGCCGACGTTCCCCGGCGCGAAGACGATCACCGTCGATCCGAACACGCACACCGCGTATCTGTTCCAGCCCGAGCGAGGCCCTGCGCCGCCGAGCGCGGAACCGACGCCGGCGCCGACCGGCGGCGGCCGCCGAGGCCGCGGTCCGCAGGGACCCGTGATTGCGGGGTGGTTTATCGTGATCACGCATTGAGCGGCGCCGCCGAGTTGGAGCGCCAAAGAACACCTAACGGCGCCGTTTCAATTCCTCGGCCCAGTTGAGGACGACCACGACACGCGTAACGGCGACGCTCGCGTCCTCGTCACGCACCATCAGGAACCGCTGACCGTCAGCGGTCACGTCGTAGTTCGACGAGCTCACACCAGGCATCCCGCAGGAAGACGCGGCGCCATCGGAGTAGGTGTCGTCCCACAGCGCCGTCGGCGCCGAGACGCGCAGCTGCGGTGAGGTGGTGATCGAAACGGACATCATTTTCTTGCCGGAACGGTAATAGAGTTCGCCGCCCGATCGGCGCCACACGGGATCGAACCCGCCGTCGCGTGAGACCTGCACTTTCGGGCCGGGTCCGGGAAACGACTGAACGTAGATTTGCGAGTCGCCGGATTCGTCGGATGCGTAAGCGATCCAGTGACCGTCCGGTGAAAACTTCGCCGAGCCCTCCCCGAATCGCGACTGCGCGACTGCCCGCGCCTGGGCATGGCCGTCTATCGGAAGGACCCATGCGTCGTCGCCGGTTTGCGGATCCTTCTGGTCGAACGAGAGATAACGGCTGTCCGGTGAGAACGCAACGGGGCTCTGTCTGGTACCTCTGGGATCGAGACGCTGTGCCGCGACGCTCCGATCAACCGGCATGATCCACATCGTCATCCCGCCCGAAACCCACGAGCGGAACGCGAGGCGCGTCCCGTCTGGCGCCCAGACTGGATCGTGGCTCTCGCCGTCCGTGGTGATCTTGGTCAACACCCCTCGCGCGAAATCGTATACGTAGAGATCGTGGTTCGGCCCCTCGATCTCGACGGCAAGCGATTTGCCGTCCGGCGACAGCCGCGGATACAGGTATGACGCCGCCGGCAGCGGCAGAGGAACGGCCTTTCCGCTCCTGTCGACCCACACCAGCGTGCGATGCCCTCCTGTAGCCGGGCCGGGAACGTACGCGAGATCGCCGCGACGTGAGACCGCGAATTCCGCAGCGCCTGTCGTACCGCTCGTCAGCACGCCGTCGAGCGCCTCGAAAGGCAGCCCCGTCACTTCCTCGCGGCTCGCGTCGAATGGAACAGCGAGGAGTTTTCCCGCGCGTGCGTAGACGAGATGGCCGGACGTCACGTAAGTGGCGTTCATGCCGCCGGAAATCAGGGTCTTATGAGTCTTCGACCGCAGATCCATCAGGTCGATTCGCGCGTCGTCATAGCTGTTGATGCCGTCGTAGCCGACGGTGTACATGAGCGCGCGTCCGTCCGGCAGGAGATGCGCGAAGCGGTGGCTGCGTTCGCCGTGCGCGCTGTCGATTTCGGTGACGGGTTGCACTTCACCGCCTCGGTCAGGCACACGGACGATGCCGCCCGGATAACGACTGGTCCAGTAGATCCAACCGTCGCTGCCCCAGTCCCCGCGGTGAAAGGCATCGTAGTCGGCGAGCTTGATCGGAGCTCCGCCGGCGAGCGCCGCGACATAGAACGGACGAACGGCGGAGTACGACGCGTTGCCCTGGATGAAAGCAATCGACGAACCATCCGGAGAAAAGAGCGGAGCTCCGCGAAATCCTGGCGACGAGGCGGCCGGCAGCGCGCGGCTGTCCAGCGCGGCGAGCTGGCGCACGAGCACGGGCCCCGGTAACGCGGTGATCGCGAGTTCGGATCCATCGGACGACAGTGCGATGTGAGGGTTGAACTCCGGCACGATTGCCGAGTCGTGCGGGAGTTCGACAACGAAGCGGATGATCCGGGCGTCGGCCGACGCAACTCGCGGGAACCGCGAGGTGGACCACGCTGCGACACCCGCGGCCGATACAACGACCGCGGCCATTGCGGCAATGCGCAGGAACCGCGTTGAAGAGCGGCCGCGCTGGGTCCGCCGGTCCGCCACCGGGGTCTGAAGGGTCGGCGACCACCCTCTCGCCTCGAACAGCCGTGTCAGATCTTCGAGTTGCGCGCGAAGATCCACGGCCGCCTGCATCCGCCGCGCTCGATCCTTCTCGAGGCATCGATCGATGACGCGCGCGAACTCGCGGGGCACGTTCGGGTTGATTGCACTCGCGTCCGGCGGAGAGTCCTTGACGATCGACGTCAGCGTGGCGAGTGTTGTTTTTCCGGTGAACGGACGCTGCCCCGTTGCGAGCTCGAAGAGCACGATGCCCATCGAAAAGAGATCGGACCGCGCGTCCGCCTCTTCCCCCTCGATCTGCTCCGGCGACATGTACGGCACGGTTCCCGTCAGGCTGCCGTCGACCGTCAGCGTTTCCATCGTCGTCATGTGGCGGTCAGGGTTGACGGCAAGCCGCGACAAGCCGAAGTCGAGCACCTTCAGGACGCCGTCGCGCGAGATCATGATGTTCGACGGCTTCAGATCGCGGTGCACGATCCCGAGGCCATGAGCAGCGCCGAGTGCGTCGGCGAGCTGGACCGCCAGGGCCATCACACGCGCCAGCGGAAGCCCTCCCTCGGGCAGGGCCTCGGCCAGTGTCACGCCGTCGATCAATTCCATCGTGATGAAGAGCGTCCCGTCGTGTTCGTCGAGCGAATGAACCGTGACGATGTGCGGGTGGTTGAGCCGAGCGACGGCCGTCGCTTCGCGCACGAGCCTGGCCCGCCTGACGGGATCGTCGGCGACCTCCCGCCGGACGATCTTCAGCGCCACACGCCGGTGCAGGCGCGTATCGTCAGCGGCGAATACCTCCCCCATCCCGCCCGATCCGAGGACCCCGGTGATCGTGAAATGCCCGAGCCGGGTGCCGACGCCGATTGGCTGCGAAGAATCAGTGTTCATGGGGAGATCGCGTGCTATCGCAAGGTGTGTGACACGGTCTGAGTCGAAGTCGCGGAGGACCCGCGATGGAACGTCATCGGAATCGGTCCGAGACGGATTTCGCTGCCGTCGCTGAGCGACACCGGCGTGGTGATGCGACGATCGCCGACGTACGTTCCGTTCTTGCTCGACAGGTCGTACAGCGTGACGTCGCTGTCGCCGACGACAATCACGGCGTGGCGACGCGAAACTCCGACGGCGTCGACCCGGACGTCAGCGCCAGGATCGCGCCCGAGGACGTTCTCGCCGCCGGTGAGCAGTGTCCGCGCACCCCGCCATGCCACCCAGCAGGTGCCCAGACGTGGCGCCGTCGCACGTTCGTGGACGTCCGCGGACGTTCCAACGAACGCATATCCAAATCGTTGCACGGTTCGGATGTAGCGCGGCTGACGCGCGCTGTCACCGAGTGCGGCCCTGATCTCAGCGACCAGAACCGCCAGATTCACGTCCGACACGAATGTGTCGGGCCAGAGTTCCGTGTGGATGTCGGCCTTGGCGACCGCGTCGGGGCGGCGCGCCACGAGCAGCGCGAGCAGATCGAACGCCTTTGGCGACAGGTGCACCGGCTTGCCGGCGCGACGGACCTCCCGGGCCCTCGAATCGAGCGCGAACCGACCGAAGATCACGGCCACAGGCTGCGAAATCCAAGCGAATTATAAGCACTTCCCAAGGACTTCCAACCGCTGTACGCCGACAATGTCCCCAGGCCGCTTCAAGGAGTCTGACTATGTCGAATCGCCCAATTCTGGCCGCAATTCTGATGTCGATGGTGGTGGGAGGAGCAGGCACTGCCGCCCAGCCCGAGCATGGGATTCCCGGCAGCGTCGCGTTTTTCAGCGCCAGGACGGGGAACAACGAGATCTATGTGATGGACCCGGACGGGTCGAATCCCGAACGGATCACGGCGAACGCCGCATCCGACACCGACCCGGCGATCTCGCCGGACGGACGGGACATTCTGTTCACGTCGAACCGGACCGGCGACAACGACATTTACATCGTCGACTCGCGAGGCGGCGATCCGGTGGACCTGACGAACAATCCGGCGAATGACGGCTGGGCCCGATGGGCGCCGGATGGGCAGCACGTCGTCTTCCACAGCAACCGTGACGATCTCAACTTCGAGCTCTACGTGATGGACCGCGACGGCAGCAACGTCGTTCGCATCACGAATCACGTCGGAGTCGACCAATATCCCGAGTGGTCCCCCGACGGGCAGAAGATCGCATTCCGGCGTAACACGGACATCGCCGTGCTGGACCTGAACACCGGGATGACCGAGCGGCTCACGAACGCGGCCCCCCTCAACCAGATGCCGACGTGGTCTCCCAACGGCCGCCAAATCGCATTCATGAGTACGCGGGACGGATACCCGTCGATCTTTCTCATGAATGCAGACGGAACCAACCAGGTGAATCTGACGCCGCGAGGCCCGAGTGACCTGGATGCCGAGTGGAACAGTCGTGCACCGTCATGGTCCAGGAACGGCCGTCAGATCTACTTCACGACGTTCCGGCCCGCGACGAACGGAGACACCGAGATCTTCGTCATGAATGCGGACGGGTCAGCGCCGACGAACATGACGAACAGCTCCGGCATGGATGCCGATGCGCACGTGAGGTGATCGATGCCGGGGGAACGGGACGGTGCGAGTAGAGCTCGAGGATGGCCGCGCGTCGCCGCAATTCGCGACGCACTGTGGCGTCACCCGTCCCATACGTACACCCAGGCCGCCCGTCTGGAATCAAGTGTGACCTCGATGCGGCGATAGTCGAACTGGCGCTCGAACGCGTCGGCCGCGGCCAGTTCCGCGTCCGTGACCTCGAGCGCCGCGCCTTCGACGTGATCCGCCGCATCCCCCGTGAACACCGCGTTCGCGTGGGGCCCGGCGGTTCCTCGCGCGTAGCCCGACAGCGTGTCGGGCTCGCTGCGTATTTCGCGCGCGAAGGTCTTGCGCTGAACGTCCGCGTGGCGCAGCGTGCCGTAAGAGAACAGAAGCGGCATCACACACCTCAGGTCCCGGCTGGACGTGCGGTCAGCGAGTCCACGCGCGCAGATGCGGCAGCAGGCACCCCGTGCCGGATCGATATGCGGGCCACGTGGCGGGAAAGCGCTCTGCCAGCTCGCGCTCCTCGATCGGAATCCTGACGATGGCGATGATCGACACCAGCGCGACGCCGCTGGCACCGATGATCCAGTTCGCCGAGATGCACGTGCCGAGCAGCATCAGCAGTATGAACGACAGGTAAATCGGATGCCGCACGAACCGGTACGCGCCGGTCGTCACCAGGCGGTGATCGCCGCGGACTCCAACGCCGCCGCGGTACTGATCGCCGATCGACGCGAAGCTCCACGCAAACAGCGCCACGCCGAACGGAATCAGCCCGACGGCGATCCACCTTGCGCCCGCCGGAATCGGCAGGCGCGTCCATACCGGCACGCGGCTGCGCAGCAGCCATATCAGCAGCATCGTGTAGAAAATGATGCCCAGACCGCTTCGGATCGCGATGAGACCTGGGGCCTCGTGCACGAGCTGGTTGATCGGTTCGCCTCGCCCCCGCGCCGCGCGCCGGGCCGTGCGCGAAGCGATGACGGCGACGCTCACGAACAGCGCGATGAACGCCAGCTTGAATGGTGCTTCCGGGCCGAGTGTCACGTGGTCGGCTCCTGGGTCATTCGGCGCGAAGCGCGACCACGGGATCCAGGGTCAGCGCGCGTCGCGACGGTATGTAGGACGCGGCAACCGCGACGAGCAGCATAAGCAGCGCGACGGCCGAGAAAGTGAGCGGGTCGCCCGGCTCGACGCCGAACAGGAACGACGACAGCGCGCGGGCGCCCAGAAAGGCGCCGGCGAGGCCGAGGGCAATGCCGGCGAGCGCCAGCATCAGTCCCTCGCGCACGACCGGCACGACGACCTGTCGCGGCGCGGCGCCCAGCGCGACGCGGATGCCGATCTCGCGCGTCCGCTGTGTCACCGTGTAACTGATCAAGCCGTAGACCCCCACCGCCGCGAGCACGAGCGCCAGCAGCGCGAAAGTGCCGATCAGCAGTGCTCGGAATCGCGGCTGATCCATGTTGCGATCGATATCAGACTGCAGCGGCTGGATGTCGCCGAACGGCAAGTCCGGATCGATCGACCGCATCTGCGCTTTGAGCAGATCGGTCACGGCCGCCTGCGGCAGCGTGCTGCGCACCGCGACGCTCGTGAACGGCAGCGGAAACTGCTCATAGGGAAAGTACAGCAAGGGGGGCGGCGCGTTCTTGAGTCCGGCCTGCCGCGAATCCGCGACCAGTCCGACGATCGTGACCCACGGCGTCTTCGGATCGGTGTCGAAGCGGATGTGCTTGCCGACCGGATTCTGGCCAGGCCAGTAGCTGCGGGCGAGCGTGGCGCTTGCGATCGCGACTCCCGCGGCCTTGTCGTTGTCGCTGTCCTGGAAGGTGCGGCCCGAAAGGAGCGGAATCCCCATGGCGGCAAAGTAGCCGCCGGAAACCGTCGCGAGATTCGTGTAGGGACGGTCGGCGCGCGACGTGGATGGCCGCCCCTCGATATAGAACGTGCCGCCGGCGCTGGCGGCGTGGAAGGGGCCCGGGAAGCCGAGGCCCACCGCCTGCACTCCGGATCGGCTGCTCATTCCGTCGAGAATGCGTCGGTAGAGCCGCGACTGGTCGGCGCCCTTCGGATAGCGCGACTGCGGCACTATGAGACCCGCGATCGTCACGTGCTCGGGCCTGAAGCCCGAGTCCACGCGCTGCAGCCGAAGAAAGCTGTTGGCGAGAAGCCCCGCGCCGGCGAGCAGCACCAGCGTGAGCGCGATCTCCGCGACCACCAGCGCCGCGCGGCCGCGCGCGCGAGCGCTGCCGCGATCCCCGGTCTCCTTGATGACTTGTGAGGCCTGCGTGCGGGACGCCTGCAGCGCCGGCAGAATTCCGAACAGGACGCCGGTCGCGAGCGACACCATCAGCGTGACGATCATCACGGTTGTGTCGATGCGGATGTCTTCGGTGCGCGGCACGTTGCCCGGCAGCACGCGCAGCAGGACCACGACCAGCCATGAACTGAGGATCAGCCCCGCCAAACCGCCGGCCACACCGAGAACGAGGCTTTCAGTGAGCAGCTGGCGCACCAGTTGGCCGCGGCCCGCGCCGAGTGCGGCGCGGATCGCAAGTTCGCGTCGGCGGCCCGTCGCGCGCGCGATGAGCAGGCTCGACACGTTCGCGCACGCGATGAGCAGCACGAGCCCCACCGCGCCCTGGATCACTATCAGCGCGTCCTTCACGTCGGCCACGAGCGTCTCGCGCACGCGCCTCGCGCGGATGTCGCGCCCGCCGCTCGTCTGGCTGTGCTTCTGCTGGATGTCGAGTGCGATGGCGTGCAGATCCTGCTGCGCCGCTGGGAGATTCACGCCGGGCTTCAGTCGCGCGATGGCCTGGAAGTATTGCACGTCTCGGGAGTTCAGCGGATCGTCCAGTTCGATCGGCGCCGGCGGCACGGGCAGCGGTGACAGCAGCCACACCTTCGATTGCTCCGGCCAGGAGAAGCCTTTCGGCATCACGGCAGCAACGATATAGGCGTCGCCGTTCACACGGAGCGTTTTCCCCGCCGTGTCCTGGTCCCCCGGAAAGAGCTGCTGCCATGCGTCGTAGCCGAGCACCGCGAGCTTGTCGCCGCGTCCGGTGTTATCGTTCTTCGAAAACAGACGTCCGAGCAGCGGCGGCGTGCCCAGCACGTCGAAAAAGTCCGAGGTGACCCACGCACCCTCGATCTGCTCGGGCTGGCCGCGTCCGTTCGAAAGCCCGAAGATGTCCTCGCGCCAGCCGGCGATCGACTCCAGCGTCCGGTTCTCGCGCCGGATGTCCATGAAATCCGCAGCGGAATGGTTTGCGTCGAGCTCGTCCCGCGACGTGGTGAAGACCGTCACCACGCGCCCCTCGTCACGGAACGGCAGCGGCTTCAGGAGAACGCCGTTCACGATGCTGAAGATTGCCGTATTGGCCGCGATGCCCAGCGCGATTGTGACGACGGCGATCAGCGTAAAGCCAGGGGTCTTGACCAACGTTCGGACGGCGTACCGGATCGCCATGGCAACTCCTGTAAAAGCGCATCGCAGCGGCGCCAAGCATCACCGCATCGGTCGCCGACAACACTCCAACGGCGCAAGGAATAGCGATCTTGCTGCCACACGGATGCCCGCAGGCAAGTCATGTACGCCCAGTGATTTAGAGTCGCCGATCCGCTGCAGTGATCCGCCAGACCGTCCGGACGTGGGACGGCCTTGTGCGACTTCGGACTGGGCGAGTGACGAATCGCCGCGCGGCATCCGCGCCTCGTGACCAGCCGTTTGAGAGCCAACTGAGGGTGCGGGCGGCCGTCCAAGCTACAGTCTGGACGGCCGCTGCTGCACGAGTTTCGCCTCGCTGCGCGTCTGTTGTATACCCATCCGGGATTTACCGCTATAGCCATCGTCCCGTTGGCGCTGGGCATCGGTGCGACCACGGCGGTCTTCACTCTCAGCCAGGGTGTCCTGCTGACGCCGCCACCCTATCCGCATGCCGATCGTTAGTAGCGAAACGCGTACTGGAATTTCACCAGGAACTGGTTGGAATCGAATCGCCAGGTTTGGTTGATGTCGCGGATGTTGTGGTTGTAAATCACAAACAACTCGGCCACCGGTGCGAGGGTCCAGCGCACCCGCGAGTTGGTGCCGACCGACGCGCTGGTCGTGTCGTACTGACCGAAGCTGCTCGCCTGCAGATGTGGTGACAGATTCAGGTTCGCCCTGATTCCGACGAGCGTCGTCGAGAAGTCGCCCTCGGCGAGCCTGCCGCGATCGCGCTCGCCATCGAAGTCGATCGACAGCAACCCGGACGGGTGCCACGATCCGACGAGCAGGTATTGATCCAGCGAACCGCTGTAGAACCCGCCGAACCGCCATGTCGCCTGCGCGCTGAACCGTCGCTTTACGGCTGACCCCGCTTCGAGCCGGTAGCGCAGCCACTGGTAAGCACCCGGAGGAATGACGATGCCCTCCAGTGGAAACGGCGTCCCGAATCGTTCGCCTTCCGGAACGATATTGAACTCAACGCGATCGCCGCTTTCAAAGCGCCAGTTTATCGGTGCCGTGAAGACCTCGTAACTCTCCCAGCGGCCATGCAGATCGGTGACGAGCGTCGGTTCGAACTGGGGGAATGCCTGCCGCAGCCATCCGTTGTGCGGGCGGGGCGAATAGTCGATCCCGGTATCGTAGGCGTACACCCCGGGTCGCGGTACGAATCCCAGCGACGGCCGGAAGGCGTCGCCGATCCGCGTGACGCCGAACCACAGCGACCAGAGATCGTTCGGATACTCGATGCGCGCGGCGGTTGCAGTCTTGTCGCCTGTCAGGCCGGCCCGGTTCATGACCTCGCCTGAAAAGCCGGCACGCAGGTTCTTGTCCGCCCGAAGGTGGGACGTCTGGAGCGTCACGTCGGCACCGGCGAGCCAGCTGTCGCTCGCTCCGGCGGGGTCGCCGACCGTTCCGATGAAACCGACTGAGGATTCGCCGAGCACGTTTCGTTTGACCCTCACCGCACCGAGGCCGGGGCCGCTCGTAAGGCCGTCCACTGCGCGGGTGTTGGCGAACACGGCGCCGAAGTTCGTGTCACGGGCCCGGCCGTTCACCTTTCCCGCGACGGCGATCGGCACCTCTTGTCCGGCCAACAACCCAATGGTGCGGCTGAAGAATGGGATCACCCGTTCCGACAGACCGAGCCCGAAGGTGAAGATGTCCGATCCTTCGAGAAAGAAGGTTCGTTTTTCGGGGAAGAACAGCGGGAAGCGCGTGAGGTTGGTTTGTCGCGTGTCGACTTCGGTCTCGGCAAAGTCGGTATTGACCGAGACGGACGCGTTGACGGTGGGTCCGAGGCGCTGCAGGACGTCGAGGCTGGCATGAGAATCGTTCTCCACGGCTGCGTCAGGTGCCGGAATGCCTCCACCGGCGATGCCCGCGGGACGCACCGTCAGCCCCAGGCCGAAGCTGAAGTCGGGCAATCCCGTGAGCAGGCCTGCCCGGCTCGTTTGCGTTACGGTCCAGTCGGGACGGGCACTCGCCCATCGGTCGGTCTCCTGCAGGCGCTGGATGCGACGTTCGACGTTGAAGTGCCATTCGCGCAGTCCGCGTTTGAATCCGAGCGTCTGTACCGGAATCCAGATTTCGACCGACCAACCGCGCCCGTCGCGGTGGGTGGCGGCGTCCCAGATGCCGTCCCAGTCCGGATTCGCGTCCGATCCGCCCGGATTGATCAGCGCGTCGTATCTGGCGCCTGACGGATTTACCGCGAAGACGTATCCAGAGCGGCCATCGAGAAACGTGTCGAAGACAATCGTCACGTGATCCTCCGCATCGAGGACCGCGTCACGCTGTTTCGTGTAGCTGACGATACGAGCCGGATCCGGATCGGCGCACTCGACGCCGATGACGATCCCACGCGCGTCAGCGAGGACTCGGACGACAGTGCGGGCGCTTGGCGTGGACCCCGCTCTCGGTTCACTCATCGTGAGATTGTCGATGGCGGGCGCGCGGTTCCATGCTGGCTCATCGAGAACGCCGTCGAGATGCACGGCGGCCGGGAGGGTCCCGATGCGGAGTGTGGGAACGCCGTTCGACTGAGGGTTGGCAGCAGCTCCCAACGATGAACTGAGCAGTAGAGCCGGGATCCACGCGGCCCTTTGCATTGCCGCCGCTCAGCGAGTCACCGCGTGGTACACGACCATGCGAGCGACGGGCCTGCCGTCCTCCTCCTGTTCCGGCGCGTAGATGCGGTGCGTCTCGGGATCGACAGCCAGCGTGTGAACGCGCTTCTGAACAGCAAAGTCCTCAAGTTTGCGAGCGTGATCGGGATCGTCCATCTGGAAAATGGAAATCGCGCCGCTCGAGCAGGCGACATAGATCCGCCGCAGGCCGGCGTCATATTTGATGACATCAGGACCGCCGGCCAGTGGCAGGAACGCGATCGGCTGATGCGTGTCGAGGTTGAACACCGTCATCAGTTCGTTCCCCTCGCACGAGAGGAACGCGCGGTGACGCTCTGGATCGAGCGCCATGCCGTGATTCCCGGAGCATCGGCCGACCGGATACCGGCCCACCACCTCGTCGGTCGCAGGATCGATGACCGCGATCGCGTTCTGGTCCTGCAGATTGACGTAGACTTTGCGCGCAACCGGATCGTACTGCGGCATGCCGGTCTCGCTGTCGAAGTGCAGCGTCTTGACGATTTCGTCGGTGCGCACGTCCACGATCGCTTCGGCCCTGCCACGTTCATCGGAGACATAGAGCTTGTGAAACGGCGCCGCGTATGCGCTGCCGTCCGGCTTCGGCTCCGTTTTGATCTTCTTCACGACCTTCATCTGCTTCAGATCGACGACGCCGATCGTGTTGTCGCCCGCGTTTGACGTGTAGAACTTCTTCAGCTCCGGCACGTACTCCACGCCTTCGGCTCCGGGCGTGTCGGCCACGGTCGCGACGACCTTGTTGGAACGGAGGTCAATGACGTAGGTCTGGCCGGCCGCGAGGTGCGCGGAAATCAGGTAGTGCTCCTCGGGCGCAATCGTCAGGTAGTCGAAGCGTCTGCCGGCGGGACCGGGGAGGTCGAACGCCGTGACTTTTGTGAGCAGCGCGGCCGGCGCGCCCGGCAATAGCGCCGGTGCGGCCAGCAGCGCAAAGACCAGGACTCGCATTTCAAGCTCCCTCACCGAGTCTTCATTCGACGCGAAGCGCTTCGATGGGATCCAGCCGGGCGGCACGGACCGCCGGGTAATAGCCGAACGTGATGCCGATGGCGGCCGCTACACCAAACGCGACCCAGATGGCATTGGTCGAGACGTGCGTCGGCCAGTGGAGGTTTTTCGCGATTGCCTGGACGCCGAACATCCCTGTCGCCACGCCGACGGCGCCGCCGAGCACGCTCAGCAAAACCGCCTCGAGCAGAAACTGACGCAGCACGTCGCGCGCGCGGGCGCCGACGGCCATCCGAAGACCGATTTCGCGCGTCCGTTCCGTCACCGACACGAGCATGATGTTCATGATACCAACGCCGCCGACGAGCAGCGACACCGAGGCGATCGCCGCCAGCAGCGTCTCCATCGTCCGCGTCGACGCCTTCACGGCTTCGGCGATCTCGGTCGGGTGGCGGAGGTTGAAGTCATCCGGTGCGTCAGGGGCGATGTGGTGACGTTCCCGTATCAGCGACGCGATGTCCTGCTCGGCCTGATCCATCTCGTTGGCCGACCGGGCGCTGCACATGATGTCGTCGAGCCAGGCCTGGCCCTTGATCTTCTTCATCACGGTCGAATACGGCATCAGCAGATTGTCGTCCTGATCCTGCCCGGTGGCGCTCTGGCCCCTCACCTCGAGAACACCAAGCACTTTGCACGGCTCGTTGTTGACGCGGATGATTTCTCCAAGCGGGTCCTGATCGTCGCCGAACAACTGATCGACGATCGTCTGTCCCAGCACGCAGACGTTTGACGCGCGGTTGACATCCTGGTCGGTGAACATGTCCCCGCGGACCACCTTCCAGTTCTTCAGATCGAGATACGCCGGCCCGATGCCGCGGACGCTCGAATGCCAGTTCTGATTGCCGTAGATCAGCTGCACGCCTGTATCGGCCTGCGGGGTCACGTTGGTGACGAGCGGGATACGCGTCCTGATGGCGTCGTAGTCGCCGAGCGTGAGCGTCCTGGTCTGGCCGTTTCCGGTCCGCACGCCGTTCCGATTCACGCCGCCGGCCTCGACCCAGACCATGTTCATGCCGATGTTCGCGATCGCGCGCTCGACCGTCGCCGTTGCGCCCTCGCCGATCGCGACGACGCAAATAACGGCGCTGACACCGATGATGATCCCCAGTGACGTCAGGCCTGACCGGAGTTTGTTGCGCGACAGCGCCTTGATCGCCAACCCGGGCAGAAGCAGCAGGTTCATGGGAAAACGGCCGATCCACCTCACACTATACGGGCGACGAGATGAATCGATGATGAATGGGTGTTCATGAGCTTGCCGCATGTGTTGCACACTATCTAAATGCGCACGTGGAACAGCTTCTTTCATCCATATGCCACTTCAACGGCGATAGCGGAGGTAATCCGATGACCATGCTGGGACGCGTTTGGATATTGAGCGCAGCGTCGCTGTGCGCGAGTTCGTCGATGACGCTGGCGCAGGAGGTGCCCGCACCGTACAAGGACGTCCTGACGACGCTCGGACGCCAGGGAGACTTCAAGGACAACGTGCTCAAGGTCAATATTCCGCGCAATGACCTGCACGTGACGATTGCAGGCGTGCCGACCCCGACGCCGTTTGGCTTCGGCGGGTGGATTGCGATGACGAAAGGAACCGGCGGAACGGAGGTCATGATGGGTGATCTCGTGCTCACACAGGATCAGGTGAATCCTGTGATGTCGGCCCTGCTTGACAACGGTCTTCAGGTCACAGGCCTCCACAACCACTTCTTCTGGGACGAGCCGCGCGTATTCTTCATGCACGTCCACGGCAGCGGAACCGCTCACGACCTCGCGACGAGGGTCAAGCCGGCTCTGGATCTGATTACGAAGGCGCCAGGTCCGACGCCCTCGCCTGCCGCAGCAGCCACGCCACCCGCCGATCTGGATACCGCCAGGCTGGCGCGGATCGTGGGACATCAGGGCGAGCAGATCGGAGCGGTCTACAAGATCACCGTCGGCCGCGATGATCTGAAGCTCACCGAGATGGGCGCACCGATCAACGCGCGCATGGGCCTCAATACGTGGGCGGCCGTCGTCGGGACGGACGACAAGGCGGCCATCGCGGGGGACGTCGCGATGCTCGCGAACGAGGTTCAACCAGTGCTCAAAGCTCTGCGCAAGAATGGCCTGGACGTTGTCGCGATTCATCATCACATGGTCGGAACGCAGCCGACCATCTACTTCCTCCATTACTGGGGAACAGGACCGGCTGACAAGCTGATGACCGGATTCAAGGAAGCGCTCGACCAACTCGGCAAGGGCGATGACACGAGAAGCGCAAAAAGGTGACGCACGGCAGGAGTGGAGAGTGGCGGCCATTGTGCGCGACATTCCGCCGGCGGCGTCTTCGCTGTACGCGGCGGCGAACTGTTCGATTCCGCGTTCGACGTCGCGACGGTCCAGTCGCCACCGGACCGTCGCGCGGTTCATCGCACAGTACGTGTTACGTCATTGATGGCGGAGCGGTTATGAGGTGCGGAGCGCCGCGATCGGCTCGATGCGGGTGGCGCGCCGCGCAGGAAGCCATGTCGCGCCGGCGGCCGTCGCCAGCAGAACAAGGGCAACCACTGCGAACGTGAGAGGATCCGCCGCCGGCACGGCAAACAGCAGCGACGAGATCAGCCGCCCGGCGGCGACGGCGAGAGCCGCGCCGATCAGCAGGCCCGCCACGGCGAGGCGAAGTCCGCCCGACAGGATCATCGCCATGACCTCGCGTCGAGGCGCGCCGAGGGCCATGCGAATGGCGATTTCCCGCGTCCGCTGTCCGACCGAATAGGCGAGCACGCCGTAGGTCCCCACGGCGGCCAGGCCAAGCGCCAGCGCGCCGAAGACAACGAGCAGCAGCATGTTGAAACGACGCCCTGCCACAGTCGCGTCGACCCACGCGGCCATCGGCTTCACCTGATACAGCGGCAGCGCAGGATCGAGCGTGTGCACGGCACGCTGCACAGTCGACGGCTCGACGAGTTCGCCGCCGTGCGGCCGTACCGCCAGGTACATACTCTGAATGGCGAACGCCGTCTGGGCCAGCGGCACGTAGATCTGCTCGCGGCCGAGCTGGTCGAGTGCATTGTGCTTCACGTGAGCGACGACCCCCACGACCGTGCGCCACTGCAGCACCGGCGGATTGGTCTTCGGAACGGCGTTGATCGACAGGCGCTGGCCGAGCGGATCCTGGCCGGGCCAGATCCGCTGCGCGAACGCCTCGTCGACGACAATCACCAGCGGCGCCTCCGCAGTGTCCGACGGCGCGATGTAGCGCCCCGTCCGCAGCGGGATCTCCATGGCCTTGAAGAATGACGGCGTGACCGTGCGGCGGTCCGCTTCGATGTACGGCCGCTGAACGAGCGGAGCGACCGTGAGGCCCGTAACGCGGGTGCGATCGATGAACGTCGACCCGGATGAATTGCGGCCGGTCATCGGAAGGAGCGTCGTCAGCCCGGCTGATTCGACACCGGGTAACGCCCGCAGGCGGTCTTCGAGCGATGCGTAGAACGCTGTCGTCGCGCGAACATCCGGGTAGGTCGCCTGCGGCAGCGAGACTCGCGCCGTCAACAACCCCGCCGGATTGAACCCCGGACTCACGGCGAGGACGTGGGCGAGGCTACGCACGGTCAGGCCGGCGCTGACGAGCAGGACGACAGCGAGCGCGATCTCCGCGACCACCAGTCCGCTGCGCAGCCGTTGACCGCTCGATCCGCTGGATCCACGCGCGGCGTCCTTGAGCCCCTCGCCGTCAATGGCGCGCGACGCGCGCAGCGCCGGGATCAGACCAAAGAGGACGCCGGTCACCAACGAGACCGCCGTCGCGAAGATCAGCACGCGGACATCGATCGTGATCGGCGCGGTGTTCGGCAGCGCGACGACCGCAGAGTTCCTGATGGCCTCGGTGGCGAACACGGCCAGCAGCACGCCGGATGCGCCACCAGCCAGCGCGACGACGAGGCTCTCGGTAACGAGTTGACGCACGAGGCGCAGGCGTCCGGCGCCCAAGGCCGCGCGGACGGCGATCTCCCGGCTCCGGGAGGAACCGCGCGCCAGCAGCAGGTTCGCGAGGTTGATACACGCGATGATCAGCACGAACCCGACGGCGGCAAACAGCACGACGAGTCCGGTTCTCGACCTGCCGACGAGATCCTCCTGCAGCGGACGCATGTACATTCCGAAGCCACTGTCCGGCAGATAGAACTGCGGATACCGCGCCGCGAGCTGATGCGCCAGCGCGTCGAGATCGGCGGACGCCTGCGCGGCAGTCACACCAGGTTTCAGACGCGCGACCGCCTCGAGGTAGTGGCTGCCCCGATTGGCCGGGTTCGTGCGATCCAGCGCCAGTGGCGTCCACAGGTTCGCATCTCCACCGAACGTGAACCCTTCGGGCAGGACGCCGACGACGGTGCAGGTCTCGCCGTCCAGCTGAATCGTCCGGCCGACGATGTTCGTGTCGCCGCCGAACTGCGACTTCCAGAACCCGTAATCGAGGACCGCCACGTTCGACCCGCCGGGATGGTCCTCGTCAGCTGTGAACGTCCGGCCGAAGATCGGCCGTACGCCGAGCATCGGCAGCAAGTCGGCCGAGGCCTGATTGATGGTGACCCGCGCAGCGTCGGCGCCGCCACGCGTGAGGTTCGCGCCGGCGCCCCCGGTGAACACGGCCAGCGCCGAGACCGTTTGCAGCCCGTCGCGCAGGTCCCAGAACTCCGGCTCGGAGAGCCAGTTCTGAAGAATCTGTTCCTTGCTGATCCGACCCCAGATCTTGACCAGTTGCTCAGGGTGATCGAAGGCGAGCGGCCGCAGCAGCACGGCGTTGACCATCCCGAACATGGTCGTATTGGCGCCGATGCCGAGGGCGAGCGTGAGGACCGCGACCGCGATGAAGCCGCGGGCCCTCGAAAGCGAGCGGACGGCGTAGCGAAGATCGCGGGCGAACGATTCCATATCACCCTCGTCTATGAAGGGCCGGCGCGGCACCCCGTGCCGGAGTCCCCGTGCCAGCATGGTGCGATTACGCTATCGATCGCATGCGGGCGCAAGCGTTCTGGTACCAACAGCGCGCGGACGGGGTTGAACTATCGTTCATCCTCGTCCCGATTGGCCGGCTCGCTCGATAGCGCGCCGCGTGCGAGCGCGATCTCGACGGGATCGTGAGTAATGGACCGGCGGGACGTATCGACAGGCCGCCGAGGCCTCCGTTCGGTCAATGGCTCCCGCGGCGCAGACGTTCGTCGCCATAGCCACGGACTAATGCGCTTCCTCACGCTATTTCGTGCGTTTCCTCACGGCGCTTCGTGCGTTTGCCTGCGTTAACGGTCCTCGCCCGTGGGCGTACGATTGCGCCCTTGACCGATCGATCCATGGGATGTTCTGCGGCGCCGACCGCTTCTACTTCAGCGCCGGGCGGGGCGTCCGACAACGCCTGATGGAGGATAAATCATGGCGAACCTAAAACGTTGTTATCACTTTCTTGCGCGGCCGGGTCGCGTCGTCGCCCTGGCGGCGCTACTGGTCGGCGGCGCGTGTATCGATGCGTCAGCGTCACCGATTCTTGGCACATTTGCCATGGGCGGCAACGTGACCTTCACAAGCACTACGATCACGTGGACGAGTTCGACTAATACGGCGGACGAGTTCTTCTTGAGCAGCCCCTCTGGATCGTTCACAGGAGCGCTCGGCACAAATAGCGTCAACAACCTGAATCTTGCCACCGCACCCGTCGGTGTCACGTTCCCGGACCAGACCTTCATATCATTTGACCAGGATCCGACGCTGCCGGATTTGGACATCAATTTCATAGCCAGTGGTGTCTACTCCGCTGCAGGATGTGGTGCAACTCCGCCGGCGCCCGGTCAAACATGCACTCCGACTGGGTCCCTGCTCAGTTTTACCAACAACGCAGTCGGATCGACCGTGACATGGACGTTTCGAGGCGTGACCAGCGACGGCCTCAGCACATGGATAGGCCTTTTCACATCTACATTCAATGTGCCGTATCAAACGGTGCTGAACGAGATGATGACGCAAGGCCAGTTTTCCAACAGTTACTCCGCGTTCGTGAACGTCACGCCAGAGACAGCTCCCGTGCCGGAGCCGGCCTCAATGCTGCTACTGGGCGGCGGGATCGGTGCTGCAATGTTGAGGCTCCGCCGGCGCCAATCTGCGCAGAGCAGCCGGTAGTCAAACGAGCCGCATTCGGGGCGCTGAGTGGCGCCCCGTTTGTCGGTTGATCGTCTCTGCGCCACGCAACGGGAGTCGGACGACGATGACTGAACCGATCCGAAGAACAACCGGTCTCGTCTGCCCCCACTGCAATCAGCCGGTTGCCGTGATCGAGAGGGAAACGGCGGAGTCGTTCACGATGCATTGTCCGAACTGCGCGCGCCGGTGGACTGCCGAGAAGCGAAACACCGATCCGCCCGCTGGCGCCCGCGTAATCCGATTTCCGCGCCGCCGGCACACGCGTCACAGAGGTCAGGCAAACCGCAAGCCGGCGCGCTGAGAAGCGCGCGGTTTTGTTTTCGATCGTCTCTACTCGAAGAGTTCGGATCGGCCAATCGTTTGCGAGTACGCGGGATTCTCGATTTTCACCGACGACGTGCTGCGGCCGTCCGTCTGATACGTTCCGCATGTCCGCTTGCCAACGATGCCTTCAAAGTCCCGTTCGCGCGAGAAACGGAGCAGATCGCACCCACGTTCCGCAATGTGATCGTTGCGGATTGTTCCGTCGTTTGCTCGAAAGGCGAAGTACGCACCCAAGTGGTGAACCGGCGTTCTCAGGCGACTGTGTGCCTACGAACAAACGGCCCGGCGATGTGCCGAGCCGTTTGATCGGTGTTTATTGGTCGGGATGGCGGGATTCGAACCCACGACCCCCTGACCCCCAGTCAGGTGCGCTACCAGGCTGCGCTACATCCCGAAAACAGGCGTGATGAAGTGGCGGTTCGTGTGCTCGTGACGTGACGTCCTATCGTCCGCGCTTCTTCACCGGCTTGGCCGCCGCCTTCTTCTTCACGCTCGCGCGCGGTGTCGGCGCCGCAAGCTCGAATGCGGCTGCTCCGGCGGCCGCCGGACGGCGCGACAGCAGCGATGCGAGTTCGCGCAGCGATTTCCGCACGCTCAGGATCCGCTCGCGCGCATCGCGCGTCAGCAGATCGTCCAGCGGCGGCGCGCTGGGCGCCGGACCATGCTCCTCCTGCATCCGACGGCGGGCCCCCGCCAGCGTGAGCCCCTCGACGAACAACAACTGCTTGATGCGCAGCACGCGTTCGACGTCGGCCTTGCGATACACACGCGGCGCGCCATCGCCCTTCGACACACCGAGATCCGGGAACTCCGCCTCCCACGATCGCAGCACGTACGGCTGCACCTGGGCGATCTCGCATACCTCAGGCTGCCGGAACAACGATCGGTTCGGGATCTGGACGGTGTCCACGGAGAGCATGCCGATGTTGGCCGTAAGTATATCAAAGAGATGGAGTAGGCCGAATCCATTTATCCCTGATTGCGGTTCGAGATAATTCCCAACTCCCAATTCCCAACT
>DATJIW010000032.1:0-8519 GCA_035492775.1 Vicinamibacterales bacterium
CCGTGGCCTCTTAGTTAAATGACTCTGTGGCCTCCACTCGACTCGATCTCCGTGCCCTTAACCATACGTACTCCGTGGCCTCCGTGTACTCTTAGTTAAATGCCTCCTCCTCCCCGCTCTCCCGTCTACCTCGACTACCACGCCACCACCCCCGTCGATCCTCGAGTGCTCGACGCGATGCTTCCCTATTTCACCGAGCGCTTCGGCAATCCCAACAGCCGGCAGCACGCATGGGGCTGGGAAGCCGAGAAGGCGGTCGATGCCGCGCGCGCGCAGATTGCCGCGCTGATCAACGCGTCGGCTTCCGAAATCGTGTTCACCGGCGGGGCCACGGAATCCAACAACCTCGCCATCAAGGGCATCGTCGCGCGCCTGCGCGATCGGGGATCCCGGATCGTGACCGCTGCCACGGAACACAAGTCGGTGCTCGACACGTGCGCCACGCTGCGCGGGCAGGGATTGGACGTTCGGGTCGTCGGCGTGCGGCGGGACGGCCTGATCGATCTCGACGCCCTGTCGGACGCCGTGACCACCGAGACGATTCTCGTCTCCGTGATGGCGGCAAACAACGAGATCGGTACCCTGCAGCCGCTCGCGGAAATTGCCACGATCGCGCATGAGTGCGGGGCGCTCCTGCACACCGACGCCGCGCAGGCCGCCGGCAAGATTCCGCTGGACGTCCGGGCGATGGGCATCGACCTTCTCTCGCTGACCGGTCACAAAATCTATGGGCCCAAAGGATGCGGCGCGCTCTTCGTCGCGAAGCGGAAGCCGAAGCTGCTGCCGGTCGCGCAGCTCGACGGCGGCGGGCAGGAGAGCGGCGTACGCTCGGGAACGCTGAACGTTCCGGGCATCGTCGGGCTCGGGGCGGCCGCTGAAATCTGCCGGCTCGAGATGCCGCAGGAGTCCGCGCGACTGTCGTCTCTCCGGGATCGTCTGCTGGATCGGCTGCGCGGCACGCTCGATGGCATTCGCGTCAACGGCTCGATGGAGCGGCGGCTGCCGCACAATCTCCACGTCAGCTTCGAGCGGGTCGAAGGAGAACGGCTGCTGATGGCGCTCGGAGATCTCGCGGTGTCGACCGGATCGGCGTGCAGCTCAGGAAGCCAGGCGCCGTCGCACGTGCTTCAGGCGATCGACGCCGTCAGCGACGACGCGGGCGCGTCGATTCGATTCGGACTCGGCCGGAGCACCACCGCGGCAGACGTCGATTTCGCCGCCGAGCGCGTCATCGCCGTCGTCAGCGCGCTGCGCCGCTCGGCGACTGCGGCATCATAAGCGCGGTCGGCGTGCCAGCCTGGCGCCCGATTTCCCCCGCACGCGCAAGCGCCGCGCGATACAGCACCGGCCCGATCAGCTGGTGCAGTGCGATGAGTGCCAGCATCAGCGTTTCGATGGTCGTTCCCCATCCGGGAAACTCCGCCGCAACGATCAACGTCAGCCCGAGCGTCACGCCCGCCTGGGATACGAGAGCCATCCACGTCATCGCGGTCACCTCGTCGGAGAGTCCGGCCGCGGCGCGCCCGAGCCTTGCCGAAATCCAGATCGCGCCCGTGCGCGCTGCAGCGACTCCGAGGGCAATCCAGCCGAGCGTTGCGAGCGCGTCCAGCTGCAGCGACGCGCCTGCGGCCGCGAAAAAGACGACGAGGACCGGAAGCGCGCTGCGCTCGACGCCCTCCTTGACGACATCGCCGGCCGAGGGTGCAAGATTCTCGACCACGAGCCCGGCGGCGAGCGCCGCCATGAGCGGCTCGAGCTGGAAGTGCTCCGCCACGCCGGCGATGACGACGCAGAACCCCAGGACGACGATCGCAACTTCGCGCCCGATATGCGCGAGGTACAGAGCGAGCACCCCACCGGCAAGTGCGCCGAAGGCGAACGAGCCGAATATTTCCCACGTGACGCCCGCGAACAGACTCACGTGCGCCGCCGTGCCGAACGTCACACGCACGAATTGCATGATCAGCGTGAACGCGAGGATCAGGACGAGGTCGGCCAGAATGACGATCGCGAGCGTCAGCTCGGTGAAGGGCCCGGCCGCTCTGGCTTCGGCGACGATGGCGATCGAGACCGTGGGCGAGAAGCTGGCGACGAGCGCGGTAAGCAATGCAGACGCCGCCAGCCGGTGGATCCCGGTAAACCCTGGAGCGATCCGGAGCCATGGCCACGCCGTCCAGACCGCGACGAAGATCATCAAGTACGTCAGCAGAATCGTCACCCCGCCGACGCGGGCGATGACGGTCAGCCGTGGCGCGAGCCTTCGCAGGTTCATCTCGAGTCCCGCGACGAAGGCGATCAAGGTGACGGCAAGCCCGTTCACGATTTGCAGTTCGCGAGCCATCGGGCGCGTGATGATGTTGGCGATGGACGGACCGCAGAGAAGTCCAAAGACCAGATAGCCGGTGACGCGCGGCAGTCCTATCCGTTCGGCGATCCGTCCGACTAATGCCGCTGCAACGAGCGCGACGCCTATCGCGAGCGCCGTGCTTCGAAAGGCGGCCTCCGGCGCCGCTGTCTGTCCGAGCAGCCACGCGAGAACGAGGGCGACGAGCAGCGCGGCCGCGCGCGCCATCAGGCGGGCTCCGCGGGCACGACGAGTGCCGAAACGACTTCGAAGACCAGTGTGCCGAACGCAATCGCCGAAACGACGGCCCGCCCGTCCGACGGAGCGATCTGTTGCAGGTTCAGCGCGATGGCAATGCCCATGACGCCCGGCGATACGAGATACGCGCCGAGCGCTTCGCCGGCGAGCGTTGGCACCATCCGCGCGGCGGCGGCTCCGCCGATGACTTTCCCGGTCAGGCGGAACACGACGAAGATCGCGAACAGGAACAGCGGCAGCGGGTCGAGGATCGTCTGAGCCCCGGCGACGACGACGAGCAGAACGACGAGCGGATGCTGGAATTTCCTGAGGTCGTCGAGGATCACCGTATCGGCGCGGCCCGGCACGTTGCGCCAGAACAATCCTGCCGACACTCCGCCGAGGAGCGGCGACACGCCGGCAAACGCACACGCACCGCCGATGAGCGCCAGGACGCCGAGCACGAAGACGGCGCGCTCGGCCTCCCCCGTCGTTCGTTCGAAGAGCAGGAGGCCGATCGTCCCGCAGGCCGCGCCGATCGCGATCGGTTCCGCGACCGCCGCGATCCAGCTCACGCCGCTCTGCTGATCGACGAATCCCGCTGCGAGCGCCGCAACCGCGATCGGCAGCACATCGTCGAGATCCGCGATGTGCATCGCGTGGTCTTCCCCGAGCAGGTTGCCTTGCGAGAACGCGCCTGCGCCGGAGGCGCCTGCTGCCGCGCCGAGCGAGATCGCGATGAGCGGCAGAGGCGAGGTCAGTGGCACGTGCCGGGCCGCAAGGAGAAATGCCGCGGCCGCCGAGACGATGGCCACAGCGAATCCCGATTCGACGAGCGCGGCGCCTAGTATGGGCACCGCGTTGCGCGCGCGCGGGACGAGCGCAAGCCCGACGAATACGCCCAGCGTGCCCAGCGCGACGGAGACGGCGGCATCCAGGTGCGCGAGGGCGTCACTCGACAACACGTCGAGCACGCGCGGGCCGAGGGCGAATCCGAGTACCAGCCAGGTGCTGACCGGCACGATCGCGGGCGACAGTCCAAGCGCGGCGCTTCGCCGCGCGAACAACGTCATTTCGTCAGCGCCATCACCAGATGGATCGACCCGCGCTCGATCCGCAGGATGAGGTGATCGCCGGGGGCGGCCTTCTTGAAAGCGTCCTGCACCTCCGCTGGATCCGGCGCGTCGTTCGAGCCGATGCCGGTGACGAGATCGCCGACATGGATGCCGGCGCGTGCGGCCGCGGATCGGGGCGCGACGCGAACGGCCTCGGATCCGGCGCCCTTCACGGCACGAAGGTCCAATCCGAGATCGCCCGCGCCGCTGCTCGAAAGGCTTCCGCGGGCGACGGGCGTCACGGTGACTGTTGTGACGATTCCGGCGCGGCTGACGTCGATGGTCACCGGTGCACCAGGCGCGAGCTGCGTCAATGCGGCTGCGTAGTCGGCAGGTGATTGCATCGACGTGCTGCCGATCGACGTGATCACGTCAGCGGCTTGCAGATGCCCCGCGGAGGGCCCGCCCGGATTCACGTACGAAACGACGACTCCCGTTTCGGACCCGGTGGCGGCCCGCAGCGCTCGATCGAGCGGCTGCACTTCGATACCGAGATCTGCCGCCGGCACCGATCCTCGAAGGCCGAGCTGCTCCGCTTCTGCAAGCAACGAAACCGCTGGCACCACGAGAAAGGCCCGGTCGTCCGGAAAACCGACGCCGATGAAGCGCCCATCCAGGGTGAAAACCGCCGCACCAGCGGGCAGCATTTGCTGGAGCGCGCTGAACCGGAGTATCGGTTCCTTCCACCGCCGATCGCTCACGCGGTCGAGCCGGCCGAAATACAACGGACGAACTGCCGGACCGTTTCCGGTCGCTTCGATCGCGGCAAGATACCCCGGAGCCTCCGGCAGCGTATCCAGAACGGCGAGGCGGGGAATTGACGCTGCGTCGCTCGATGGCACGCGCAGCAGCGCGATGCCGTGTGGACTGTCGGCGGCGACGACCTCGATACGCCCGGGTTGTGGAACGATCCTGCGTGACGAGCCGGGCAGCGCGACGGCGCTGTCCTCGGCGATGCGGACCGCAGGTATGTAGGTCGTGCCAGCGTCTTCAGCCGTTTCGGAATCAGGCGCTGTCGACACCGTAAGAATGGCCGACGAAACCTGACGGTCGACGCCGCGGAGGATGCTCGCCAGCTCGTCGTATGTCGCGCTCGCCGCGAGACGCTCCAGCGGCTGAGTCGGCGGCTGCGGCGCGCCGGATGGCTGCTCTGGAAACCGCAACCGCGCGAGCAGGAACAGCATGGCTGCGGAAATCACGATCGTCACCAGCAGTAGCCGCGTTTCGCGCCGAACGCCGTGCGCTGGAGTGTCCGGCATTCGTGACAGCCTACCCGCAGGAGATCTCACGAGCAAACAGCCGGGGTAGCGCTGGCAGACTCATTGCTGTGGTTGACGTGTGCTCATCGTCGTTTCGAACCGTGAGCCCTACCTCCACGAACGCGCCAGTGACGGAACGATCGTAGCGCGTCCGACGACCGGAGGCGTTGCCGTCGCGCTCGACGCTCTCATGCGGGATCGAGGCGGCACGTGGATCGCCCACGGCGCCGGATCGGCCGACCCCGACGTCGTCGACAGCCGCGATCGTGTGATGGTGCCGCCCGATCGGCCAAGATACCGGCTGCGCCGCATCTGGTTGACGGACGCAGAAGAGCGGCGCTACTACGGCGGGTTCTCGAATGAAGGTTTGTGGCCGCTTTGCCACCTGACCAGCGTCGATCCGATCTTCCGCCCGGAAGACTGGCGTGAATACCAGGCGGTGAACCGACGGTTTGCGGATGCGGTCCGGTCCGAGCTGGCCGATCCGCATGAACCGATCTTCATTCAGGATTATCACCTGGCGCTCGTCGCGCGATTCCTGCGCGCGGCCGTTCCCGCCGCGCGGACGGCGCTCTTCTGGCACATTCCATGGCCGCATCTCGAGCGGCTGCGGATGTGTCCCTGGTGGCGCGACCTCGTCGAAGGGCTGCTCGCGAACGACCTTCTCGCGTTCCAGGTCGATCGCGATCGGCGGAACTTCACGGCGGCCGCCCGCGCGTGCGGAGCGCAGGCGGTCGAGCGCGGCAGCGTGCTTCACCGCGGCCGACGGACGCGGATCGCCGCCGTGCCGATCGGCGTGGACTACGACCGCATGACTGCCGTCGCGAAGGACCCCGGCCTAGGCGTCGAGATGGAACGCCTTCGTCAGAATCTCCGGCTGCGGGATTCGATCGTCGGCGTCGGCGTGGACCGGCTGGATTATACGAAAGGGATTCCGGAGCGGCTTGCCGCGCTGGAGCACGTGCTCGAAGCCGACCCGCTCCTGCGCCGGCACTTGACGTTCGTCCAGATTGGCGTCCCCTCGCGATCGAAACTCGAGAGCTATGCTGCAATCGAGCGCGAGATCGATACGAAGGTCGCGGCGATCAACGAACGTTTCGGCCGCAGCGCAATCGACGGGCCAATCCGGTATCGCAAAAGCGCTCTGAAGCTGCGACGCCTCGTGGCCCTGTACAAACTGGCCGCTTTCTGCGTCGTCAGTTCGCTGCACGACGGTATGAATCTGGTCGCCAAGGAATTCGTGGCCGCTCGAGACGACGAGCAGGGCGTTCTCGTCCTGAGCGAACTGACGGGCGCCGCGCAGGAGCTCCGGGACGCGGTGCTGATCAATCCGTACGACGTCGAGGGCTTTGCCGCCGCCATCACCCGGGCGATCGAGATGCCGCCGGCGCAGCAGCAGAAGCGGATGCGGGCGCTGCGCCGTGTCGTGGCGGGCCGCGACATTTTTGCGTGGGCATCGGATATTCTCGGAAGCCTGGAGCAATTGGACACGTCCGTCGTCGCTTCGCCCCAGGCGTCTCCCAGGCGCGTCCATCCCGCGGGCCGCCGCGATCTCGCCGCGGACCGGCGGAGCGCGCGCGAGCCGTGATCTCGCCGGACGAAATCGCTGCCGCTATCGTTCAGCGGCGCGAGGGCCGACACCTTCTCTTACTCTGTGATTTCGACGGAACGCTGTGCGAATTCGATCCCGATCCGGAGGCCGTCCGCCTCGATGAATCGCGAAAGATCCTGCTGACGCATCTGGCCGCCCTGGAGTGCTGCACGGTGGGTATTGTCAGCGGACGCCGGCTTGCCGACGTGCGCGCTCGAGTCGGCGACGTCGGAGAAATCTACGTCAGCGGCTTCCATGGCCTGGAGATTGAAGGACCGGGCGCTTCTTTCGTACATCCGGATGCGGCGGCGTCGGTTGCCGCGATGCGTGCGATTTCGTCACGCGCCGCGCCGTCGCTGCGACGGTTGCCAGGGGTATTCATCGAGGACAAGGGGCTCAGCGTTGCGCTGCATTATCGCGACGCCGAACCGGCGAACCGCGTCGTCGCGCAATCAGTTTTCATCGATGCCGCCAGACCCAATCTCGATGCCGGCCGCGTCCGCCTGTTGTCCGGTTCGTGCGTGGTCGAGTTGCTGCCGAACATCGAGTGGAACAAGGGGTCGGCCGTCGAATGGATCATCGAACAGGTCAGCCGCGCTGCGGGGTCGGTGTTGCCGGTCTATATCGGAGACGACGTGACCGATGCGGATGCGCTGGAGGTGGTAAGGCCGACGGGGATTGGCGTTGCGGCCAGCGATCGAGTGTCCGCCGATTACCGCGTCGACGGTCCGGAGGAAGTCGCGATGCTCCTCGCGGCGCTCGATGCTGAACTACACTGTTGAGATGGTCGAAACCCGAATCACCGTCGCCCACAGTCCCGACTCGGATGATGCGTTCATGTTCTACGGGCTGGCCAGTGGCAGCATCGATACCGGCGGAATCGTAGTCGATCAGGTGCTGTCGGACATCGAGACGCTCAATCGCGCCGCGTTCGAAGGAAAGTACGAAGTGACGGCCGTTTCGTTCCACGCGTTTGCACATCTGTCAGATCGATACGCGCTGCTGCCGCACGGCGCGAGCATGGGAGACCGCTACGGTCCTGTCGTCGTGGCGAAGCGCGATGACGTCACGGGAGTGCAGGGGCGCCGCATAGCCATTCCGGGAACGCTGACCACGGCGTATCTGACGCTGCGGCTGTACGAGCCCGCCTTTGAGTACGTGATCGTGCCGTTCGATCGAATCGAGCAGTTCGTCATGGACGGACAGGCTGACGCCGGCCTGCTGATCCACGAAGGGCAGCTGACGTACGCCGACAACGGGCTGCGGAAGGTCGTGGATCTTGGCGAGTGGTGGGCGGATCGGACCGGTGGTCTCCCACTTCCGCTCGGTGGAAATGTGATCCGTCGGGACCTCGGTCCAGAGATGATCCGCAAGACTTCGAAGCTGCTGCACGACAGCATCGCGTACGCGCTGTCGCATCGGCAGGAAGCCGTGCAGTATGCGCAGCAGTTTGGCCGAGGCCTCGATCCCGCGCGAACAGACAAGTTCGTCGGGATGTACGTAAACGATCTCACGCTTGGCTACGGAGAGCGTGGCACGCGTGCCGTGCAGCGCCTGATGGGCGATGCCTACGACGCGGGGTTGATCCCGAACCGGGTGCAGGTTGAATTCGCCGGCTGATCCGCCGTATCAGCGGTCGATTCGAAATCCGCAAAAACGAACGGATCGCGGTCGACGATTTGCCCCGCGCGGACGGTCAACGGGCGCGCGAACATGGGACCGGCGGTAACGCACGTGTGGAATTCGCCTCGCTCACCACACGGGTCGACCGCTGCCGGCAGCGAGCGCAGGGCATCAGCGAAATCCAGACCTGCGAACTCCCTTGGCAGGGCGCGTGTGTCGACGCATGTCAGAACCGCGCGTACGCCGGCCGCGATCATGTCCTCCGCGAGCTCGCGCGTCGGCAGTCCCCACAGCGGGAACAAGGGCGCGAGACCGGTGCCCCGCAACCGATCTTCGCGATACCGCCGCAC